>NZ_JCAFRX010000011.1:0-149139 GCF_059368615.1 Stenotrophomonas sp. YJH_SMC_40 | reverse complement strand
GCAGGCCTCTTTGGCGACCTGCAGTTTGAAACGTGCGTCATATCTGTTCATGTATCCCTCGGGGGTTGGATCTGACGTCCAACTCCCGGGGGTCACTTCACCCTGGGGGCTTGGCCGCGGCATCCATGCCGCGGACACCCCCGCGAACCCGCCCCGCCCGACCTCTGACAGTTTCCGTGTGCTGCCAGCCACGGAAGAGAAAAAGAAAATCAAAAGCGGGTCGCGCGCTGCGCGCACTCGTTGTGGGTTGGATCCGTTTTCCGCAGGAAAACGGATCCAACCCCTTCTTGTTTCCGTTCGACCCACCGCTTCTGAATCCAGTCGAGCAAGCGCAACGCCACGAAGCACGTCCATCCGTCACCGGGAAACTGTCGAAGGCGGGGCGGGGCGGGAGGGGCAGGCAGGACCGTTGGCGCCATGGGCCCGAGGCACGCCTCGGGCGGGTTGGGCAGGACGCCCAACCCCGGTCTTGCCGTGTGCGCAGGACAGCGCACACGAGCAAGGCGCCATCGAGCCCCCATGGATGGGTTTACGGCGTGTCCTGCCTGCCCCTCCCGGCCCGCCCAGCACGCAGCAACCCAGAGCCATGAACAACGCTGTTGCTGTTGCTGTTGCCGTTGCTGTTGCCCTGGCTTGAAACGGGTGCCGGGCAGCGCCCGGCCGGGTATCCTTTCCCTCTGATGTCCGACCTTGTCCATGCCAGCCGCGAAGCCCTCAGCGACGGCGGCGCGCTCGCCTCGCACCTGGATGCCTTCGTCCCGCGTCCGGCACAGCTGCACCTGACCGAAGCCATCGCCGATGCGCTGCAGCAGCGTGACCTGCTGCTGGCCGAGGCCGGTACCGGCACTGGCAAGACCTTTGCCTATCTGGTGCCGGTGCTGCTGTCCGGGTTGCGTACCATCATTTCCACCGGAACCCGCGCGCTGCAGGACCAGCTCTACCACCGCGATCTGCCACGGGTGCGTCAGGCACTTGGTGTCGGCCTGCGCAGTGCGTTGCTGAAGGGGCGCGCGAACTACCTGTGCCGCTATCGCCTGCAGCAGGCGCGCGGCGAGCCGCGTTTTTCCAGCCCCGAACAGGCGGCGCAGTTCCAGCGCATCCTGGCCTGGTCCGGTCGTTCGGAGTTCGGTGACATCGCCGAACTGGAAGGCCTGGCCGATGATTCGCCGCTGCTGCCGATGGTCACTTCCACTGTCGACAACTGCCTGGGTACCGACTGCCCGTTCTGGGATGACTGCTTCGTGGTGCGCGCGCGGCAGCGTGCGCAGGCGGCCGATGTGGTGGTGGTCAACCATCACCTGCTGCTGGCCGATCTGGCCCTGAAGCAGGACGGTTTCGGTGAACTGCTGCCGGGGGCGCAGGCCTTCGTCATCGACGAGGCACACCAGCTGCCCGAATTGGCCGCGCAGTTCTTCGGCGAAGGTTTCGGCATGCGCCCGTGGCAGGAACTGGGCCGCGACTGCCTGGCCGAAGCGCGTGGCGTCGGCGGCGCGCAGTCGGCGCTGCAGGAACCGGTCGACCAGTTGCAGCAGGCGCTGCTGGCCCTGCGTTCGGCGATGGAGGGACTGCCGCCGCGTGGCACGCAATGGCGCGCGTTGGCGATGCCGCAGGTGCGCGATGGATTCGATACGGTGATGGCGGGGTTGGTGACGCTGGAGCAGGCACTGCAGCCGCTGCGCGAAGCCGGGGCGGGCCTGGATGCCTGCCATGCGCGGGCGCGCGAGGCGGTCTCGCGGCTCAGCCGCTGGCTGGGCGATGACGAACCTGCCCTCGATTTCGATACCGACCCGGCGGAAACCGCCACTGCCGCTGATGTGCTCTGGTACGAGCTCACGCCACGTGGTTTTCGCTGCCAGCGCACGCCGATGGATGTGTCCGGCCCGTTACGTGAGCATCGCGAACGCAGTCGCGCGGCATGGATCTTCACCTCGGCGACGCTGACCGTGGGCGGTGGCTTCGACCACATCGCCACCCGCCTGGGCCTGGATGACCCGCATACGCTGGTCCAGCCAAGCCCGTTCAATTGGCCGGAGCAGGCGCTGTGCTACCTGCCCGAAGGCCTGCCTGATCCGGCTGCGCGGGGCTTTGGTACTGCGTTGATCCAGACCCTGCGGCCGGTGTTGCAGGCGTCGCAGGGCAGGGCATTCCTGTTGTTTGCCTCGCACCGTGCATTGCGCGAGGCCGCCGAGGCACTGCGTGATGGGCCATGGCCGTTGTTCGTGCAGGGCGAGGCGCCGCGCGCGACGCTGTTGCAGCGCTTCCGCGAGTCGGGCAATGGCGTGCTGCTGGGCTCGGCCAGTTTCCGCGAGGGCGTGGACGTGGTGGGGGAGGCGCTGAGCGTGGTGATGATCGACAAGCTGCCGTTCGCGGCGCCGGACGATCCGGTGTACGAGGCACGGCTGGAGGCGATCCGCAGCCAGGGCGGCAATCCGTTCCGCGATGAGCAGCTGCCGCAGGCGGTGATCGCGCTGAAACAGGGCGTCGGTCGCCTGATCCGCAGTGAGAGCGACCGTGGTGTGTTGGTATTGTGCGACCCGCGCCTGCTCAACCGTGGCTATGGTCGGGTCTTCCTCGATTCACTGCCGCCATTCCGCCGTACCCGCAGTCTGGCCGATGTGCAGGCCTTCTTTACGCCACAATGGGCGCCCGTGGCCGATGATGCGGCTGCTGCGGCGGCCGTTGCGACCGGCCCCGAGCCGGCGCCCGGTGCCACGTTCCCCCTGTTCTGACCCGATCCGATGAAACTGCTCGCCTTTGAAACCGCCACCGAAGCCTGTTCCGTTGCCCTGCATGTCGATGGGCAGGTGCTGGAACGCTTCGAGATCGCCCCGCGCCGGCATGCCGAACTGAGCCTGCCGTGGGCCGAGGCGCTGCTGTCCGAAGCAGGCATCAGCCGCCGCCAGCTGGACGGTATCGCGCTCAGCCGCGGCCCGGGTGCGTTCACCGGTGTGCGCCTGGCGATCGCCATCGCGCAAGGCATTGCGCTGGCACTGGATCGGCCGTTGCTGCCGGTCTCGACGCTGCAGGTGCTGGCGCTGCGGGCACCGGCGGACGAAACGCAGATCCTGTCGGCGATCGACGCACGGATGGGGGAGTTGTACGTCGCGCGCTTCGAGCGTGTAGACGGCCTGCCGGTGGCACGCGATGCCGAGCGCGTGTGCGCACCCGCTGCGGTTGCGCTGCCGGAAGGGATGTCGGCCTACGGTGTCGGCACCGGTTTCGGCGCAGCCGAGGGGGCACTGGTGACCCAGCTGGGCACCGGCCTGCGCTGCTTTGATGCGACGGCGCTGCCGCGAGCGTCGGATGTATTGGCACTGGCGCTGCCGGCGTTCGCTCGCGGCGAAGCCATTGCACCGGAGAAGGTCGAGCCGGCGTACCTGCGTGACAATGTGGCGCTGACCCTGGTCGAGCAGCAGGCCGCGCGCGAGGCGAAGGCGAAGGCCAACGGCTGAGCCCCTCGTGGCGGGGTTGGTTGATCGCATAAACCAAAAGCCGCGCTTGGCCGGGCGGGGTGGGTTCGCGGGGGACGCCGTAAACCCGTCCCTGGGGGCTTGGCCGCGGCATCCATGCCGCGGACACCCCCGCGAACCCACCCCGCCCGGCCTCTGACAGTTTCCGTGTGCGTCCGCCACGGAAAATCAAAAAAGAAAATCAAAGTCAAAAGCGGATCGCTTTGCTCGCATCCACGCGTAGCGTGGATGTGTGTCGACCAAGGTCGACACCTACCAACAGCGGAGCGGGACGCGATGCGCCGCGATCTGTCAGAGGTGGGGCGGTGTGGGCTTGCAGGACCGTTGCGCCATGGGCCCGAGGCACGCCTCGGGCGGGTTGGGCAGGACGCCCAACCCCGGTCTTGCCGTGTGCGCAGGACAGCGCACACGAGCAAGGCGCCATCGAGCCCCCAGGGACGGGTTTACGGCGTGTCCTGCAAGCCCACACCGCCCCGCCAAACCCACAGCCCAACCGCCGCTGTTGCTGTTGCCGTTGCTCTAGCCCTCCAGCGGGTCCCGGGCCGCAGGCCCGGGCAACAAAACCCTACCGGTCGTCGTGCAGGGTGCCGCCCGGCAGGAACACCCACGTACGGGTAACCTGCAGGATGTCGATCTCATCCTCGGTCTTCGGCAAGGGCGGGAACGGCTGGGCCAGCTGCACCACCCGCAGGGCGGCCTCATCCAGCAATGGCGTCCCGCTCGAACGCAGGATCCGGCTGCTCTCCACGCTGCCATCGCGGCGCACGCCCACGCTGATCACTACCTGGCCACCGAGGCGGCGCTGCCGCGCCTCATCCGGGTAATTCAGGTTGCCTACCTTCTCGGCACGGTCGACCCAGGCGCGCAGGTAATTGGCATAGGCATACTCACGCGTGCTGGCCGACACGAACTTGCGGTTCGGGCGCTTGGCGTACTGCGCCGAGCGCAGATGTACTTCGGCAGCCAGCCGCGCCATCTCCACGTCGCGCTGTTCGCGTGCGCTCAAGGGCGCATCCGGTTCGGGCTGATCCGGCGTGGGGCGGGACTGCGCCTGCGCCACCACCTCTTCGCCATTGCGGCTGCTGACCACCCGTGCCTGTGGCGGCGGAACCGGCGCGGCCGATTGCTGCTGCTGTGGAACCGGGCTGATTCCGGACTGGGCCTGCGGCACGATGCCGGCCTGGTTGTCGCGCGGACGCTGTGCGCGGTCGTGCTCGCCACCGCCTTCCTGGTTGGCCGCGGCCAGGAAATCGGCCTGCTTCGGGGTCAGCGCGGTGCGGGTCTGGCTGAAGATGACTTCCAGTGTCGGCACCAGCGGCGCATCGCCCTTCACGGCGAAGCCCACGCCCAGGATCAGCAGGGCGTGGACCAGCACCGACAGCGCGATGGTCGCCCCCAGCCGTTGCGCTTCGCGCGGCGGCGGGGGCAGGACGGCAGGTGCGGCAGACATCAGCGCAGGCCGGCCTCGAGTGCGTCGAACAGGGTGCCGGCGATGTTCAGGCCGTACTGCGCGTCCAGTTCGCGCACGCAGGTCGGGCTGGTCACGTTGACCTCGGTCAGGTAATCGCCGATCACGTCCAGGCCGACGAAGCGCATGCCGCGGCGCTTCATCTCCGGGCCGACCTGGGCGGCGATCCAGCGGTCGCGCTCGCTCAGCGGGCGGCCTTCGCCGCGGCCGCCGGCGGCCAGGTTGCCGCGGAATTCATCGCCCTGCGGGATGCGCGCCAGGCAGTAGTCCACCGGTTCGCCATCGACCAGCAGGATGCGCTTGTCGCCGGCGGTGATGTCGGGAATGAACTTCTGGGCCAGCGCCAGCTTGCGGCCGCCGTCGGTCAGGGTTTCCAGGATCACGTTCAGATTCGGATCGCCCTGGCCGCTGCGGAAGATCGAGCGGCCGCCCATGCCGTCCAGCGGCTTCAGCACGGCCTGGCCGTGCTCCAGCGCAAAGGCCTTCAAGACCTTCGCGTCGCGGCTGACCAGGGTCGGCGGACAGCACTGCGGGAACAGCAGCGCGGCCAGCTTCTCGTTGTAGTCGCGCAGGCCCTGCGGGTTGTTGACCACGCAGGCGCCAGCCGCTGCGGCCACGTCCAGCACCTGGGTGTCGTAGATGTATTCGGCGTCGACCGGCGGGTCCTTGCGCATCAGCACGATCTGGCCGGGGCCGAACTCGGTGCGGCTGAACGCGCCCAGCTCATACCAGCCGGCCGGGTCGTCGCGCACCTGCAGCGGCGCGGTCTGGGCCACCGCTACACCACCCTCCAGGGCCAGGCCGCCCGGGCGCACGTAGTGCAGGGCATGGCCGCGGCGCTGGGCTTCCAGCAGCATGGCGAAGGTGGTGTCCTTGGCGATCTTGATGTGGGCGATGGGATCCATCACCACGATGACGTTCAACGGCATGGGCGCACCTGTCAGGCAAGGCGTTGATGGTAGCGGCAATGCCGCTCGCGCGCCTCCCCGCCGTCCTGCAACGCAGCGTCCGCCCGGCGGTCGCGCACGCATTGCGAAACCCGTCACGTTCAGGAGGGTGCCATGCCCCGCGCCATGGGGCGGCCTTGAAGCGGGCGCGGAAAGTGCGATATAGATACGCTTTCGTAGCGGCCCCCGCCAGAGATCGGGCCGTGCGCTTGGGGATAGGCAATGACTGAAAACACGACTGCGGGCGGGGAACTCGCAGGACTCCGGGTGATGGTCATCGATGATTCGAAGACCATCCGCAGGACTGCGGAAACGCTGCTCAAGCGCGAAGGCTGCGAGGTGGTCACCGCCACCGACGGCTTCGAAGCGCTTGCGAAGATCGCAGACCAGCAGCCGCAGATCATCTTCGTCGACATCATGATGCCGCGCCTGGACGGGTACCAGACCTGTGCGCTGATCAAGGGCAACCAGCTGTTCAAGGCGACCCCGGTCATCATGCTCTCGTCCAAGGATGGCCTGTTCGACAAGGCGCGGGGACGCATCGTCGGCTCGGAGCAGTACCTGACGAAGCCTTTCACGCGTGAAGAACTGCTGGGTGCCATCCGCACATACGTCAACGCCTGACCAGGGGGGAAAGGCACAATGGCTCGTATCGTTCTGATCGAGGATTCACCGACCGACCGCGCGGTGTTCACCCAGTGGCTGCGCCGTGCCGGCCACGAGGTGCTGGAGGCGGACAATGCCGAGGATGGACTGCAGCTGGTCCGCGACCAGGTGCCGCAGCTGGTGCTGATGGACGTGGTCCTGCCCGGCATGAGCGGTTTCCAGGCCACCCGCGCGATGGCCCGTGATGCGGCGATCAAGCACATCCCGGTGATCATCGTCAGCACCAAGGCGATGGAAACCGACAAGGCATGGGGTCTGCGCCAGGGCGCGGCCGATTACATCGTCAAGCCGCCGCGCGAGGATGAACTGATCGCGCGGATCAACGAACTGGTGGCCTGATGCGCTCGCCCTTCGACATTCTCGAAGCCTACGAACGGCGCAGCCTGGCCCATGCGGTGCAGCTGCCCGAGCGGCAGTTCGCCCAGGACCTCTGGCGTGGCGTGGGTTACCGCGTCGGCCAGCGCCGGCTGGTGTCCGATTTCCGCGAAGTGGTGGAAATCGTGCCGATGCCGCCGGTGACCCCGGTGCCGTGCGCGCAGCCGTGGCTGCTGGGCGTGGGCAATCTGCGCGGCAACCTGTTCCCGGTGGTCGACCTGAAGTACTTCCTGGAAGGCACGCGTACCGTGCAGCAGGAAGGCCAGCGCGTGCTGATCATGCGCCAGGCCGGCGGCGACGTCGCCCTGACCATCGATGAACTGTTCGGCCAGCGCAGCTTTGAACTGGACCAGCAGATCGCGGCCGGCACGCTGGCCGAAGGGCGCTACGGCCACTTCGTCGATCGCGCCTTCCACGCCGACGGCCACGACTGGGGCGTGTTCTCCCTCTCGCTGCTGTCGCGTACCCCTGAATTCCGGCAAGCCGCGGCCTGAGGCCGGGCATCGCCCCCTGCATTGAAGATCGAGGTTGAACGATGAGTACTGCTTCGGACGCCACCAAGACCGGCAAGCTGCGGCTGGGCGGCAGCAACCTCTGGCTGTTCCTGCTGCTGGCATCGATGATCCTGTTCGGCGTCAACACCGGCGTCGCCACCTGGCAGGGCAGTCGCCTGGCCGATGCCGGTTCCAAGGCGGCCGACCTGCAGGTGCTGTCGCAGCAGCTGGCCAACCAGGGCCGTGACGCGGTGGGCGGCAACGCGCAGGCGTTCACCGCCTTCAAGGCGACCCGCAACGCGATCGAACAGAACGTGTCGACACTGCAGGGGCGCTACGGCAAGGAGCCGGGCGTGTCCGGTGCCATCGCCACCCTGGGCGAGACCTGGGCGCCGCTGGGCAAGCAGGCCGGGCAGCTGGTCGCCAGCGAACCGGCGGTGCTGGCGCTGGCCGGCAATGCCAACAACTTCACCGGCGCGGTGCCGGGCCTGCAGGCCCAGCTGAACGAGCTGGTGCGTGCGATGTCCGCCTCCGGCGCGCCGTCGTCGCAGGTGTACAGCGCACTGCAGCAGGTCGTGGTGGCTGGCTCGATGGCCCGCCGCGTAACCGAAATGCGTGCCGGTGGCAGCGCCGCAGCGACGTCCGGCGATGCACTGGCACGCGACATCACCGTGTTCTCGCAGGTGCTCGACGGCCTGCGCAACGGCAACGAGGAACTGGGCATCACCGCCGTGCGCGGTGCCGCCGCCGTCGCCGCACTGGAGCAGTCGCAGCAGAAGTGGGAAGCGATGAAGCAGGACGCTGACGCGATCCTGGCCAGCTCGCGCCAGCTGTTCGCGGCGCAGTCCGCCGCCACCGCGCTGGGCCAGGGTTCGGCCCACATGCTGGATGACAGCCGCAAGCTGTTCGACGCGTTCTCCTCGTTCGGCTCGGTGTCTGACACCCGCCTGTTCCCGAACTTCTGGATCGGTGTGGTGTCCGGTGCGCTGTCGCTGATCGCGATCATCGGCTTCGTTTCCACCAACGTGCGCAGCCGCTCGCGCGAGCAGGAACTGCGTTACCAGACCCAGGTGGAATTCAACAGCCGCAACCAGCAGGCGATCATGCGGCTGCTGGACGAAATCTCCTCGCTGGGTGAGGGCGACCTGACGGTGAAGGCCTCGGTGACCGAGGACATGACCGGCGCCATCGCCGACGCAATCAATTACGCCGTCGACGAGCTGCGCCACCTGGTGACCACCATCAACGACACCTCGGCCAAGGTCGCGCTGTCCACCCAGGAAACCCAGGCCACCGCCATGCAGCTGGCAGAGGCGGCGGGCCACCAGGCCAACCAGATCACCTCGGCGTCGGACCGCATCGGCGAAATCGCGGCGAGCATCGAACAGGTGTCGCGCAACTCGGCCGAGTCGGCCGACGTGGCACAGCGTTCGGTGGTGATCGCCGCCGAAGGTGCCGGCGTGGTGCGCGAGACCATCCAGGGCATGGACCAGATCCGTGACCAGATCCAGGAAACCTCCAAGCGCATCAAGCGCCTGGGTGAGTCGTCGCAGGAAATCGGCTCGATCGTGGAACTGATCAACGACATTTCCGAACAGACCAACATCCTGGCGTTGAACGCAGCGGTCCAGGCGGCCTCGGCAGGTGAAGCGGGCCGCGGTTTCGCGGTCGTGGCCGACGAAGTGCAGCGCCTGGCAGAACGTACCTCCGGCGCGACCCGACGCATCGAGAACCTGGTGCAGGCCATTCAGGCCGATACCAACGAAGCGGTCACCTCGATGGAACAGACCACCGCCGAAGTGGTGTCCGGTGCACGCCTGGCCGAGGATGCCGGCACCGCGCTGACCGAGATCGAGCGCGTGTCCAATGCACTGAACACCCTCATCAAGAACATCTCCATCGCCGCCCAGCAGCAGTCGGCCGCGGCCTCGGACATCACCCGCACCATGGGCGTGATCCGGCAGATCACCGGCCAGACCTCGCAGGGTGCCGGGCAGACCGCCGAATCGATCGGCCACCTCGCGCAGCTGGCGGCCGACCTGCGTCGTTCGGTCGCCGACTTCAAGCTGCCGGCGTGACGCGGGCAGGGCGGCGAGCAAGGAACCAGTCGATGAAGCATTTCCATTCCCCACGCCAGAACTCGCGCGGCTTCCGCGCGGCGGCGAACGGAGCGCGTCCATGAGCAGTCTGCGCGATGCGATGAGCCACGCAGCGCTGGGCTGGGTCAAGCCCGAGCTGGACGAGACCCTGCGCCAGGTGCGCAACGAAGTCGAGTACTACGCCGAAGACCCGACCGACGCCAGCCGCATGCGCATCTGCGCCGGCTACCTGCACCAGGTACAGGGCACCCTGCGCATGGTCGAGCTGTACGCCCCGGCCATGGTGGCCGAGGAGCTGGAACAGCTGGCCAATGCCATCGGCGCCGGTGGCGTGGCCGATCGGGATGAAGCCTGCGCGACCCTGATGCGTGGCAGCGTGCTGCTGCCCGACTACCTGGAGCGCCTGCAGAACGGTCACCGTGACATCCCGATCGTGCTGATGCCGCTGCTCAACGAGATCCGTGCCGCACGTGGCGAAGAGGGCGTGCATGACAGCGTGCTGCTGGCATTCGCACCGGACAGCGTCACCGCCACCGAGGCCGAGCTGGACCATGCCCGTGGCAGCCTGAGCGGGCGCAACCGCGAGCTGCTCGATACCGTGGGCAGTGCAGTGAAGGAAGAACTGCTGCGCATCAAGGATGCGCTGGACCTGCACCTGCGTACCGGCGGTGCGCCGGAGCAACTGCAGACCCAGGCCAACGAGCTCGGTGCGGTCGCCGATACGCTGGGCATGATGGGCCTGGGCGTGGCCCGCGGCGTGGTCGTGCAGCAACGTGATGCCCTGCGTGGCGTGGTCGAGGGCCGCCAGCAGATCGACGAAAACCTGCTGCTGGATATCGCCGGGGCGCTGCTCTACGTGGATGCGTCGCTGGATGACCAGGTCGCCCACCTGGGCGCCGGCGGCAGTGGCCAGGACGATCCGAGCGCAGTGGAGAACCGGCGCACGGTAGAGGTGCTGGCGCACGAGGCCATCGCCAACTTCGCCGCCGCGCGCGAGCACTTCGTCGCGTTCATTGAAACCAGCTGGAACCATGCCGAGCTGCACGACGTGCCGCGCCTGCTGGGCGATGTGTCCGGTGCGCTGCGCATGCTCGACCTGGGTACCGCCGCCGATTACCTGCGCGGTGTGCAGCAGTACATCGAAGCCGAGCTGATCGGTCGCCAGCGCGTGCCGAGTGGCCGCCAGCTGGACACGCTGGCCGACGCCATGGCCAGCCTGGAGTACTACCTCGAAGCCCTGCGCGACCGCCGCCCGGGTCGCGAGGACATCCTCGACATCACCCGCAGCAGCCTTGAGGCGCTGCGCTACTGGCCGTTGCCGGACCACGATGCGGCTGAGCCGGCAGCGTCCGTGCCGCAGTCGATCGAGCGTGAGCCGGTCGTGCTGCAGGGCGAGGCACTGCAGCCAGAGCACATCGAGATCCCGGTACAGTCGGCCGCGCCGGCACCCGGTGAGGTGCCGGTACCGCTGCCGGACTTCACCTTCGATCCGCCACCGGCCACGCCTTCGCCGGCAGCGGCGGACAACAGCTTGATGTTTGGTGGGCTGGGATCCGTCGCCTCCGCGCCGCTGTCGCTGCGTGACGAGTCGGATGCACCGCTGGTCTTTGCCGCCTCCAGTGCACCTGCACCCGAGGTCCCACAATGGGATCTCGCACCGTTCCATCCTGAGGCCGATCCGCTTGCTCCAGCGGACGATGAGCGCAGTCCGACGTTTGCCAGCTTCGATCCGGTCAGTTTCGAACAGCTCGATGCAGGGCAGGGCGCCGCCGCCCATTGGACGCTGTCGGAGGCGGCTCTGCCAGTGCAGTCCGATGCGACAACCGGCCTGGACGTAGAGGACGCCGCCGACGCGTCGCTGTCCATCGAGACCGGCGCGCATGCCGCACCGGGGTTCGACCCGGTGGCCGCCGAACATGACGCGGTTTCTGCAAGTGACGACGTCGTGTTCCGTTTCGATGCCGATGCGCTGGACAATGCCGACGACGTGTTGTCGCTGCATGCGATGGAGGCATTTTCGCTGGAGGACGCTGCCGGGCTGCATCCGTCGCTGGAGAGCGTCGATGCCACTGCCCCTGCGGTGGTGGAAGAGAGCCCGGCTGCCGCAGAGCCGGACATCACCCCCGTGGATGTGCCGGTGGAAGCGACCGCACCGCTTGCCGATGTGCCGGCAGCGGCGGTGTCGATGATCGACATCGACACCATCGCACCGATTGATTTCAGCGAAGCCGACGCGCAGTTCTTTGCCGAGCTGAGCGCTGCCGCCGCGGACTTCAATCCGCAGGCGACCCCGACGCCGGCCGATGCGGAAGCGCCAGTCGCCGTGGGCAGCGCGGAAGATGCAGACGCCGGCTTCGAGGCCGGCTTCGACGACGATGCCGAGAACATCGACGAGGACATCCGCGAGGTGTTCCTGGAAGAGTTCGACGACGAACTGGCCAACCTCGGAACGTTGCTGCCGGCATGGCGCATGCAGCCGGACAACATGGACCGTCTGCGTCCCATCCGCCGCATCTTCCATACGCTCAAGGGCAGTGGCCGACTGGTCGGTGCACGCACCCTGGGCGAATTCGCGTGGAAGATCGAGGGCATGCTCAACCGCGTGCTCGACGGCAGCCGCCCGGCGACGCCAGCCGTGCTGGCCATGGTCGACAACGCGCATGCCGCGCTGCCGCAGCTGAACGCCGCGTTGCGTCATGGCCAGCGGATCAGCGTGGACCTGCAGGCGATGCAGGCCATTGCCGATCGCGTCGGCGCGGGTGAGGACACCTATTACGTACCGCTGCCGGTTGCGGCCGCTCCCGCCGCACCGGTGGTCGAAGCCGATGGCGAGGACGAGATCAGCCGCATCCTCGAAGCCGAAGCAATGGCGTCGGTGCAGGCTGAAGCCGATGCGGACCCGGCGCCCGAAGCACTGGGCACGCCGGCCAACATCGACAGCGTGCTGCGCGAGATCCTGGAAGCCGAAGTGGAAGTCCACCAGGCGACCCTGCAGGACTGGCTGCGCTCGGCGCAGCAGGCGCCGCAGCCGGTCAGCGACGCGCTGCTGCGCGCGGTGCACACCATGAACGGCGCCTTCGCGATGACCGAAGTGCCGGAAATCACTGCCGTTACCGGCGGTGCCGAGTCCTATATCAAGCGCGCGCTGGCTGCAGACGTGGTGCCGGGCGACGAGGGCGTGGCTGCGCTGGATGCGACCGCGCAGGCGATCACCGCGACCATGGAAGCGCTGCAGGCCGAGCAGCCGCGCATCACGCCACAGGAAGCGCTGGTACAGCGCCTGCAGGCGCTCGCTGGTGAACTGCCGGAAGCGCGCTGGCCGATGGTCGGGCTGGAGGACGAGGATGAAGAGGGCATCGAGCTGGCGCCCGATGTCGGGCGGGCATCCGAAGCCGAAGCGCCGCTGGCCGGGCTGGACTCGCTGGACGAAACCAGCATGGCGTCCGCTTTCGATGTGGCGCCCGATCTCATTGCCGAGCCGCAGCCGCTTGCCGAAGATGCGCTGGAACCGGTTCCAGCTGCAACCGACCCGCAGACGCTGGACATCGCGGCCGACAGCGGCCTGGACGTGGGCGAGCTGACCGCCAGCGACGATCTTTCGCGTTACTTCGACGCCGGCTGGCCGTCGGTGCCGGGCGAAGGTGAACCTGCCGTGGCGGACACCGGCGCGATTGAATCGATCCAGCCGGTCGAGAGTGCGCCTGTTGTCGAAGTGGCCGAAGCAGATGCCGTGCCCACGATCGCGACGGTCGACGACGCTGATCTGACCATGGCCGACGATCTGTCGCCCTACCTCGACGCCAGTGCGCTGCCGGTGGATGACCGCGACGCGGAAGAGCGGCCGGTGCCTGCGGAAGTTGACGCGATCGACCTGAATACGCCGTTGTCCTTTGATTCGGGCAGTGGCGATGACAGCGACATTGACGCCGCTGCTGCACTGCCACTCGACAGCGGGCTGTCGAGCCTGCAGGATGAAATGGCTGCGCCGGGTTTTGCAGAACCGGTCACGCTGGCAGCCGCGCTCGAGGCCGGCCTGCACGTGATCGAAGAAGAGCAGACCCTGGACGACGACGGGCAATGGCCCGTGCTCGGCCTCCAGGCCAGCGAACTCGCGCCGGGCGAGGCGGAAGCCTTTGCCGAGGATGCGGACGTCGGCGGGGAGGCGGCGGTCGGCGAAGGAGAGAGCGCCGATCAGCCGTCCCCGGCGACGGTGAACGAGGTGAGCGCTGCCGAAGCACTGCAGGCCACCGCCGAGCCGGTGCGGTTCTTCGAACTGGAAGAAGCGCCGGGGCAGGGCACGGCCAACACCGATGCCGAACCTGCCGAGGCCGACGCCGGAGAGCGGGCGCCGCTCCACGATGAAGCCTCCACCCTGGAAGACACCGCGGATGGCGCCGATGCGCTCGACTTCAGCGTGTACGACCGCGAACTGGTCGACATCTTCGTCGAGGAAGGCAAGGACCTGCTCGACCACTGCGATGGCCTGATCAGCGAGCTTCGCAATGCGCCGCAGGATCGCGAGGTGCTGGCCGGCCTGCAGCGTGACCTGCACACCCTGAAGGGGGGCGCACGCATGGCCGGCATCAATGCTATCGGCGACCTTGGCCACAGCATCGAATCCCTGCTGGAAGCCGTGGCGGCCGGCCGCACCGAGATCGAACGCCGCGACGTGCAGCTGCTGGAGCGCGGCTTCGACCGCCTGCACCAGCTGCTGACGCGGACCGGTGCCCACCGCGTGGTGGCGCCTGCACAGGACCTGGTGGAGGCCTTCGAGGTCCGCACCACCACCGATATCGCGGCGGCCGCTGCGGCCGCGCGTGCGGCCAGCGAGGCCGAGGCCGTGCCGGCACAGGCTGTGGGCCCGCTGACGACGCCGGCCGATGCCCCGCTGTCGGCACCACTGCCGGCCGAAGGCGTGGCCGACGAAGATCCGCTGGCGCGTCCGCAGCAGGAGCAGGTGCGGGTGCGCGCCGACCTGCTCGACCGCCTGGTCAACCATGCCGGTGAAGTGGCGATCTATCGCTCGCGTCTGGAACAGCAGCTGGGTGCCTTCCGTGGTGCCATGGCCGAACTGGAGCGCACCAATGCGCGACTGCGCGACCAGCTGCGCCGACTCGACCTGGAAACCGAGGCGCAGATCGTCGCCCGCTACCAGCGCGAGCAGGACCAGGCGGACCAGAAGTTCGATCCGCTGGAACTGGACCGTTTCTCCACCCTGCAGCAGCTCAGCCGTGCGCTGAACGAGTCCGCCGCCGACCTTGGCGGCCTGCAGGGCGTCCTGGACGATCTGTCGCGCCAGTACGACTCCCTGCTGCAGCAGCAGTCGCGCGTAAGCTCGGAACTGCAGGATGGCCTGATGCGCGCGCGCATGGTGCCGTTCGACGGTCTGGTGCCGCGCCTGCGCCGCGTGGTCCGCCAGTCCGGCATGGATACCGGCAAGCAGGTCCACCTGACCCTGGAAGGTACCCACGGCGAACTGGACCGCAACGTCCTCGACCGCATGGTCGCGCCGCTGGAACACATGCTGCGCAACTCCGTGGCCCATGGCCTGGAAGCGCCGGAACAGCGCCGCGCCGCCGGCAAGCCGGAGGAGGGCGAGATCGCCATCCGCCTGCACCGCGAAGGCTCGGAAATCGTGCTGGAAGTGGCCGACGACGGCGCCGGCCTGGACCGCGAGGCGATCCGCCGCCGCGCCATCGACCGTGGCCTGCTGGCTGCCGATGCGCAGCCGAACGAGCAGGAACTGGACAACCTGATCTTCGCCTCTGGTTTCACCACCGCTGACCAGGTCAGCCAGCTGGCCGGCCGTGGCGTGGGCATGGACGTGGTGCGCAACGAAGTGCGCCAGCTGGGCGGTTCGGTCGATATCCAGTCAGTGCGGGGCCAGGGCGTGCGCTTCACCCTGCGCCTGCCGCAGACGCTGGCGGTCACCCAGGCGGTGTTCGTGCAGATCGGCGAAACCACCTTTGCGGTGCCGGTCGCATCGGTCAGTGGCATCGGCCGCCTGTCGCGCGAGCGTTTCGAAGCGGCCGACAGCAGCTATCGCTACAGCGGCGAGGACTATCCGCTGTACGACCTCGGCAGCCTGGTCGGGCAGGCCCCGGCGGGTGCCGATGGCCAGGACCAGGTACCGCTGCTGCTGGTCCGTGCTGGTGACCTGCGTGCCGCCGTGGCGATCGACCAGGTGCTGGGCAACCGCGAAATCGTGGTCAAGCCGGTCGGCCTGCAGATCGCGTCGGTGCCGGGCATCTACGGTGCAACCATCACCGGCGATGGCCGCGTGGTGGTGATCCTGGACGTAGCGCCGCTGGTGCGCCGCTTCCTCGCCAACCCGACGCTTCCGGTGCTGGCCAACGCGCCACGCCAGGAGCGCCAGGTGCCGCTGGTGATGGTGGTGGACGATTCGCTGACCATGCGCAAGGTGACCGGGCGCATCCTCGAACGCCACAACTTCGAGGTCAGCGTCGCCCGCGACGGCGTGGAAGCACTGGAGCGCCTGGAAGAACGCGTGCCCGACCTGATGCTGCTGGACATCGAGATGCCGCGCATGGATGGTTACGAGCTGGCCACCGCGATGCGTGCCGACCCGCGCTACAAGGACGTGCCGATCGTGATGATCACCTCGCGCAGCGACGACAAGCACCGCCAGCGCGCCTTCGAGATCGGCGTGCAGCGCTACCTGGGCAAGCCGTACCAGGAGCTGGACCTGATGCGTAACGTGTACGACCTGCTGGGGATCGCCCGTGTCCGTGAGTGAAGCCCAGGCGGCCCCGGCCGTCGCCCTGCTGGCCCGTCCTGGCGCGGCGCGCGAGCGCCTGCGCGAGGCGTTGTCGCATGCCGATGTGCAGCTGGTGCTGGAAGACGACCCCAATGGCCTGGAGCCGCAGCTGCTGCAGGACGCGCGTCCACAGTTCGTGGTGATCGCGCTGGAAGCGGCCATCGAGGATGCTCTGGAGCGGCTTGAAGCGGTGCTGTCCGCACCAGGCCTGACCCTGGTCTTCGACGAAGCCGAGCTGGCGGCGCGCCGTGATGGCTGGGAGGCACAGCGCTGGGGCCGCCATCTGGCCGCCAAGCTGCACGGCCACCAGCAGGTGCTGCCGCCGGGTGCGGAAGACGAACCCGCCCTGCAGCTGGAACCGGGTCACCCGGCACCGCCGCCGGCACCACGGGAAGAAGCGCTCCAGCCGCATCTGGACCAGGCATTAAGCTGGGCCGACGAGGTACCGGCGGACAGCCTGTATGCGCCACCGGCGCACCTGCACGAACCGATCGCGCTGGAGCAGGCACTGGCCGCGCTGCAGCCGGTGGTGCCGGAGCCGCTGGAGGCAGCGCCGATGCAGCCGGTTGCCACACCGGCAACGCCGCCGGTGTCCTTCGACCACACCGCGTGGTCACTGGTCGAGGACGTAGCAGACGCACCCGCAGCCACCGGGTACAGCGCCGCGATGGAAGCCCCGCTGCCGTCCTTCGATACCGATCACCTCAGCCTGGTGGACCTGGACACTGCGGCGCCTGCGGGCGCACGTGCCGGCTCGCTGCTGGTGCTGGCCGGCATTGGCGGCCCGGATGCGCTGCGCCGCCTGCTCGGTGCGCTGCCGTCGTCGCTGAGCGTGCCGGTGCTGGTGCACATGCGCCTGGACGGTGGCCGCTACGGCAACCTGGTCAAGCAGATGACGCGGGTGTCGCCGCTGCCAGTGCAGCTGGCCGAAGCCGGCCAGCGTGCAACACCCGGTGAAGTGCACGTGCTGGCCGATGACATCGGCGTGCAGGCCGCCAGCGACGGCCTGCATTTCGTCAGCGACGCGCAAGGCATTTCGATCGCCGGGCTGCCGGCCGACCACACTGCGCTGGTCCTGCTCAGCGGCGCCGACCTTGCGCATGTGGGTCCGGCGCTGGATCTGGCCGCCGCCGGTGCCTGGGTGGCCGGGCAGGTCGGCGAGGGCTGCTATGACCCTGCCGCAGCCACGGCGGTGGTCGCCGCTGGCATGGTGGCGGGTGAGCCACAGGAACTGGCGCAGGCCATCGCCTCGCGCTGGGGCGTGGAAGACGATAACGGAGAGGCACCATGAGCTATGCCAGCAATGACGAAATCCGCGGCGTCCTGATCCAGGCCGGCAACGAGCGCGTGCTGCTGCCCAATGCCACCGTGGCCGAAATGATGTCGCGGGTGCCGGTGCAGCCGGTTTCCGACGCCCCGCGCTGGCTGGTCGGCGAAATCGGCTGGCACGGCTGGCAGGTGCCGCTGGTGTCGTTCGCGCGCCTTTCCGGCCTGGGCGAGGAAGCCGTAGGCGGCCACAACAAGGTCGTCGTGCTGAAGGCCCTCAGCGGCAACGCGCAGCGCCCCTACTACGCGCTGCTGACGCAGAATTTCCCGCAGTTGATCTCGGTGCCGCGCGATGGCCTGCTGGCCGATGCTTCCGAGGAAACCCTGCCGCAGATCGTGCACATGCGCGTGCTGCTGGGTGAGCAGAGCGCGCTGCTGCCGAACCTGGATGCGCTGGAAGCCGCGCTGGATTCGCTGGCGGCCTGATCGGCAATCCGCCGGTCAGGTTCCCGGTAGTGCCGGCCGCTGGCCGGCAACCTCATGATCCCTTGGATGCCGGCCAGCGGCCGGCACTACCACCAATCAACCTTACCCCAGGTCGCCCAACCGCGCCTGCAATGCCGCGATCGCGGCCAGCCCGGCGGTCTCCGTGCGCAGGATGCGCGGCCCCAGCTGCAGGCCCTGGAATCCTGCCGCTGCCAGCTGATCCCGGTCGCGCGGCGACCAGCCGCCTTCCGGGCCGATCGCGATCACGATGCCGCCCGTCGGCGCCGCGTCGAGCGTCGACAGGCGATGGGCACCGTGCGGGTCCAGCGTCAGCCGCAGCGTATCGGCCGGCAGCGTCGCCGCCGCCTGCGCCAATGACACCGGCGAGCCCACCTGCGGAATGCGCGCGCGCCCGGACTGGCCGCAGGCCGAGGTCACCACGTTGTTCCAGTGCGCTACGCGCTTCTCCGCGCGCGCGGCATCCAGCTTCACTTCGGTGCGCTCGGCATTCACCGGAACGATGGCGCTCACGCCCAGCTCGGTGGCCTTCTGCAGGATCAGGTCCATCTTCTCGCCTCGGGCAATGCCCTGCAGCAGAGTGATCGCCAGCGGCGATTCGTTGTCCACCGCCTGCACCGCATCGATGCGCACCTGCACCTCGCGCTTGCCGGCGGCGGTCAGCGTGGCGCTGTAGTCGTGGCCATCGCCGTTGAACAGCACGCAGGTATCACCCTCGCGCAGGCGCATCACCCGCACCAGATGGTTGGCCGTCTCTTCCGGCAGGGTCACGGTCTGGCCGCTGTGCAGCGCCAGGTCGATGGGGCAGCGGGTCACGCGCATGCAATCGCCTCGTCAATCGCCGCCAGCGTGGTATGTGCCAGCAGCTCCAGTTGTTCGTCATCCACGCAGTAGGGTGGCATCCAGTACAGCACGTCGCCCAGCGGACGCAGCACCACGCCACGTTTCAGCGCAGCCTTGTAGGCGTGCAGGCCCAGTCGCAGCGCCGGATCGAACGGCGTGCGCTTGTTGCCATCCCGCGACAGCTCGAAGGCCACCACCATGCCGGCCTGGCGGACGTCGGCCACGTGCGGATGGTCGCTCAATGGCGCAGCCAGCGCGCCCATCACCGAGGCGATGCCACGGTTGCGGGCGATCACATCGTCGTCGCGGAAGATGTCCAGCGTCGCCAGCGCAGCCGCACAGGCCAGCGGGTTGCCGGTGTAACTGTGCGAATGCAGGAAGGCGCGCTCGCGCGAGTCATCAAGGAAGGCGTCGTACAGCGCCTGCGTGGCCAGCACCGCGGCAAGCGGCAGGAAGCCGCCGGTCAGGCCCTTGGACAGGCACATCAGGTCCGGCATCACCCCGGCCTGCTCGCAGGCGAACAGGGTGCCGGTGCGGCCGAAGCCGGTGGCGATCTCGTCGGCGATCATGAATGCGCCGTGCGCATCACACAGTTCGCGCACCCGCTGCAGGTACACCGGGTCATGCATGCGCATGCCGCCGGCGCACTGCAGGCGCGGTTCCAGGATCACTGCGCAGATCTCGCCGGGATGCTGGTCAAACAGGGTGGCCAGGCCATCAGCGGCCTGGCGTGCGCGATCAGCCGCACTCTGGCCCGGCTCGGCCAGGTAGGCATCGGGCGAGGGCGCGAACAGGCCTTCGGCCAGCAGCGGCGCGTAGACGCGGCGGTACAGCGGAATGTCCGCCATCGCCAGCGCTCCAAGGGTCTCGCCATGGTAGCCGTTCTCCAGCGCGATGAAGCGCGTGCGCCGTGGCTCGCCGCGGTTCTGGAAATACTGGAAGGCCATCTTCAGCGCGACTTCCACGCCGGCCGAGCCGTTGTCGGCGTAGAACACCTTGGCCAGCGGCTCGCGGCCGGGCTGGCGTGGCGCCAGCGCCAGCAGGCGCTCGGCCAGGGTGATCGCCGGCTCATGGCCGAAGCCAGCCAGCATCACCTGTTCCAGCTGCCCGGCCTGCGCCGCGATGGCGCCGCCGATGCGCGGCTCGGCATGGCCGAACAGATTGGTCCACCAGCTGCTGACGGCGTCCAGATAGCGGTTGCCGTCGTGATCGATCAGCCATGCGCCTTCACCACGGGCGATCGGCACCAGCGGCAGGGTATGCGGGTGCTCACGCATCTGCGTGCACGGGTGCCACAGCACCTGCAGGTCGCGTTGCCGCCAGTGCTGGGCCAGCGGGGAGGGGGTTGGGTCTGCTAGCATTTCGGGCTCATGAACATGTTGCTGCCTGCACATTCTATCGGCCCCGGCGCTGGCGCCGGCCGCCGCGGAGATTCCGCATGAACGATGACCGTGCCGGCCGGCGCTTGCCGATCATCCATCGGATCACCGATGAGGAGAACGGCCCCTTCCAGCGCCAGCACCTAGACCTGGAGTTCTCCAACGGTGAACGCCGCCGCTTCGAACGCCTGGTCAGCCGTGGCCATGGTGCGGTGGTGGTGGTGCCGATGCTCGACGACGAGACGGTGCTGCTGGTGCGTGAATACGCCGCCGGCATGCATCGCTATGAACTGGGCCTGGTCAAGGGCCGGATCGACGCCGGCGAAACCCCCGGGCAGGCCGCCGACCGCGAGCTGAAGGAAGAGGCCGGGTACGGTGCACGCCGGGTCGACGTGCTGCGCGCGATGACTCTGGCCCCCACCTACATGAGCCACCAGTCGTGGCTGGTGGTGGCACGCGACCTGTATCCGGAAAAGCTGGCCGGCGACGAGCCGGAAGAACTCGAGGTGGTGCCGTGGAAGCTGGCCGAACTGGACCAGCTGATGCTGCGCGAGGACTTCTCCGAGGGACGCTCGCTGGCGGCGCTGTTCATCGCTCGCCAGTGGCTGCAGGGAACGCGATGATCAAACTGACCACGGACCTGCGCGAGACCGCCATCGCCATCGCCCAGGAAGCCGGACAGGCCATCATGCAGGTGTACGCCGATGGCTTCGAGGTGCAGATCAAGAACGACGACAGCCCGGTCACCGCCGCCGACCTGGCCGCCAACCAGGTCATCGAACTGGGCCTGCGCCAGCTGACCCCGGACTTGCCGATCCTGTCGGAGGAATCGGCGCAGGTGCCGTGGGAGCACCGCCGCCACTGGGGCGCGTACTGGCTGGTGGATCCGCTCGACGGCACCCGCGAGTTCGTCAAGCGCAATGGCGAGTTCAGCGTCAACATCGCGCTGATCTACCAGGGCGCACCTGCCTTCGGCGTGGTGTTGGCCCCGGTCACCGGCATCGTCTGGCATGCCATGCGTGGCGAGCTGGCCTATCGCCGGCAGGGCCTGCACGACACCGTGCTGCGCACCCGCACGCCGGCCACCGCCCCGCTGCGCGTCGCCGCCAGCCGCTCGCACCGCTCACCGGAAACCGAGGCGCTGCTGGCGCGCATGGGCCGCATCGAGACCATCGCGCAGGGCTCGTCGCTGAAATTCTGCCGGATCGCCGAAGGTGGCCTGGACGTCTATCCGCGGCTGGGCCCGACCTCCGAATGGGATACCGCCGCCGGCCAGTGCGTACTGCACGCCGCCGGCGGTGCGGTACTGTCGGCTGCGACCGGCAAGCCGTTCCGCTACAACCGCCGCGAAACCCTGTTGAACGGCGATTTCATTGCCCTTGGTGATACCAGCCTGCCGTGGCGCGACTGGTTGTCCGACTGACCCTGGAGGCCGCATGAGCGCGCACGACACCCCCACCACCGGCAGCGCCGCCGCCCACGAGCTGGAGCGCCTGCTGGCGATCATGGCGCGCCTGCGTGACCCGCAGGGCGGCTGCCCGTGGGATCTGGAGCAGAACTTCGCAACCATCGCGCCGTACACCATCGAGGAAGCCTACGAGGTGGCCGATGCGATCGACCGTGGCGATCTCGACGATCTCTGTGACGAGCTGGGCGACCTGCTGCTGCAGGTGGTGTTCCATGCGCGCATGGCCGAAGAGCAGGGGGCCTTTGCCTTCGCCGAGGTCGCACGCGCGATCAGCGACAAGATGCAGCGCCGTCACCCGCACGTGTTCGCCGACGTGAGCGTCGACGATGCCGACGGCGTGACGCGCAACTGGGAGGCGATCAAACGTGCCGAGCGTGCCGCCAAGGGCGAGCAGGACACCTCCGCGCTGGCCGGCATTTCGCGCGGGCTGCCGGAATGGCAGCGGGCGGTGAAGCTGCAGTCGCGTGCGGCCAAGGTCGGCTTCGACTGGCCCGGCCCGTTGCCGGTGCTGGACAAGGCGGCCGAGGAACTGCAGGAACTGCGCGAGGAGTTCGAACGCGGCGATATCGCCGGCAACAAGGCGCGGCTGCAGGAAGAACTGGGCGACCTGCTGTTCGTCTGCGCCAACCTGGCGCGCCATGCCGACATCGACCTGGGTGCGGCGCTGCGCGGGGCCAACCACAAGTTCGAACGCCGCTTCCGCGCGATGGAAGCGCAGGCCGACGCGCAGGGTGGGGCGCTGGCTGCGATGGACCTGGATGCGCAGGAAGCGCTGTGGCAGCACGCCAAGGCAGCAGAAAAAGCGTGAAGACGCTTGGCCTGTTCCTGCTGACCGCGCTGGCCGAGATCGTCGGCTGTTACCTGCCATGGTTGTGGCTGCGCAAGGGAGGCAGCGTCTGGTTGCTGCTGCCGGCCGCGGCCAGCCTCGCCCTGTTCGCGTGGCTGTTGACCCTGCACCCGACCGCCAGTGGGCGGGTCTATGCGGCCTACGGTGGCGTGTACATCGGCACCGCGCTGTTCTGGTTGTGGTTGGTCGACGGCATCCGCCCCAGCCGCTGGGACCTGCTGGGCGCTGCGCTGTGCCTGGCCGGCATGGCGGTGATCATGTTCGGGCCGCGCACCTCATCAGGGTAGCGCCGGGCCATGCGTGGCTGCGCCTCCTTCCGACCGCGCTGGCGCGCGCAAGCCGGGCATGGCTCGGCGCCACAAGGTCAGCGATGGTGCATGATGGCGACGACCCTGGTTCCCGGAGCACGCGCATGTCCCGCTTCGCCAGCTTCCGCGAGTTCTATCCGTTCTACCTCAGCGAGCATCGCCACCCGGTATCGCGCCGGCTGCACTTCATCGGCAGCTGCGGCGTACTGCTGCTGGTCGCGGCAGCGATCCTGCGTGGGCAGCCGGTGCTGCTGCTGGCTGCCCTGTTCTGCGGTTACAGCTTCGCCTGGGTTGGCCATTTCTTTTTCGAGAAGAACCGCCCGGCCACCTTCCAGCACCCGCTGTACTCGTTCATGGGCGACTGGGTGATGTTCGCCGACATCCTGCGCGGGCGCATGCCCTGGTAGCTCCGCTGTGAATGCGGCCTTCACGCGCTATGCTGGGGCCTGGACGTCATAGATAAGGAAAGCAAGATGTTCCCGACCATGTTCTTTACCGTGGTGCTGGCCTTCGTGGCCGTGGTGATCCTGTTCAAGGCGGTACGGATGGTGCCCCAGGGCTACGAGTGGACCGTCGAGCGCTTCGGGCGCTACACGCACACCATGACCCCCGGCCTGCACTTCCTGATTCCGATCGTGTACGGGGTCGGGCGCAAGGTGAACATGATGGAGCAGGTGCTGGATGTACCCAGCCAGGAAGTAATCACCAAGGACAACGCCGCCGTGCGCGTGGACGGCGTGGTGTTCTTCCAGGTCCTGGATGCCGCCAAGGCTGCCTATGAGGTGGCCAACCTGGAAGTGGCGATGATCGCCCTGGTGCAGACCAACATCCGTACCGTGATCGGTTCGATGGACCTGGATGAATCGCTCAGCCAGCGCGAGGTGATCAATGCCCAGCTGCTGAGCGTGGTCGACCATGCCACCAACCCGTGGGGTGTGAAGGTCAACCGCATCGAGATCCGCGACATCCAGCCGCCGCGCGACCTGCTGGATGCGATGGCGCGGCAGATGAAGGCCGAGCGCGAGAAGCGCGCGCAGATTCTAGAGGCAGAGGGTTCCCGCCAGTCGGAGATCCTGCGCGCCGATGGCGAAAAGCAGGCCACCGTGCTGGAGGCCGAAGGCCGTCGCGAAGCTGCGTTCCGCGATGCCGAGGCGCGCGAACGCCTGGCCGAGGCCGAAGCGATGGCGACCAAGGTGGTGTCGGCGGCGATTGCCGAGGGCGACGTGCAGGCGATCAACTACTTTGTTGCGCAGAAGTACGTGGAAGCGTTCAAGGAGCTGGCCAGTTCGCCGAACCAGAAGCTGGTGCTGATGCCGATGGAGGCCAGTGGCGTGATCGGTTCGATCGCCGGCGTGGCCGAACTGGCGAAGCAGGCGCTGGCCAGCCAGGACAACAAGGCCGCCGGCAAGCGGCCGCCGCCGCTCGGAGGCTGACATGCGCTGGGAAGTCGTCGGTTGGGGCGCGCTGGCGCTGCTGCTGTTTGCCGCCGAGGCGTTGGCGCCCGGGGCGTTCATGCTGTGGATCGGCATTGGCGCGGCGGCGGTGTTCGTACTGGTTGCGGTGTTCAGCGGCATTCCATTGCTGTGGCAGGTCGTTGCCTTCGTCGTGCTGAGCGTTGTCTCGATCCAGTGCTACCGGCGCTGGGGCAAGGCAAGGGCGCGACCCAGCGATGCACCGTTGCTCAACCGCCGCGCCGAACAACTGGTCGGACGGGTGGTGCCGTTGCAGCAGGGTATCGTTGGTGGGCAGGGCCGGGTCAGCATCGACGACGCGTACTGGCAGGTCAGCGGCCCGGACCTGCAGGCCGGTGCCATGGTGCGGGTGGTAGCGGTGCAGGGCAGCACGCTGGTGGTCGAGTCTGCTGCGGGTAGAGTCGACTGATAGTCGACTGGCATGTGTTGGGTCGGGCGGGTTGGGTTCGCGGTACACGCCGTAAACCCCGCTCTGCGGTCCGGCCCAGCCGCTGGCGGCTGCGCGTTCGGGCGCTTGCGAAGCAGTGCTTCGCAAGCAAAGCGCCCCCAGGGATGGGTTCACGGCGTGTCCCGATCGCCCATACCGCTCCGGCCAAGCCGTCGACTTCGCAGAGCCGATACGCTTTGGCTGTTGCCGTTGCCTGGCTTGTAAAAGGCGCCCACCGGCCGCAGGCCGGCCAAACACCCCCGCTGCGCTGCGGCGCGACCTGCGGGCGACCGATCTGGGATAATGGGGATTCTTGTTTCCTCTGCTGCCGGACCCGGTCATGACCCAGAAGACGCTGCTCAACGATACCCACCGCGCCCTTGGCGCCAAGATGGTCGATTTCGGGGGTTGGGACATGCCCATCCACTACGGCTCGCAGCTGGACGAGCACCACCTGGTGCGTCGCGAGTCGGGTGTGTTCGACGTCAGCCACATGACCGTGGTCGACCTGCGCGGTGACCAGGT
This sequence comes from Stenotrophomonas sp. YJH_SMC_40, assembly GCF_059368615.1. Taxonomy (NCBI): domain Bacteria; kingdom Pseudomonadati; phylum Pseudomonadota; class Gammaproteobacteria; order Lysobacterales; family Lysobacteraceae; genus Stenotrophomonas; species Stenotrophomonas sp. YJH_SMC_40. The sequence goes on along the minus strand of NZ_JCAFRX010000011.1, from coordinate 123,803 downwards.
CAGGCCGTTCCTGCGCCGCCTGCTGGCCAACTCGGTCGACAAGCTGAAGGTGCCGGGCAAGGCGCTGTACTCGTGCATGCTGAATCCGCGCGGCGGCGTCATCGACGACCTGATCGTCTACTACCTGGGCGACGATTTCTTCCGCATGGTGGTCAACGCCTCCACCCGCGAAAAGGACCTGGCCTGGCTGCGCGAGCAGGCCGCGCCGTTCGGCGTCAGCGTCGAGCAGCGCCCGGACCTGGCCATCCTGGCCGTGCAGGGCCCGCAGGCGCGCGCGATCGTGATCGGCCTGGCCCGCGAATCCGAGCGCGAGGCGCTGACCAAGCTGGGCCGCTTCGCCGCCCTGCAGGTGCAGTCCGACGACGGCGTCGAGCTGTTCGTCGCCCGTACCGGTTACACCGGCGAAGACGGCTTCGAAATCCTGCTGCCGCAGGACGCGGTGGTCGCGTTCTGGAACCGCCTGCTGGCGGCGGGCGTGAAGCCGGCCGGTCTCGGCGCACGCGACACGTTGCGCCTGGAAGCCGGCATGAACCTGTATGGCCAGGACATGGACGAAGAGATCAGCCCGTACGAAGCGGCGCTGGCCTGGACCGTGTCGCTGGACGAAGGCCGCGACTTCATCGGCCGCGACGTGCTGGAAGCGCAGAAGAACGCAGGCACCGCGCGCCAGATGATCGGCCTGGTGATGGACGAGAAGGGCGTGCTGCGCCACGGCCAGGCAGTGACCACGGCCAGCGGCCAGGGCGAGATCCTGTCCGGCACCTTCTCGCCGACCCTGGCCAAGGGCATCGCTTTTGCCCGCGTGCCCGCCGGTGAACTCGGCGAGGTCACCGTCGACATCCGCGGCCGGCAGGTGCCGGTGCGCGTGGTCAAGTTCCCGTTCGTGCGCGAAGGCCAGGCCCAGCCCGGCGTGCTCGCCGACGCCTGATCCGGACATGCCGGTCGTCACTGACAGCAGTGGCGGCCGGTTGGTTACACTAGCCCCGTTTTTTCCACCCCTGCATATCTCTGGAGCAGTCCCATGAGCGAGATCCCCGGCGACCTCAAGTTCCTCAAGTCCCATGAGTGGGCCCGTGTCGAAGGCAATGGCCGCGTCACCGTCGGTATTTCCGACCATGCCCAGGGCCTGCTGGGTGACCTGGTCTACGTCGAACTGCCGGAAGTCGGCGCCGACGCCAAGGCCGGCGAACAGATCGCCGTCGTCGAGTCGGTGAAGGCCGCCTCGGACGTCTACAGCCCGATCAGCGGCAAGGTTGTCGAGGTCAACTCGGCCCTGTCCGACAAGCCGGAAACCATCAACGAAGATGCCTACGGCGAAGGTTGGATGTTCGTGGTCGAACTGACCAACGCTGAAGAGGTCAACGAGCTGCTGGACCCGGACGCGTACGCCGAAGCCCTGGAGAACGACGACCACTGAGTCGTCGTTTCCGGGTTCTGCAACGGCCACCTTCGGGTGGCCGTTTTTGTTTTGGCGAGTACGTCGGCTCATGACGCAGGGTTTGCTGCGCGCCCTCGACGCGGCATCAGCAGACCCGCGAACGGTACCGAGGGGCGTGCGCAGTTTTGCGCAAATCCGCGTTTCCGCCCCGCGCCGACGCGTCCGGATGTGAAAACTTTTCGCCCCCCGTTGCGGTGCCGTTGTGCTGGCGCTGGTGCCGGCGCCGGCCGGTGCCGGCGTTGCGTGCATGCAGCGGCCGCCAACATGCATGCATCTGCGCAGAGTGCCTATTTCAAGTGGTTTTTGTTCAACGCTTGCGTTGTTGTTGCTGCAGGCAACGCGCGTGCGTGGTGCTTTGTTGGTCGTCGAGGGCGGAGCGTCGCGACCGTGCAGGCAACACCGCGGATGGCGCGGATGTGAAAATTTTTCGCGGGGGTTGTTGACAGTAAAAAAAACCGTGATTAGGTTTCGCCTCAGCAGACCTTGCCTGCCAAACCGAGTGCGCAGAATCAATCGTCCGATGCGAAGCAGCCCCTTCAAGACCACCGCGACCCAGATGACGGTGGACATGGCCCCGCTTCCCCCGGAGAAATGCAAGGCACCTCCCGTTCCGATGCCCGCTCCGCCGATCGAGGCGGGCATTGCCGCATCCGTAACGGCGCGCTTGACGCGCCGGCGGTCCCCGCACGCAGCATCCGCGGGTTTGATCCACCTGGGCGTTTCAACTCCCTATCACTGACGAGGAGCCATCCCATGGCAACCAAGAAAGCTGCGAAGAAAAAGCCCGCCGCCAAGAAGGCGGTGAAGAAGGTCGCGAAGAAGGCCGCTGCCAAGAAGGCAGTGAAGAAGGTCGCGAAGAAGGCGACCGCCAAGAAGGCAGTGAAGAAGGCTGCGAAGAAGGTCGCCAAGAAGGCCACTGCGAAGAAGGCAGTGAAGAAGGCGGCGAAGAAGGTAGCCAAGAAGTCTCCTGCCAAGAAGACCGCGAAGAAGGCCGTCAAGAAGGTAGCCAAGAAGGCCACCAAGAGGACTGCCAAGAAGGCAACGGCCCGCAAGCCGGCCAAGAAGGTCGCGAAGAAGGCGACTGCCAAGAAGGCCGTCAAGAAGACCGCCAAGAAGGCAGTGAAGAAGACCGCGAAGAAGGCCACCAAGAAGGCTGCCCCGAAGAAGGCAGCGAAGAAGGTTGCCAAGCGCAAGCCGGCCGCCCGCAAGAAGAAGGCCGCCCCGGTCGCTCTGCCGGCAACCCCGGCGCCGCTGATCTAAGTACTCCCGATAGCCGCATCCTGAAACCCCTTCCCTGGCTGCCCAGCGGGGAGGGGGTTTTTTTATGGGGCCATTGGTAGCGTCGAGCCATGCTCGACCGCCTTGCTGACGGTCGACGCTAGCGGTGCGGCGCCGGTGGAAAGCGCTCCACCAGGAAATCGATGAAGCTGCGCAGGCGGGTCGAGGGGTAGCGGTCGTGGGCGTAGACCACGTGCATCGGCCGCCCCGCGTGGCCGTGTTCGGGAAACAGCTGCACCAACCGCCCAGCCTCGACATCCGCGGCCAGAAGCAGTGCCGATTGCAGCACGATGCCCAGCCCATGCAGCGCCGCTGTACGCAGCGCTTCGCCGTTGTTGATCTGCAGTCGACCTGTGGGCACATGGCCGAGCCCGCCAGCATCGGCCTGCAGCCACTGCGCCAGCGCGCTGGGTTCGAAGGACAGGCATTGATGCCGGGCAAGCGCCAGCAGGTCGGAGGGCGTACCGTGCCGGGCGAGGTATCCGGGCGAGGCGCACATCATCAAGCGATACGGTGCCAATGCACGTGCCACCAGCACGCTGCTGTCGGCCAGCGTGCCGATGCGCAGGGCTGCTTCGAAACCCTCCTCTGCGAGGTCGACCACGCGGTCGGTCAGCACCGCGTCGACACGCACGTTGGGGTAGCGCGCCATGTAATCGGCCAACGCCGGTACCAGCGCATGCGTGCCGAAGATCACCGGCGCGCTGATGCGCAGCGTGCCTGCAGGTGCAAGGTGCTGGTACTGGGCCTGAGCATCGGTTTCCTCCACCAGCCGCAGGATCTCCCGGCAGCGGGCGTAGTAGTCCTCGCCGAACGGCGTCATGTGCTGGCGCCGGGTGGTACGACTGAGCAACTGCATGCCCAGCCGCGCCTCCAACGCACGCAGGTGCTTGCCGGCCATCGTCGGGGAGATGGCCAGTGCTGCCGCTGCAGCGCTGAGGCTGCCCTTGTCCACGATCAGCACGTAGACCTGCATGCTTTCCAGCAGGTTCATCTGACACTCCGGGTGTTGAATGCTGAAACTTTTGCGGAGTTTATCAATCACGGGTGATCAAACAGCATGCATTGCAGGGGCCGGATCCACCGGCCGTGCTGAAAGGAGAACACGATGGATTTGAATCTTGAGGGACGCACAGCGCTGGTCACCGGGGCGGGCAGTGGCATCGGTGCCGCTGTCGCCAGGCAACTGGCCGCGCAGGGCGTACGTGTTGCCATCTCGTCACGGCGGCAGGCACCGCTGCAGGCGCTGGCGGCAGGGATCGAAGCGGCGGGCGCACCCGCGCCGATCATCCTGCTGGGCGATGTCACCGACGCCGGGGACGTGCGACGCATTGCTGACGCGTCGCTGGCGGCGTTGCAGCGGGTGGACATCCTGGTCAACGCGGCTGGCGGTTCGCGGCCAACGACCGTCGATGCAGCCGACACGATCTGGGAGGAGGCATTGGCGCTGAACTTCTCTGCCGCACGACGGCTGACCCAGGCACTGCTGCCGGCGATGCAGGCGCAGGGATGGGGGCGGGTGATCAACTTCAGCGGTTCGATGGAGCCCCGTTCGGTGAATGCCGCCACTGCGGCGAAGGCAGCGCTGCATCTGTGGAGCAAGGGGCTGTCGTCGGAGGTGGCCGGGCAGGGCATCACGGTGAATGCCATTGCGCCGGGTCGGATCAACAGCCCGCAGATCCTGGACCGCCTGCATCCCACCGAGGAAAGCCGACGCGCGTTCATCGCCAGTAACATCCCGATCGGGCGCTTCGGTGAGCCGGAAGAAGTGGCGCCGCTGGTGGCATTCCTCGCCTCGCCGCTGGCCGGTTACATCACCGGTGCGGTGATTCCGGTGGACGGCGGCATGCACTACTTCGCGCATTAGCCCTCCGTTTGTAGAGTCGAGCGCGGCTCGATTCCACAACAGCCAACAAAAAGGGCGGCCTGCAGGCCGCCCTTCATGCTCACGGTCGCGCCCGCCTGATCAGCGCGGCGACGCCACCGCGCGGTTGCTCGAAGCGCCCTTTCCCTTGCGCTTGTCCTGCTGCGCCGGGCTCGCGCCTTCGGCCATCAGGTTGTCGCTGCCGAAGTCGGTGTCCACATCCAGCCAGCGCTGTGCCGGCAGGCCGAGCGCGGAATCGAGCACGGTCGGCAGCAGGCCGCTGGGCAGGCCGCTCTCGCCATTCCACATGATGGCGATGCCGAGATCGCGTTCCGGCACCAGCGCGACCAGGCCGCGGTAGCCCTGTACGGCACCGGCATGGAACACCACGTCGTGGCCGGCGTAATCGAAGGTGCGCCAGCCCAGCGCGTAGCCGGCCGAGTGCAGGCGCTCGCGGCGCCAGCCCGAACGCATCTCGCCGGGGGTGTTGATCAGGCTCGAGTGCAGGGTAGCCAGCAGCGGTGCCGGCAGCACATCGGGGCGATGGCCGGTGTGCGCCAGCAGCCACTGCGCCATGTCGCTGGCGCTGGCGTTGACGCCAGCCGCCGGGGCAACACGGTAGTAGGTCGGCTTCGGTGTCAGCGACACCCAGCCGTTGCGGCTGCGCACGTGCGGACGCGCCCAGCGCGAGCTGGCCTGGATGCCGGCCAGGCCGAGGCTGGCATCGTTCATGCCCAGCGGCTTGAAGATGCGGCGCTCGACCGACTGCTCGTAGAAGCTGCCGGAGGCGGCATAGACGACGTCGCCGATCAGGCTGAAGGCCACGTTCTGGTAGGCGTAGCAGTCGCCCGGCAGGCACTTCAGGCTGGTGTTGGCCAGCTTCTGGGTCAGCGCGTAGTACTCGGCGTTTCCTTCGATGTCGCGGTCGTAGGCGTTGTAGGGCAGGCCGACGCGGTGGCTGAGCACATCGGCCACGGTCAGGCGGTCGGTGGCTTCGGGCGAGTTGAGGCGGAAGCCCGGCACGTAGTCGGTGACCTTGCTGTCCCAGCGCAGCGTGCCGTCGTTGACCAGCAGTCCGGCCATGGTGCCGGCGAAGGCCTTGGACAGCGACGCCAGGCGGAACACGGTGTGCGCATCGACCGGCAGCGGATTGTTGACGTCGGTAACGCCATAGCCGCGCGCGCTGAGGATGCGGCCGCCCTGCACGATGGCCACGGCCATGCCCGGCACGCGCTCGCCATAGGTGAGCTGCTGCGCCATCGATTCGATATTGGCGACGTTGAAGCCTGCGGCGGGCGCCTGCACCTGCGGCACCAGCCCGGTACGGTAGGCCGCCGGCTGGGTGTGGGCAACGGCGGTGGCCGCAGCGGACTCGATGTTGGCCGGCATCGGCGGCAACGGCGGCGGGGTCTGCGCGGTGGTGGACAAGGCAACAGGCATCAACATGCCCAGCAAACCGGTGGCCGCCGAACGGATCGGACGACGCAGGCTGTTCTTTTTCATCGGTGGGACCCGTGCGCGACTGCTGATGGCGATTCTAGCGCCGCTTTTCCTCTGTGCACAAACAAAGCGAAGATGAATGCGCATCTCGTTGAAAAAGTTGGGATTTTGACGCCTCGAAAGCGTGTATCGGAACGTGTCATCCGGACCCGGTCATGACACCGCGTTGCGGCCTTCAGACGGCCACCTGCTGGCGATGTTGCAGTGCATTGGATAACGTACGCGCTTCACCGCCCCGGAGCCTGCCATGCCGCTGTCCAACCGCCGTCATCTGGCGAGGGACGCCGCGTGAGCGCGGTACGAGAGAAGGGCCCGCTGCAGGGGCTGATGGCGGCACTGCGCGAGTCCCCGGCGCTGTGGTGGTCGTTCCTGTACTTCTTCTGCCTGCTCAGCGGCTACTACGTGCTGCGTCCGGTGCGTGAAGCCATGGCCGCCTCGGCGGACCTGGAAACGGTGTTCCCGCCCGTGCTGATTGCCTGGTTCGCCAGTCACGGCATCGCGCTGAAGGACTTCGTCCTGCAGTTCCTGTTCTCCTGCGTGTTCATGATCATGCTGGTCCTGCAGCCGGTGTACGGCTGGCTGGTCAGCCGCTTCCCGCGACGGGTGTTCCTGCCGGCGGTGTATGGGTTCTTCATCGTGACCCTGCTTGGCTTCTACATGATGTTCGACAGCGGCGTGCCTGGCCGCGGCATGGCTTTCTTCTTCTGGATCACCGTCTTCAACCTGTTCGCAGTGGCGGTGTTCTGGAGTTTCATGGCCGATGTCTTCTCCAATGTGCAGGCCCGGGCCTTCTATGGCTACATCGGCGCGGCGGGCACCGTCGGTGCCTTCCTTGGTCCGGTCATCACCAGTGCGCTGGTGCAGCGCGTGGGCATCGCCAACCTGATGCTGGTGTCGGCCGGTTTCCTGGCGATCTGCTTGTTCTGCATCTGGCGCCTGCGGCACTGGGCGGTGCTGCGCGAGCAGGAGCAGCAGTTGGTATCGGGTGAGAAGCCGATGGGCGGCAGCGTGCTGGATGGCCTGAAACTGATCGTGCGCGAGCCGTTGCTGCGCTGGCTGGCGATCATGGTGGTGTTCGGCGTGGGCGTGGGGACGCTGCTCTACAACCAGCAGGCTGCGATCGTGCGTGCGGCGTTCACTGACCCGGCGGCCAGTACCGCGTTCTTCTCGCGCATCGACCTGGCGGTGAACGCGCTGGCGCTGCTGATGCAGGTGGGCCTGACCCGCTGGCTGCTGTCGCGCCACGGCATCGCGCCGGCGCTGCTGATTCCCGGTTTCGCGATCCTGATCGGCTTCTCGGTGCTTGCCGCTTCACCCATGCCGTTGATGGTGGCAGTGGTACAGGTGATGACCCGGGCCAGCGAGTTCGCATTGGCCAAGCCGGCGCGCGAGACCATCTACACGCGCGTGGACCGGCAGTGGCGCTACAAGGCCGGCGCAGCGATCGACACCGTGGTCTACCGCGGTGCGGACCTGAGCTTTGCGTGGGTGCACAAGGGCTTGTCGCTGTTTGGTTCACACGTGGTGTTCATCGGCGGCGTGGTGGTTGCCGCGTGCATGACCGCAGCCGCGTTCGGTGTACTGCGCGAAGAAAAGAAACTGCCGCGCGACCGCTGATTTTCCGGGGCCCGACCCCCATCCCTGTCCAAGGAACTGCCCATGTACTGGATCGCACTCACCCTGACGTTGCTCGTCGCCCTGCTGCACGTCTATTTCCTGGTGCTGGAGATGTTCCTGTGGGCCCGCCCGCTGGGCCTGAAGACCTTCCGCAACACGCCGGAGAAGGCGGAGACCACGCGGGTGCTGGCGGCCAACCAGGGCCTGTACAACGGCTTTCTGGCAGCAGGCATCGTGGTGGGGCTGGTGATCGGGCAGCCGGTGCTGGTGACGTTCTCGCTGGCCTGCGTGGTGGTGGCAGGGTGCTATGGCGCCTACAGCGTGAGCCGCCGCATTTTCATGATCCAGGCGGTGCCGGCGATCCTGGCGTTGGTGTTTCGCGCGGTGGCGTAGTTTCCAGCCAACGGCGCAGCCCCTCGTGGGTTGGTCGCGGAATGCGGGTCGTGGATCTGGCCGGGCGGATGGGCTGGGCAGGGGACGCCGTAAACCCGTCCCTGGGGGCTTGGCCGCGGCATCCATGCCGCGGACACCCCTGCCCAGCCCATCCGCCCGACCCCGGACAGGTTCCGTGTGCGGCCAGCCCACGGAGAAGAAAAAGAAGATCAAGAGCAACAGCGGGTCGCTGCGCTCGTGGGTTCTGCGCGCACGAAAAAAGCGGCCGAAGGGCCGCTTTTGCTTTTGCTTTTGCTTTTGATCTTTTTTTTCTTCCGTGGGTGGACGCCGCAGAAATCTGTCAGAGGCTGGGGGCGGTGAGTTCGCGGGGGTGTCCGCGGCATGGATGCCGCGGCCAAGCCCCCAGGGACGGGTTCACGGCGTCCCCCGCGAACTCACCGCCCCCAGCCAAACCAAGGCTTTCCGCGATCAACCGTCCACCCACGCGGGGCTGCGCCGTTCGCCGGAACACTACTTCGCCGGCGACATCCACATGTCGATGACCGCGCTGAACACCTCCGTCCCCGCGCGGTCGCGCACACTCACCGTCACCGGCAGTGCATAGCCCTCGGCAGCGGCCACGATCGGCTGGGCCGGCAATGCCACCGCCTGCAGCATGCCCCGTGCCTTGGCCAGGTACTGCACCTGCATCCCCTTCGGAATCCAGCGCATGCCCTTCGGCAGCGAGGCGTCGACCATCAGCCCGGCGGTCAGTTCGGCCAGGTTGCACATCGCGATCGCGTGCACCGTGCCGATGTGGTTGCGCACCCTGCGGCGGTCGGCCAGCGTGCCTTCGCAGCGGCCGTGTTCCAGGCGGGTGATGCGCGGCGCGATGCTGGCGAAGTAGGGCGCCTTGAAGCAGACCGCGCGCGAGAACAGCCAGGTGCCGGCAGGCCAGCGTTGCAGCCGGTGGTAGAGCGAGAGCAGAGGCGTGGACATGGTCGGTGTTCCGGTCGTCGGATAGAGCGACGGCGGGCCGAGGCCCGCCGTCGAAGGCAACGCGTATCGCGGGCGATCAGGCGGCCTGCGAATGCGGATCCTTGTGCTGGCGGTCGTAGTAGCTGGCCGCGCGCAGTTCGTGGGTGTCGAAGTCGTCCACGGTGATCGTATCCAGAGTCAGCGTGCGCAGCTCTTCCAGCAGGCTGCGCTCGTCCTGGGTGATCACGCCCTCGGCCACGGCTTCGTCCAGCTGGCTCTTGAAGTCCAGCGCCTCGATGCCCTTGCTCTTCAGCGCCTTCAGGAACTTGCGCTCCACCGGCTCGGCCATGATCGCCTTGCTCAGGTAGCTGTTGATGCGGCCACCCGGGTTGTTCTCGCACGGGGTCAGGAACACGCCACTGGCCAGGCGGTCGCGGGCTTCGTTCGGCGCCATCAGCAGGGCGGCGACGCGGCGGCTCAGGCGGTCGCCCGGGGCCTCGGCACGACGGCCCAGCGGGAAGATCAGCGCCCACATCAGCCAGCCGATCGGACGGATCGGGAAGTTGCGCAGGGCCGCCGACAGCGATTCCTCGATCTTGTGCACGCTGTCATGGAAGGCCCAGGCCAGCAGCGGCTGGTCGGCCTGCGGTGCGCCCTCGTCGTGGTAGCGCTTGAGCATGGCGCTGGTCATGTAGACGTGGCTCAGCACGTCGCCCAGGCGGCCGGACAGCGATTCCTTGAACTTCAGCTTGCCGCCGAGGGTCATCATCGAGATGTCGGCCATCAGCGCCAGGTTGGCCGAGTAACGGTCCAGCTTGCGGAAGTAGCGGCGGGTGTAGGCGTCACCCGGGGCGGCACCGAAGCGTGCCCCGGTCAGGCCGAACCAGAACGAGCGCACGGCATTGGAGATGCCGAAGCGGATGTGGCCGAACAGGCTGCGGTCGAAGTCCTGCAGGCCGGCACGGGTATCCGGATCCTGCGCGGCCTTCATTTCCTTCAGTACCCACGGGTGGCAGAGGATCGCACCCTGGCCGAAGATCAGCAGGCTGCGGGTCATGATGTTGGCGCCTTCCACGGTGATCGCGATTGGCGCGGCCTGCCAGCTGCGGCCGGCGAAGTTGCGCGGCCCCAGGATGATGCCCTTGCCGCCGATCACGTCCATCATGTCCGAGATCACTTCGCGGCTCATGGTGGTGCAGTGGTACTTGGCGATCGCCGACGGTACCGACGGCACGTCACCACGGTCGACTGCAGCAGCGGTGGCCTGCGACAGCGCGCTGATCTTGTACGCCTTGCCGCCGATGCGGGCCAGCGCTTCTTCCACGCCTTCGAAGCGGCCGACCGACAGGCCGAACTGCTTGCGGATGCGTGCATAGGCGCCGGTCACGGCGGCACCGGCCTTGGCTCCGCCACTGGCGGTGGACGGCAGGGTGATCGAGCGGCCCACGGCCAGGCACTCGTTGAGCATGTTCCAGCCCTTGCCGGCCATGGCCGCGCCACCGATCAGCTGGGTCAGCGGAATGAACACGTCCTTGCCGCGGATCGGGCCGTTCTGGAACGTCGAGTTCAGCGGGAAGTGGCGACGGCCGATTTCAACGCCGGCGGTGTCGCGCGGCAGCAGGCCCAGGGTGATGCCGATGTCGCGGGTGTCGCCGATCAGGCCATCCGGGTCGTACATGCGGAAGGCCAGGCCGATCAGCGAAGCGACCGGGGCCAGGGTGATGTAACGCTTGTCGAAGGTCAGCTTGACGCCGAGCACCTGCTCGCCGTTCCACTCGCCCCTGCAGACGATGCCGTAGTCCGGAATCGAGGTGGCGTCGGAGCCGGCGAACGGACCGGTCAGGCCGAAGCAGGGCACTTCGCGGCCATCGGCCAGGCGCGGCAGGTACTGGTCCTTCTGTTCTTGGGTGCCGTAATGCACCAGCAGTTCACCCGGGCCCAGCGAGTTGGGCACACCGACGGTGGAGCTGACCACCGAGGACACCGAGGCCAGCTTCTGGATCACCTTGTGGTGGGCCAGCGCAGAGAAGCCCAGGCCGCCATATTCCTTCGGGATGATCATGCCGAAGAACTTGTTCTTCTTGATGAAGGCCCACAGCTCCGGCGGCAGGTCAGCGTGGACGTGGGTGATTTCCCAGTCGTTGACCATCGTGCACAGCTCTTCGACCGGGCCATCGAGGAAGGCCTGTTCTTCGGCGGTCAGCTGCGGCTTGGGGTAATTGAGCAGGATGTTCCAGTCCGGATCACCGGTGAACAGTTCGCCCTCGAAGCCAACCGAGCCGGTTTCCAGCGCGATGCGCTCGGTCTGCGACAGCGGCGGCAGCACCTTGCGGAACACCTTCATCATCGGGCCGGTCAGCAGCGGCTTGCGGATGAACGGCAGCAGCAGCGGCACGGCGATGACGGCCAATACGGCGGCAGCCACGATCGTGGCGGTCTGGTTGACGTAGGGAATGAACCAGCAGGCGACCAGCAGGGCCACGCTGATCAGCGTCCAGGTAACCAGCCGCATGCGGTGGTAGGCGACGAACGCGCCTGCCAGCAGCAGGGCGAGGAAGGGAAGAACGATGCTCATGAGCGTGCTCCGGTGACGTGCTCGTTTGTGGCGGACGAAGCTGCAGCATCCGCTGCGGGCAACACGTCCAGATAGTCCAACACAGTAGCGGTAAAGGCGTCGTTGTCATCGCCGGCGACCATGTGCGTGGCCTGCGGCAGCTGTACATGACGCGCGTGCGGCGCCAACGCCAGGAATTCGGCCACGGTCTGTGGCGTGACCAGGTCGCTTCGGCCGCCGCTGACCAGCAGCAGCGGGCACTTCACCTGGCGTGCGGCCTCGGCCAGCGCATCCTGGTGCTGCTCGCTGTCGCGCGCCAGTTCAGCCACCAGGCGCGGGTCCCAGTGCCAACGCCAGCGGCCGTGGCCGTCCTCGCGCAGCAGTGCGCGCAGCGACTGCTCGGATTTGCGCGGACGGTGCGGCATGTAGGCCGAGATCACGTCGGCGGCCTGGGTGAGCGAGGCAAAGCCGTCGGGATGGGCGGTCATGAAGGCCAGGATGCGTTCAACACCGGCGGTATCCCAACGCGGGGTGATGTCCACCAGCACCATCGCCGAGAACAGGCCCGGCCAGCGCGATTCGGCCAGCAGGCCGAACAGGCCGCCCATCGAGGCTGCGACCAGCACCGGCGGGCGTGGCTGTTCCCCGGCCAGCACGATCAGGTCATCAGCGAACTGCTCGCCGTGATAGGGCAGTTCGGCAGAATTCCAGTCCGAATCGCCGTGGCCACGGGCGTCGTAGGCCAGCGTCTGCAGCCCCGCCGCAGACAGGGCCCGCGCGGTGGCGTTCCATGCGTGCCGGGTCTGGCCGAAGCCATGCGCGAACAACACGCGGCCACGGCGGCCGTGGTCGCTGGCGGTTGCGGCCAGGCGTGTGCCATGGGCGGCCTCCAGGCGAAGATCATGGAACGCAGCGGGAGTAGGGGACGTAACCATACTTTCTAGTATGGATCGCTTGCGAGGGAAGTCAATACTGCACGGTATGGTGCGCTGCGGCAGGTGCCCAGGCGGGCGTCGCGACGGTTTCGGCCGCAACCGCGTACTGCAACGAACCCCGGCGTATGGTTAAATCAGCCCATGAATCAACCTGACGCTTCCGCCGGCGAACCGCGCGCCGGCCGCAACAGCCGCCTGAGTGCCGAAGACTGGGCCCAGGCCGCTCTCGATCTGATTGCTGAACAAGGTGTGGGTGCCGTCGCGGTGGAACCGTTGGCGCGGCGCCTGGGTGTGACCAAGGGCAGTTTCTACTGGCACTTCCCCTCGCGTGATGCACTGCTGCAGGCGGCGCTGGAACGCTGGGAACTGTTCGAACAGGAACAGGTGTTTGGCAGCCTGGAGGACGTGCCGGATCCGCGCGTGCGCCTGCGCCAGCTGTTCCAGATGGTCGCGCACGAAGTGCAGCCGCACATCATCTACAGCGAACTGCTGAAGGCGCTGGACCACCCGATGGTGCGCCCGGTGATCGACCGCGTTTCGCAGCGCCGGCTCGACTACCTGGTTGCTTCGTTCCGCCAGGCCGGGCTCAGCTCCACCGATGCACGGCATCGCGCGCGCCTGGCCTATGCCGCCTACGTCGGCTTCCTGCAGCTGTCGCTGCAGCTGCAGCAACCCAAGCAGGCCCGCGAGGATTTCGAGGCCTATGTCGAGCATCTGATCGAGACGCTCATTCCCAGCTGAATGGGAGAATGGCGCCCTGCAAGTGCCGAATGCGCCTTGCAGGCGACCTCAATGCGCCAACGTATGTCGTGGTGAGGCTGGTTTCACGCGATTTGGGCATTTTCTTAACGACTCTTTAATTCCAGATCAAGTGTGGCTACTATCGGGTCACCAGCCGTTTTTTGTGCCTCCCTTTTGGGGCACGTCGGTTGGACTCAGCACACAACCCAAGATCCATGGAGAGAGAGCCCATGAAGTTGAACAGCAACAAGCTGCGCGATGCAGTGTGCGTTGCGCTGGCCGCCAGCGCCGCATCCGTTGCCGGTACCGGGGTGGCGTCTGCCCAGACCGCCACCAACCTGGACCGCATCGAAGTCACCGGTTCGCGCATCCGTACCGTCGACGTCGAAACCGCCCAGCCGGTCCTGACCCTCAACCGCGCTGACATCGAGAAGCAGGGCTTCTCGTCGGTCGCTGACATCCTGCAGAACATCAGCGCCGTGGGTACGCCGCCGATCAGCCGTGCCCAGCCGCTGTCCTCGGGCGAAGCCGTCGGCGGCACCTACATCAGCCTGCGTGACCTGGGCGCCACCCGCACCCTGGTGCTGCTCAACGGCAAGCGCCTGGGCATCACCACCGGTGGCCTGCAGGACATCTCGACCGTGCCGGTCTCGGCCATCGAGCGCATCGAAGTGCTGAAGGACGGCGCTTCGTCGATCTACGGTTCCGATGCCATCGCCGGCGTCATCAACATCATCACCCGTACCAACTTCGAAGGCGCCACCGGCAGCGTCTACTACGGCCAGTACAGTGAAGGCGACGGTGCCACCCGCACCATGGACTTCACCATGGGCGTGAAGGGTGAGCGCGGTTCGCTGACCATCGGTGCCGAGTACGCCAAGGAAGACAAGGTGCGGGCGGCCGATCGTCCGTACGGTGCGTTCCCGCGCAGCTCCAACCACCCGGACTTCGGTTGGACCACCGTGGGTGAGTTCGGCGGTTTCGTCAGCCGTCCGGCCGATGGCCTGCCGGGCGTCACCTATCCGGCCGCCAGCGCATCCAACCCGAACCGCGAAGTGCGCGTGATCCTGCGTGAGGGTGGCAACGCGAACAACAAGGCCGACTACGTCGCGCAGAACGTCAACAGCTTCTCCACCAAGGACAAGACCAACACCAACCTGCAGACCGACCTGCGTACCCCGCAGGAACGCCGTGCAGTGTTCGTCGATGGCATCTACGACCTGACCGACAACGTGCGCCTGCGCACCAACATGCTGTACAGCTTCCGCGATTCGAACCGCCAGATCGCCGGCTACCCGTACGGCGCACTGGCCTTCGGTTCGCCGATTTCGGCCAGCAGTGTGTTCAATCCGCTGGGTGCTGACATCGCCAACTGGTGGCGTCGTACTTCGGAAGTGCCGCGCAACACCCGCGCCGAGCTGACCACCTTCCGCTTCAGCGGCGGCCTGGAAGGCAGCTTCGAGTTCTCCGACCGCCTGTTCGACTGGGATGTCGGCTACCTGTACAACAACAACAAGCTGGTCCAGACCAGCACCGGCGACCTCAACCTGACCGCGCTGCGTGCGGCGGTGGGTCCGTCCTTCATCAACAGCAGCGGCGTGGCGCAGTGCGGTACCGTGGCCAACCCGATCGGGCTGAACCAGTGCGTGCCGTACAACCCGTTCCTGCACGCCGGCATCCAGAGCAACGGTGCCAACGGCGCATTGACCGGCAACACCGCCCTGCAGAACCTGCTGTTCCCGTCCGCGCACTCCACCGCCGAGACCACCACCAAGGTCATCACCGCCAACCTGGCCGGCAGCCTGTTCACCCTGCCTGCCGGCGACCTGGGCTTCGCCGTGGGTGTCGAGCACCGCAAGGAAACCGGCAGCTTCAGCCCGGACGCGCTGGTGCAGTCGGGCAACACCTCCGGCCTGGCCAACTTCCCCACCGGTGGTGGCTACAAGGTTGACGAAGTCTATGCCGAGTTCAACGTGCCGATCCTGGCCGACCTGCCGGGCGCCCGCGAGCTGAGCCTCAACGCGGCCACCCGCCATTCGGACTACGACACCTTCGGCACCACGCTGAACAGCAAGTTCGGCTTCAAGTGGAAGCCGATCGACTCGCTGCTCATCCGCGGTACCTGGGCGGAAGGCTTCCGTGCCCCGACCATCGCCGACCTGTACAGCGGCGGTTCGCAGTCGTTCGACTTCTTCACCGATCCGTGCGATTCGGTCTACGGTGCGGCGCGCACCAATCCTGCGGTGCGTGCCCGTTGCGCCGCCGCACTGCCGGCCGGCGTAAATGCAGCCAACTTCCGCCAGCAGCAGCAGGGCTTCACCCCGACCACCGCTGCATCGTCGCAGACCCCGCTGGCCTTCGTCTCCGGCTCCAACGACCAGCTGACCCCGGAAACCTCGACGTCCAAGACCCTGGGCTTCGTCTGGAGCCCGGGTTTCATCCAGAACTTCAACATGTCGCTGGACTGGTGGGAAATCCGCGTCGAGAACACCATCATCTCGGACACGGCCAACCTGATCCTCAACGACTGCTACATCAACGACATCGCGGCACGCTGCTCGGCGTTCACGCGTGACCCGGTGACCGGCATCGTCAACAACCTCAAGCGCACCGGCATCAACGCCGGTTACCGCGAGGTGGAAGGCTTCGACCTGGATGTCAGCTACCGCCTGCCGACCGATCGTTTCGGCAACTTCAGCGCGCAGTGGACCAGCACCTACACCTCGCGTGATGACCTGGTCACCACCAAGAACCCGGTCACCCACCCGAATCCCCGCACCGGCGTGGGCTGGGCGGGCGGCGCCTTCCGCGTGCGTTCGAACCTGAACCTGGGTTGGGAAATGGGTGACTTCGGCGCCAGCTGGACCGTCCGTTACTTCTCCGGCATGAAGGAATCGTGCCTGAGCGCCGTGACGTTCCCGGAAGAGTGCAACCTGCCGAACTACGCTTCGCCGAACAACCAGGGCGTGGCGGTGGGCAGCGCGACCAACCAGCGTGGCGCGACCGTGTTCAACGACGTCCAGCTGCGCTGGAACGCACCGTGGAATGCGACCGTGGCCGTGGGTGCCAACAACGTGTTCGGCCGCGTGGGCCCGACCATGTACAGCCAGCCGAGCGCGAACGTCTCCTACTACGGTGGCTTCGACATCGGTCGCTTCCTGTACATGAAGTACACCCAGCGCTTCTGATCGCGGCGTAATATGTACGTGTGACATGGCCACGCCCCGAAAGGGGCGTGGCTTTTTTCATGGGGCAGCCAGGCTTGATGGCGCAGGCCTTTGCGCAGCCGTGCTGGACCAGGCCGCGCACAGGCGCTTGCGCATCGCCGCGTGGTGGCGGCGAGGTGTCATTACGGGGATGGGCGAAGGGAGCGCGCGCGGAAACGTCGCGGTGAGGCAGCAGGGAGCTTACAGGTCCTGCTCGTAGCGCACGTACGGCACGGTGCCGTCGTCGTTGCTTTCGTTGCGTGGCGAGAACGGATTCTTACCGCGGCTGATCACGTTCTCGGCGCCCACGGTGAGCTGGCCGGACCATGGCGTGCGCCAGGTCAGGCCGATACCCAGGCCTTCCCACTTGCCGGGCTTGCCGGGCACGTCGATGACGCGGCCGATGATGCTGCCGGTGAAATTGCCGTAGCCGGCGCCGATGCTCAGGCTCTTGCTGTCCCAGCGGTCGGCAATGGCCGGCGAGGCGTCGGCCAGCGGTACCAGGCGGGCCTTGGCGTAGGTGCCGGCGATGGACACGAAGCCTTCGCGGCCGATGTTCTTCTGCGCGAACACGGTCAGGTCATTCTGCTCGGCGCGCAGCGAAGGGGTCTTGTTCGGGCCTGCCAGCCATGCCGGCAGGGTTTCACGGCCGGTGCCGGCGGTGATGCCGAGGCGGCTGCTGCCACGGTTCAATGCGGCGGTGCCGGTGAAACGCCGGCTGTTGAGGTCGTCCTCGTCGCCGAGGCTGGCCAGCATGCAGTGGCTGGCCAGACCGCTCATGCTGGTCCCGCTGCTGCTGCAGAGCAGGCCCAGCGAATCGCCGGAGGACAGGCCAAAGGCCGCATCCAGCGAGTTGCGGCCGAAATGCCAACGCGCCCCGGCCGCCTGCTCACCGGTCGGCTCCAGGTACAGCAGGGCCTCGACCTTGCCGCTGCCCTTGTTCCATACCGGCAGCACGGTGCGGGTGTCCTTGCTCTGCGCATGCACGCCCGTGATCGCGCCAAGGGCGATCATCATGGCCAGCGGTAGACGCAGGAAGGTACGCATCGGACCAGTTCAGACAGGGACGGACAACGGAAGTTCCC
Organism: Stenotrophomonas sp. YJH_SMC_40; assembly: GCF_059368615.1. Lineage (NCBI taxonomy): Bacteria > Pseudomonadati > Pseudomonadota > Gammaproteobacteria > Lysobacterales > Lysobacteraceae > Stenotrophomonas > Stenotrophomonas sp. YJH_SMC_40. The sequence continues at coordinate 106,235 of NZ_JCAFRX010000011.1, read as the reverse complement.
GTGGGGACGGGAACTTGATCCTAGGGTGTTTATGAATTCTTAACAAGCCTTGATCCTCCCCAGGTACAAGACTGCCGTTCATTGAAGCCGTTCAGGCGCCGGTACAGCCCCCTGGGCGCCGTGGAACAGTATGCCGAACTCCGTCAATGGAAAGTGATACTCACGCCCGCAGAATTCGCAACGGACCTCGACGGCGCCGGTGTCTGCAGCCGCTGCACAGGCCTCTTCCTCACCCAGCGACTGCAGCATCGCCGCCACCCGCTCGCGGGAACAGGAGCAGGCAAAGGACAGCGGCTTTTCGCCCATCAACGCCGGCTTCTCTTCGTGGAACAGGCGGTGCAGCAGCTGCTCGGCCGGGGTGGCCAGCAGTTCGGCCTTGCCCAGGGTCTCGAACAGGGCGCTGGCGCGCGCCCAGCCGTCCTCGTCGCCCTCGTCGCCCGGCAGCTTCTGCAGCAGCAGGCCGGCGGCACCATTGCGGTCGGCCGCCAGCAGCAGGCGGGTCGGCAGCTGCTCGGACTGGCGGAAGTAGTCCTCGAAGGCCTCGTCCAGTTCCGGTGCGGTCAGTCCGACCAGGCTCTGGTAGCGCTGGGGTTCACGCGGGTCCAGGCCGGGGTTCTCGATGGTGATGGCGAGGATCGCGTCATCGCCCAGGCTGGACAGGTCGCGCGGCGCGTCGCCGCCTTCGCTGAGCTGGGCGATGCCGCGCAGGGTGCCGGCGGCGGTGCATTCGGCGAACAGGGTGCGCAGGGCAGTGCTGCTGCGCAGCTGGATCGACAGGCGTCCATCGATCTTGGTATGGCCGGTGAACAGCGCCGAGGCCACGCAGGCCTCGCCGAGCAGTTCGGCGGCGGTATCCGGGTACTCGGCGTGGGACAGGATTTCCTGCCAGGTGGCCTGCAGGTGCACGTGGACGCCGCGGACGCCGGCGTCGGGGAGCAGGAAGCGGATCAGGGAATCGGAGTTGGCGGTCATCGGCTCACATCGCGCGTAAACGGGGGCAGTTGCCGGATAATGCGCCGACAACCAGATATAAGAAGGATGCACCAGTAATGGGGGCAGGGGGAGAGCAGCACAAGGTGGAAGCTGTCGTAGAAGGCCCACGCCGCAGGCGCTGGCGCTGGAAACGGCTGCTGTGGCTGCCGGTGCTGCTGGCTGCTTTCAGCTGCCTGCAGGTCCTGGTGCTGCGGTTCATCGACCCGCCCGTGTCCATGGTGATGCTGTGGCGCTATGGCGAGGCGCTGGGCGAGGCCGATTGGTCCTATCGCCTGCATTACCAGTGGCGCGACCTTGACCAGATGGCGCCGAGCCTGCCGATTTCGCTGGTGGCCGCCGAGGACCAGCGTTTCCCCGACCACAACGGCTTCGACCTGCAGGCCATCGAGAAGGCCCGCGACCACAATGCCAAGGGCGGGCGACTGCGTGGCGCCAGCACGATCAGCCAGCAGGTGGCCAAGAACCTGTTCCTCTGGCAGGGCCGCAGCTGGATCCGCAAGGGGCTGGAGGTCTGGTACACCGTGCTGATCGAAGCGCTGTGGCCAAAGGAGCGCATCCTGGAGATGTACGCCAACATCGCCGAGTTCGGTGATGGCGTGTACGGAGCTCAGGCGGCGGCGCAGAAGTTCTGGGGCAAGGACGCGGCCAGGTTGAGCCCGGCCGATAGCGCGCGGTTGGCGGCGGTGCTGCCGGCACCGCGGCGCTACAACGCCGCAAAGCCAGGGCCGTACGTGCAGCGGCGCGCCGCCTGGATCCAGCGCCAGGCACGGCAGCTGGGCGGGGCCGCGTACCTTTCGGAAGAGTGAGCGCGCGCCGCCTGATCTACGGCCGGCGGCAACGTACAATCCGGGCATGACCCGCGAACGGCTCACTTTCGTCATCGCCGCCTACAACGAGGCCCTGGCACTGCCGTTGCTGCATCCGCGGTTGTGCGCGGTGCTCGACGCGCTGCCCGACATCGACGGCCACATTCTGTACGTGGACGACGGCAGCCATGACGGGACCTGGGAGGTGATCGCCCGCCTGGCCCAATCCGACGCGCGGGTCTCCGCGCTGAAGCTGTCGCGCAATTTCGGCAAGGAAGCCGCACTGACCGCTGGCCTGGATCTGGTGCGCGAAGGGGCGGCGATGATCCTGGATGCCGATGGCCAGGACCCGCCGGAGCTTGTGCCGCAGTTCGTCGCGCGCTGGCGCGAGGGCCATGACAACGTCTATGGCACGCGCCTGGCGCGCGATGGCGAGGCCTGGATCAAGCGTGCCACGGCGGCGATCTTCTACCGCGTGATGGGGCGCCTTTCGCGTACGCCGATCCCGGCCGACACCGGGGATTTCCGCCTGCTGTCACCACGCGCGCTGAGTGCGCTGCGCGAGATGCGTGAGCGCCATCGTTTCATGAAGGGGCTTTTCAGCTGGGTGGGTTTCAAGCGCGTGGCGGTGCCCTACCACCGCCACGCACGCGTGGCCGGCACCAGCAAGTTCAGCCTGTGGCGGCTGTGGAACTTCGCCCTGGAAGGCATCACCGGGTTCTCGACCGTGCCCCTGCGCGCGGCGACCTACTTGGGGCTGGCAACCGCGGCGGTGGCCTTCGTGTTCGGCATGTGGGTGATCGTCAAGGCCGCGCTGTACGGCGACCGGGTGGCGGGCTGGCCGACGATGATGGCGGTGATCCTGTTCCTGGGCGGGGTGCAGTTGATTGCGCTGGGCCTGATCGGTGAGTACCTGGGGCGCCTGTACGAAGAGTCCAAGCAGCGGCCGTTGTACCTGGTTGACGCGTGGCTAGCATCCGCCGTGGCAGACTCGGCCCTGCAACCCACCCTCGGAGGGCAGGCAGATGACCACGGTACGGCAACTGTTGGACGGCAAGTCTCCTGAAGTACATGCGGTCGCGCCGGATGCGGCGGTGATCGATGCGATCCGGTTGATGGCGGAAAAGGGCATTGGCGCGGTCCTGGTGATGGACGGGCCGCGGTTGGTCGGGATCCTTTCGGAGCGCGATTACGCGCGCAAGATCGTGTTGCGTGATCGTTCTTCGCGCGATACGGCGGTGGCCGAGATCATGACGACGCAGGTGGTGACGGTGTCGCCGGGCGAACAGGTGGAGCATTGCCTGCAGCTGGTGACCGACTACCGCATCCGCCACCTGCCGGTGGTGGAGGGCGTGCAGGTGCTGGGGGTGATTTCCATTGGCGACCTGGTGAAGTCGGTGATCGATGCGCAGCGGCGCGAGCTGGATCAGCTGCAGCAGTACATCGTCGCCGGGTGAGGGTGTCGCTGGCGGGCCTGCGGCCCGCCGGCCCGCTTTTCGAAGCTCAAAGCCAAAGCCAAAGCAGCGCCTTCCTGATACGTTGGGAGGCGGAGGGTGCGGCTGGGCAGGGCCCTCAGCCTCTGGACACGTTCCCGCGAGCGCGGTGCGTTTCAGTGCCGGTCCCCCGCTCCTGGTAGATGCCAACCTTGGTTGGCATTGGCTTTTGATTCCGCTCCTTCTTTTGACTTTGAACTTCGCTCTCGTTCTGCGCGCGCAGGAAACTGTCGGGAGCCGGAGCAAGGCGGCAGGCAGGACCGTGATGCGCATGGATGCGCCGACCAAGCCTACAGGAACGTATTTACGGCGTGTCCAGCCTGTCGCCTTGCTCCGGCTTTACGCGCGGAAAAAGAGGCGCCGCGAACAACGCTGTAATCCTACTTCGCATACTGCCCACCGCAGTTGGCATCCTTGCCCGGCCCCAGTTCAATCGTAGCCAGCAGCGCTGCCGGCGGGGCAATGCTGCCCAGTGCCAGGGCCACCGCGCCACGAATACCCAACGCCTTGAAGTCAGGGCGGAACGACGGGTCCTTGAACGTGCCGCTGATATGCAACGGTGACCGCAGTACCAGGATGCTCTTGTCCTTCGGGCGCGGTTTCAGCAGCAGGTCCAGGGTCTCGTCGCGCAGGCTGACCGTGCCTTCGCCGATGAGGATGGTATCAGTGGTGTCCACCGCCAGTGCCTGGCTGGTCATCAGACCGTCCTGCACACCGAAGTCGGCGAAGGCGCAGCGCAGCGGAATCTGCTTGTCACCGGTCACCAGGAACTTCAGTGATTCGGTGATATCCAGCCCGGCCAGTTCCATCACCAGGTTGCCGACATGGCCACGGCCCATCGCCAGCCCGACCTTGCCGCTGCTGCTGCCGAGCATGGCGGCGATCGAGTTGCCGCGCCCGCTCAGGTCCACTTCGCCGCCGATGCCGCCCTTGGCCTGCTCGGCCAGCTTCGCATCCGGGAAAAGCTGGCCCAGCTGCACGCCGCGTACGCTGGCCCTCAACGCAGTGCGAATCTGCGCCTGGCGTGCATCCATGCGGATCGTGCTGCGGATATCGCCGCCGGCCACGCCGAAGTTCAGCGGGTCCAGCCGCAGCACGCCGTCATCCAGCAGCAGGTGCGCGTCCATGTCGTCCAGTGGCAACGAGGGCGCGTTGATACGGTGGGCCTTCCAGCGCACGTCGGCATCCATCGCACGCAGTTTGCCCAGATTGTAGGGCGTGTCGGGCAATACCCGGCTGCTGGCGGCGATGCGGGCGGCCTGTGCCTTTTGTTCCGCATTCGCGGTTTCGCCGCCGCCGGTCTTCGGTGGCGCTCCCACGAAGCCGGCCAGGTCATCGAAGTCCAGGCGCCTGGATTCCAGTGTCGCGGTCAGCCGTGGACGGTCGCGTCCCACCTCGAACTGCAGGTTGCCAGCGAGGTCGCTGTCACCGACCTTTCCGGTGAAGCTGTCGTAGCGCCAGACGTTGTGGTCGCGCTTCAGCCGTCCGTCCAAGGCGTAGGGCGGTGAGGGCGGGATGGCAATGCCGAGCAGCGGGTACAGGTCCGACAGGTCCTGCCCGCTGAGTGCGAACTGCAGGTCGAACACCCGCAGCTGGAACGGATTGGTCAGCGTGCCACTGGCCACCGCGTGGGTAGCGCCGGCGCGACCGTCGAGGTGGATGCGGAACGGGTGGTCGCTGTCGGTCAGTTCCAGCGGAGATTCGGTGCCACCGCGCAGGGTGAACGGGTTGCCCTGCCAGTGGCCTTTGCCCTGCACCAGCAGCGGCGGCGAGGCATCGGCCTGTTTCGGCTGACCGCTGCGCACGCCCACGCGGATGTCGGTGCGGCCCAGTGCATCGATGAACTGCAGCCGACCATCGTCGATGCGCAGGCGTTTGAGCTGCGGGCTTGTGCCGCCGGCGCTGTCACCGAGGAAGTCCCAGTTGCCCGGCTCGCCCTTGCGCGGGGCGGTTTCCAGCAGCACGTCCGGCCGGGTCAGGCGCACCTCGGGCAGCTGCACGCTGCCGCGCAGCAGGGGCCAGACCCGCACGTCGATCTCGACGCGGTCTGCGCTGGCCATCTCAGGTTGTTTCGCCCAGCTGGCATTGGCGAAGGTGATCGCATCGGCGCGGATCGTGCTGGTGCGGCCGAGGTCGACATCAAGGTTCCCGATGCGCAGCACTCGGCCGGTGCGTGCCTGTACCGCGCGCTCCACCGGTCCCTTGAACCAGTTCCAGTCCCACAACGCGAGCAGTATCAGGATCGCCGCCAGCAGGAAGACCAGGATCGTGAGCCAGCGCCGGCCTCGTGGGCCGGGGCGGCGGAGGCGCCAACGGGACGTGCGCTTTGCGGCAGGGGAGGCGGCAGCATTCACGCTGCCATGGTTGCCCCCTGTTCGTGGACAGGGCGCGAAGCGACCATGTGCATGGCGTGCACACGCCGCCGTCGAGCGGCCGTTTACAGCACCTGCATGGTGACCGCGACGAAGTGGCAGACGCTGCCGCCGATCACGAACAGGTGCCAGATGGCATGCGAGTACGGGATCGATTCACGGTGGTAGAAGTAGGTCCCCAGCGTATACGACAGGCCGCCGGCGAACAGCCAGGTGAGGGTGCCGCCATCGATCGAGGCCCACATCGGCTTGATCGCCACGACCACCAGCCAGCCCATGGCGATGTAGATCACCGTTGAGAGCACCTTGAAACGGCCGGTGTAGAACAGCTTGAACACCACGCCGCCCAGCGCCAGCGCCCAGATCGCGGTGAACAGGCCCCAGCCCCACGGACCGCGCAGGCCGATCAGCGTGAACGGGGTATAGGTGCCCGCGATCAGCACATAGATCGCGCAGTGGTCGAATACCTTCAACCGGCCCTTGGCGACCGGATGCTGGATGGCGTGGTACAGCGTGGAGGCGGTGTACAGCAGCAACAGCGCGATGCCGAACACGATCGCGCTGGCCAGCTGCCAGCCGTCGCCGTAGATCGCAGCCAGGGTGATCAACACCGCGCTGGCGGCCAGGGCGAATACCGCGCCCAGGCCATGGGTCAGGGCGCTGGCGATTTCTTCACGGATCGAAGCAATGGACGTCGTGGACATGGCGTAGGCATTGTTCGCGGGGAGGGGGACCCGCACCCCCTTATCATCGCCGCGATGGGCGATACGTGCACGCCTGTCACCGTATGGTGGGTGAATGCCTGCCTTGCGTTGGCTGGGGTCAGAGCCCTTTCCTGCCGGAAAGGGATCCGACCCCGTGGCATCAGCCCACCGAAACGGTATGCGCCGCTTCGCGGGTGGCCGAGAAACGCACGTCCGGCGAGCGTTCCTGCGCCAGCTGCAGGTTGACCCGGGTCGGTGCCAGGTAGACCAGGTGGCCGGCTGCATCCAGTGCCAGGTTCAGCGCATTCTTCTCGCGGAACTCTTCCAGCTTCTTCTCGTTGCTGCAGTGGACCCAACGCGCGGTGGTCACGCTGACCGGCTCGAAGGTGGCTTCCACGCCGTACTCGTCCTTCAGGCGATAGGCCGCCACGTCGAACTGCAGCACACCCACCGCACCCAGGATCAGGTCGTTGCTGGTGAGAGGGCGGAAGAACTGGGTCGCGCCTTCTTCGGACAGCTGGGCCAGTCCCTTCTGCAGCTGCTTGAGCTTGAGCGGATCGCGCAGGCGCGCGCGGCGGAACAGTTCCGGGGCGAAGTTGGGGATGCCGGTGAAGGTGACCGCTTCGCCTTCGGTAAAGGTATCGCCGATGGAAATGGTGCCGTGGTTGTGGATGCCGATCACATCGCCCGGCCAGGCTTCGGCGGCGATCTCACGGTCGCTGGCCATGAAGGTCAGTGCGTTGGCCAGCTTCATTTCCTTGCCGGTGCGCACGTGGAAGGTCTTCATGCCAGCGCTGAAGCGGCCCGAGCAGACGCGCATGAACGCGACGCGGTCGCGGTGCTGCGGGTCCATGTTGGCCTGGATCTTGAACACGAAGCCGGTCAGCTTGTTCTCTTCCGGGGCGATCTCGCGGCCGGTGGTGGACCGTGCCTGCGGCGACGGCGCATGCTCGACGAAGAAGTCCAGCAGCGGCTGCACGCCGAAGTTGTTCACGCCCGAGCCGAAGAACACCGGGGTCTGCTTGCCGGCGCGGTAGGCCTCCAGGTCGAACGGGTGGCTGGCACCCTGCACCAGTTCCAGTTCGTCGCGCAGGTCGGCCAGCATCTGTGCACCGATCTTCTCGGCCAGGCCGGGGGCATCGATGGACGGGAAGATGGTCGAATCCTGGCGGGTGAAGTTGCGGCCCGGCTCGTACAGGTGCACTTCGCCGGTGAGCAGGTGGACCACGCCCTTCAGGCGCTGGCCCATGCCGATCGGCCAGGTGACCGGCGCGCACTGGATGCCCAGCACGGTTTCCACTTCATCCAGCAGCTCGATCGGGTCCTTGCCCTCGCGGTCGAGCTTGTTGATGAAGGTCATGATCGGGGTATCGCGCAGGCGGCACACTTCCATCAGCTTGATGGTGCGCTCTTCCACGCCCTTGGCCACGTCGATCACCATCAGCGCCGAGTCCACCGCAGTCAGCACGCGGTAGGTGTCCTCGCCGAAGTCGGCGTGGCCGGGGGTGTCGAGCAGGTTGACGATCTTGTCTTCATACGGGAACTGCATCACCGAAGAGGTGACGGAGATGCCGCGTTCCTTTTCCAATGCCATCCAGTCGGAGGTGGCGTGGCGGGCGGCCTTGCGGCCCTTGACCGAACCGGCCATCTGGATCGCGCCTCCGAACAGCAGCAGCTTTTCGGTCAGCGTGGTCTTGCCGGCGTCAGGGTGGGAAATGATGGCGAAGGTGCGGCGACGCGACGCTTCGTTGGCGACTTCGGACATGGCATTGGCGCCCGCCCGGGGCGCTTTTCAAAGAGATAAGCGCCCGATTATACCGGCCGGGGCCGTTCAGCGCCCGATGCCGCCCTCGGCCTCGCCCTGGCGGGCGAACTGCAGCTGGCCCTGCTCGGCGAAGATGCGTGCCGGCACCGAACGCAGGCCCATGCCGCGGTTGACCTGCACCACGAAGTGCAGGTGCGGTGCGCTGCTGAAGCCGCTGTTGCCGGACAGGCCGATGGGCTGCCCGGCGCCCACCGCCTGGCCGCGACGCACGCGCATGCCGCCGGCCTGCAGGTGGCCGTACAGGGCCATGCTGCCGTCGCTGTGCAGCACGCGGATGAAGTTGGCGCGGGCACCATCACGTTCGCGGTCCTGGCCGTTGCCTCGGAAGCCATCCTGGATCTGCATCACCGTGCCCTCGCGCGCGGCCAGCACCAGTGTGCCCTCCGGCAGTGCGAAGTCGACCGCGTCGCGGTTTTCCTCGTCGTCGTGGCTGAACCGGCCCTGCGGCGCCTGGTCCACGCGCGGGCGTGCATCATCGAAGGGCAGGCGGTAGGCCACATCCTCGGCCTGTGCGGCGGGGTTGCCTGGTACCGACTGCAGGCGCAGGTCCAGCATCCGGCCGTTGACCGGCGCGGGGAGGTGGCCGACGACCAGGCTGCTGTCGCCCTGTATCAGTGACTGCACCGGCAAGCCGTCGACCGGGTGTCCAGGGGCGGCGCGCAGTTCGATCTGCAACGGCCCGGCCAGGGTGTTGTCGATCCGGGCCTGCCACTGTTCGCCGATCGACTGCAGGCGCAGCTGGGCCATCGGAAGGGGGGGCCTTTGCGTCGGCGCTGGCGGGGGCAGGCGCCTTCGGCAGCATCCCCCAGCCCTGGCGCCAGTCGCTGGCGCCGGCAGAGGCGCTGGCCAGCAGCGGCAGGAGCAGGCAGGTCAAGGGCAGGCGTGGCATCAGCGGATTCAGGAAAACGGACCGTCCGGACTGTACCCGATCCTGAACGGAGCGACCGCGACGCCCCTCGCATACCTGTCGCGAGAATATTCATCGCTTTATCCGCATGAAGGGATTGACAGCGCCCGGAAGCGCTGGCATCGTGGCCTCACCATCGAGACCGGCAGAGGGACAGGCCCTTTGAAGCCGGGGCAGCCCGCGGATGCGAAAGCGTTCGCGTAGGTGCCAAATCCTGCGGGGACCGTGGCGTCCACCGAAAGATGGTTCGATCCATGCACCGCACGTGCATCTCGAACGCGAGCCCCGCGAAGGCTCGATGGCCGATTCCCCAACCGGATCCCGCCATGAGCTTCGCTGCCAGTACCGCCGTTCGCCCCGAACCCTTTGTCCCCGTCAGCGTGCCGGTCGAAGACCGCGTGCATGCCGAGCGCGGTGAGTTCGCTGCGGTGCTGTCGATGCGTCACGCTGGCCCCAGCCCGGTGCGCCTGCGCTATGAGTGGGTCGGCCCGGCCAATGCGCCGGCGGTGGTGCTGGCCGGCGGCATTTCCGCCCATCGCCATGTGGCGTCCAACGCACAGTTCAGCGAGAAGGGCTGGGCCGAAGACCTGGTCGGCAGTGGTCGCACGCTGGATCCGCAGCAGTTGCGCGTACTGGCGTTCGACTTCATCGGGGCCGACGGTGCGTTGGACGTGCCGATCGATACCGCTGACCAGGCCGATGCGCTGGCACTGCTGCTGGATCATCTGGGTATCCGCACGCTGAAGGCCTTCGTCGGCTACTCGTATGGCGCGCTGGTCGGCCAGCAGTTCGCAATCCGTCATCGAGCCCGGGTGCGCCAGCTGGTGCTGGCCAGCGGCGCGCATCGTCCGCACCCGTATGCCGCGGCCTGGCGCGCACTGCAGCGCCGCGCCGTCGCCCTCGGCCAACTGCAGTGCGGCGAAGACCACGGCCTGGCGCTGGCCCGGCAGTTCGCCATGCTCAGCTACCGCACCCCGGAAGAGTTCGGCGAGCGCTTCGACGCCGCGCCGGAAGTGATCAACGGCCGCGTGCGGGTCGCCGCCGAGGACTATCTGGACGCCGCCGGCGCGCAGTACGTCGCGCGCACGCCGGTGACCGCCTACCTGCGCCTGTCCGAATCGATCGACCTGCACCGCGTGGACCCCGCCGCCATCCTGCCGCCGACCGTGGTGGTCGCGGTGGAGGGTGACCGCCTGGTGCCGCTGGCCGACCTGGTCGGCCTGGTCGAGGGGCTGGGGCCGCGCGGAAGCCTGCGCGTGCTGCGCTCGCCCTATGGCCACGACGCCTTCCTCAAAGAAACCGATCGCATCGACGCGATCCTCGCCACCGCCTTCCGCACCTCTGGAGAGTCCGCATGAGCCTGCACGCCAACGAGCCGTCCTGTAGCCGCACCACTGCCGCCGTCCGTGCCGGCATCGATCGGGACACCGCGCATGGCGCGGTCACGCCGCCGATCGTGCTGTCGTCGAACTTCAGTTTTGAAGGCTTCGGCAACAAGCGCCAGTACGACTACACGCGCAGTGGCAACCCGACCCGCGACCTGTTGGGTGAAGCGCTGGCCGAGCTGGAAGGCGGTGCGGGCGGCGTGATCACCGCCACCGGCATGGGCGCGATCAACCTGGTGCTGAACGCGCTGCTTCAGCCGGGCGATACCCTGGTCGTGCCGCACGACGCGTACGGTGGCAGCTGGCGTCTGTTCAATGCGCTGGCGAAGAAGGGCCATTTCGAACTGGTCACCGCCGACCTGACCGATCCGCGCGCGCTGTCGCAGGCGCTGGCCACCCAGCCGAAGCTGGTGCTGGTGGAAACGCCGTCCAATCCGCTGCTGCGCATCACCGACCTGCGCTTCGTCATCGATGCCGCGCACAAGGCAGGTGCTCTGGTTGTGGTCGACAACACCTTCCTGTCGCCGGCCCTGCAGCAACCACTGTCATTCGGCGCGGATCTGGTGCTGCATTCCACCACCAAGTACATCAACGGCCACAGCGACGTGGTGGGCGGTGCGGTCGTCGCGCGCGATCCGGCACTGCATGAGCAGCTGGTGTGGTGGGGCAACGCGCTGGGCCTGACGGGTTCGCCGTTCGATGCCTTCCTGACCCTGCGCGGCCTGCGCACGCTGGATGCGCGCCTGCGCGTGCATCAGGAGAACACCACGTCGATCGTTGCGCTGCTGGACCAGCATCCGGCGGTCGGCCGCGTCTATTATCCGGGTCTGGCTGATCACCCGGGCCACTCCATCGCTGCTCGCCAGCAGAGTGGCTTCGGCGCGATGCTGTCGTTCGAACTGGCGCACTGCGCGGGTGATGATCCGCACGCGGCGGTGCGCGCGTTCGTCGATGGCCTGCGCTGTTTCACGCTGGCCGAATCGCTGGGCGGCGTCGAAAGCCTGATCGCGCATCCCGCCACCATGACCCATGCGGCGATGACCGCCGAAGCGCGTGCCGCGGCCGGCATCAGCGAAGGCCTGCTGCGCCTGTCGGTTGGCATCGAGGCCGAGCGTGACCTGTTGGCCGATCTCGGCGCCGCGCTGCAGCGTGCCGAAGCGGTGATTGATGCGGCTGCGCGCCGCAAACAGGTGGTGGATGCATGAGCGCGCTCGCCGCAGAAATTCCTGCTCTGGGCGTGGGACGCCTGGCGCTGCTGGGCACCGGCACGGTCGGCTCGGCCTTCGTACAGCGTTACCAGGCATTGCGGGCGCGTGGGCTGGAACTGCCCAGCGTGCAGTGGCTGGCCAATTCACGCACTGCGCTGGAGATCGATCGTGACCTGGCCTTGCCGCTGGAACTGGCACGGCGTGCACCGCGCGATGGCCAGAGTTCGCCACCGTGGGCGAGTGCCGAAGGACTGGAGCGTGGCGACGTGGTGGTCGACGCCACCGCCAGTGAAGACGTGGCCGCGCGCCACGTGCAGTGGCTGGCGCGGGGCGTGCATGTGGTGACCGCCAACAAGCTGGGGCGTGGTGCGCAGCTGGCCCGCGCGCAGGCCATTGCGGAAAGCTGTGCCGACAGTGGCGCACGCTATGGCGACAGCGCGACGGTGGGCGCGGGCCTGCCGCTGTTGAGCAGCCTGCGTGCACTGGTAGCCGGTGGCGATCACATCCATGCCATCGAAGGCGTGCTGTCCGGTTCGCTGGCGTGGCTGTTCCATCGTTATGACGGCCAGTCGCCGTTCTCGGTGGCGGTGCGCGAGGCGCTGGCTGCCGGCTACACCGAGCCGGATCCGCGCCTGGACCTTTCCGGTGAAGACGTGCGTCGCAAGCTGCTGATTCTGGCCCGCAGCAGCGGGTTGGCGCTGGATGCGTCGCAGGTAGAGGTGGATTCACTGGTGCCTGAAGCGCTGGCAGCGCTGCCGCTGGAGGATGCGGTGGCGGCGCTCGAGCAGCTGGATGCGCCGTTGCAGGCGCGCTGGCAGCAGGCGCATGACAATGGCCGCGTGCTGCGTTTCGTTGGCCGTGTCGATGGCGAGGGTGCGCAGGTGGGCCTGCGTGAGTTGCCTGCCGATCACCCGTTGGCGCAGGGCGCGGGCACCGACAACCGCGTGGCCATCCACAGCGATCGCTATCACCGCCAGCCGTTGTTGATCCAGGGCCCGGGCGCGGGCGCGGAAGTCACTGCCGCCGCGTTGCTGGATGACGTGCTGCGGATCGTCGGCTGATCGCACTGCTTCTGTAGAGCCGAGCCCATGCTCGGCTGCTACTGGCGAGATCCCTCTTGCTGGATAAGCCGAGCATGGCTCGACTCTACAGGGGAGGGCTGCCGTTCAATGCGCCTTCAATGCCTTCAGCAACGCCGCGTTGAACTGCTTCGGGTCCTGCACCTGCGGCGAATGGCCCAGTTCGGCGAACTCGATCAGCGTCGCGCCGGGAATCGCCGCGGCTGCCGCCTTCCCGAGCACCGGATAGTTGCCCAGCGTCGCCTTCACCGCTGGTGGCGCCAGGTCGCGACCGATCGCGGTGCGGTCCTTCTGGCCGATGAACAGCGTGGTCGGCACCTGAACATTCTTGAGTTCGTAGACCACCGGCTGGTTGAACACCATGTCCGAGGCCAGTGCCTGGCTCCATGCAACGGCCTGCTTGCCGGGCCCTTCGTACATGCCCGACTGCATCCGTGCCCACGGTTCATACGCCGGCTTCCATTTGCCGTCGTAGTACACATCCAGCTGGTAGCGGCGGATGCTGTCATAGCTGATGTTCATTTCGCCGGCGTACCACGTGTCCACGCTGCGCCAGGGAACACCCAGCGCCTTCCAGTCTTCCAGCCCGATCGGGTTGACCAGTGACAGGCTGCGCAGGTCCTGCGGGAACATCAGCGCATAGCGCACCGCCAGCATGCCGCCCATCGAATGACCGACCAGGTGTACCGGGACATCACCCAGTTGCAGCTGTTGCAGCAGGGCATGGGTGTTGGCGGCCAGCTGCGCGAACGAATACTGGTACCGCTCGGGCTTGCTGGATTTGCAGAAGCCCACCTGGTCCGGGGCGATCACCCGGTAGCCGGCGGCAACCAGTGGCTTGATCGATTCCTTCCAGGTGGCGGCACAGAAGTTCTTGCCGTGCAGCAGCACCACCACGCCGATGGGTGCCTTCTTCGGCGCGATGTCGAGGTAGGCCATTTCCAGCGGCTGCCGCTGCGATTCCAGCGCGAAGGTCTTCACCGGATAGCCGTAGTCGAAACCCTCCAGCCGCGGCCCGTAAGTGGGCGCGGCCAGCGCAGGCAGTGGAAGGCAGGCAAGCAGGGCGGCAGCGATCACGCGCATGGGGCGGTCCTGGATAGGGGAGCCCCGAGCCTAACCGGAACGTAGTGACGGTGTCGTCCGACCCGGCAAGGGCGACGAGGTAGAGTCGACTGGGTAGAGTCGACTGTTAGTCGACTACCTTCACCACAACGAGCGAAAATCCCGCGCTGCGCGCGATAGTCGACCAACGGTCGACTCTACCTGTGGCCCGGCGCCATCGCGCCGGGACCGGTCGACCTCAACACTCGATGACGTTCACCGCCAGGCCGCCACGGCTGGTTTCCTTGTACTTGTCCTGCATGTCGCGGCCGGTATCGCGCATGGTCTTGATCACCTTGTCCAGCGACACCTTGTGCTTGCCGTCGCCGCGCATCGCCATGCGCGAGGCATTGATCGCCTTCACCGCGCCCATCGCATTGCGCTCGATGCAGGGGATCTGCACCAGCCCGCCGATCGGATCACAGGTCAGGCCGAGGTTGTGTTCCATGCCGATTTCCGCGGCATTCTCGATCTGGCTCGGGTTGCCACCCAGCGCTGCGACCAGGCCACCGGCCGCCATCGAGCAGGCCACGCCCACTTCGCCCTGGCAGCCCACTTCGGCGCCGGAGATCGAGGCGTTTTCCTTGTACAGGATGCCGATCGCTGCCGAGGTCAGCAGGAAGTCGAATACGCGCTGTTCGTTGGCGCCGGGGCAGAAACGGTCGAAGTAATGCAGCACCGCCGGCAGCACGCCGGCAGCGCCGTTGGTGGGCGCAGTCACCACACGACCACCGGCGGCGTTCTCTTCGTTCACCGCCAGCGCGTACAGGTTGACCCAGTCCAGCGTGGTCAGCGGATCGCGCATCGCTGCTTCCGGCTTCGACGACAGCTCGCGGTACAGCGCCGGTGCACGACGGCCGACCTTCAGGCCACCCGGCAGCACGCCTTCCTCGCGGATGCCGCGCGCCACGCACGACTGCATCGCACTCCAGATCTCGCGCAGGTTGGCGCGGATCTCGTCTTCGCTGCGCCAGCACTTCTCGTTCTCGAACATCAGCTGGGCAATGCTCAGGCCGCTGCGCGCGGTCTGCGCCAGCAGCTCGTCGCCGCTCTTGAACGGGTAGGGCAGCGGGGTCTCGTCGGGCACGATGCGGTCATCGGCCGCATCATCCTGGTTGACCACGAAGCCGCCACCGACCGAGTAATAGTCGCGGGTGGCGATCACCTCGTCCTCCGCGTTGTACGCGGTGAAGCGCATGCCGTTGGTGTGGTACGGCAGCTTCTGGCGCTTGTTCATGCCGAGGTCGCGCTTCTCGTCGAAGGCGATCTCGTGCTGGCCCATCAGCTGGATGCGCTTGCTGCTGCGGATGCGCTCCAGGGTGGCCGGAATGATGTCCGGATCGATCAGGTTCGGCCGCTGGCCTTCCAGGCCCAGCAGGATCGCCTTGTCGGTGCCATGGCCGCGGCCGGTCAGCGCCAGCGAGCCATAGACATCGGCGCGGATGCGCGCGACCTCGTGCAGGCGGCCCGGGTCAAGCAGCCAGCGATGGATGAATCGCTCGGCGGCCTTCATCGGCCCGACGGTGTGCGAGGAGCTCGGGCCAATGCCGATCTTGAAAACGTCGAACGTGCTGACAGCCATGGTTGCCGTACTGCGGGTGCCGGAGGAGACCGCTATTCTAGCGGTTCATGCCGCACTTCCATGGCTGCGGCGCAGCATTTCGGCAGAGGGAGCAAAACCGGTGTTGACCCTGTTCCAGCGCGATGACTGCCACCTGTGCGACATGGCCCTGGCCGAGCTGGCCAAGGCGCGGGCACCGGAGTTCGAATCGGTGTTCCTGGATGACCAGCCTGCGCTGGAAGCGCGCTACGGCGCGCGGGTGCCGGTGCTGCGTGACGAGACTGGCGGTCGTGAGCTGGACTGGCCGTTCGACGCGGCCACGGTCCAGGCCTGGCTGGCCGACGTTCGGTAGTGCCGGCCGCTGGCCGGCAACCCCGCGATGCCCGGTGATGCCGGCCAGCTGCCGGCACTACCAGACGCGGTTTATTTCGCGTCGAACTTCACGATCGTGCTGATCGCGGTTTCGTCCGGGATGGTCTTGGTGTCGGCCCAGTCGCCGCCGCCGACGCCGAAGTCCAGGCGCTTGACCGTGGCCTTGCCGGTCAGCACCGGCTGGGTGCCCGGCTTCCAGGTGAAGGTGAGGGTGACCGGCTTGCTGACGCCTCGCAGCTCCAGTGTGCCATCGGCGGCGAACTGGTCATTGCCCACCGCGCGGAAGCCCTTGGCGGTGTAGCGTGCGGTTGCGAACTTGCCAACATTGAAGAAGTCGGCGGTCTGCAGGGTCGAGTCACGGTCGCTGTTGCCGCTCTTGGCGCCGGCCAGCGGGATCACCACGTCCAGCGAACCGGCGGCCGGATTGGCCGGGTCGAAACTGAGCTTGGTGGCAAAGCCCGGGAAGCTGCCGGTGAACACTTCGCCGTCGTACTTGGTGGCGAACACCAGGATCGAGCCGGCGCCGGGCGCCTGTGCGTAGTCGGCGGCGAACACCGGGGTGGTGGCCAGCATGCCGGCCAGGGCGGCGGCCACGGCGGCCGGAGTGGTCAGTTTCAGGTTCATCGGTCAGTCCTTCTGAGGGGAGGCGAGCCAGCCGCGCGGCAACATGCGGGACAAGGTCGCATCGCGCTGGAACAGGTGGTGGTAGAAGGCAGCGCCGGCATGGGCCAGCACCACCGCGATCAACAGCCAGAAGCCGTACTCGTGGATGGCATGCGATACCGCGACCACCTGCGGGTCGGGACCGCTCAGCTTGGGCACGTCGACCAGGCCGAACCAGCGGAACGGGCGCAGGCCGCTGGCCGAGTCGTACAGCCAGCCCGACAGCGGGATGGCGAACATCAGCACATACAGCAGCACGTGGGTGGCACTGGCGATGCGTTCCTGCCAGCTGGGCACGCCCGGCACCGGCTTGGGGGCACCGGCATACAGGCGCCAGCCGAGGCGGAAGAGCACGAGCGCCAGCACGGTGATGCCGATCGACTTGTGCGCGGTATAGACCCAGAAATACTTGGGGGTCTTGGGCAGTTCGCCCATGGTCAGGCCGACCACGCCCAGGGCGAGGATCAGCAATGCGATCAACCAATGCAGGATCTGGCTGACACTCCCCCAGGCGGCGGGGGTGTTCTTGGCGGTCATGAAGGGTCCTCTAGGGGGCCGTCTTGGGGTCGGAGTGTGGAACGGGAGCGGGAGTTCCCGGGGCGTCGCTGCGGTCGAGGGTGGCTTCAGCCTCGATCCTCAGCTGTACTGCATCACCGATGACGCCCGGCCAGGCGGTGATGCCGAACGCGCGCCGGCTCAGCGTGGTGCTGGCGGAAAAACCGGCGGTGCGTCGGAACGGGGGGAGGGGGTAGCGCTTGATGGCGTTGAGGGTCACGTCCAGCGTGATCTCCTGGCTGACCCCGCGCAGGGTCAGGGTGCCGATCACGCGGGCGCGCCTGGCATCGATCGGTTCGACCCGGCTGGAGACGAAATGTGCCTTCGGGAAACGCTCGCCATCCAGAAGGCTGCGGGCCAGCGTGGCCTGGTTCCATTTGGCATCGCCAAGGTCCAATCGCGACACGGGGACCTCGACATCCAGTGTGGCCTCGCGCCAGTTGTCGGGATCGAACTGCAGGCGGCCCTCACTGCCGGAGACCGTGCCCATCGCCTGCGAGTAGCCCGCGTGGTCGATGCTGAACAGCACACGCGTGTGCACCGGATCGAGGCGATAGGTATCTGCATCCGCCCAGGCGGGAGCGGTGGCGAGCAGCATCGGCAGCAGGGCCAGGCAGGGACGCATCGATGGCGGGCTCCGGAAGGGGGACGCTGTGATCATACGCACAGGCCCCTGCCAAGGATGCGTGCATGGCTGCAACAGTTCGTGGTGGTCCTGCCCCGGCAACAGGCTGTTGCAGCCATGACCCCGGCCCTGTGTGACAATCGGGACAGGACAGGGGGTTCAGGATGACGAGCAGCTGGCGCCTGTGGTGCCTGGGCATCGCGGCAACGGGGCTGCTGCTGTTGGCGTCTGCCACGGCGGCTGCAGCCCTGGACATGGCAGAAACACCACGCCTGCGGCGCTTCGGTGCCGCCGAAGGCATGCCTTCACGCATGGTGCTGGCGCTGGCCGAGGACCGCCAGGGCCATGTCTGGGCCGCAACCGATGGCGGTCTGGTGCGCTACGACGGCAGCTCGCTGCGGGTCTGGGAACATGACCCGGAACAGCCCGGCTCGTTGCCCGGCAACGAGATCGAGACCCTGCTGGTCGATCCGCTGGACCGTGTGTGGGTGGGCATCAATGGCAAGGGCGTGGCCCGCCTGGATGCCGACCGCGAGCGGTTCAAGACCTTCGATGCGGTCAATGGTCCGTGCCTGGGCCAGTTCTGGACGCTGGCCTATGCCGGGGATGCGTTGTGGATCGGCACCAGCAGCCAGGGTATCTGCCGGTTCGGGGAGGACGGCAGCCTGCGCTTCTTCAAGCACGACCCGGCCCGTGCCGACGGCCTGCCCAGCAACACCATCTACAGCAGTCTGGTCGATGCGCGCGGGCGCCTGTGGATCGGTACCGAGGCCGGCGTCGCACGCTGGAATGGCCGTGACTTCGAGCCCGTGGCACCGCACGCGCTGGGCGCATTGAGCGTGCTGCGGATGAGCCGCGATCCGGATGGCTCGATCTGGGTCGGCAGCCAGAACGATGGCCTGTACCGCATCGATGCGCAGGACCGGGTCAGTCGTCCGCGCTGGAGCGACAGCGCCGGCCTGCGCTCGGCGCTGGTGCTGGCCGATCGCCAGGGCGGCTACTGGGCGGGCACGTCCGATGGCCTGCTGCGTGGCGACGCAAGTGCGCTATGGCGGCTCGACGGCGACCGCGGCAGTGGGTTCCTCACTGCACAGAGCGGTGTGCTCGATCTGCTGCAGGACCATGAGGGCGGATTGTGGGTCGCCCTGCTGACCCAGGGACTGGCCTACCTCCCGCCGGACTGGCGCCGCTTCTCGATCTGGAACCAGCTCGATGGCAAGCCGCTGGACAGCCAGTACCTGCTGGGCGCGGCCAGTGATGGCCAGAACTACTACGTGGGTTCGGCGCACGGCGTGTATCAGCTGGACGCGCATGGCACGTTGCGCCTGCTGGCCAGCGACCGCGAGATCGGCAGCGGTGCGGTGTGGTCGGTACTGCCGCGGTCGGACGGGCGCCTGTGGCTGGGGCGTGCCGGCCGCATCAGCGTGTATGACCCGGCCACCCGCGCGCTGCACGACTGGCACATCGGTGGAGGCGCCGATCTGCGCCAGCGCATCGACCTGATGCGGCAGGCACCCGATGGCACGGTCTGGCTTTCGGTGATGAACCTGGGCCTGCAGCAGCGCAGTGCGGAGGGCCGGGTGCTGCGCAGCTATCCTCTCGACGATTTCCGCAAGGCGGCCGACTCACCCATCGAGCAGATCCGCTTCGATGCCCATGGCAAGGCGTGGGTGATGGGCGACATGGGCATCTGGCGTGAGCAGGCTGGTCGCTTCGAAGCAGTGCCGGGAGTCTCGCGCGGGCTGATCTACGACCTGGTGTGGGTTGATCCGCAGCAGTTGTGGCTGGCCCGCCAGGGCGCGCTGGAGCGCTACCAGTGGGATGGCATGAGCCTGCGCCTGATCCAGCGCATTGATGGAAGCGCCGGTGTGCCGCCGGTCAGCATGGGGGGCCTGGCATTGGCCGACAATGGCCGGGTGTGGGCGACCACGCCGCGCGGCCTGCTGCGCTGGGACCCGAAAGCACGACGCCTGCAGTTGTTCAATGAACGCGATGGCCTGTCCGATGCCGAGTTCACCAGCCGGCCGCCAGCGGTGAATGCCGATGGTCGCGTTCTGGCCGTTGCCCAGACCGGCCTGGTTGCATTCGACGTGAATGCCGACGACGTGGTGCTGCCCGGGTCGTCGCTGGTGATTGCCGAGGTGCGCGTGCGCCGCGACGATGCACGCGGCTGGCAGCCGCTGCCGAATACCGGCACCCTGCTGCTGGGACCGGATGATCGCGACCTGCAGATCGATGCACGGTTGTTGTCGTATGCCAATCCCCAGGGCAACCGCTACCGCTTCCGGGTACGCGGGTATGACCAGAACTGGGTGGAGCAGGGCGGCGACGGCCAGCGCACGCTGTCGCGACTGCCGACCGGCAGCTACGTCATCGAAGTGCAGGCGGCCACCGCCAATGGTGCATGGACGCCTTCGCAGCAGCTGCAGGTGAAGGTGCTGCCACCCTGGTGGCGCAGCGGCATGGCGATCTTCGGCTACATCCTGATCGGTTCGCTGCTGCTGCTCGTCCTGGTCTGGTCGATCCGTGCGCGCCTGCGCCGTCGCCAGCAATGGCAGCTGACCGTGCACAAGCAGGAGCTGGCCGAACAGGCCTCGCAGGCCAAGAGCCGGTTCCTGGCCACGCTGGGGCATGAAGTGCGCACGCCGATGACCGGCGTGCTTGGCATGAGCGAGTTGCTGCTGGCCACACCGCTGGACCCGGTGCAGCGCAGCTATGCCGGCTCCATCCAGCAGGCCGGCAGCCATCTGCTGCGGTTGGTCAACGATGCGCTGGACCTCGCGCGCATCGAAGCCGGTCGACTGGAGCTGGATCTGCGTCCGTTCGACCTGGCCGGACTGCTCGACCAGGTGCAGGCGCTGATGCAGCCCATGGCGAAACAGCGCAAGCTGGATTTCCAGCGTGGCGACGATCCGCCCGGCCCGATCAGCGTCAGTGGCGACGAGATGCGCGTGCGGCAGATCCTGCTCAACCTGCTGGGCAATGCCATCAAGTTCACCGAGCGCGGTCATGTCGGCCTGGCCGTGCACCTGGAAGAGAACGGCGGCGGTCTCTGCTTCGAAGTGCACGACAGTGGTCCGGGTATCAATGCCGAGCAGCAGGAGCGGCTGTTCCACCGATTCGAACAGGCGGAGGGGCCGCGCACGGCCTCGCGCTATGGTGGAAGCGGGCTGGGCCTGGCGATCTGCCAGGAGCTGGCCGTGGCGATGGGCGGGCGCATCGAAGTGGACAGCCAGCCAGGCAAGGGCGCGCGTTTCCGGGTGCGGTTGCCGCTGCCCTGGACCCGGCAGGCAGCCGCCACGGGCGAAGCGCCGGCACTGCCGATGCTGGCGCCACTGCGCATCCTGCTGGTGGAGGACGATGCCACCGTGGCCGAGGTCATCGCCGGCCTGCTGCGCAGCCGCGGCCATGAGGTGGTGCATGTGCTGCATGGCCTGGGGGCTTTGTCGGAGATCGCTACCGACGGCTTCGATGTCGGCCTGCTCGATCTCGACCTGCCTGCGCTGGACGGCACTGCGATCGCCCGCCAGCTGCGCACCCTGGGCTACGAACTGCCACTGGTGGCGGTGACCGCCCGCTCCGATGCGTATGCCGAATCGCAGGTGCTCGCTGCCGGTTTCGATGGTTTCCTGCGCAAGCCGGTGACCGGCGACATGCTGGTGGCAGCGATCATCCAGGCTCGCGCCAAACGACAGACCACAACTTGAAAACGTCGACGCGGGGCGTGAACGGCGCGACTTTCGGTTTACCATGCCGACGCCCGCGGCGCGGGAATCATCAGGCAGCGTGAGGAGGCAATCGGTGGTGTATCTGCGGGCGGCAATGCTGCTGCTGATCCTCCTGTGCGGCCTGTCACCCGCTGCCGCGCAGCCGGTGCCACCGAGCCCGCGCCAGGTGACGGTATTCGACGGCCTGCCGTCCAATACCGTCAACCGCATGGCCGAAGACCGCTATGGCTACCTGTGGATCGCCACCAACGACGGCCTGGCCCGTTACGACGGGCGCAACTACCGGATCTGGCGTTCTGAGGATGGCCTGCGCGACAACCGCATCTGGACGGTCCTGGTCGATGCGCGCAACCAGCTCTGGATCGGGACCGAGAACGCGGGCCTGGTACGGATGTCGGCCGACCGCCGCCAGCTGCATTTCTACGACCGCAGCAGCCAGCCGTTGATGGGGACCAACACGGTCTGGAGCCTGGCGACCACGCCGGACGGTGCGATCTGGTTCGGGACCCACGAAGGTGGGCTGTACCGGCTGGACAGCCAGGACCGCCTGCAGCGTTTCCTGCCCGAGGCCAACAATCCGCGCAGCCTGCCTGCCGCCTCGGTGCCGTACCTGGCTACGCTGGCCGATGGCAGCCTGTGGGTCGGCACCAAGCATGGCGTGGCGCGCTGGACCGGCACCGACTTCGAGCGGGTCGGCACCGACGTCATTCCCAGCCTGCTGATCAATGGGTTGACCAGCGAACCCGATGGCAGCCTGTGGATCAGTACGATGGCCGGCGCCACGGTGCGTCGCCCCGACGGGCGTTTTGAATCGCCGCCCTGGAAACTGCCGCCGGGCGAGCAGGTGCTCGGCATGATGCTGCGCGATGAACAGGGCGGGCATTGGTTGGATACCCGTACCGGGCTTGGTCGGGCCGTGGATGGGCAGTACCAGACCGTTCCGCTGTACAGCGCCGTTGCGCGCGGGCCGGTGCGGCCGAACTGGACGGGCGCTTACGAGGACCGCGAAGGCGGCATCTGGTTGGCCAGTACCAATGCCGGCCTGTGGCATCTGCTGCCGCGCTGGTGGCAGTTCTCGGTGCTGTCGCGATTGGAGGACGACACCGGTTCGCTGCGCAATGCCTTCGTGCTCGGCACCAGCCCTTCCAGCAATGGCGGCATCTGGACGGTCGGCAGCCACGGCGCGCTGGACCGGTTCGATCCCAGGACCGGCAAGATCGAGCAGCACCGCACCTGGGTCAATGGCATGTACTGGCTGTCCTCGGTACGCGAGGATCGCCGTGGCCAGGTCTGGATCGGCTCGACCGATGCGTTGCTGCGCTATGACCCGAAGCGACGTGAGCTACGTCGCTGGGGCCGTGATGCCGGGGCCGACGCGACCATGGAAGGGGTCATCGAGTCGATGATGACCTGTGACGGCGACAGCCTGTGGTTGATGTTGCCTGCAGGCCTGCAGCAGCGTGACCTCGACGGTCGCCTGCGCCGCCAGTTGGAAAACGGCCAGCGCGGCCTGCAGCAGGGCCAGCTCAACCTGGATGTGGAATGCGGGCCGCAGGACCACATCTGGCTGGCCAGTAGCCGTGGCCTGCTGCAGTGGCTGCCGGAAAGCGAGCGCTTCCAGCCGGTGCCGGGCGCGCCGGCGACCGCGATCCATGCGTTGCACGTGGGCCGCGATGGCCAGGTCTGGCTGTCGGAGGATGGCCGCCTGTCGCGCTACCGCTGGAGCCAGGGCCGGCTTGAACGGCAGGCCGTTGTCGGCGCGGAGCAGGGCTACCCGGCAATCTCCGCCTCCGGGCTGGTGGTCGATGCACAGGGCGTGGCCTGGGCCACCAGTGCGCGCGGCCTGGTCCGGGTTGGCGCCGACGGGCAGAGCGTGCGCCTGTACGGCGTGCACGACGGCCTGCCCAGCCAGGAGTTCCGCGAGCACACGTTGACGATGTCCGGCGATGGCCATCTGGTGGCCGGTACCCCGGCCGGCGTGGTGGTGTTCGACCCGGAACAGGTGCGGCCGTCGGTGCGGCGGGCGCCGTTGGTGATCGAACGGGTCGAAGTCCGCCGCAACGAGCAGGTACTCGACCTGACCCACGACACGCCCTTGCAGATTGCCGATGGTGACCGTGACCTGCGCATCGTCGCGCGACTGTTGTCATTCGCCGATTCGGCCTCCAACAGCTACCGCTACCGCCTGGCCGGCTACGACCCCGATTGGGTGGAAGTGGGGCCGGCCGGTGAGCGCCTGTTCTCGCGCCTGCCGCCGGGCAGCTACCGCCTGGAGGTACAGGCGCGCTCGGCCGACCATGTCTGGTCCCGGGTGCAGAGCCTGGAATTCCGTGTACAGCCACCGTGGTGGCGCAGCCTGTCCGGGCTGCTGGTGCTGGCCTCGATCGCGCTTCTGCTGACCAGTTGGTTTGCCTGGTTGTATCGCCGTCGCCTGCAGCGGCGCCATGCCTATCAGCTGGCACTGCATAAACAGGAACTGGCCGAACAGGCCTCGGCGGCCAAGACCCGCTTCCTGGCCAATCTCGGCCACGAAATCCGCACGCCGATGACCGGTGTGCTCGGCATGAGCGAACTGCTGCTGGCCTCGCCGCTGGACCCGCAGCAGCGCGGTTACACGCAGTCGATCCGGCACGCCGGCGAACACCTGCTTCACCTGGTCAACGATGCACTGGACCTGGCACGGATCGAATCCGGACGGCTGGAGCTGCAGTCCAAGCCGTTCGCGCTGAGCTGCCTGCTGCAGGACCTGGCCGCGCTGATGGGACCGCTGGCAGCGCAGAAGGGCCTGCGCTTCACCCTCGACAACCAGTTGCCGCCGGGCCTGCAGGCGACCGGCGATGCGATGCGGGTAAGGCAGATCCTGCTCAACCTGCTCTCCAACGCGGTCAAGTTCACCAGCCGCGGAACCATCACCCTGCATGCGCGCAGCGACGGCGAGCTGCGCGCGTTGCATTTCGAAGTGCGCGACACCGGGCCAGGCATCAGCCAGGAACAGCAGCAGCGCCTGTTCCGCCGCTTCGAGCAGGCCGATGGCGCCCGCACCGCGGCGCAGTACGGCGGCAGCGGCCTGGGCCTGGCGATCTGCCGCGAACTGGCGCAGGCGATGCAGGGGCGTATCCAGGTCGAGAGCCAGCTCGGCCGCGGCACGTGTTTTGGCGTGACCCTGCCGTTGCCGCTGGTGGTCGATGCCAATGCAGAGTCCGAGGGCGAAGTGCACCGCGAGGATGCGGCCAACATGCCGCCATTGCGCGTGCTGCTGGTCGAGGATGATGCAACCGTGGCTGATGTGGTGCGCGGGCTGTTGAGTGCGCGCGGCCATGAAGTGGTGCATGCGGGCCATGCGCTGGCGGCACTGCGCGAGATCAGCGCAGGGGATTTCGACGTCGGCCTGCTGGATCTGGACCTGCCGGGCCTGAGCGGCTTCGAGCTGGCCCAGCACCTGCGCAACCAGGGCTACATGCTGCCACTGCTCGCCGTGACGGCACGGACCGATCCAGACCTTCAGCAGCAGGTGGAAGCGGCCGGCATCGGTGGTTTCCTGCGCAAGCCGGTGACCGGTGAGCTGCTGGTGGAAGCGATCGCCAAGGCGATGGGCAGGTAGGGTTTGTTGCAGGGCTTGCAGCCCTGCACCTGCAGAGGCTTCAAGCCAAGGCAACAGCAACGGCAAAAGCAGGCATTCCGTGGGTGGTGGGGCGGTGTGGGCTTGCAGGACACGCCGTAAACCCGTCCATGGGGGCTCGATGGCGCCATCCATGGCGCCAACGGTCCTGCAAGCCCACACCGCCCCACCTCTGACAGATTTTCGCGATCGGGTAGATCCACGCCATGCGTGGATGCTTTTCGATCTCAATTCGACATATTCGATCTCGATAGAGATTCATCCACGCATGGCGTGGATCTACTGCAGATCGCAGAATTCTGTCGAAGGCGGGGTGGGTCCGGTTGCGGGCGTGTCCGCGGCATGGATGCCGCGGCCAAGCCCCCAGGGATGGGTTTACGGCGTCTCCCGCAAACGGATCCACCCCGCCATCCCGCAGGACGCCAGCTTTTGCTTCGGCTGTTGCCTTGGCTTGAAGCCTCTGCAGGTGCAGGGCCGCAGGCCCTGCCGAACCACCCTCACTCCGCAACGTGTTCGACCTGCCGTGGCTCCGGCTTGGTATCGGGCAGCTGCCAGAAGATCATCGTCGAGGTCAGGGTGATCGCGCCCACGCACAGGAACGTGGCATGCAGCGCGGCGGTGGCGCTGTTGCTGTCCAGGTGGTTGCCGAACGCGGCCAGCAGGCTGCCGGCCGCAGCAGCACCAAAGCCGGCGGCGAGCATCATCACCATCGACAGCAGGCTGTTGCCGGAACTGGCGAACTCACGGTCCAGATCGCGCAGGGTCACGGTGTTCATCACGGTGAACTGCAGCGAATTGACCGCGCCGAAGAACGCCAGCTGCAGCAGGCGCCAGGCCAGGTGCTGGCCAGGTGTCATCAGGATGAAGCTGGCCATCGCCAGGCCCACCAGCACGGTGTTGACCATCAGCACGCGGCGGTAGCCGTAGCGCTCCACCAGCTTCACCGCCAGCTTCTTTGAGACCATGCCGGCGGCTGCCACCGGCACCATCATCAGGCCGGCGTTCATCGGGCCCAGGCCCAGGCCGACCTGCAGCAGCAACGGGATCAGCATCGGCATGGCGCTGCTGCCGATGCGCGAGAAAAGATTGCCGAGAATGCCGATGCGGTAGCTGGGTACGCGGAACAGCGCCAGCGAGAACAACGGCGCCGTCGAATTGGCAGCGTGCAGCCAGTAACCCACCAGCGCCGCCAGCCCTGCAACGGTCATCAGCATCACCAGCGCGTGTGGCGTGCCCAGTCCGGAGATGCCGTCCAGCGCCAGTGACAGCACCACCATCGCGAAGGCCAGCATGATGTAGCCACGCAGGTCGAAACGGGTGCGATGGCTGGCGTAGTGGTCGGGCATGATCTTCATCGCGGCGATGAATCCGATCACGCCGATCGGCAGGTTGATCAGGAACACCCAGTGCCACGAGGCGATCTCCACCAGCCAGCCGCCCAGCGTGGGGCCGATCAGCGGGCCGACCAGGGCCGGGATGGCGATGAAGCTCATCGCGCGCAGGAAATCCTCGCGCGGCACTGATCGCATCACTGCCAGCCGGCCGACCGGCAACAGCATTGCGCCGCCGATGCCCTGCAGCACGCGCGCACCGACCAGCTGGTGCAGGTGCTGGGCCAGCGCGCAGGCCAGCGAGCCGAGGGTGAACAGAATGATCGCCACCAGGAAGGTGCGACGGGTGCCGTAGCGGTCAGCGATCCAGCCCGAGGCGGGAATGAAGGTGGCCACCGCCAGCGCGTAGCTGAACACCACCGACTGCATCTGCAGCGGGCTTTCGCCCAGGCTGGCCGCCATCGCCGGCAATGCCGTGTTGACGATGGTCGAGTCCAGCATCTGCATGAAGATCGCCAAGGACACCAGCCACAGCAGGGGGCGCTGGCGGTTGTAGGTCGATGGCGATGTGGACATGGGGTGCGGCCGGTGCAGCGTGGGGGATGCCATGATCGCGCACTGTGGGTCACGGCGCGATCAACATCGCGCCGCAACCGTATGCCGAATGCTCAGCGCTGGCTGTGCGCGTGCACCGCGTCGACCAGCACCTGCACGTGGGCCGGGTCCATGTCCGGCGACATGCCGTGGCCGAGGTTGAACACGTGGCCCTCGCGCGAACCGCCATTGCCGGCGGCGTAGGTGTCGAGCACCCGCGCTGCGGCTGCGGCGATCGCATCCGGCGAGGCGTACAGCGTGGTCGGGTCGAGGTTGCCCTGCAGCGCGACGCGGCCACCGGTGCGGCGCATCGCCTCGTCCAGGTCCAGCGTCCAGTCCAGGCCCAGTGCATCGGCGCCGGTCTGCGACAGCGCTTCCAGGTGCAGGCCGGTACCCTTGCCGAACAGGATCAGCGGCGTGCGCTCGCTGCCTTCGCCGCGCTCCAGGTCCTCGGCGATGCGCTGCAGGTAGCGCAGCGAGAACTCGCGGTACATGGCCGGCGACAGCACGCCGCCCCAGGTGTCGAACACCTGCAGCGCCTGCGCACCGGCCGCGCGCTGCGCGCCCAGGTACGCAATCACCGCGTCGGTGGTGACCTCCAGCAGGCGGTGCAGGGCCTGCGGATGGTTCAGCGCCATTGCCTTGATGCGCGCGAAATCCTTGCTGCCGCCGCCTTCCACCATGTAGCAGGCCAGTGTCCAGGGGCTGCCGGAGAAGCCGATCAACGGTACCTGGCCGTCCAGCTCCCGACGGATCAGGCGCACTGCGTCCATCACATAGCCCAGGTCCTGCTCCATGTCCGGTACCGCCAGCCGGGCGATGGCCGCTTCGTCACGCACCGGATGACGGAACTTCGGGCCTTCGCCTTCAACAAAGTAGAGCTCCAGGCCCATCGCATCGGGAATGGTGAGGATGTCCGAGAACAGGATGGCTGCGTCCAGCGGGAATCGGCGCAGCGGCTGCAGCGTGACTTCGCAGGCGATCTCCGGGTTCTTGGCCATGGCCAGGAAGCTGCCGGCCTTGGCCCGGGTTGCGCGGTACTCCGGCAGGTAACGGCCGGCCTGGCGCATCAGCCAGACGGGGGTGCAGTCCACCGGTTCGCGGCGCAGGGCGCGCAGCAGGCGATCGTTGCGGAGAGGGCTGGTCACGATGGGCATTCCTTGGACGAAAGTTGGCAGCGGCGTCAGTCGCCGTGCGAGAGGATCTGGAAGCCGCGATGCAGTTCGGCATCGCGGGCCTTCTCGAAGGCATGACGGGCTTCGTCAGCCTGCAGGAACAGCTCGCGCCGCAGCTGCGAGCGGTTGCCGACGCGGCCGCTCTCGCGCAGCAGCTCCCAGCCGCCGAACAGGTCCGGCTGCAGGCTCAGGCGCAGGAAGCGCGGTGCCTGCGCACCGGCGTCGGGATGTTGCAGGTAGACGTGCATGGGCCGATTGTAGCGGGGCCAGGGTGACCCCGGCCGCAACGCGGTCGTGCCGGCCGCTGGCCGGCAATCCTGCCGCGCAGCCCGGTAGTGCCGGCTGCTGGCCGGCTTCCTCGTTGATGACGTTGCCGGCCAGCGGCCGGCACTACCGGGCCGACAGCACCTTCAGCACCGCCGCTTCATCCACGTCCGGCACCACTTCGGCGCGGCCCATGCCGCGCCACAGCACCAGGCGCAGGCGGCCGGCCACATTCTTCTTGTCCAGCCGCATGCGGCCGAGCAGGGCCTGCGGGTCCAGCCCGGCCGGGATCGACACCGGCAGGCCGAGCCGTTCCAGCAGCGCCTGCAGGCGTGCGCGATCGGCATCGTCGGCCAGGCCCAGGTGAGTGGACAGCTTCGCGGCCAGTACCATGCCCACCGCGACCGCTTCGCCGTGGTTCAGTGCATCGCGGCCCGGGGCCGAGTAGCCCTGCTCGGTCTCGATGGCATGGCCGAAGGTATGGCCGAGGTTGAGCAGGGCGCGCTCGCCCTTCTCGAACGGATCACGCTCGACGATGGCAGCCTTGTGCCGGCAGCTGCGCGCGATGGCTTCGGCCAGTACCGCATCCTCGCCGGCCAGCAGCGCATCGGCATGCTGCTGCAGCCATTCGAAGAACACGGCATCACCCAGCGCGCCGTACTTCACCACTTCGGCCAGGCCGGCACGCAGCTCGCGCGGCGGCAGGGTGGCCAGCACACGGGTATCGGCGATCACCGCGCGCGGCGGATGGAACGCGCCGACCAGGTTCTTGCCGGCCGGGATGTCGACCGCAGTCTTGCCGCCCACCGACGAATCGACCATCGCCAACAGGGTGGTCGGCAGCTGCACGCAGTCCACGCCGCGCATCCAGCAGGCCGCGGCGAAGCCGGCGAGATCACCGACCACGCCGCCGCCGAGGGCGAACACGCAGGCGTCGCGGGTGGCGCCAAGCGCGGCCAGCGCTTCGATGGCACGGCCGAATTCGGCCAGCGTCTTGGAGGCTTCGCCCGCGGCCAGCACATGCTCGCCGACGATCAGGTCGGGGCGTGCGGTCAGAAGGGTCTGCTTCACGGCATCCAGATAGCGCGGGGCCACTTCGCTGTCGCTGAGCAAAAGCACGTGGCGGCCACGCACATGCGAGGCCAGCGCGATGCCGTCTGCCTGCGCACCGGCGCCGATGGTGATGGAGTAAGGGCGGTCGCCGCCGACGGCGACCTGCAGCAGGGCGGGGGAAGTCATGGGGTCAGGTCCTGGCGCTGCCATTGCGTGGCCAGCTTGACCACCAGGTGGGCGGTCGCGTCGGCAGCGGTGTACGGGTCGGTATCAAGGGTGATGTCGGCCAGTTCGCGGTACAGCGGGTCGCGGTGCGCGGCCAGATCGTGCAGCACCTGCTCACGGTCCGGGCGCTGCAGCAGCGGCCTGCCTTTGTCGCGGGCCAGGCGTTCCAGCTGCGCGTTCACGCTGACCCGCAGGTAGACCACGAAGCCGCGCTGGGCGATCAACGCACGGTTGCCAGGATCCAGCACCGCGCCGCCGCCGGTGGAGACCAGCTGGCCGCGACCTTCCAGCACGCGGGCAAGCGCCTCGCGTTCATGGCTGCGGAAGCCGGCTTCGCCGGAGTGCTCGAAAATGGTCGGGATGCTGGCGCCGGCGGCATCGACGATGGCCTGGTCGACATCGACGAAGTCCAGCGTGAAGCGCTCGGCCAGGCGGCGGCCGATGCAGGTTTTGCCGGCGCCCATCGGGCCGATCAGGATCAGGTTCGGAGCAGGATTCATGCCCTGTGATGCTAACACCTCCGTGCCCTGGCCTTTACGTCCTTCACGTCAGGGTAGGCGTTCCTGCGGGGTTTCCCGCGCCAACCGGAGTACAGGCCATGACGGTCGCGAAGGTCATCGAAATCACCGCCTCCTCGCCGAAGAGCGTGGAGGACGCCGTGCGCAGCGGTCTGAAGAAGGTCTCCGAGACGGTCAAGGGCATCCAGGGCGCCTGGGTGAACGAGACCAAGGTGGTGACCAATGGCAGCGGCGAAATCACCGAATGGCGGGTCAACCTGCGGGTGACCTTCCTGGTGGAATAGGCGCGCTCAGCGCACGTCCTGCACCTGTCGCTGGCCGTCCAGCACCACCACGTGGTCGGCCAGGGCGGGCAGGGCATGCAGCGCCTGGCGGCTGACCCGCTCGTAGTACTGCACGAAGCGCTCCAGCTGTGGCCGGCTCATGCCGTGCCGGCCCGGCTGCGCGGCCTGCAGGTTCTGCTCCTGCTGCCAGCGCCAGCGCGGTACCACCGAGAAATCCGGCGGCTGCAGGAACCACAGGCGGTCGCAGCGCTGCCACAGCGCCGGGTAGTCGCGGGCCAGCGCCTGGTTGCACCAGCGCCGCCAGCGACCATCGGCGTCGGCTTCGCGCTCCAGTGCGTTCAACGGGCTGTCCAGCGCGC
This sequence comes from Stenotrophomonas sp. YJH_SMC_40, assembly GCF_059368615.1. Taxonomy (NCBI): domain Bacteria; kingdom Pseudomonadati; phylum Pseudomonadota; class Gammaproteobacteria; order Lysobacterales; family Lysobacteraceae; genus Stenotrophomonas; species Stenotrophomonas sp. YJH_SMC_40. The sequence continues at coordinate 75,436 of NZ_JCAFRX010000011.1, read as the reverse complement.
CGTCATCCTGCGCGGGGGTGCCCAGGAACCAGCCTTCGAAGACCAGCAGGTCCAGCGGTTGCTGCAGGCGCGGCCAGTGCGCTTCGGGCAGGCGTTCATCGGCCAGCTTGTCGAAGCGCGGCATCGCGAAGGGCTGGCGTGTGGCCACGGCGTCCAGCACTGCATGGGCCAACGGCAGGTCATGGGTGCCCGGCGGGCCTCGGGTGATCAGCAGCGGGTGCACCTGGCGGGCCAGCCGCTGCCGCTGTGCGCGGGTCAGGTAGACGTCATCGATGGACAGCGTGGCGGCGTTCAGGCCGCGCGACTGGGCGCGCGCCACCACCTGCGCGGCCAGCGTCGATTTGCCGCTCCCCTGCAGGCCGCTGATCGCCAATACTGGAACCGCTGCACCGCTGCCCAGTGCATCGTCCAGCACCTGTTCGGCCAATGTTTCGGGGAATCCTTTCACCTGGGGCATATACGCAGCAGCGGCCATGCAGCCACAATAGCCCAATCCGTGTGAGAAGAACGCAATCATGAGCGACCTGTACGCCGAAGCCCTGTCCACGTTTGCCGGCCTGTTCGAAGAGGCCAAACAGAGCCGCGAGGTCGAGCCGAACGCGATGACCGTGGCCACTGCCGATACGCACGGCCGTCCCTCGGCACGTACCGTGCTGCTGAAGGCGTTCGATGAGCGTGGTTTCGTGTTCTACACCCACCTGGACAGCCACAAGGGCCAGGAGCTGCAGGCCAATCCGCAGGCCGCGCTGTTGTTCCTGTGGCGCAGCCTGCGCGAGGCCGGTATCCAGGTGCGCATTGAAGGCCGTGTCGAGCAGGTCGCCGACGCCGAAGCCGATGCCTATTTCGCCAGCCGCCCGCGCATGAGCCAGATCGGCGCGTGGGCCTCGCAGCAGTCGAAGACGCTGGCAACGCGCGAGGAATTCGATGCGCGCGTGGCCGAGGTCGAAGCCCGCTTCGAGGGCAAGGACGTGCCGCGCCCGGAGGGCTGGAGCGGCCTGCGCGTGGTGCCCGACCGCATCGAGTTCTGGTACGGCGCGCAGTTCCGCCTGCACGAACGCTGGTGCTATGAAGCCGGCGCCGAAGGGCGCTGGAGCAAGCGCCTGCTGTACCCGTGATCGCCAGCGCGCCCACGATCCGCCAGGCCACGCCGGCCGATGCGGCCGCATGGGCGCAGTTGCGTCTCGGCCTGTGGCCTGATGCCGATGATCCGCTGGAGGAACTGACGCAGTCGCTGGCAGATGCCGAAGGTGCTGTGTTCTTGGCCTGTGCGGCGGATGGCGAGGCGGTTGGTTTCGCTGAAGTGCGCCTGCGCCATGACTACGTGAACGGCACCGAGTCTTCTCCGGTGGGGTTCCTGGAGGGCTGGTACGTGCAGCCGCAGTGGCAAGGCCGCGGCGTCGGCCGCGCCCTGCTGGCGGCAGTGCAGGCGTGGACGCGCGATGCGGGCTGCCGCGAACTGGCTTCGGACAGTCGCGTGGAAGACGTGCAGGCTCACGCCGCGCATCGGGCCTGCGGCTTCGAAGAGACCGAACGGGTCGTCTATTTCCGCATGCCGCTGGAGCCATCGGCGTGAATCGCGTGGCGCTGTACCGCATGGTGGTGTTCGTGCCGTCGGCAGCACTGGGCGCAGTGAAGCAGGGCATCCTGGCGGTGGATGCGCTGGCGGCCGGCGACTACGAGCACGGCATGTGGTGGTCGGCGCCGGGCTTTGAACAGTTCCGCCCGCGCGTGGGTGCGTCGCCCGTACAGGGTGAGGTGGGGCGCACCGAAGTGGTCGACAGCGTACGCCTGGAATTCTGCCTGCCGCGCGATCCGCAGCGGCTGCAGCGCATTTTCGAACAGGGCATCGTGCCGCATCATCCGTGGCAGGTGCCGGTGGTGCAGGTGGAGGAGATCGAGCTTCTGCTGGCCGACGCACGCCTTTTGTAGAGTCGAGCCCTGCTCGGCTGCTGCTCCGACGCATGAGGCAGTCGAGCAGGGCTCGACTCCACAAGAGCAGGCTGTCGCAAATGGACCGGCTTGCTTCATCTGCGAGCAGGCCCATAACCGGCACACTCCGATGGATGATCTCGACTTCCGGAGTTGCCATGCCCTCCTGGCGTTGCCTGTTTGCGGTGCCGCCGCCGCGTCACGGCGTGGAAGCGTTCCTGCTGTTGATCGCCCGCATCGTCGCCGGGGTGATGTTCTGCGTGTCCGGCTGGAACAAGGTGTTCACCGATGCGGGCCGCGAACGCATGGTGCATACGCTGGTTGATGCGGGGATCCCGTTCCCGGTGTTCAGTGCGCCGGTGCTCGGCGGCATTGAATGGATTGCGGGCGGCCTGCTGGTGCTGGGCCTGCTCAGCCGGCCTTCGGCCCTGCTGCTGGCGGGGATCTGTGCGGTGGCAGCGCTGACCGATGGCATCGCGCGCATTCCTGCGGGACTGAGCGTGCCGGATTGGTTGAGCTGGTTCTTCTACCTGAGCGAGGTGCCGCTGGGTGTGTTGCTGTTGTGGATTGCCGCAGTGGGGAGTGGACGGTTCGCCATCGAAGCGCGTTGGGCACGCTGATTGCACTATATTCGGCGCCCGGCCGACGAGCGTGCTGTAGCGCCTGGACGCTCCAGTAGATCCACGCCATGCGTGGATGGGGTGATTGGGAAAAGCGGTGCGAACCAAGGTTCGCACCCGCCGGGCAACGAGTGGTTACAATCCCGCCGCGCGCAGCCAGCGCCAGAGTGTGGTGCGTGAGACGCCCAGCGCCTGCGCCATCCCCTCGCGGTCATTGCGGTGTTCCTGCAACAGCGTTTCCAACTGCGCACGCGGCGGCCGCTTGCCGTTGCTTTCCACCGGTAGCGCAGCGGCGCCCTCATTCACCAGTTCGGGTGCCAGCTGCAGCAGTCGCGCGGCATCAATCAGCCCTTCACCGGGTTGCCAATGGATGCGCAGCCGATCCACCAGATTGCGCAGTTCGCGCACGTTTCCCGGCCACCCGGCCGCGCTCAGCACCGCCAGTGCCTCCGCATCCAGTGGCGCGTCGATACCACGCAGCTGGCGGAAGAAATGCTGCGCCAGCAGCGGGATGTCACCGCGCCGGGCACGCAGTGCGGGCAGGGCGATGCGCAGCGCGGCCAGGCGGTAATACAGGTCGCGGCGGAAGCTGCCGGCCGCCACGCGCTGCTCGAGCGACTGCAGGGTCGCGGCCACCACGCGAAGGTCGACCGGGGTCGGTTCGGTGGCGCCGACACGCAGTACCTCGCGTTCTTCCAGCACCCGCAGCAGGCGGGTCTGCAGTGGCAGCGGAAGTTCGCCGATTTCATCCAGGAACAGGGTGCCGCCGTCAGCGGCCTCGACCAGGCCGACGCGGCCGCCACGGCGTGCGCCGGTGAAGGCGCCATCGCTGTAGCCGAACAGCTCCGCCTCCAGCAGCGATTCGCTGATCGCGCCACAGTTCAGTGCCACGAAGCGGCCACGGCGTCCGCTGGCGGCGTGCAGCTGGCGCGCCACCAGTTCCTTGCCGGTGCCGGTTTCGCCGGTGACCAGTACGGTGCTGTCATGCGGGGCGTACAGCGCGATCTGTGCGCGCACCTGTGCCATGGCCTCGCTGTCGCCGAGCAGGTCGTGGGCATCGCTGCGCGGTGCGGCACGGCGGCGCGGCGCGGGCCGGCTGCCGCCGGAGCGGGCCAGGGTCTGGGTCAGTTCCAACGCGTGCTCGAACGCTTGCCGTACCGAATCTGCCGAGTACAGCAGCACGCCGGGCAGTCCGGCCTGTTCGGCGTGGTCGATGGCCATGCCGGTGCCGACGATCACCTCGATGCCGTTGGCGCGCAGGTCGGCGATGCAGTCGCGGGCGTCCTCGCGGGTGACGAAGCGGCGATGCTCGATGTCCAAGCCGAAGCTCTGCTGGAAGTTGCTGAACACCGGCACGTCGCTGGCGTGGGTGACCAGGCCGATACGGCCGGCGATCCGCCGTGCGCGCGCCAAGGCTTCCATCAGGTCGAAGCCGTTGGCCTGGATCGGCACCAGCGGCAGCTCCAGCCGGCTGCGCAGCCAGGCCGCGTTGGAGCCGCCGGCGATGACCACGTCGCAGTGCTCGCGGCGCAGGCGCTGGCCGATCACGTCCACCGCTTCCTCGAAGCCGAGGTTGATCTGCTCGATACGCGCGCGGCGATCGAACTCGGGAATGACGTCGCCGAGAAGACCGGTCAGCCGCGAGACGCTGACGGTCCAGATCACCGGCCGACTGGGGTCGGCATCGGCGTGGCGCAGGGGCGAGCGGGGCAGGTACATGGCGGCGCGCGTTGGACGGGATGTTTCATGATACATCTGTTTCAATGTTTCATATGTTTCGCTGTTGCATGGGCGTCATTCCCGTGAAATCAACGGCTTGCAGCTTGGCATGGTGCTTGCGCTCTCTTTCCCGTACTTCAACCTGGATTGCCGCATGACCGCTTCCACTCCTTTCTCCGCCGGTGCCCGCTTCCGTGAGGCGCTGGCTGCCGAATCGCCGCTGCAGGTGATCGGCGCGATCAACGCCAACCACGCCCTGCTGGCCAAGCGCGCCGGCTTCCGCGCCATCTACCTGTCCGGCGGCGGTGTTGCCGCGGGCTCGCTGGGCCTGCCGGACCTGGGCATCAACACCCTGGAAGACGTGCTGGTGGACGTGCGCCGCATCACCGATGTCTGCGACCTGCCGTTGATGGTCGACATCGACACCGGCTTCGGCCCGAGCGCGTTCAACATCGCGCGCACCGTGAAGTCGCTGATCAAGGCCGGCGCGGCCGCCTGCCACATCGAAGACCAGGTCGGCGCCAAGCGCTGCGGTCACCGCCCGGGCAAGGAAATCGTCTCGCAGGGTGAAATGGTCGACCGCGTGAAGGCGGCTGCCGATGCCAAGACCGATCCGGACTTCTTCCTGATCGCGCGTACCGACGCCATCCAGGTGGACGGCGTGGACAAGGCCATCGAGCGCGCCATCGCCTGTGTCGAGGCCGGTGCCGACGGCATCTTCGCCGAGGCGGCCTACGACCTGGACACCTATCGCCGCTTCGTCGACGCGGTGAAGGTGCCGGTGCTGGCCAACATCACCGAGTTCGGCGCCACCCCGCTGTTCAGCCGCGATGAACTGGCTTCTGCCGGCGTTGCGATCCAGCTGTTCCCGCTGTCGGCCTTCCGCGCCGCCAACAAGGCCGCCGAGAACGTCTACCAGGCGGTGCGCCGCGATGGCCACCAGCGCAATGTGGTGGAGACCATGCAGACCCGCGAAGAACTCTACGACCGCATCGGCTACCACGCCTTCGAGCAGCAGCTCGATGCACTGTTCGCCGCCAAGAAATAAGCAGTACCCTGCACCATCAAGTTTTCGGAGGGAAACATGAACGATACGACCGCAACCCCGACCTTCAAGCCGAAGAAGTCCGTCGCCCTGTCCGGCACCGCCGCCGGCAACACCGCGCTGTGCAGCGTGGGCCGCAGCGGCAACGACCTGCACTACCGCGGCTACGACATCCTGGACCTGGCCAACACCAGCGAGTTCGAGGAAATCGCCTACCTGCTGGTGCACGGCAAGCTGCCGACCCGCGCCGAGCTGGTTTCGTACAAGGCCAAACTGAAGTCGCTGCGTGGCATTCCTGCTGCGGTGAAGGCGGCGCTGGAAGAGCTTCCGCCGTCGGCACACCCGATGGACGTGATGCGTACCGGCGTGTCCGTGCTCGGCTGCGTGGCGCCGGAGAAGGACGACCACAACCATCCGGGCGCGCGTGACATCGCCGACAAGCTGATGGCCTGCCTCGGTTCGATGCTGCTGTACTGGTACCACTGGAGCCACAACGGCCGTGCCATCGACGTGGAAACCGACGATGACTCGATCGGCGGCCACTTCCTGCACCTGCTGCACGGCGAGAAGCCGCAGGAATCGTGGGTGAAGGCGATGCACACCTCGCTGATCCTGTACGCGGAGCACGAGTTCAACGCCTCGACGTTCACCTGCCGCGTCATCGCCGGCACCGGCAGCGACATGTACAGCGCGATCTGCGGTGGCATCGGCGCGCTGCGCGGTCCGAAGCACGGCGGCGCCAACGAAGTGGCGTTCGAAGTGCAGAAGCGCTACGACAGTCCCGATGAGGCCGAGGAAGACATCAAGGCCCGCGTCGAGCGCAAGGAAGTGGTGATCGGTTTCGGCCACCCGGTCTACACCGTCTCTGATCCGCGCAACAAGGTGATCAAGGACGTGGCCCGCGAGCTGTCCGAAGAGCAGTCGAGCATGAAGATGTACAACATCGCCGAGCGCCTGGAATCGGTGATGTGGGACATCAAGAAGATGTTCCCGAACCTGGACTGGTTCAGCGCTGTCAGCTACCACATGATGGGCGTGCCGACCGCGATGTTCACTCCCCTGTTCGTGATCGCCCGCACCGCCGGCTGGAGCGCGCACATCGTCGAGCAGCGTATCGACGGCAAGATCATCCGCCCGAGCGCCAACTACATCGGTCCGGAAGACCGCGACTTCGTCGCCATCGACAAGCGCGTCTGATCCACCTGCCGTACCCATCCGGCCGGCCGCGTGCCGGCCGGGTGCTTTCGCCGCCGCACCGCCGGCACCCGGCCCGCCCCAAGTACTCCGCCAGCCCATGAATACCGATTACCGCAAGAACCTCCCCGGCAGCGCGCTGGATTATTTCGACGCGCGTGCCGCTGTCGATGCGATCCAGCCCGGCGCCTACGCCACCCTGCCGTACACCTCGCGCGTGCTGGCCGAGAACCTGGTGCGTCGCTGCGATCCGGCCACGCTCGGCGATTCGCTGAAGCAGCTGATCGAGCGCCGTCGCGACCTCGATTTCCCGTGGTTCCCGGCGCGCGTGGTCTGCCACGACATCCTCGGCCAGACCGCGCTGGTCGACCTGGCCGGCCTGCGTGATGCGATCGCCGACAAGGGTGGCGACCCGGCCAAGGTCAACCCGGTTGTGCCGGTGCAGCTGATCGTCGATCACTCGCTGGCGGTGGAGTGCGGTGGTTTCGATCCGCAGGCGTTCGAGAAGAACCGCGCGATCGAAGATCGTCGCAATGAAGACCGTTTCCACTTCATCGACTGGACCAAGCAGGCATTCCAGAACGTGGATGTGATTCCGCCGGGCAACGGCATCATGCACCAGATCAACCTGGAGAAGATGTCTCCGGTGATCTACGTGCAGGACGGCGTGGCCTTCCCGGATACCTGCGTGGGCACCGACAGCCACACCCCGCACGTGGATGCGCTGGGTGTGATCGCCATTGGTGTGGGTGGTCTGGAAGCGGAGAACGTGATGCTGGGCCGCGCGTCGTGGATGCGCCTGCCCGACACCGTCGGTGTCGAACTGACTGGCCGCCCGCAGCCGGGCATCACCGCCACCGACGTGGTGCTGGCGCTGACCGAGTTCCTGCGCAAGGAACGCGTGGTCGGCGCGTGGCTTGAATTCTTCGGCGAGGGTGCCGCGGCACTGACCATCGGTGACCGTGCCACCATCTCCAACATGTGCCCCGAATACGGGGCCACCGCCGCGATGTTCTACATCGACGCGCAGACCACCGATTACCTGCGCCTGACCGGGCGCGAGGAGTCGCAGGTAGCGCTGGTGGAAAACTACGCACGTACCACCGGTCTGTGGGCCGACGATCTGGCGACCGCGCAGTACGAGCGCGTGCTGCGCTTCGACCTGTCCAGCGTGGTGCGCAACATGGCTGGCCCGTCCAACCCGCACAAGCGCGTGGCCACTGCCGAGCTGGCCGAGCGCGGCATCGCCGACGAGGCCAAGCTGGAAGCGGGCAAGGCCGAGCAGGCGCAGGGTCTGATGCCCGATGGCGCGGTGATCATCGCGGCCATCACCAGCTGCACCAACACATCCAATCCGCGCAACGTGATCGCCGCAGCTCTGCTGGCGCGCAACGCCAACGCGCGTGGCCTGCAGCGCAAGCCGTGGGTGAAGTCGTCGCTGGCGCCGGGTTCCAAGGCCGTCCAGCTGTACCTGGAAGAATCCGGCCTGCTGCCGGACCTGGAGCAGCTCGGCTTCGGCATCGTCGCCTTCGCCTGCACTACCTGCAATGGCATGAGTGGTGCGCTGGATCCGAAGATCCAGCAGGAAATCATCGACCGTGACCTGTATTCCACGGCCGTGCTGTCGGGTAACCGCAACTTCGATGGCCGCATCCATCCGTACGCCAAGCAGGCCTTCCTGGCCTCGCCGCCGCTGGTGATCGCCTATGCCATCGCCGGCACCGTCCGCTTCGATATCGAGAAGGACGTGCTGGGCGTGGACGCCGACGGCAACGAAGTGCGCCTGAAGGACATCTGGCCCAGCGATGCCGAGATCGACGCGGTGGTGAAGGCCTCGGTGAAGCCCGAGCAGTTCCGCAAGGTCTACAACCCGATGTTCAACGTGCGCGTGGAGCACGGCACCGCGGTCAGCCCGCTGTACGACTGGCGCCCGCAGAGCACCTACATCCGCCGTCCTCCGTACTGGGAGGGCGCACTGGCCGGCGAGCGCACGCTGGCAGGCATGCGCGCGCTGGCGGTGCTGCCGGACAACATCACCACCGACCACCTGTCGCCGTCCAACGCGATCCTGGCGTCCAGTGCCGCCGGCGAATACCTGGCGAAGATGGGCCTGCCGGAAGAGGACTTCAATTCCTACGCCACGCATCGCGGCGACCACCTGACCGCGCAGCGCGCCACCTTCGCCAATCCGAAGCTGTTCAACGAAATGGTGCGCAATGACGACGGCAGCGTGAAGCAGGGTTCGCTGGCGCGCGTGGAGCCGGAAGGCAAGGTGATGCGCATGTGGGAAGCGATCGAGACCTACATGGAGCGCAAGCAGCCGCTGATCATCATCGCCGGTGCCGACTACGGCCAGGGCAGCTCGCGTGACTGGGCCGCCAAGGGCGTGCGCCTGGCCGGCGTGGAGGCGATCGTGGCCGAGGGCTTCGAGCGCATCCACCGCACCAACCTGATCGGCATGGGCGTGCTGCCGCTGGAGTTCAAGCCGGGCACCACCCGGCTGACCCTGGGGATCGATGGCACCGAGACCTTTGACGTGATCGGCGAGCGTACCCCGCGTGCCGAGCTGACCCTGGTCATCCACCGCCGTGACGGCCAGGACGTGGTGGTGCCGGTCACCTGCCGCCTGGACAGCGACGAGGAAGTGGCGATCTACGAGTCCGGCGGCGTGCTGCAGCGCTTCGCCCAGGACTTCCTGGAAGGTGCCAAGGTGGCGTGATAGCCGGCTGAATGCCCGCCCCCGGAGGCCGGGGGCGGGCTTGTCCGACCCCAGGGCAGGGCGCACACTGGCTTGGCAAAAACTGCCAAAGGAGAGTTTCATGGCCACCATGAACATTTCGCTGACCGATCCGCTCAAGCAGTTCGTGGACGAAGAAGTGCGCGAAGGCGGCTACTCCAGTACGTCGGACTATGTGCGTGACCTGATCCGCCAGCGCCAGCGCAGCAAGGCTGAAGAGCTGCTCAAGCAGCTGATTGCCGAGGGGCTGGCGTCGGGACCTTCGGCGCCTCTGGCGCCGGATCACTTTGACAAGCTGCGTGAGCGTGCACGGAACCGCAAGTGAAGCCCTCGCACTGGTCCCCCGCAGCGGTTCGAGATCTTGACCAGGCAGCAGGCTGGTATGCAGATCAGGGCGGAGAAGTGCTGGAAATCGGCTTCATCGATGCGGTGGAATCCGTTGTAAAGCTGATCGAGGCCCACCCGGGTGCTGGTTCCGCACTGCATGCGGGTCTATTGCCCTCGCTGCCAGCGCCGTTGCGTTTTCATCCGGTTCGTCGCTTCAACGGCTACCTGATCTACTACGTGGAGCTACCTGCGCACGTTTCCATCGTGCGCATTTGGAATGCTTCGCGGGGCATGGAAGCACTGTTCGAAGACGAGAAGCTCAACCCCGATATTGGTTCGTCGCATCCAGGATACTGATCCATGACCTTCCTCCCGCAACTCCGTATTCCCGCCACCTACATGCGCGGTGGCACCAGCAAGGGCGTGTTCTTCCGCCTGCAGGACCTGCCCGAGGCCGCGCAGGTGCCGGGCGCCGCACGCGATGCGCTGCTGATGCGCGTGATCGGCTCGCCCGATCCGTATGGCAAGCAGACCGATGGCATGGGCGGTGCAACGTCCAGCACCAGCAAATGCGTGATCATCTCCACCGCTTCGGTGCCGGACCACGATGTGGACTACCTGTACGGCCAGGTCTCGATCGATACCGCCTTCGTCGACTGGAGCGGCAATTGCGGCAACCTCAGCACCGCGGTGGGTCCGTTCGCGATCGCCCATGGGCTGATCGATCCGGCCCGGGTGCCGCGCGATGGCCTGTGCACCGTGCGCATCTGGCAGGCCAACATCGGCAAGACCATCATCGCCCACGTGCCGATGCGCGATGGCGAAGTGCAGGAGACCGGCGATTTCGAGCTGGATGGCGTGACCTTCCCGGCGGCCGAGATCCAGCTGGAATTCATCGATCCGTCCGATGACGGTGATGCGGGCGCGATGTTCCCGACCGGCAATCTGGTCGATACATTGGACGTGCCCGGCGTGGGCAGCTTCGAGGTGACCATGATCACCGCCGGCATCCCGACCATCTTCCTCAACGCCGCCGACCTCGGCTACACCGGTATCGAGCTGCAACCGGCGATCAACGAGGACAAGGGAGCGCTGGAGCGCTTCGAGAAGATCCGCGCCTACGGCGCCTTGCGCATGGGTCTGATCAAGAACCTGGAGGACGCGGCGACGCGCCAGCACACGCCGAAGGTGGCGTTCGTTGCACCGGCTCAGGACTATGTGTCGTCCAGTGGCAAGGCCATCCCGGCCTCGGCGATCGACCTGCATGCGCGCGCGTTGTCGATGGGCAAGCTGCACCACGCGATGATGGGTACCGCCGCCGTAGCGATCGGTACCGCCGCGGCGATTCCGGGCACGCTGGTCAATCGCGCCGCCGGTGGCGGCGAACGCGAAGCGGTGACGTTCGGCCATCCCTCCGGCACGTTGCGCGTGGGTGCGCAGGCCGGTCTCGTTGACGGCCAGTGGACGGTGACCAAGGCCATCATGAGCCGCAGCGCCCGCGTGCTGATGGAAGGCAAGGTGCGGGTACCGGCCGAGTGATGCGTTGGTAAACGCCAACCAAGGTTGGCGACTACCGGGCCGCAGAGATCGATTGCTTTGGTAGATGCCAACCTTGGTTGGCATGGTGCACGGGCAACCGTGCACCGCAACGAGGAGATCGACGATGTCCGACAGCCACACCCCATCCAACGAGCGTGCAGCGTGGGATGCGCTGCTGGTGGACATCGTCGATTACGTGCGCGACGCACGCACCGACTCACCGCTGGCGTTCCAGACCGCGCACCACTGCCTGCTCGATACGCTTGGGTGCGGACTGGAGGCACTTTCTTTCCCGGCCTGCAGCAAGCTGCTCGGTCCCCTGGTGCCGGGCATCAGCGTGGTCAACGGCGCGCGCGTGCCGGGCACGCACTACGTGCTGGACCCGGTGCAGGCCGCCTTCAATCTCGGCGCAATGGTGCGCTGGCTGGATTTCAACGACACCTGGCTGGCTGCCGAGTGGGGCCATCCTTCCGACAATCTCGGCGGCATCTTGGCTGTTTGCGACTGGCTGGGGCGCAACGCGCAGGCTCTGCGTCGTCCGCCGCCGACCGTGCACGACGTGCTGCTGGCGATGATCAAGGCGCATGAGATCCAGGGCGTGCTGGCGCTGCAGAACTCCTTCAACCGGGTCGGGCTGGACCACGTGGTGCTGGTCAAGGTGGCCACCACTGCCGTGGTCGCCCAACTGCTTGGGCTGGACCGCGAGCGCATGCTCAATGCGCTGTCGCTGGCCTGGGTCGATGGCCAAGCGCTGCGCACCTACCGGCACGCACCCAACACCGGCTCGCGCAAGAGCTGGGCGGCCGGCGATGCGACCAGCCGTGGCGTGCGCCTGGCCTTGATGGCGGCCAGTGGTGAGATGGGCTATCCCAGCGTGCTCAGCGCGCCAACCTGGGGCTTCGAGGCCGTGTCCATGCGCGGTCAGGCACTGACGCTGGGGCGACCGCTGGGCAGCTATGTGATGGAGAACGTGCTGTTCAAGATCAGCTACCGGGCCGAGTTCCACGGCCAGACCGCAGTGGAGGCCGCGGTCATGCTGCACCAGCAGTTGCGTGCGATGGGGCGGCGGGTCGAGGACATCGCGCACATCGCGATCCGGACCCAGGAAGCCTGCATCCGCATCATCGACAAGCAGGGCCCACTGCATAACCCGGCCGACCGCGACCACTGCGTGCAGTACATGGTCGCCATCGCGCTGCTGCACGGGCGGTTGACGGCCGAGGATTACGAGGACGACGTTGCCGCCGACCCGCGCATCGACGCACTGCGCGCGAAGATGGCCTGCCATGAAGACCCGCAGCTCAGCGCCGATTACCTGGACCCGGACAAGCGCAGCATCGCCAACGGCCTGAGCGTGCGCTTCACCGATGGCACCGAGCTGCCCGAGGTACTGGTGGAGTACCCGCTGGGCCACGCGCGCCGTCGCGAGGAAGGCATTCCGCTGCTGATGGACAAGTTCCGCCGGCACCTGGCCCACCGCTTCCCGACCAGCCAGCAGCAGCGCATCCTGGCCGCATCGCTGGACCCGGTGGCGCTGGCGGCAATGCCGGTGACCGACTACGTGGACCTGTACCTGCCGGGCTAGGGCGATCGGTAGTGCCGGCCGCTGGCCGGCAATTCCATCCAACCTGCCATGCCGGTTGCCGGCCAGCGGCCGGCACTACCCACACTTGGGGCAATTGCCGAAATCGCGTCAACACCTTGACGCGGCCTGCCTATAATGGCCGCCTCGATCAAGGAGTGACGACATGAGCGGTCCGGCACGGCGGAAGCGGTGGGGATGGGCGGCGGCGGTACTGGCAGGAGGCCTGTTGCTGGGCCTGGCCGGCTGCCGCAATGACAGCGGGCAGCTGCCCAAGGCCAGCGGTGAAGCCATCACCACCAAGGCCGAGCAGGTGAAGGAATTCACCCTGCTGCGTGCCTACCCGGACCAGAAGAATGACGGCCTGTCGCTGGCGCTGGAGTTCTCGCGCCCGCTGGTCGGTACCCAGGATTTCGACAAGCTGGTGCGCTTCGAAGAGAAGGTCGGCACCGACGACAGCAGCTGGACGCTGTCCGATGACGGCCTGACCCTGCGCTACCCGTTCGTCGAGGCCGGCAAGGAGTTCAGCCTGGTGGTCTCGCCGAACCTGCTGGCCGCCGATGGCAGCCGCCTGGGCAAGGAACTGAAACAGAAGGTGTTCAGCGGCGAGCTGAAACCGGTGGTCGGCTTCGCCTCGCAGGGCAGCGTGCTGCCGGCCAAGGACAGTCGTGGCCTGCCGGTGGTCTCGGTGAACGTGCCGGAGGTCGACGTCGAGTTCCTGCGCGTGCGCGAGAAGGACCTGCCGACCTTCTTCAGCCAGTACCAGCGCGGTGGCCGCCGCGGCAGCTGGGAGCTGAGCAGCGACTACGAGCGCAGCCCGATCAACAAGCTGGCAGAGCCGGTCTACGTCAACCGCTTCATCCTGGGCGGCAAGAAGAACGAGCGGGTGCTGACCTACCTGCCGACCCAGGACATCAAGGAACTGCAGGAGCCGGGCCTGTACTTCGCCCTGCTCAAGCGCACCGGTGACTACGAAGGCGAGTTCGATACCGCGTTCTTCTCGGTCAGCGACATCGGCCTGCATACCCGCGCCTACAAGGACAAGCTGTTCGTCCATACCGCCGGCCTCAAGGACGGCGCGCCGCTGAAGGGCATCGACCTGCGCGTGCTCGATGCCAAGGGCGAGGTGGTGCTGAAGGGCAGCACCGACGGCAATGGCAATGCGCTGCTGAACTACACCCTGGATGCCACCCACGTGCTGGTCGCCAGCACCGGCAAGGACACCAGCTTCCTGCCGTTCAACCAGCCGGCGCTGGATCTGAGCGAATTCGCCGTGGCCGGCCGTGACAATGCCTGGTTCGACGTCTACGCCTGGTCCGGTCGTGACCTGTACCGCCCGGGCGAGACCGTGCGCCTGTCCGCCCTGCTGCGCGACAACGACGGCAAGCCGGTCAAGGCGCAACCGGTATTCCTGCGCCTGAAGCAGCCCGACGGCAAGACTTTCCGCGAGACCCGCCTGCAGCCGGGCGACCAGGGCTACATCAACTTCGAGCAGGTCATTCCCGCCGAGGCGCCGACCGGGCGCTGGCAGGTCGAGTTCCGCACCGACCCGGCCAGCAAGGAAGCGATCCAGGGCATGACCCTGCGCATCGAGGAGTTCCTGCCCGAGCGCATGAAGCTGGACCTGGACAGCGCGCAGAAGACGCTGAAGCCCGGTGAGGACCTGCGCCTGCAGGCCAATGGTGCCTATCTGTATGGCGCGCCGGCCGATGGCAACCGCTTCACCGCGCGCATGGCGGTGGCCGCCGAGCAGAAGCCGGTGGAGGGCCTGCCGGGCTATTTCTTCGGTGACCCGACCCTGCAGCTGCCGCGCGAGGCCAAGGACGTGATCGATACCACGCTGCCGGGCAACGGCCAGCTGCGTGAGGACGTCGCGTTGCCGGAAGAGGCAGCCAAGGCCAAGGCGCCGATTGCCGTAGTGCTGTCCGGCAGCCTGTATGAAACCGGTGGCCGCACGGTCACCCGTACCCTGAAGCGGGTGATGTGGCCGGCCAACGCCCTGGTCGGTGTACGCCCGCTGTTCAACCCGGAGGACGGTGCCGATTCCAACGGCAACGCGCGCTTCGAATTGATGCGCGTGGATGCTGCTGGTACGCCGCAGCCGGCCAAGGGCCTGAAGATCACCCTGGTGCGCGAGCTGCGCGACTACCACTGGACCTTCAACGACAATCGCTGGGACTACGATTTCACCCGCCGTTTCGAGAACAAGGAAACCCGCACCGTCGATGCCGGCAGCAGTGCGGTCGCCTTCGATTTCCCGGTGGAGTGGGGCGAGTACCGGGTGGACGTGTTCGACCCGTCCACCGGCCTGACCAGCCGTTACCCGTTCCGCGCCGGCTGGAGCTGGGGTGATGACAACCGCGGCCTGGACGCGCGCCCGGACAAGATCAAGCTGGGCCTGGACAAGACCGGCTACAAGGCAGGCGACACGCTTGAGGTGACGGTGACCCCGCCGCACGCCGGCAAGGGCATCCTGATGGTCGAGACCGACCGCATGCTCTACGTGCAGGACATCGACGCCAAGCCGGGTTCGACCTTCAAGATTCCGGTCACCGCTGACTGGGAGCGCCACGACGTCTACATCACCGCGCTGGTGTTCCGCGGCGGCAGTGCGCCGAGCAAGATCACCCCGGCCCGTGCGGTGGGCGTGGTGCACGTACCGATGGACCGCAAGGGGCGCACCGTGGCCGTCGGCCTGGCAGCGCCCAAGCAGATGCGACCGGAACAGGATCTGCCGGTGACGGTCAGCGCACCGCAGCTGGCCGGCAAAATGGCGCACGTCACGGTCTCGGCGGTGGACGTGGGCATCCTCAACATCACCCGCTTCCCGGTGCCCGACGCCGGTGCGCACTTCTTCGCCCAGCGTCGTCTCGGCATTGATGCCTACGACATCTACAGCCGGGTGATCGAGAGCTTTGACGGCGGTGCCGGCAAGCTGAAGTTCGGTGGCGACATGGCGCTGCAGGCGTTGCCGCAGGCCAAGCGCCCGACCGCGCGCGTGCAGACCGTGGACCTGTTCTCTGGCCCGGTGCAGCTCGATGCCAAGGGCATCGCCCGCATCCGCCTGAAGGTGCCGGACTTCAACGGCACCCTGCGGGTGTCGGCACTGGTCTACAGCGATGACCAGTACGGCAAGCGCGACGTGGAAACCGTTGTGCGTGCGCCGATCCTCGCCGAAGCCAGCATGCCGCGCGTACTCGCTCCGGGCGACCGCAGCACCGTGACCCTGGATGTGCAGAACTTCACCGGCAAGCCGGGCCAGTTCAACGTGAAGGTGGAAAGCGAGGGCCCGCTGAACCTGGGCGAAGGCAGCCGCAGCGTGCAGTTGAATGCCGACGCCAAGACCACGTTGAGCTTCCCGCTTTCGGCACGCGAGGGCCACAGCGTGGCCAAGGTGCGGGTGCGGGTGGACGGCAACGGCTTCAAGGCCGATCGCCGTTACGACCTGCCGGTGCGTGCGGCGTGGCCGCAGGTGCTGCGTTCGCAGGTGCGCACGCTTGATCCGTTGGCCGCGGTCAGCCTCGACAACAGCCTGACCGATGGCCTGATGGCCGAGTCGGTGAATGCCCGCCTGCTGGTCAGCCCGCTGCCGCCGATCCCGTTCGCCAGTGCGCTGCAGGGTGCATTGAACTACCCGTATGGCTGTGCCGAGCAGACCACCAGCAAGGGCTACGCCGCGCTGATCCTGGACCAGGCCACTTCGTCGATGCTCGGTGCCGACGGGCTGGATGCCAAGACCCGCCGCGAGCGCATGGAAGGTGCGTTTGGCCGCCTGGCGTCGATGCAGGTGGCCAATGGCAACTTCTCGATGTGGGGTGACGACGGCTACGTGAACCCGTGGCTGACCCCGTACATCACCGAGTTCCTGCTCGATGCCAAGGACGCCGGCTTCGCCGTGCCCGACAACGTGCTGCAGAAGGCACTCAACCGCCTCAGCGAGGATCTGCTGTCCGGTGGCAACCAGTTCTATGGCCAGGACGACCGCGAGAAGCTGAAGTTCGCCAACCAGGCGTATTCGGGCTACGTGCTGGCCAGGGTCAACCGTGCGCCGCTGGGTACCCTGCGCACGCTGTACGACAACGAGCGCAGCAAGGCGGTCGGCGGCCTGTCGCTGGTCCACCTGGGCGTGGCGCTGTCGTTGCAGGGCGATGCCAAGCGCGGCCAGGCCGCGCTGGCGGCGGCCTTCGCCAAGTCCAGCAGCGAACGCCCGTCGTACTTCGGCGACTACGGCAGTGCGATCCGTGATGACGCGCTGATGATCGCGCTGACCCACGAAAACAAGCTGGCCAAGCCGGCCTGGGATGCACGTGCGGTTGACCTCGGCCGTGGCCTGGATGCGCGCCGCAATGCCGGCTGGATGTGGCTGAGCACGCAGGAACAGGTAGCGATTGCCCGCCTTGGCAAGGCGCTTGCTACCAACCAGAAGGCGCTGGTGGCCGGTGAACTGGTGATCGGTGGCAACACCGAAGCCATCGGCGAACGCAAGCTGTTCGGCCGCAACTTCAGTGCAAATGAACTCGCCAGCGGCGTGCGCTTCACCCCGCAGGGCCAGCCGCCGATGTTCGCCAGCATCGACGTGGCCGGTATCCCGCGTAGCGCGCCGGCACCGGATAACAGCGTGCTGGGCGTCGAGCGCAGCTACTACGGCACCGATGGCAAGCCGTGGTCGCCGCGGCCGCTGAAGGAAGGCGAAGCCCTGATCGTGCGCGTCACCGTCGCTGCCGACACCACGATGCCCGATGCACTGCTGACCGACCTGCTGCCGGCCGGCCTGGAGATCGAGAACTTCAACCTGGGCGATGCCAAGCAGTGGGCCGACGTGGTGGTCGATGGCATCACCATCAGCGACCGGGGTGAAGCGGCCGATACCAAGCACGAGGAATTCCGCGACGACCGCTACGTGGCCGCGCTGAAGCTCTCGCGTGGCAGCAAGGCCAACGTCTTCTACCTGGTGCGCGCGGTGACCCCGGGTACCTACTCGGTGCCGCCGCCGCTGGTGGAGGACATGTACCGGCCGCAGCTGCGCGGCGTCGGCCGCAGCAACCCGACCACGATCACGGTGGTACAGCCGTGACCGCGCGGACGGGCCGCGACGGTGCGGCCCGTCCAGCTGGCAAGCTCCAATGCGGCACGCTGCAATGACGAACACGATGACGACCCGGCTGGCGGCCCTGCGCCGCCGGCTGCAGCCGCTGTGGCCGTGGCTGCGCTGGGGTACGGCCGCCACGCTGGCACTGCTGCTGGTGCTGGATTTCGCCTTCCCGCCGCCGCTGCCGAAGCAGCGCGATACCAGCACCCTGGTGGTGGCTGCCGATGGCACGCCGCTGCGTGCGTTCGCCGATGCCGAGGGCGTGTGGCGTTATCCGGCATCGACCGACAGCGTCTCGCCGCTGTACCTTCAGGCGCTGCTGACCTACGAAGACCGCTGGTTCTGGCGCCATCCGGGCATCAACCCGCTGGCGATCCTGCGTGCCAGTGGCCAGCTGTTGCGCGGTGGTCGGATCGTGTCCGGTGGCTCGACCCTGACCATGCAGGTCGCACGCATCCTCGATCCGCATACGCGCACGCCCTTGGGCAAGCTCAAGCAGATGCTGCGTGCGGTGCAGCTGGAAGTGCACCTGAGCAAGCAGCAGATCCTGGCCCTGTACCTGGAGCGCGCACCCTACGGCGGCACCATCGAGGGCGTGGAAGCGGCCAGCTGGGCCTACCTGGGCAAGCCGGCGGCGCAGCTGTCGCATGCCGAGGCCGCGTTGCTGGCGGTGCTGCCGCAGGCGCCGAGCCGGCTGCGCCCGGACCGCCATCCGGAAGCGGCTCAGAAGGCGCGCGACAAGGTGCTGTCACGCATGGCCGAGCTGGGCGCGTGGACAGCGGAAGAAGTGGAAGATGCGCGCATCGAGAACGTGGTCGCACGCTCGCTGCGGCCGCCGCTGCATGCCGCGTTGCTGGCGCAGCGCCTGCACTCGGCGCATCCGGGCCAGGCACGCATCCAGAGCAGTATCGACATCGGCCTGCAGCGCACCCTGGAAGAACGCGTGGACAGCTACTTCTCCACGCTGCCCGAGCGCACTTCGGCGGCCCTGCTGGTGGTCGACAACCAGACCCTGCAGGCGCGTGCCTATGTCGGCACGCTGGCGTTCGGTGACCGCCAGCGGCTCGGCCACGTGGACATGGTGCAGGCCTGGCGTTCGCCGGGCTCCACGCTCAAGCCGTTCCTGTATGCAATGGCGCTGGACGATGGCCTGATCCATTCGGAAAGCCTGCTGGTCGATGCGCCGCAGAGTTTCGGCAGCTACCGCCCCGGCAACTTCGACATGGCCTTCAATGGGCCGATCGGCGCCTCCAGCGCGCTGCGGCTGTCACTCAACGTGCCCTCGGTGGACCTGCTGCAGCGGGTCGGTCCGGCGCGCTTTGCTGCGCGCCTGTCGCACTCCGGCATCCAGCTGCGCTTCCCGCCGGGCAGCACGCCCAACCTGTCGCTGATCCTGGGCGGCACCGGTGCGCGGCTGGAAGATCTGGTCGGTGCGTTCGCCGCGCTCAACCGCAACGGCATCGCCGGGCGCGTGCGCTACACCGATGACGAACCGATGATCGAGCGGCGCCTGGCCTCGCCAGGCGCCAGCTGGATCGTGCGCGAGATGCTGGAATCGAATCCGCGGCCGGGGTATAGCGTCGGGACGTTCGATGTCGGTGGCCGCCCGCGCGTGGCGTGGAAGACCGGCACCAGTTACGGGTACCGCGATGCGTGGGCGATCGGCAGCACCCGCCACTACACCGTGGGCGTGTGGGTGGGCCGGCCGGACGGCACACCGCTACCGGGCCAGTACGGCGCGGTGACCGCGCTGCCGCTGATGTTCGAGGTGGTGGACAGCCTGCCGCGCCAGCGCGGTGACTCGGCCGCTGCGCCGATGCCGGCCAGCGTCAGCCAGGAAGACATCTGCTGGCCGACCGGTGAGCGTGCCGAAGGCCTGCCTGCTGCGCTCTGCCAGCGGCTGATGCCAGCCTATCTGCTGGAAGGCGCGGCACCACCGACCTTCCCCGAACGCGAGGCACGGCGCTGGCAACCGGGTCGGCAGCGCTACCTTGCCGATGCGCGTACCGGTCTGCGCGTGTCAGCCGATTGCCGCTTGCCGCACGAAGAAGTCGCGCGCGAGATCGCGCGCTGGCCAGCGTTGCTGTCGCCGTGGCTGTCCAAGGCCACGCGCGAAGCCTCGCAGCTGCCGGCGCTGTCGCCGGACTGCCGTAATGATGGCCGCGAGGCCAGCGTTGCGCTGCACATCGATGGGCTCAACGATGGCGCCACGCTGGCGCGCGCGCCGAATTCGGAACATGGCGTACGCCTGCAGCTACGCGCGCTGGGTAGCGAGCAGGCGGTGGACTGGTTGCTCGATGGACGCTGGATCGCACAGACGCGCGGTGCGCAGCTGATGCAGCGCGAGTTCGCCGAGCCGGGCGCGCACACCTTGACCGCGCTGGCGGCAGATGGCGCGTGGACACAGGTAAGGTTCAACGTCCTGCGGTAGGTGCCAACCTTGGTTGGCACGCGATGAATGCGCCCACCAGGGTGGGCAACTGCCAAGGCGTATGCGGGGCCGCTATTCCCCGATCCACCCATCCAGCAGGTCGGCGAACTCGTCGGCGTGCTCTTCTTCCTGCGCCAGGATCTCTTCAAGGATGCGCTTGGTGGTGGTATCGCGGTCACCGATGAAGTTGATCATCTCGCGATAGCTGTCGATGGCGATGCGCTCGGCCACCAAGTTCTCGCGCACCATGTCGCGCAGGTCGCTGCCTTCCTTGTATTCGGCGTGCGAACGCGCGGTCAGCGTATCCGGATTGAGGTCGGGCTCGCCGCCCAGCTGGACGATGCGCTCGGCCAGCTTGCCGGCATGCGCCTGCTCCTGCTGTGCATGCTCGAGGAACTCAGCCTTGACCGCGTCGGCCAGCATGCCCTTGGCCATGAAGTAGTGCCGGTAGTAGCGCAGAACGCAGACGTACTCGGTGGCCAGTGCGTCGTTGAGCAGCTTGATCACCACCTCGCGGTCAGCGCTGTAGCTGTCTGTGATCGCCCCGTCTTCGAGGTTGCGCCGGGCGCGCTCGCGCAGGGTTGCGCGATCGCTGATGCCAGGAACGTTCGCGGCGGGCTTGCTGGCTTTGGCTGGCTTGCTGGACATGGCTGGCCGTTTCCTTCTGCGGTGGGGAATCAGGTGGGGAGATGCTCCAGCACGTACTCGGCCGAAGACACTTCGAACTGGCCGGGCTGTTCAACCCAGGCCTCTCGAACTACGCCGTTGTCGACGTACAGGGCAAAACGACGAGAGCGGATTCCCATGCCCGACGCGCTCGCATCAAGCTCCAGACCCAGGGCGCGGGTCAGCTCGGCATTGCCGTCGGACAGCATCAGAAGGCCGTCGGGCACGCTCTGGTCGGCGGCCCAGGCCTTCATCACGAACGGGTCGTTGACGGCCATGCAGTAGACGTCGATGCCGCGCTGGCGGAAGGCCTCGAACTTTTCGACGTAGCCGGGAAGGTGACGTGCCGAGCACGTCGGGGTGAACGCGCCGGGCACGGCGAACAGCACCACCTTGCGCGCATCGAACAACGAATGCGTATCAAGCGTTTCAATGCCCTCGCGGATGCGCTTGAGGGTCACTTCCGGAATGCGGTCGCCGACATGGATGGTCATGGGAACTCCTTGCTGGGGGAGGCTAGTGGGCCGGATGGGACAGGGGCGTCAAGACATTGGAAACCCGGTGTGCAGGCCCCATCTTCCGGCGTTGTGGCAGGGGCTTCCAGCCACAGCGTGGCGCACGGGGATGGCAGCCGCATTGCGCAGGATCAGTCGGCCTCACCGGGGCCGCACGAGGGGCGGCGTAGCCTCGCAGGCGCGTAGAATGAACCCGGGGCGGCGCCACCGGCGCGGCCGAAGCGAATCGAGGTAGCTGGATGGAATTCAAGGATTACTACGCCACCCTGGGGGTGGAACCGAGCGCGGGCGAGGCGGAGATCAAGACCGCCTACCGCCGGCTGGCACGCAAGTACCACCCGGACGTCAGCAAGGAGGCTGGGGCCGAAGACAAGTTCAAGGCGGTCAACGAGGCCTACGAGGCGCTGCGTGATCCGGAAAAGCGCGCGGCCTACGACCAGCTGCGCGCGCAGGGCTATCGCCCGGGCGAGGAGTTCAACGTGCCGCCGAACTACGGCGGCGCCGGTGGTTTCAATTTCGAGGAAGTGTTCGGTGGCGGCGGCCCCAACGGCGGCTTCAGCGACTTCTTCGAAAGCCTGTTCGCGCGCCAGCGCGGTGGAGCGGGCGCGGGGGCCGGTCCGGGCTTCAGCAGCCAGGGCCATGCGCCCAACCGCGATACCCGCGCCAAGTTGTCGGTGCCACTGGAAGCGGCCTACAGCGGCGACAGCCTGCGCATCACCGTCAACGGCAAGCAGCTGGACGTGCGCGTGCCCAAGGGCATCCGCCCGGGCCAGGTGATCCGCCTGGCAGGGCAGGGCAACCATGGCGGCAACCTGCTGCTGGAAGTGGAATACGCCGCCCACCCGCAGTTCGAGGTCGATGGCCGCAACATCCTCTATACGCTGCCGCTCACGCCGTGGCAGGCCGCGCTGGGCACCAGCATCAGCGTGCCGACCCTGGGCGGCGCGGTGGAACTGAAGATTCCGGCCGATTCCGATGCCGGTCGCAAGCTGCGCCTGCGCGGGCGCGGCCTGCCGGGCAACCCGGATGGCGACCAGATCGTCGAGATCGAGATCGTGGCCCCGGCTGCGACCGATGAGGCGCAGAAGAAGGCGTACCGCAATCTGGCCAAGGCGTTCGGCGAGACCATTTGAAGGTAGTGCCGGCCGCTGGCCGGCAACTTCATTGCCCTGGACGGTGATGCGTGGTTGCCGGCCAGCGGCCGGCACTACCGCGCGCGTCTCAGCCCTGGCCCGCGAACACGCGCTCCAGCACCTCGGACAGCTCGTCCTCCGAGAACGGCTTGGTGATGTAGGCCTTGGCGCCCTGGCGCATGCCCCACATGCGGTCGGTGTCCTGGTCCTTGGTGGTCACCAGGATCACCGGGATATGCCGGGTCGCCTCGTCGCGGGCGAGGGTACGGGTGGCCTGGAAGCCGTTGAGGTTGGGCATCACCACGTCCATCAGGACCAGGTCGGGCAGCTCGGCCTTGGCGGTTTCGACCCCGGCGGCGCCATCGGTGGCGGTCAGGATCTGGTGCCCGAGCTTCTCGACGATGCGCTGTATCCCCAACAGCTGCGACGGTGAGTCGTCGACGATCAGAATGCGTGCCATGTTGTTCCCCATGTAATGCCCGCAGTGTAGTGCGGGCCCATTACCGGCGGGAGGGCCACGTCTGCCGTCCGTCGCCTGCCTGCGACGTTCAGTCGATCCGCACCACGGTGCGACCCAGCGAACCGCCCGCCAGCATCCGTTCGAACACGGCAGGAAGGCCATCGAGGCCGACTTCGGCGGTGCAGATGCGGTCCAGGTGCTGCGGCTTCCAGTCACTCCCCAGCCGCGACCACACTTCCTCACGCAGTCCGCGTGGCGCATTGGCCGAGGACACGCCCAGCAGCGAGACACCGCGCAGGATGAACGGCATCACCGTCATGTCCAGCGTCGGACTGGCTGCCAGGCCGGCACTGACCACGCTGCCGTAGGGCACGGTCTGCGCCAGCAGGCTGGCCAGCATGTCGCCTCCGGCATTATCGAGGCCACCCCCGAAGCGGGCCGACTGCAGCGCGCCGGTGTCGGCCAGCGCGTCGCGCGGCAGTACCTCGGTGGCGCCGATGCTGCGCAGGAATCCTGCCTGGTCCGGCTTGCCGCTGACCGCGTGCACGCTGTAGCCGGCACGGCTGAAGATGGACAGCGCCAGCGCACCGACACCGCCGCTGGCACCGGTGACCGCCAGCGGGCCGAGTTCCGGGGTCTGGCGGTTGTCCTGCATGCGCAGCAGGGCCAGCGCCGCAGTGAAGCCGGCGGTGCCCAGCACCATCGCCTCGCGTGGGGTCAGCCCGGCCGGCTGGGCGATCACCGCGCGCGATTCCAGCCGCACGTACTGGCTGTAGCCGCCGTCGCGGGTCTCGCTGAGGCCGCAGCCGGTGGCCAGCACCGCGTCGCCTTCAAGCCAGTCCGGGTCGGTGCTGGCGACCACGGTGCCGGCCACATCGATGCCGCCCACCAGCGGGAAGCGGCGCAGGATCTTCCCTTTTCCAGTACCGGCCAGCGCGTCCTTGTAGTTGACCGAGGACCAGTGGGCGCGGATCAGCACTTGGCCGGGGTTGAGGTCGTCGACCCCGAGCCGGACCAGGCCGCTGCGGTAGCCGCCGTCGTCGTTTTCGATGCGGAAGGCGGTGAACGGGGTGGTGGGGGCCATCGGCGTTGCCTGACTTCGAGGAAAACGCCACCTTACCCCGTTGCCCCCCTTTCGATCCTGCCGATCCGCCCCATCTTGTATGATCGGTGATGGTTTCACGGCTGGCGGTGCGGGAAGGGCCCGCGCCGCAGCCCAAATCTTGATGGAGCGTGCATGGCCTGGAATACACCCGGCGGCAACAAGGGCGGACAAGGCCCCGAGGACAATCGACGCGGGCCGTTCGGGTCACGCGGCGGTGGCAATGGTGGTGGCTGGGGCGGTTTGCCCGGGCCGCTGAAGGACCTGTTCGACGGCGGCATCGTGCGTTGGGTGGTGGCAGCCGTGGTGCTGCTGGTGCTGTTCTCCAGCTTCCAGCTGATCGGCGAACAGCAGCGTGGCGTGGTGCTGCGCTTCGGCCAGTTCTCGCGCATCCTGCAGCCCGGCCCGAACTTCAAGCTGCCGTGGCCGATCGAATCGGTCACCAAGGTCAACGCCACCGAGATCAAGACGTTCTCGATCCAGGTGCCGGTGCTGACCCGCGACGAGAATATCGTCAACGTCTCGCTGAACGTCCAGTACCGCATCGACGACCCGCAGCAGTACCTGTTCGGCACCGTCGATGCCAACCAGGTGCTGGAGCAGTCGGCGCAGAGCGCCGTACGCGAGGAAGTCGGCCGCGCCGATCTCAACGCCGTGCTGAACAACCGTGGCCCGCTGGCCGTGGCCGCCGAGGAGCGCCTGCAGGCGCTGCTGAAGGCGTTCAAGACCGGCCTGACCGTGACCGGCCTGACCCTGCAGGATGCCCGTCCGCCGGAAGAAGTGAAGCCGGCTTTCGACGAGGTCAACGGTGCCCAGCAGGTCAAGGAACGCCTGATCAACGAAGCCCAGGCCTACGCCGCCAAGGTCGTGCCGGAAGCCCGGGGCCAGGCCTCGCGCGCCCGTACCACTGCCGAAGGCTACAAGCAGGCCGTGGTGTCCAAGGCCGAGGGTGACGCGCAGCGCTTCAGCCTGTTGCAGGCCCAGTACAAGGACGCCCCGGAAGTGACCCGCAAGCGCCTGTGGCTGGAGACCGTGCAGCAGGTACTGAGCGAGAACCGCAAGGTGATCGGTGGCGATGGCCGCCAGCTGATCTACGTGCCGATGACCGGCGATACCCGTCCGAGCACGTCGGCTCCGGCCGCAGTGGCCAACCCGGACGTGGTGATGCCGTCGCTGCCGGGTGCAGCGACGGAAGCTTCCCGTGATCCGGGCCGGCCGGTGGGCCGCCCGACCGGGCGACCGAGCGGCCGTGAGGAGGGCAGCCGATGAAGAGTCCTATCTGGATCGCCGTGATCGTGGCGGTGGTGCTGGGCCTGCTCGGCTCGGTGTACGTGGTCCGTGAGGACCAGACCGCCATGGTGCTGAACCTGGGCAAGGTGGTGCGTTCGGACATCAAGCCGGGCCTGCACTTCAAGGTGCCGGTGGTGGAAACGGTGAAGGTCTTCGACCGCCGCTTCCAGGTGCTCGACACCGCGCCGGCGCGCTACTTCACCGCCGAGCAGAAGGACGTCAGCGTCGACTTCTTCGCCATCGGCTACATTTCCAACGTGGGTGACTACTTCCGTGCCACCGGCGGCGATCCGCGCATCGCCAACGCCCGCCTGGCACCGATCATCACCGACTCGCTGCGCAACCAGATCAACTCGCGCACCCTGCAGCAGCTGGTCTCCGGCGACCGCAGCGAGCTGATCGCCGAGCAGCTGAAGGGGATCAACGAAGCGGTGGCCGGCCTGGGCATGCAGATGATCGACCTGCGCATCAAGCAGGTGGACCTGCCGACCGACAGCCAGGTGATCAACGACGTGTACGAGCGCATGCGTGCCCAGCGCAAGCAGGAAGCCGCAAAGCTGCGCGCGGAGGGCGAGGAGCAGTCGCTGACCATCCGCGCCCAGGCCGACCGTGACAGCACTGTGCTGATCGCCGAGGCCGAGCGTGATGCCCAGCGCCTGCGCGGTGAAGGCGATGCCGAGGCGGCCCGCATCTACGGCAAGGCCGGCTCGGCCGATCCGTCGTTCTATGCGTTCTACCGCAGCCTGGAGGCCTACCGTGGCTCCATGACCGACGGCAACGGCGTGATCGTGCTCGACAAGAACGACCCGTTCCTGCAGTACCTGAAGAACGACCGCTGAGGTCGCAGGGCAGTACCCCACGGGGCCCGGCCATATGCCGGGCCCCGTGCTTTTTCCGGAGTCCCCCATGAAAGATCTGTTTGCCGCTGTCTGCCTGGTCGCGGTGCTGGAAGGCCTGTTCCTGTTCGTCGCCCCGTTCGCCTGGAAGCGCATGGCCGAGCGCCTGCTGGACCTGCCCAGCCCGGCCCTGCGCAGCTTCGGTGGGCTGGTGCTGCTGGCCGGCCTGAGCCTGCTGTGGTGGGTGCGGCACTACCGCCTGCGTTCACATGCATGGCCCGGCTCTGGTGGATGCCAACCTTGGTTGGCGTTGCCGGCCAGCGGCCGGCGCGCCCGCCTGCGTTCACCTGCGTGGCCCGGCTCTGGTGGATGCCAACCTTGGTTGGCATTGCCGGCCAGCGGCCGGCACTACCGGGCGGGGCCTGAGTGGCCGGGACGACCGGGCGGGGCGGCTGACCGGCCGGTAAAGCCACCCGTCGGAAAGGTGGCACCCGACCCCGGAAACCCGGATAATGCACAAAAGCCGGACGGGCCTCCCCGTTCGGCTTTTTCCGTGTCTGGGCCTTCCATCGCCGGCCGCTCCCCGTTTGGAGCCGCCTTGCAGGTGCTGGCCAGCCCCGCCACGGTTTACCCGTCCGCGGCCCCGATGGCCGCAACAAATCGAGGAGCCCGTCATGGGTCAGTCTGTCGTAGTGTTGGGTGCCCAGTGGGGCGATGAAGGCAAGGGCAAGATCGTCGATCTGCTCACTGAGGAAATCGGCGCCGTCGTGCGCTTCCAGGGCGGCCACAACGCCGGCCACACCCTGGTCATCAACGGCAAGAAGACCGTCCTGCACCTGATCCCGTCGGGCATCCTGCGTGACGACGCGCTGTGCCTGATCGGCAACGGCGTGGTGATCTCGCCGGCCGCGCTGCAGAAGGAAATCGCCGAGCTGGAAGCCTCCGGCGTGGAAGTGCGGTCGCGCCTGAAGATCTCCCCGGCCGCGCCGCTGATCATGCCGTACCACATCGCCCTGGACCAGGCGCGCGAGCGCGCTGCCGGTGGCAAGGCGATCGGCACCACCGGCCGTGGCATCGGCCCGGCCTACGAAGACAAGGTGGCGCGTCGCGGCATCCGCATCGCCGACCTGCATTACCCGAAGCAGCTGGAAGAACTGCTGCGCACCGCGCTGGATTACCACAACTTCGTGCTGACCAAGTATCTGAACACCGATGCGGTCGACTTCCAGAAGACCTTCGACGAAGCGCTGGCCTTCGGCGAATACGTGCAGCCGATGAAGTCCGACGTGGCCGGCATCCTGCACGACCTGCGCAAGCAGGGTAAGCGCGTGCTGTTCGAAGGCGCGCAGGGCGCGCTGCTGGACATCGACCACGGCACCTACCCGTACGTCACCAGCTCCAACACCACCGTCGGTGGCGCGCTGGCCGGTTCCGGCGTCGGCGCCGATTCGATCGACTACGTGCTGGGCATCGCCAAGGCTTACGCCACCCGCGTCGGCGGTGGCCCGTTCCCGACCGAGCTGGACGACGAAGTCGGCCAGGGCATCCGTGACCGCGGCGCCGAGTATGGTGCGTCGACCGGCCGTCCGCGTCGTTGTGGCTGGATGGACATCGTCGCGCTGAAGCGTGCCGTGGCCATCAACGGCATCAGCGGCCTGTGCATCACCAAGCTGGACGTGCTGGACGGCATGGAAAAGCTGAAGGTCTGCATCGCCTACGAATACAACGGCAAGCGCACCGAGTACGCGCCGCTGGACGCGCAGGGCTGGGAAGAGTGCACGCCGGTGTACCTGGAGTTCCCGGGCTGGAGCGAGAACACCCACGGCATCACCAACTGGGACGACCTGCCGCCGGCTGCGCGCGCCTACCTGCGTTCGCTGGAAGAGCTGGCCGGCTGCCCGATCAGCATCGTCTCCACCGGCCCGGACCGCGACCACACCATGGTCCTGCAGGATCCGTTTGCCTGAGGTAACGCCGGGCGCTGCCCGGCGTAGGTGACAGGAAAAGCCCCGCGCAAGCGGGGCTTTTTCGTTACTGTGTCAGCGGGGTCGGCGAGGAAGCAAAGCGATGACCAGGATGTCAGCGTGAAGGGCGAAACGGCCGTGCGGATCACCCTGTGGGTGTTGTGGAGCCTGTGGGGCATCGCCTGCCTGGTACTGGTGCTGGGCGCGGCAGCCAATACCCTGGCTTCGCGCACGCAGACGGTGCCGTTGGTGCTGAGCCCTGGCGCAACCGCCCAGATCACCGTCTACCGCCTCATCGATGATCAACTGCGGCTGCGCCTGCGCTATGCCGCGGACGGTACGGACGCTGACCCCGAGGTGCTGCTGCGCATCGAAACTCCGACCGATCATGGAGACTTCCGCGCAGGGGAGCGTTCGGGAGTGGCCGGACAGGGCATCAATCGTGGGCTGGCTTCGGTTGAGTCCAGCGGCCTCATGGCGTCCTACTTCGGCTATGGTCGCGGCGATGCATTGCCACGCGGCCGCTCATGGGTGCGGCTAACCGTGCTGGAGGTGGACCCGGCGCTGGCCGATCGCGCGGCCACCGTCGAGCTGCAGCCGCCACTGGACCTGTTGAAGCTGACTGACCTGGATTATGTCTGGTTGTGGCCGTTCTTCTTCTGGAAAGTGGCGGCACTGCTCCTGCTGATTCCAGGAGCTGCCTTGGCGGTGTTCACGTTCACTTTGCGGCGCTGGCAGCACCGGGCTTCGAAGCAGGCGGATTCAGCAGTGGATACGGATTGATCGATTCCCCCTTCCACCACTGCTTCTCCGGCCCCAGCACGTGCACTTCAAAGTGCAGATGCGGAGCCTCGGCACTGGCGTTGCCGGTGCTGCCGACATAGCCGAGGACGTCTCCGCGCTTGATCACCTGCTTCTCCGCCAGGCCATCGGCGTAGCGCTGCAGATGCGCGTAGTAGTAGCACCAGCGGCCACTGGGCTCGAACTGGTAGATCGTCAGGCCACCGCGCTCGCTGTTGAACAGTTTTTCCACCGTGCCATCGGCCACTGCCAGCACCGGCGTACCGGCGGTGGCCATGATGTCGATGGCATCGTGCACGCGGCCTTCGCTACGCGCATCGGTGAACGTGTCGCGCAGCTGGGAGGCCAGGACGCCCTGTACCGGCAGCAGCAGACCCGACGGCGCATCCGCAGTCCGCGCGGCTGACGGTGCGGTGGCGGCGGGGGCAGGGGCCGTGTCGAGCGGCGCTACCGATCCCTTGGCCGGCGCCACAGCGGCTGCCGGTTGTGCTTCCGGCAGCGAGGCGGCTACCGGCTCGCCTGCATCGCGGCGCAGCCACCAGCCGGCCCCCAGTCCCAGCAGCACGCCCAGCACGATCAGCTGCGAAAGACGCATCGGCTCACTCCTGCATCACCACGGGGACGGAGGTATCCACCGCATCGGCCACGCGCAGCGCATCCCAGTTGGTCATGCGCACGCAACCATGTGACTCGGTCTTGCCGACATGGCCGGGCTCGGGCGTGCCATGCAGGCCGTAGTGTGGCTTGGACAGGTCGATCCAGACCCGGCCGACTGGATTGTTCGGGCCCGGCGGCAGTGTCGCCTTCTTTTCGCCCTTGCGCGCATCCCAGAACAGCTTGGGGTTGTAGTGGAACGGCGGGTCGCGATACACGCCCAGGATCTTCCATTCGCCGATCGGCAGCGGATCATGCTGGCTGCCGGAGGAAACCGGCACCTGAGCGATCACCTTGCCTTGCGCATCCAGCAACTGCAGGCTGGAATCGGACTTGTCGACGACCACCTTGGCCGCCTTCGGTAGCGGCGATGGTGCGATATTGGGCACCTGGATGCGGTTGCCCGCCTTGCTCAGATCCACGCCCGGATTGAGCAGCTTCAACAGCTCAGGGGATGCGTGGAAGCGTTCGCCCAGCGACTCTTCGACGTTGTTGAAGCCCAGCGATTTCAGTTTGGCCTGTGCGGCGGGGCCCTTCGGCACCGCCTGGAACGGCCCGGCGACATCCTCGCTGGTCAGCGTGTAGCTGGCCAGGGGGGTGACCGTATCAGCCTGCAGGGCCTGCCAGGTCGCGTCGTCCAGTTCACCGGTGACGGTCAGGCCGTGCGCCGCCTGGAAACCCGACACCGCGCGCCGCTGGTTGCTGCCCACTTCACCGTCGATCTGGCCGGGCGAGAAATTCGCGCGATCCAGCAGCACCTGGGCATGCAGGGCGGAACGTGCTGCGGTGTCCGGTCCGGCCTTCTCGGCGATGGGGGCGGGCAGTCCAGGCGGCGGTGCCTGCGCGAACGCCGGCGATGCCAGCAGCGAGAGAGCGAGCAGGGTGGATCGGTACACGGGTAATGGCATTGGGAACTCCAGCAGATGACGCCACCACCTTGCCTGCAGGCCGCGCCGAGCCGCCGTGAAAGAGATCTGACGTCTGCATGAGCAGTCGGGTCGTTGCGCCACCGTCCCCGCGCGGGTGCCGCCGGCCAAGGGCTCACCAAGGTGAATGGTGCCCCACGCCATTGGCGGTTGGCGATCAAGATTGCCTGGCGGGCCGCCGATAACGCCACATCCCCCCGTTTTGGATGTACCGATGAACTACTTGAGGAATGTCAGGGTTGCCTGGCGTCTTGGGCTGGGCTTTGGCCTGTTGCTGCTGTTGGTTGCGGCCGTGGTGGCCACCGGCGCCACCGCCAGTGTCGTGCAGAAGCGCGCGATGCAGCAGGTGGTCGATGTCAGCGTGGCCAAGGTGCGCCTGCTCTCGCAGATGCTCGATGCCAACAACCAGATGATGGTCGTTCGCCGCGAGATGCTGATCCGCCAGGGCGATGACCGTGGCCATGATGAGCAGCGCATCGCCGATCTGGTCAAGCGCTATGAGGCCAGTTGGACCGCCTACCAGGCGCTGCCCAGCGACGCCGAGGGCAAGGCCATTGCCGAAACCATCGCCGCCAAGCGTGCCATCGCGCGTCCGCTCAACAAGCAGACCAGCGAACTGATGGAGCAGGGCGACTACCCGGGCGCCGTGGCGCTGACCCTGGGCCCGGTGCAGGAAGCCGCCAACGGCTGGAACAAGGCGCTGTCCGATGGCGTGGACTTCGAAGAGAAGGAAAGCCGTGAGGCGGCCGCCGAGGCGATCCGCCTGGGCGAGCGCAGCCTGCTGCAGTTGCTGGTGCTGGGCGGCGTCGCGCTGCTGGTGGGCATCGCCGCCTCGGTGATGATCGGGCGCAGCCTGACCGGCCCGCTGGCCCGCGCGGTGAACCTGGCCGAGCGCCTGTCCAAGGGCCAGCTGGATCAGGAGTTCCGCCTCGGCGGCCGTGACGAACTGACCCAGCTGGGCGAGGCGATGGCCAGCGTGCGCCAGAGTGTGCAGGCGGCGATCGGCGCGCAGCTGCAGATGGCCGAACAGCACGAGGAGGGTGCGATCCGCTACCGCATGGACGCCAGCGCCTTCCCCGGTGATTTCGGCCGCATGGTGCAGGCCACCAACAGCCTGGTCGAATCGCACGTGCAGGTGGAACTGCTGATGGCCGAAGTGATGCAGCGTTACGCCATCGGTGACCTCAGCCGCGACCTGCCGGACTACCCGGGCGAGAAGGGGACGCTGACCCGCACTCTGGCCGCAGTGAAGCAGAGCCTGATGGCGATCAACGCGCAGATCGATGCACTGGCCCGGGCCGCGCGCGCCGGTGATTTCAGCATGCGTGGCGATGCTGCTGCGTTCCAGTTCCAGTTCAAGGCGATGGTCGAGCACCTCAACGGCATGATGGCCAGTTCGCAGGCCAGCATCGCTGATGTCTCCGATGTGCTGCGTGCGATCTCGCACGGCGACCTGACTGCACGCATGGACGGCGAGTACGACGGTGTATTCGCCCGCATGCGTGACGACGCCAACACCACCACCGCGCAGCTGACCGGCATCGTACGTGGCATCCAGGTGGCCGCCGACAGCATCAACAACGCGGCGCAGGAACTGGCCGCCGGCAACAACGACCTGTCGCGCCGCACCGAGCAGCAGGCCGCCAACCTGGAAGAAGCCGCCGCATCGATGGAGGAACTGACCTCGACTGTGCGCCAGAATGCCGAGCTCGCTCGTCAGGCCGACAGTGAAGCGCACGCCGCCGGTGCCGCCGTACGCGAAACCGAGCAGGCGATGGCGCAGATGGCGTCGGTGATGAGTGAGATCGATCAGTCCTCGGCACGCATCTCGGAAATCTCCACCGTGATCGACGGCATCGCGTTCCAGACCAACATCCTGGCGCTGAATGCTGCGGTTGAAGCCGCGCGTGCAGGTGAGCAGGGCCGTGGTTTTGCCGTGGTCGCCAGCGAGGTACGCACGCTCGCACAGCGTGCCGGTGTCGCCGCCAAGGAGATCAAGGAGCTGATCGAAGACGCCGCTGCCAAGGTGAAGAGCGGCCTGGCGGTGACCGTTGAATCGGAAGCCGCGATCGCCCGCGTGGCCCAGGCCAGCTCGCGCACCACGCAGCTGATGAGCGACATCGCAGCGGCCAGCAAGGAACAGGCCGCCGGTATCGAGCAGGTCAACCAGGTGGTGGTGCAGATGGACCAGGTGACCCAGCAGAACGCTGCGCTGGTGGAAGAAGCCACTGCCGCCAGCCGCGCGCTGGAAGAACAGGCGCATGCGCTGACCACGTCGGTGGCGGTGTTCAAGGTGGAGCAGGGCGCGCGCATGCCCATCGTGCCTGCGCAGGCGGCGTAAGCAACCTGCGACTGGATGTTGGATGACGCCCTGCATCGCGATGCCCCGCATGCAGGGCACCGCATGCACGCCACCGGTCGGTGCCGCTGGCTAGCGGCCGCGCGCGGCGCGTTCGATCAGCCAGCCCGCTGCGTACAGCAACAGCAGTGTTGGCGGAACCAGTACTGCATACGCGGTCGACCAGGGTTTGCGGTACAGCAGGCTGCCTGCGCCGATGGCATCGAGTGCAGCAGACTGCAGGGTGATGGGGAGCGACATCAGGATATAGGCCCCCTTCGGGTCCGCATCCGACTGCGCGCCGTGAACCAGCCATGCGGTCAACAGCAGGTAGACCACGCAAAGCGCAAGACCGGTCCAGCTCAGTAATCGCCGCATCTTCATCCGCACGCCTCCGTTCAACGGACGTCGAAGTGAGCCTGCAGAGGCAGGCTCACATTCCGCAGCAGATCCCTGACCACCACCTGCGCAGTCCACGTGCCTTTCGGATCACTGGCCTCGGCCACGAACTTCAGGTGCAGGTTGGTCATGTACAACAGGGTTGGCGGGCCGGGCAGGGCAGCGGTGAAACAGGGAACATCGCGTTCGTCGATGCTGGTAGTGCCGTCCGGGCGCAGCATGCGCAGATCGCAGTGCACCTTGGGTACGCGGTTCTCATCCAGTTGCGGGTTGGACAGGAATGTCAGCAGGAACAATTCACCGCCCGGGTGGACTTCGTCGGCCTGGGTAAAACCGGGAGTGGT
Organism: Stenotrophomonas sp. YJH_SMC_40; assembly: GCF_059368615.1. Taxonomy (NCBI): domain Bacteria; kingdom Pseudomonadati; phylum Pseudomonadota; class Gammaproteobacteria; order Lysobacterales; family Lysobacteraceae; genus Stenotrophomonas; species Stenotrophomonas sp. YJH_SMC_40. Next base: position 41,796 of record NZ_JCAFRX010000011.1, on the reverse strand, counting down.
CTCTGGTGGGGTTTCCCACTTGGCCCGCCAGTCGGCATCGGAGGTGACCAGCAGCGATGCCGCAAAGCCACCGCTGGATTTCATGGCATCGGTCTCCGGCATCGCCTTGCCTGCCCCGTTTATCCAGCCATCGTTGGCGGAACTGTTCAGTGGCAGCATCATGACCATCATGGCCAGCGCGTAGGTCCATCGCATCAGAGGCTCTCATTGGCAGCCGCGTCCCGCGGCAGAGCGGGGAGTATCGCTCAACCTTGACCGGCAAAGCAGCAGGAGAGCCGGAGCGAAGGTTCCGCTGCCTGCCGATGTGGGCGATGCTTGCCAGCAAAGGAGGTGACATGGGAATCGGGAGCGAGGAAAAGCCGGGCTGTGATTCAGCATCACCCACGCCGCAGCACGTGCTGATGCTGCCCGGGCTGGATGGCTCCGGCAGGCTGTCGATCCCGTTTCTGTCAGCACTCCAGGCTAATAGGCTGACGACGCAGGCGATTACGCTGCCTGCGCAGGGAGGGCAGGATCACGCCACGCTGGCCCAACGGCTGTGGTCGCAGCTGCCCGGCCATCCCTTCATCCTGCTTGCCGAGTCCTTCTCGGGCCCGTTGGCGGTTGAACTGACCACGCGACAGCCCGCCGGGCTGCGCGGACTGGTGCTTGCCGCGACCTTTGCGCGTCGGCCGGTGCCATTGCCGGCAGCCAGCGCAGCCCTGCTGACGCCGACCTGGCCTCTGCCTCCCGTGGCGTTGCTGGCGGGCCTGCTGCTGGGGTGGTGGCGCACCCGCGAGCACCTGTCGATGCTGCGCGATGCGCTGGCCCGGATTCCGGCGGCCACACTGCGGCGACGCGCCGCAGCGACCCTGCGCGTCGACGTACGCGCATTGCTGCCGGCAATCGACGTGCCGACGCTGTGCCTGCACGCGTGCCATGACCGCCTGCTGTGGCCGCCCAGCGTGGCAGAACTGCAGGCCCTTTTGCCGGATGCCCGGCATGTTTCGCTGGAAGGGCCGCATCTGCTGCTGCAGGCACGCGCTGACGCAGCCGCAGCCGAAGTTGCCGCGTGGATGAGGACGCTGTCGCCCTGATCGAAGGACTCAGCCGCGCGCGCGGGTACGCGCGGCCTTCTTCGCTGCCACCTTGCGCACGGTCTTCTTCGCCGCACGTGTCTTCGCCGCCTTCTTCGCTGCAGCACTGCGCGAGGCGGCTGTACCGGCCTTCTTGGCCGCTGTCTTCTTTGCGGTCTTCTTTGTGGCTGTCTTGCGAGCCGGTGCCTTCTTTGCCGCCACCTTCCTGGCTGTCGTCTTCTTCGCAGGGGCCTTCTTCGCCGCCGTCGCCTTGGTCGTGGCCTTCTTTGTGCCCGACTTTCTGGCAGGCGCCCTCTTGGCAGCCTTCTTGCTGGTCGCCTTCTTCGTACCCTTGCGCGCGCTGCCGCTACGCTTGCCACCACCATCCTGCTTGTTCACGGTCGCCCAGGCAATGCGCTCGGCGGTGCCTTCGCTGGCACCGCGCTCGCGCTCGCTTTCCTCGATGTGCTCGGCCTGGCGCTTCTGTTTATCGGAGTATGCGGATTTGTCACCACGGGGCATGACAGTTCTCCTGGTGTTGTAGTCAGGCCAGCAGGCGCAGCTTGGGTTCGCGCGCCCACTGGCGGGTGGCGGCCGCCGCCAGGAATGCCTTGGCGTCTTCCGCTTCGACGATGCCGGCGTCGTTGCCGACCCTTGCCGCCTTCAGCAGCGTCTGGCCGCCCGCATCGCTGGCGATGGCCTTCAGGTGCGCCCACGCCTGGCTGACGAATTCGATGGCTGCACTCTCTTTCGACAAGGCCTTCGCCGCTTCCGGGCTGAGCACCACGGCTACTGCATCGAACACGGCCGACGGGGTGCCCGCCAGTTGCCCATCCGCCGCCTGCAGCGCGCCATCGCTGAGCGTGGCGCCACCCACTCTGGGGGCGACCAGCTTCACATCCGCACCTGCTTTCCTGGCTGCCTTGCTCAGGCTGGCAATGATCCGGGCGTCGGAGCCTTCATCGAACAGGATGCCGATGCAGCGACCCTGCAGGGTAGGCTCGTTGCGCCCAATCACGCGCACCTCGGGGGCCGGGGGCATGTCCCGCACTGGAGTAGCGGTCGGCGCCGGGTCGGGCAGTGCAGGCAACGCCAGACCATCGGCCACGCGCTGCGCCAGTGAGTCATCGATGTTGCGCAGGTGACTGACGGTGCGTACCCGCACCTTCAGCGTTTCCACCTTGGACAACTCGAACACCAGCGCCGATGCCAGGTGGGCCTGCTCCGGCTTTTCGAGGCTGCGGAAGAACATGCGGGCCTGGCTGTAGTGGTCGGCGAAACTCTCCGCGCGGGTGCGACCCTTGCGGCCATCGTCGGCGCTGGCATGGCTGCGGAATCCGGCAGGCGTCTCGCGCGGGGTGTCCTCCTGCAGCGAACTGGGATCGTAGGCCACCCGACCCTTGGGAACCTGCATCTGCATGTGGCCGTCGCGCTGATGATTGGCAAACGGGCACTTGGGCGCATTCACCGGGATCTGGTGGAAGTTCGGGCCGCCCAGGCGCAGCAGCTGGGTGTCCAGGTAGGAGAACAGGCGCCCCTGCAGCAGCGGGTCGTTGCTGAAGTCGATGCCCGGTGGCACGTTGGCCGGGCAGAAAGCCACCTGCTCGGTCTCGGCGAAGAAGTTGTCCGGCCAGCGGTCCAGCACCATGCGCCCGATGACCTGCAACGGCACCAGCGATTCGGGAATGATCTTGGTCGGGTCCAGATGATCGAACGGGAATGCGTCGGCGTCTTCTTCGGTGAACAACTGCACCGCCAGTTCCCATTCCGGGAAGTCGCCGCGCTGGATGGCCTCGAACAGGTCACGGCGATGGAAGTCATTGTCGGCCGACTGCAGCTTCAGCGCTTCGTCCCAGACCGTGGACTGGATACCCAGCTTGGGCCGCCAGTGGAACTTGACGAACGTTGACTCGCCGGCCTCGTTCAGCAGGCGGAAGCTGTGCACACCGAAGCCTTCGATCATCCGCAGCGAACGCGGTATGGCGCGGTCGCTCATCGCCCACATGATCATGTGCATCGATTCGGGCATCAGCGAAATGAAGTCCCAGAACGTGTCATGGGCCGATGCGGCCTGCGGGAAGGCACGGTCCGGTTCCATCTTCACCGCGTGCACCAAGTCCGGGAATTTCATGGCGTCCTGGATGAAGAACACCGGGATGTTGTTGCCGACCAGGTCCCAGTTGCCCTCCCTGGTATAGAACTTCACCGCGAAGCCGCGCACGTCGCGCGGGGTGTCCACCGAACCTGCGCCACCGGCCACGGTCGAGAAGCGGGTGAACACGGGTGTCTTCACGCCAACCTCGGTCAGGATGCGCGCGCGGGTATGCGCCTTCAGTGATCGGGTCAACTCGAAGTAGCCATGCGCAGCGCTGCCGCGGGCGTGCACGATGCGCTCGGGAATGCGCTCATGGTCGAAGTGGGTGATCTTCTCGCGCAGGATGAAGTCCTCCAGCAGCGTAGGCCCCCGAGGTCCCTGCCGCAGGGAGTTCTGGTTGTCTGCCACCGGGATGCCCTGATCGGTGGTCATCGCCGGATGACTGCCCCCGGCCTGCTGGTGCAGTTCATCGCCGTTGCCGCGGTGGTGGTTCTCGGCGTGGGTGGTTGCGCGCTTGCCGGTCGGCTTGCTGGCGGCCATTGACGTTGGCTCCGGATGCTCAAAGAGAACCACGACACTGGAACCGGGCCCGTTAAACCGAGGTCCGGCAAAGGTGAACGTACAGGCAAAAGCAGGCTCGGGTATGCTTGTTCCATGCGAGTCGAGCCCGCCGACATCGAAGCCCTGTTCGACGCCATCCCGGATGTGCTGTTCTTCATCAAGGACCTTCAGGGGCGTTACACCCACGTCAACCAGACCATGCTGCGGCGGCTGGGCCTGCGCGCCCGCAAGGACGTGATCGGGCGTACCGCGGCGGAGATCTACCCGACCGGGCTGAGCGCCGACTACGTGGACCAGGACGCCCGCGTGCTGGCCGGTGAGGTGATCGAGAACCTGATGGAGCTGCACCTGTTCGCCAACCGCGAACCGGGCTGGTGCCTGACCTGCAAGCGTCCGCTGGTGGTCGATGGGGCCATAGAGGGCCTGATCGGCATTTCCCGCGACCTTGGCCAGAAGGACAGTCTGGGTACCCAGTACGAGCAGCTGCGGCTGGCGCTGGCCCACCTCAACGCGCACTACGCCGAGAACGTGCGCATGCAGACCCTGCTGGACATCACCGGCTTTTCGCTGTCCAAGCTGGAGCGCAGCTTCCGCAAGGTGTTCCAGATGACCCCGCAGCAGGTGCTGACCCGGCTGCGGATCCAGATGGCCATGCACCTGCTGCACGGTGACGAGAGCATCGCCAGCATCGGCCAGGCCTGCGGTTTCAGCGACCAGAGCGCCTTCACCCGCAAGTTCAAGGCTGAAACCGGTTTCTCGCCGCGTGCCTACCGCGCCCGTATTGGTGGCAGTGTCGGAGAGCCGGCACTGGCCTGAGCCGCCTGCTGCGCTGTGCCTATCCCCGCGGGCATGGGACAGGGTAAGGTGTCGCCCCTGTAGCCCGCCGCCAGCCCTGCCGATGCCCAACTCGATTCCGACCGCTTCACCGTCCCGCCTCGGACATTCGCTCAAGCCCCGCCAGCTGATCATGATGGGCCTGGGCAGCGCCATCGGCGCCGGCCTGTTCCTCGGCTCGGGCGTGGGTGTGCAGGCGGCCGGTCCGGCGGTCCTGGTGTCGTATCTGGTCGCCGGCGCGCTGGTGATCATCGTGATGAACGCTCTGGGCGAAATGGCGGCGGCCAAACCGACCAGCGGCGCGTTCTCGGTCTATGCCGCCGATGCCATGGGCGCCACCGCCGGTGCCACCGTCGGCTGGTTGTGGTGGGTGCAGCTGGTGATCGTGATCGCCGCCGAGGCGGTGGGAGCGGCCGGGCTGCTGGCCACGGTCTGGCCAGCAGTACCTGTACCGATGGCGGCGCTGGCCTTCATGCTGTTCTTCACCGCGATCAACCTGCTCGGGGTGAAGAACTTCGGCGAGTTCGAATTCTGGTTCGCCATCCTCAAAGTGGCGGCGATCCTGGCCTTCATCGCCATCGGCGTGGCGCTGCTGATGGGCTGGCTGCCGCAGGTGACCTCGCCGGGCCTGAGCAACTTCACCGAGCATGGTGGCTTCGCACCGAAGGGCCTGGCCGGTATTGGCGCTGCACTGCTGGTTGTCGTTTTTGCCTTCGGTGGCACCGAGATCGTCGCCGTTGCGGCGGCGGAGACCGAAGATCCGGAACGCAGCATCGCCCGTGCCATCCGCACCGTGGCGTGGCGCATCCTGGTGTTCTACATCGGCTCGCTGAGCGTGATCATCGCCGTGGTGCCGTGGACCAGCGAAGCGTTGAAGTCGCCCTTCGCCGCCGTGCTGGACATTGCCCGTATTCCGGGTGCCGGCACCGCCATCACCCTGATCGCGGTGATCGCGCTGCTGTCGGCACTCAATGCCAACCTCTACGGCGCCTCGCGCATGATGTATTCACTGGCGCAGCGCCGCGAAGCCCCGGCCGTGCTGGGCTGGACCGATCCGCGCCAGGTGCCGGTCATTGCCGTGCTGGCCAGCGTGCTGTTCGGTTTCGCCGCCACGGTGATGGAACTGCTGTTCCCGGACCGGGTGCTGCCGGTGCTGCTGAACATCGTCGGTTCGACCTGCCTGCTGGTGTGGACGCTGTCGCTGGTCTCACAACTGGTGTTGCGCCGCCGCGCGGATCGCCTGGGTACCCGGCTGCCGTTCCGCATGGCGGGCTTCCCGTGGCTGACCTGCTGCGCGCTGGCGATCCTGGCGCTGATCTTCGGCCTGCTGCTGAGCGAGTCGCACACCCGCCTGCAGTTCCTGTCGATGGTGGCGCTGACCGCCACCATCGCCGCCGGCAGCGCCATCGCGCGGCGCATGCGCGAGGCGTGACTGAAGCTGCCGGCCAGCGGCCGGCACTACCACGGGGGCTGCACATCTGCCGTGCCATCCTGATCGTGTGGGCCGTCATCGGCCCGTCGACCGGGAGTACCGCATGCTGCGCAGTCGCCCCTTCCTGATGTTTACCGGCCAGGCCGAGGCCGCGCTGGCCCTGTACGCCGAGGCCTTCGCCGATTTCCGCCTGCTGGCAATGCAGCGCCATCCGGACGGCGCCGGTGCCGGCGTGCCCGGGCAGGTCCGACAGGCCATCTTCCTGCTCGGTGGCACCCACTACCTGTGCTTTGACAGCCTGGACGTGCACGATTTCACCTTCAGCCCGTCGATCTCGCTGTTCGTCGAGTGCTCCGGCGCCGAGCAGTTCGAGCGCGCCGCGCGCGTGCTGGGCGAGGGCGGCCACTGGCTGATGCCGGTGGGCGACTATGACTTCAGCAACCGCTACGGCTGGGTGCAGGATCGCTTCGGCGTGTCGTGGCAGTTGAGCCTGGGGCAGATGCCGGACCCGTGATCGGATGTTTGTGCGTGTGGGCCCTGGTCCACACACCCTCATGAAAACGGCCCGCTTGCGCGGGCCGTTCCGTCAATCACGCTTCGACTTCATCGTCCTTGTAGGCATCGACCGGGATGCAGGCGCACATCACGTTCTTGTCGCCGTACACGTTGTCGACGCGTGCCACCGGCGGCCAGTACTTGCTCTGCTTCAGGCTGGCCAGCGGGAAGGCAGCCAGTTCGCGCGGGTAGGAGTGGGTCCACTCGCTGGCGGTCACTGCGGTGGCAGTGTGCGGCGCGTTCTTCAGCGGGTTGTCCTCGCGGTCCAGGCGGCCGTCTTCGATCGCGCTGATTTCCTCTCGGATCTGGATCATGGCGTTGATGAAGCGGTCCAGCTCGTGCAGCGACTCACTCTCGGTCGGCTCGACCATCAGCGTGCCGGCCACCGGGAAGCTCAGGGTCGGGGCGTGGAAGCCGAAGTCGATCAGGCGCTTGGCGACGTCCTCGGCGCCGATGCCGCTGGTCTTCTCCAGCGGGCGCACGTCGAGGATGCACTCGTGCGCCACCAGGCCGTTGCGGCCGGTGTACAGCGTCTTGAAGTGCGGCGCCAGGCGCTTGGCGATGTAGTTGGCGTTGAGCTGCGCGACCTGGGTGGCCTTGCGCAGGCCTTCGCGGCCCATCATCGCGATGTACATCCAGCTGATCGGCAGGATCGAGGCGCTGCCGAAGCTGGCCGCGCTGACCATGCCGACCGGACCGTTGTCACCCAGCTTGCCCGGCAGGAACGGCGCCAGGTGCTCCTTGACCGCGCACGGGCCGACGCCCGGGCCGCCACCGCCGTGCGGAATGCAGAAGGTCTTGTGCAGGTTCAGGTGCGAAACGTCCGAACCCCACTTGCCGGGCTTGGCCACGCCGACCAGGGCGTTCATGTTGGCGCCGTCGGTGTACACCTGGCCGCCGTGCTTGTGGATGATCTCGCAGATCTCGACCACCTCTTCCTCGAACACGCCGTGCGTGGACGGGTAGGTCATCATGATCGCGGCCAGGCGGTCGCTGTACTTCTCGGCGTTGAGGCGGATGTCTTCCACATCGACATTGCCGTTGGCATCGGTCTTGGTGACCACCACCTTCATGCCGCACATCTGCGCCGAGGCCGGGTTGGTGCCGTGCGCCGAATCCGGGATCAGGCAGATGTCGCGGTGGCCTTCGCCGCGCGAGCGGTGGTAGGCGCGGATCGCCAGCAGGCCGGCGTACTCGCCCTGTGCGCCGGAGTTCGGCTGCAGGCTGACCGCGTCGTAGCCGGTGCATTCGACCAGCATCGCTTCCAGCGTGTCGATCAGTTCCTTGTAGCCCAGCGCCTGGTCGGCCGGCACCAGCGGGTGGATCTGCGAGAACTCCGGCCAGGTCACCGGGATCATCTCGGCGGTGGCGTTGAGCTTCATGGTGCACGAACCCAGCGGGATCATCGTGCGGTCCATCGCCAGGTCCTTGTCGGCCAGCGAACGCAGGTAGCGCAGCAGTTCGTGCTCGCTGTGGTGGGTGTTGAACACCGGGTGGGTCAGGAACGCGGACTGGCGCAGCAGGCCGGCCGGCAGCGCGTCGGCGGTGCTGGCGTCCAGCGCGTCGACGTCCAGCGAGGCACCGAACACCGCAGCCACGGCGACGATGTCGGCGCGGGTGGTGGTCTCGTCCAGACTGATGCCGACCGAGTCGCTGTCGATCGCGCGCAGGTTGTAACCGGCGGCGCGTGCCTTGGCATGGATTTCATCGGCATGCACGCCGGTGACGTGCAGGGTGTCGAAGAAGTCGCCACCGACCTGCACGCCGGCATTGCGCAGCGCTGCGGCCAGGATCGAGGCCAGGCGGTGCGTGCGGCGGGCAATGCGGGTCAGGCCTTCCGGGCCGTGGTAAACGGCGTACATCGAGGCCATCACCGCCAGCAGCACCTGCGCGGTACAGATGTTGGAGGTGGCCTTCTCGCGGCGGATGTGCTGTTCGCGGGTCTGCAGGGTCAGGCGGTAGGCCGGGTTGCCCTGGGCATCGATCGAAACGCCGATCAGGCGGCCCGGCATCGAGCGCTTGTAGGCGTCACGGCAGGCCATGAAGGCGGCGTGCGGGCCACCGAAGCCGAACGGCACGCCGAAACGCTGGCTGTTGCCGACCACGATGTCCGCGCCCCATTCGCCCGGGGCAGCCAGCAGGGTCAGGGCCAGCAGGTCGGTGGCCACGGCCACCAGGCCGCCGCGTGCGTGCACGGCATCGACCAGCGCCTTGTAGTCGCCGACCTGGCCGAAGGTGTCCGGATACTGCAGCAGCAGGCCGAACGCTTCTGCTTCCAGTGCTTCGGCCGGGGTGCCGACGCGCAGCACGATGCCCATGGGCTCGGCGCGGGTACGCAGCAGTTCCAGGGTCTGTGGGTGCACGGCGTCGTGCACGAAGAAGGTGTCCGACTTCGATTTGGCCGAACGCTTGGCCAGAGTCATCGCTTCGGCGGCGGCGGTGGCTTCGTCCAGCAGCGAGGCGTTGGCGATTTCCATGCCGGTCAGGTCGGCGCACAGGGTCTGGAAGTTGATCAGCGCTTCCATGCGGCCCTGCGAGATTTCCGCCTGGTACGGGGTATAGGCGGTGTACCACGCCGGGTTTTCCAGGATGTTGCGCAGGATCACGTTCGGCGTGTGGGTACCGTAGTAACCCTGGCCGATGAAGCTGCGCAGCACGGTGTTCTTGTCGGCGATCGCACGGATCTTCGCCAGTGCCTGCACTTCGGTCATCGACTCCGGCAGTGCCAGCGGTGCCGGCGACTTGATCTTGGCCGGCACGATGGCGTCGGTCATCGCATCCAGCGACGCGTGGCCGACGACGTCGAGCATCTGCGCGATCTCGGCGTCGTTGGGGCCGATGTGGCGCTCGACGAACGCGTTGTGGTGCTCGAGCTCACGCAGGGAAGGGGTGTTCTGGGACATGGCGAAGGATCCGTCAGGAAAGGGCACACGCACGGGCACAAGCCGCCGGTCGGCGGTCTGCGGGGCGCCCCTCTGTCCTTTTGCCTGAGAGTTTAAAAGCGCGGCGGACCGCAGCTTCGTGCCCCTTCGGCGCCGGATCGAACCGGTCTCTCCAGAGTTGTGTTACGGGTGGTATCGGGCCTGAGCGATTACGGGCGTTGCGCCTTCGGCAGCGGTGTTCCGCTTCTCCCACCGTGTTGCCCGCCGATTATAGCCCGTTGCGGGCGCGGCGGCCGCCTTCGGACCTGGCGGCCGCGCCTGAATGGCCGATGGCCCGTCCGTGCGTTTTGTGCACTGCTGCATGGCATCAGGCGCAATCCCCACCTATGATGGGCGGATACCCGAATTCATCTGGCGCCGTCCCTGCTGCAGGGGACCGGCGCCCGCCGTGCGTGCCGCGCATGGCCCTGCCGGACGCCTTTCCCATGACCGCCGCTGTTGCTCCCTCCACCCGCCGCATGGCCCTGCTGCTCGCCGGCCTGGCCATGTTCGGTCCGTTCTCGATCGACACCATCTTCCCCGCGTTCCCGCAGCTGGCCCAGCGCCTGGCGGTGGACGAGGTGGCGGTGCAGCAGACCATCAGCGTGTACCTGCTGTTCTACGGCCTGATGAGCCTGGCGCACGGCCCGCTGTCCGATGCCTGGGGCCGCAAGCGGGTGATCCTCGGTGGCCTGGTGGTGTTCGTCGGCGCTTCGGTCGGCTGCGCGCTGTCCACCGACCTGACCACGCTGCTGGCGTTCCGCGCGCTGCAGGGCCTGTCAGCGGGCGTCGGCATGATCGTCGGCCGCGCGGTGATCCGCGACCTGTACCACGGACACGACGCGCAGCGCCTGATGAGCCAGGTTTCGATGCTGTTCGGCATCGCTCCGGCCATCGCACCGATCATCGGCGGCTGGATCCTGCTCAGTGGCGCTGGCTGGCCACTGATTTTCTGGTTCCTGGTGGTGTTTGCGCTGCTCCTGCTGGCGGCCACTGCACGCTACCTGCCGGAAACCCATCCGGAGGAGGCACGGGTGCCGTTGTCGCCGCGCGTGCTGCTGCGTGATTACGTGCGCATCGGTTTCAACCCGCGGTTCCTGCGCCTGGCGCTGGCCGGCAGCATCGGTTTCGGCGGCATTTTCCTGTACATCTCCTCGGCGCCGGTGTTCGTGATGCAGCACCTGCATCTGGGCGAGGGTGGTTTTGCCTGGCTGTTCATCCCCACCATCGGCGGCATGACCACCGGCTCGTTCCTGTCCGGGCGCATGGCCGGGCGCACCACGCCCACCCGCCAGGTGTCCATTGGTTTCGGCCTGTGTGCGCTGTCGGTGCTGCTGAATGTCGGCTACGTGGCGCTGTCGCCGCAGTTCGTGCTGCCGTGGGCGGTGCTGCCGATCTTCCTGGGTGGCATGGGCATGGCGCTGATCTTCCCGATCCTGGCGCTGGCGGTGCTGGACATGTATCCGCACCAGCGCGGCCTGGCCTCGTCGCTGCAGGCCTTCGTGCAGCTGATGATCAGCACGGTGGTGGCCGGCGTGGTGTCGCCGCTGCTCAGCGCCAGCCCGCTGCACCTGGCGCTGGGGCAGGCCGCGTTCTTCGCCGCCGGCTTCGTGTTCTGGTACTGGGAACACCAGCGTGAACGCGCGGCACAGGCGGCCTGCACGGGCCATTGAGCAGCGCGCAGGGGTAGGGCCGGCCGCTTTGCCCGCAACGCTTGCGAAGAGGAACGACCGGACTAGGCTGGGCACTCCAGCCAGCCGGTGCGTGGATGCACGACAGCCAGCCAATCCGATGTCGTTGCATGAGGTTCCCCATGGCTGCGCAGCAGACCTACCGCCTGTTCGAGGTGGCGCTGAAGGAGCGCCGCGTTCTTTCCCCTTCCCTGGACCGCATGGTGTTCACCGGTGCCGACGTGGCGCGGATGAAGACCGAAGGCCCTGACCAGCGCATCAAGGTGTTCTTCCCCTTGCCCGGCCAGGAGGTGCCGCAGGTCCCCAGCGGTGAAGACTGGTACCCACGCTACCGGGCCCTGCCGGACGACAAGCGCCCGCCGATGCGTACCTACACCATCCGCCAGTTGCGCGCCGAGCAGGGCGAGGTCGACGTCGATTTCGTCATCCATGGCGAAACCGGCCCCGCCTCGCGCTGGGCCATGCACGCCCGCCCTGGCGACCGCGTGGTGCTGCTGGCCCCGGACGCCGACTGTGCCGGGAGCAGCGAGGGCTGGGAGTGGAAGCCACCGGCCGGTGTCGGCCAGGTGCTGCTGGTGGCCGATGAAACCGCGTTGCCTGCGGTGGCCGGCATCCTCGAGGAACTGGCGGCCATGGTCGACCCACCGCGCACGCTGGCGCTGCTGGAGGTGGCGCAGGCCGGTGATGCGGTGCACCTGAAGGCGCCCTCCAGCGCCGAGCTGGTCTGGCTGCCGCGCGGGCAGGCCGCCTACGGACAGCGGTTGCTGCAGGCGGTCCAGGCGCGGTTGGCAGCGACCTCGGGCGTGGCTGCCGGCGATGCGCTGGAGGAGATCGACGTCGATACGCAGATCCTCTGGGAGCAGGCCGAAACCGGTGTGGCCGGGCCGCTGTATGCCTGGGTGGCGGGCGAGGCGGGGGCGGTGATGGCGATCCGTCGCCATCTGGTGCGCGACTGCGGGCTGGACCGCCGCGCGATCACCTTCATGGGCTACTGGCGGCACGGCAAAGTGCTGGACTGAGGGGTGTGAAGCGGTGCTGCGGGCGGGGTGCGCTATCCTTGCGCCCCCCTTCGCAGCGGTACCGCACCATGTCCACCAGCTCCAAGACCCGCCGCGACCAGCGCCGTCGCCAGGAAAAGCAGGCCGCCAACAAGGCCGCCGCGCAGGCCTCGCCGGTGGAGCCGCATGCGGAACTGCGCGATGCACAGCGCACCCTGCTGGCCGGTGTCGTGCGCCGCGACGGCGAATGGGTGCTGGGCATGGACGGCCGCATCGCGGGCCACAGCGAGAGCGCTGCGCAGGTGCTGGCGCTGATCATGCAGGCCGGTGAACTGCACGAACGCAATGGCACGCCGGTGCGCCTGATGTACTCCGACGCGCTGCGCGATGCCGCACAGGCCGAAGCCAGGGAGAAGGGCCAGACCTTCGAGGAATTCAAGGCCGAGCTGGCCGCAGCGATGGCCGCGAAGAAGAACAGCTGACCGCTGTTGCGGTAGAGCCGGCCGCTGGCCGGCTGCCAGACGGATTTCCACCGTGCAGTTGCCGGCCAGGGGCCGGCACTACCAAAAAGGGACGGATCCTCGCGGACCCGCCCCTTTTCTCATTTCGCCGCCGGGGCCGCGTTGGCCTGCCAGCCGCACATCTGGCCTTTGACTGCTGTTTCGGTAGAGCCGGCCGCTGGCCGGCTGCCCGTTGGGTCTTCATCGCGTAGTTGCCGGCCAGCGGCCGGCACTACCGGAAAGGGGCGGATCCTTTCGGATCCGTCCCTTTTTTCATTTCGTCGCCGGGGCCGCGTTGGCCTGCCAGCCGCACATCTGGCCTTCGTTCTGCTGCTTCAGCCACTCGTTGACCGGGGTGAAGTACTCGATCATCGGGCCGGCATCGAGCTTGTCGGTGCCGGTCAGCTCTTTCAGCGTGGCCTGCCACGGCTGGCTGGCACCCTTGCTCAGCATCGCCCAGTACTTCTGGCCGGCTTCCTTGTTGCCGTAGAAGGTGCACTCATGCAGCGGGCCCTTGTAGCCGGACGCGTCGCACAGGCCCTTGTAGAACTGGAACTGCAGGATGCGCGCCAGGAAGTAGCGGGTGTACGGAGTGTTGCCCGGCACGTGGTACTTCGCGCCCGGATCGAAGAACTCTTCGCCACGGGTGCTGGCCGGCGCCACGCCCTGGTACTTGGCCTTCAGGTCCCACCACGCCTTGTTGTAGTTGTCGGCAGTGATCGAGCCATCGAACACGCCCCAGCGCCAGCGGTCGATCATCAGCCCGAACGGCAGGAACGACACGCCTGACAGCGCCATGCGCATCTGGTTGTTGATGACCGCCTCGCGGCTTTCGGTCGGCGCATCGACCAGGCCGATCGAGCTGAGGTACTTGGGCGTCATCGCCAGCACGATGGTGTCGCCGATCGCTTCATGGAAGCCGTCGTTGGCACCGCCCTGGAACAGCGGTGGCAGCGGGTTGTAGGCCAGGTCGTAATAGATGTGGCCCAGCTCGTGGTAGATGGTGGTGAAGTTCTCTTCGTTCGGCTTGATGCACATCTTGGTGCGCACGTCGCCTTCCATGTTCATGTCCCAGGCACTGGCGTGGCAGACCACGTCGCGGTCGTCAGGCTTGATGAACTGGGTCTTTTCCCAGTAGGACTGCGGCAGCGACGGCATGCCCAGCGACACGTAGAAGTCCTGCGCGCGCTCGGTCATCTGCTTGGCGGTACGCAGTTCGGCCTCGCGCTGCGCCTTGTACTGCGCGGCCACGTTGGCATCCTTGCCGGCCTTGGCCAGCGCCGCGCTCAGGTTGGTCTGGTACTGCTTTTCCAGCGCCGCGGTGATGTCCAAGCTGCCGGCGCCCGGGTACGGTTCCAGCTGGTCCCACAGGTTCGACCAGTCCTGCTGCCACATGTTGCCCAGCAGGTGCGCGGCGATCAGGCCATTGCCTACTTCGGCCTTGTCCTTGCCATAGGTCTTGTCCAGCTTGCCGCGCGCGTAGCAGTGCAGCTGCTCGTACATCGGCTTGACCTGTTCCCACAGGCGGTCGGTTTCCGGGCCGATCTGCTCCGGCGGCATGTCATAGCCGCTGCGCCACATCTGGCCGGCATCGGTGAAGCCCATGCCCTTGGCGCCTTCGTTCACCAGGCCGACGAACTTCTGGTAGTCGCCGCGCATGCTCTTGGTGGTGCTGTGCCAGCCCTGCCAGGCGTCAAGCTGCTTGTCATAGTCGCGGCTGCGCGCCAGTACCTGTTCCAGCTCGCCCAGCTGGCGGCAGGAGTTCGGATCGTTGGCGTCGGTGCAGTACTTGCCGGCACCGTAGCTGCCTTCCATGCGGGTGGCGATCTGGGTCAGCTCGGCCAGCTTGGCCGGATCGCGCGGCGCCGGCATCGAGGACATCAGTTTCAGCAGGTGGATCGCACGCTTGCTGTCCTCGCTCATCGGCTTGCCGTCGAACTTGGCGGCCTGCTCGATCCAGCTGTTGAGCTGGGTCAGCGAGCGCTCGTTGGCCTTGGCCGCGATGCGTTCGGAATCACTGTTGATGTAGGTGGAAGACAGCCACTGCGCCGAGGTCATCTCCGGGTAGGCGGCCTTGAATTCGGCATTGATGCGGGCCACGAACTGGTCGGCGGTTTCGCCGGCCGGGGCGCTGCTGCTGGCGGTATCGGTGCCTGGGGCAGCTTCCTTTTTGCAGGCGGCCAGGGCCAGCGTGGCGGCGGCGATTGTCGAGGCCAGCAGGAGATGACGGTGTTTCACGGGCGGTCCTTGGGTGGTGAACGACGGCCGAAGGCTAGTGGGCCGTCGCTGCCACCGCAAGTGGCGGAAGTCGGCCGGGCGGCGCCCGGCACCCGCAGAGGCCTTCAAGCAACGGCAAAGGCCGAAGCAACAGCAACAGCGGACTGTCCGTGGTTTGGCGGGGCGGTGTTGGAGTGCGGGGACGCCGCAAGTACGTCCTTGTAGGCTTGGCAGCCGCATCCATGCGGCTGACACCCCGCACTCCGACACCGCCCCACCTCCGACAGATTCCATGTGCTGTCGGTAGGTGTCGACCTTGGTCGACACATCTGTCAGATATCGAATGAGTCATCCACGCATGGCGTGGATCTACTGTGTCGACCAAGGTCGACACCCACCAGGGCAATGCGTCGTTCCAACAGATCGCGGAAATCTGTCGAAGGCGGGGTGGGTCCGGTTGCGGGGGCGTGAGCCGCATGGATGCGGCGACCGAGCTTACATGGACGTACTTGCAGCGTCCCCCGCAACCGGACCCACCCCGCCAATCCACGGAATGCCAGCTTTTGCTTTTGCTTTTGCTGTTGCTGTTGCTGTTGCTGTCGAGGCTGCCGGCCAGCGGCCGGCACTACCGCGGGTGCAGGGCTGCAAGCCCTGCCGAACAACCCTCAACCTTCGCAGTTGGCGAACAGGTCGCGATCGCGCTCATACAGCGAGGTCTTCACCTGCATCAGGCCCAGCACCGACGGGAACAGGTTGTCGTGGTCGGTATACGCCGCCGAACGCTTGCGCACGCACTGCAGGTCCAACCCACGGCTGCTGGCAAAGCCCGGCGAGAACCACATCGTCATCGGTACGCGGGTCTGCTCGGCCGGAGCGATCGCATACGGCACGCCATGCAGGAACAGGCCCTTCTCGCCCAGCGATTCACCATGGTCGGACAGGTAGATCATCGCCGTGTCGTAATCCTGCATGCCCTGCAGGGTGCCGATGGTCTTGCTCAGGAAATGATCGGTGTACAACACCGCGTTGTCATAGCTGTTGGTGATCTCTTCGCGAGAGCAACGGCCGATGTCACGGGTGTCGCAGGTTGGCTTGAAGCGCGCGAAGGCTGCCGGGTAACGCTCGAAGTAGGCCGGGCCGTGGTTGCCCAGCTGGTGCAGCACCACCACGCGGTCGCCGGGCTTGGCACGCACCTGGGCGGCCAGGTCCTGCAGCAGGATCTCGTCCATGCAGCGGCCATCGGCGCACAGCCCCGGCGTGGTCGTATCGGACAGCGACTGGAACTCCAGCCCTTCGCAGACGCCCTTGCAGCCGGACTGGTTGTCACGCCACAACGGCGCGATGCCGGCGCGGTTCAGCACGTGCAGCAGCGACTGGTGTGCACGGATCTTCTTTTCATCGTAGTCGTGGCGTCCCCACGGCGAGAACAGGCACGGCAGCGATACTTCGGTGCTGGTGCCGCAGGAGTGCATGTCGGGGAAGTTGATCACCGGTGCCTGGGCCAACTCCGGGGTGGTGTTGCGGCCACCGTTGAGCCCCCAGTTCTGCGCGCGCACGGTTTCGCCCATGACGATCACCAGCAGGCGCGGCTTGCTGGCCGGGGCGCGTGGCGTGGCCTTGGCGTCGGTGCCGATCGGCAGCTTCGGCGCGCGCTGCACCGGGTTGTCGCCACGCAGCGCGCGCGGCATACCGAGCAGCACGTTGGCCGGGGTGGCGAGATAGCGTACTTCGCGCTGGTTGCGCATCAGCGCCGAGACATCCTGGAACGAGATCAGCGCACCGCCAACTGCGGTCGCCGCCGCCACGACCAGGAAGCCGAGTCGCCACAGCAGGCTGCGGCCCCAACTGCGTCGGCGCAGCTGCACGCGCCACAGCACCACCATCGGCAGCACGGCCAGCAGCAGCAGCGGCCACAGCAGCGATACGGTCATCAGCTCGCGGCTCTCCTTGGGGTCGGTCGCCAGCACGTTGCGCAGCATGTCCGCATCCAGATAGATGTGGTACCGGCTCATGTAGTGCGCAGCGAACGCCGTCACCAGCAGCAACAGGCTGATTACCACTTTGGCATTCCAGCGCCAGACCAGGATGCCCAGCAGCACGCCGTGCGCACCCAGCAGCAACAGCAGCAGCGAAAGCGCGTAACGCAGGCTGCCTGGATGGCTCGCCATCGCGCTGTGCCAGAACAGGCCGTTGCCGGCCACCGCGAAGAACAGGCTGGTCAGCGCGATCAGTGCTTCCGTGGAGAGCTGCGGCCGCCAGTTGCGAAGACCCGCAAGGGCGGGGAGGCGGGCGGGGCGTTGGACCGATGCACTCATGCGTTTGCCTCCTGGCGGTGGGGACGGTCCAGCTGACGGTGGATCAGAACATACAGGCCCAACGAAAGCAGCCAACATATCAACGCGGTGGCAATGTCATGCGAAAGGAAATGGGCGCCCCGCAACTGCTGGCTGATCCCGAACACCAGGCCGGTGCCGAGGCCGATCCAGAGCCCGGTCCACCGCCAGGACGGCCGCCACAGCAACGCGAAGAAGTACAGGCAGAGCCACGCATAGCCTGCGCTGGCGTGGCCTGCCGGGAAGCAGGCCTGTGCCGGCATGCCTTCCGGGCGCAGGGTGAACAGACCGATGAAAGGCTGGTGGCCACCGTAGCGCAGCAGGTCCCACGGGCATTCCATCGGCACCAGCGACTTCAGCAGGGAGATCACGCCGGTGCCCAGTGCCATGGCAATTACGACATAAAGCAGCGCCCATTGCAGGGTGCGATCGCGACCCCTACGCCAGTGGTGGAAGCACAGCAGGATCACGACCAGCGCCGCCGCCGTGCTCAACCATTTGCCGGCCTTGTGCACGACGCTGCGGGTGATCCAGGCGTCCTGCAGCGCCCAGTGGCTGCCTTCAAGACGGAACAGGTGATCGGCCACCCATTGATCGCCGCCGAAGCCCATCAGCAGCGTAAACAACGGCAGACCGATTGCGACAGGCAGCCAGAGGTGAGTTACGGCAAATCGAGACGCCAGTGGTGATGTCGCAAGCGGCGCTACCGAATCAAGGGGACGGACGGGCATGCTGGGAAGGGACGGTTCGGGAATCCGCAGTCATGCTCGTCACCTGGATGTCGGAGAAGGGTCGGATGCTCGTTCGTGCCGGGTTAATGTTCGTCCGGCACGTGTCAACGTTCAGTCTTCTTCGGCGGTCGATCCTGTCCGCTCGGCGTGGCACTCCGGGTTCCATGCGGTACCGGGAAGCAGTTGCCAACGATTCCTGTTGGCAACACCGATGTCGATCACTTTGGCCGGGTCCACGCAGGGGCTCATCGCATCGTCCAGCACCAGCAGCCAGCGCTTGTCCGGCGCCTCAGCGAGCCAAGGGCCGGCGTCATGCCATTGCTCTGCCCAAGGCCGCTTGAAGCCGAATTCGCGTACCGGGCGGTCGGCCTGCAGCAGGTTCTGCTCGCGCCAGGCCACCAGCGCCAGTTCGGCATCCGGTCCGATCCGCGCGCCGACCCGGCGCATCAGCGCTGACGCCGATGCATAGGGATCCAGCGCCGGGATCAGTACCAGGCCGTAGAGCATCCACAGCATGCCGTGGGTCAGCAGCACCAGCGTCGCCGCGCGGCGCACCCGCAACCACACGATCAGCGTGGCCAGCGCGATGGCGAAGGTCAGCAGGCCATCGCCCAGCACCGGCAGCAGGGTATCGGGCATGGCGCGGCGTTCCAGCTGGGCCACCGCCCAAGCGTGTTCGGTCAGCAGCATCACGCCCAGCGTGCCAGTGGCCAGCATCAGCACCACGCTGTAGCCGAACAGGTAGCGGCGAACGCACAGGCGGCGCAGCAGGCCGGGCAGCAGCGGGGCTACGGCCAGCGCCATCGCCGGCAACATCGGCAGCAGGTACACCTCGCGCTTGCCCGGGCTGGCGCTGAAGAACACCAGCACCAGCACGGCCCAGCCCAGCAGCAGCCACTGGCGGCGGTCGCCACGGCGGATACGGCGCCACCAGGGCTTGAACAGGATCGGCAGCAGCAGGCTGCCCGGCAGCCACAGGGTAAGGATCACCTGCAGGTAATACCAGGCGGGCTGCCGGTGGTGCCACGCATTGGCATAACGGGTGCCGGTCTGCTTGAACAGCAGCTCGTGCGCATAAGCCTGCAGTTCGGCACTGGGCGTGTGCAGCAGGGCCCAGCCCAGCGGCGCCAGCCACACCCCGACACCCAGCAGGAAGGCCGGGATCAGCCAGAGCAGGGTTGCCGGATGCGGACCCTCCACCGTGCGTCCGCGGCGGCGCTGGTACAGCCACCAGCCGAACCAGGGCAGCACCATCAGCAGCGGCAGGAAACCCACGCCCTTGGTCACCGTGCCGACGCCTGCGGCGAAGCCGGCCAGCCAAAGGGCAGGCAGGTTGCGGCGTTCACACAGATGACGCATCAGGCCCCAGAGGGCCACGGTGGTCATGCCCACCAGCACCATGTCGATCTGCGCGCGCTTGGCCATCAGCCCGAACTGCAGGGTGCAGAACAGCGCAGCGAGGGCGTAGATGGAATGTCGTGGCGACCACAGCCGCCGCGCCAGGTCCGACACCAGCCACAGGCTGAGCAGGGCGCCCAGCAACGACGGCAGCAGGAAGGACCACTGCCAGCTGCCGACGATCTCGTAGGCGGCGGCCTGCAGCCACATGAAGACGGGTGGCTTCTCCGCATACAGTTCCACGCCACGGTGCGGCAGCAGCCATTGCCCGCTCTCGACCATGGTCCGGGCCGCCAGCACGAAGCGCGGCTCGTCCGGCGGCTGCGGCTGCCGAAGGCCGATCCCCGCTGCCAGCGCAGCAATGATCAGCAGCCACAACAGGGGCAGGCGCCAACGGCGGGGCAGGGCTACGGGCACGGCAGGCTCCGGGAGCAAAACGGCCATTCTGAGGTGGCGGGGGTGGGAAAAGCGTCAGAGCGGCGCCGGGGCGACCGCATTCCGACATGTGCGGCGCTACCATGGTACGAACTTCCGTGGGTGTTTCGTGCATGCGTCTGTTGGTGATCGAGGACAACCGCCAGCTGGTGGCCAACCTGTTCGACTATTTCGAGTCGCGCGGGCACGTGCTCGACGTGGCGCCGGATGGCATCACCGGACTGCACCTGGCCGGGAGCCATCCGTATGACGCCGTCATCCTGGACTGGATGCTGCCGCGCATGGAGGGCCCGGAGGTGCTGCGCCGGCTGCGCGCCGAGCATGCATCGGAAGTGCCGGTGATCATGCTGACCGCGCGTGACGAGCTGCCGGACAAGATTGCCGGCTTCCGCGCCGGTGCCGACGACTACCTGACCAAGCCGTTCGCACTCCCGGAGCTGGAGGTGCGGCTGGAAGCGCTGCTGCTGCGTGCGCAGGGCCGCAACCCGCGCAAGCGCCTGCAGGTGGGCGATCTGGTGCTGGATCTGGCCACCCTGGAAGCCCAGCGCGGCACCCAGGTGCTGCACCTGTACCCGGCCTGCCGCAAGCTGCTGGAAGTGCTCATGCGCGCCAGCCCCGGCGCGGTGACCCGCCAGCAGCTGGAATTCGCTCTGTGGGGCGACGAACCGCCGGATGGCGACCTGCTGCGTTCGCATGTCTACGAGCTGCGCCGCAGTGTGGACGGACCGTTCGCCGAGAAACTGATCCATACCCTGCCGCGGGTGGGTTACCGCTTGGCCGTGACCACGCCCAGCGATGCCGGCAAGGATGATGATGAAGGCGAGTAAGCCGGGGCCGTTGTACCGGCGCGTGGTGTGGTGGTTGCTGGGCTATCTGGCGCTGCTGTCGATCGCGGTGTTCAGCGTCGGCAACTACGTGCATGAACATGCGGAGCACGCTGCCTGGCGCGCGCTGCTCAATTCCGAACTGGACAGCATCGTCGAGCACACCGAGCACGAGCCGCACTATCGCTGGCAGGACTCGGACACGCTCAGCCTGTTCCGCTTCGATGAAGGCAACATGCCGGAAAGCGTGCGCCTGCTGCACCCGGGGCTGCATGACGGGGTGCCGATCAAGGGGCGGCAGACTGCGGTGATGGTGCGTGACACCGGCTCGATGGGGCGGGTGGCGCTGGCGCTGGACATTTCCGACTTCCATGACCTGGAACAGTTCGCCACGCGCTGGGTGATGCTGGCCGGGGTGATCATGATCTTCGTCACCGTGCTGATGGCGTCGTTCGGCATGGAACGCATGGTGCGCCCGTTGAGCCTGCTGGCGCAGCACATCGCGGCGCTGCGGCCGGGCGTCCAGGGCCAGCGCATCGAGGTCGACCCGCGCGGCAGCTCCGAGCTGCACACCATTGCCGATGCACTGAACGACTATCTGGACCGCAACGAACAGTTTGTCGAACGCGAGCGGGTGTTCATCAGCACCGCCAGCCACGAGCTGCGTACGCCGATTGCGGTGATGACCGGTGCCGCAGAGCTGGCACTGGAACAGCCGGGCCTGCCCGAGCGCGCGCGCCAGCAGATGCAACGCGTGCTGCGCACCGCGCAGAGCGTGGAGCAGCTGATCGAACTGCTGCTGGTGCTGGCGCGTGACCCGGCGCGCCTGGCCGCACGCGCCGAGCGCATCGCCCTGGACCAGCTGCTGCCGGAAATCGTCGACGACCATCGCCACCTGCTCGGTGACAAGGACCTGAGCATCGGCATCCAGGCGGCCCCGGTGGATATTGTCGCGCCGCTGGCCGTCGTGCAGGCCGCGATCGGCAACCTGCTGCGCAATGCCATCGAGAACAGTGGGCGTGGCCACATTGAGTTGCGCCTGAGCTCGTCGGCGGTGCTGACCCTGCAGGACCCGGGACATGGCATGAGCCCGGAGGAGATTGCGGCGATCCACGCGCGGATGGCCCGCGGCGAGCGCGCCGACCGTGGTGGCGGCATCGGCCTGGACCTGATCGCCCGGCTCTGCGAGCACCTTGGCTGGACCCTGCAGCTGCAGCCCTGCGAGCCGCGTGGCACGCGCGCCACGCTCGATTTCAGCGCTTCACGTCCGGCCTGAACCGGCCGTCCTGGTAGATGCCAACCTTGGTTGGCATGCTGCCCGTCGACCAAGGTCGACGCCTGCCCACGCAATGTCCGTTCGCATTACCGGCCGTTCGGCCGCGCCACATGCTGGTCGATCAGGATCACATTGCCGTCGGGATCGGCCAACTGCAGGTAGCCGGTGCCCCGCCCATGAGGGTCGGTACGCACCGCCAGTTCAATGCCCTTCGCATCCAGTTCCGCCTGCAGTTCACGCACATCCTGGAAGTCGGGCAGTTCCTGCTTGTGCTGGTCCCAGCCCGGGTTGAAGGTGAGCAGGTTGCCCTCGAACATGCCCTGGAACAGGCCGATGACAATGCCGTTGTTGCGCATCACCAG
Source organism: Stenotrophomonas sp. YJH_SMC_40 (assembly GCF_059368615.1). Classification (NCBI taxonomy): domain Bacteria; kingdom Pseudomonadati; phylum Pseudomonadota; class Gammaproteobacteria; order Lysobacterales; family Lysobacteraceae; genus Stenotrophomonas; species Stenotrophomonas sp. YJH_SMC_40. The sequence goes on along the minus strand of NZ_JCAFRX010000011.1, from coordinate 19,578 downwards.
CCAGTTCTGCGCCGGCTCGCCACCGGTCACCGAGAAGCCCAGTGCTTCGTAGAAGCTGCGGGAGGCCGCCAGGTCCCTGACCGAGAGGCTGACGGAGAAGGCGCCGAGCTGCATGGGAGTGGCTCCGGGAAAGGGCAGCCGGCACTGCAGCATGACCCGGCGTGAAGACAATGTTAATCTCGGGGTGCGCCGCTTCATGCGGCGCTTTTTTTTCCCGCTCTTTCGATCGACAGAGGATCCCATGCCGACCGAACCCGCTACTGCCCTGATCAGCAACGACATCGTTGGCCTGGGCCTGATTGCCGCCACCCTGGCCCTGATCTTCTGGGCTGCCAGTGGCCCGACCCCGTTATTGAAGAAGATCTTCGCCTGGGTGCCGGCGCTGCTGCTGTGCTACTTCGTCCCCGCCATCTACAACACCGCCGGTGTCATCGACGGCCACAACACCTCGCTGTACAACCCGGTCGCGCGTGACGTGCTGCTGCCGGCCGCGCTGGTCCTGCTGACCCTGTCGATCGACCTCAAGGGTATTGCCAAGCTCGGCCCGAAACTGCTGATCGTGTTCTGCGCCGGTACCGCCGGCATCATGCTCGGCGCCATCGTCTCGTTCCAGCTGATGAAGTTGATCCACCCCGAAACCGTGGCCGGTGATACCTGGGCCGGCATGGCGGCGCTGGCCGGCAGCTGGATCGGCGGCGGCGCCAACATGGTGGCCATGCGTGAAGTGTTCGGCACCGATGCCACCACCTTCGGCCAGTTCGCAGTGGTCGACGTGGCCTGCGCCAGCCTGTGGATGGCCATCCTGCTGTTCCTGGCCAACCGCGCGCAGCAGATCGATACCCGCAACGGTGCCGATACCCGTGCCATCGACGAGATGAAGGCGCGTATCAGCGCCTACGAGGCGCAGAACGCGCGCATTCCCAGCATGACCGACCTGATGGTGATCGTCGGCGTGGCACTGGGCGGCGTCGGCCTGGCCCATGCCATCGCCGCGCCGCTGGCGGGCTGGTTCAAGACCAATGTCAGCTGGGCCAGCCAGTTCAGCCTGGACAGCCAGTTCGTGTGGGTGATCCTGCTGTCGACAGCGATGGGCCTGGGCCTGAGCTTCACTCGTGCGCGCCGGCTGGAAGCCGCAGGCGCTTCGCGGCTGGGCACGGTGTTCCTGTACTTCCTGATCGCCTGCATCGGCATGCAGATGAACCTGCTGTCGCTGCTGGACCGGCCGTGGCTGTTCCTGCTCGGCGCGATCTGGATGGCCACGCATGTGCTGGTGCTGTGGGTGGTGGCCAAGCTGCTGCGCGCGCCGCTGTTCTTCTTCGCGATCGGTTCGCAGGGCAACATCGGCGCAGCCGCTTCGGCCCCCGTGGTGGCCGCAGCGTTCCATCCGACGCTGGCTCCGGTGGGCGTGCTGCTGGGCACGGTGGGCTACGCCACCGGCACCGGGCTGGCCTATGTCACTGGCCTGATCCTGAAGTGGATGGCCAACGGCTGAGTCCGGGCCGCCCAGGCGTCATGCTTGCGTAGATCCACGCCATGCGTGGATGCATTTCATGGGCCTCCATGAACATGGAAGGGGTCAGATCCGTTTCCCGGAGGAAACGGATCTGACCCCTGATGCATCTCGCCGTCACCGGAAATCTGTCGAAGGTGGGGTGGTGTCGGATGGCGGGGTGTCCGCGGCATGGATGCCGCGGCCAAGCCCCCAGGGATGGGTTTACGGCGTCCCCGCCATCCGACACCACCTCGCCAAGCACACAGAAACCCAGAGCCGACGCCTCAGCTGTTGCCGTTGCTCCGGCCTCTGCGGGCGCCGGGCTGCAAGCCCGGCACCCACCCTGGAACCTCAACAGCAGCGACCACCGTTGCGTCCGCCGTAGCGCGCTTCCTGGCGCTCGCGGAAGAACGTCTTGTAATCCATCGGCTCCTGGTCCGGATGTTTTTCCAGCATGTGCCGGACGTAGTTGTCGTAATCAGGAATGCCACAGCACAGTCGTGCGGTCTGCACCAGGCGCCGCCAGATACGGCGGTGTGCCTGGTACTGGCCGGCGGGAACCAGTTGCGTGCTCATCACAGATCCACCATTTCATGCGGCTTCAGCGCCACGTATGGGGTCTCGCGGTCGCTGCGCTGAGGATTGCGGCGGGCCGCCAGGATGGTCTTGATCGAATACACCAGCACTGCGCCCACCACCAGCAGGAACAGCGCGGTCAGGCCGGTGTTGACGTAGGCGTTGACCACGATCTGCTTCATCTGCGCCACCGACTTGGCCGGTGCCGAGATGGTGTCGCTGGCGAGGGCGGCCTGGAACTTGTGTGCCTGGGCCAGGAAGCCCTGCGCCGGATTGCTGTCGAAGATCTTGATGAAGCCGGCGTAGGTGGTGCAGATCAGCAGCCAGATGGCCGGCACGGCCGTCACCCACGCATAGCGGTCACGCTTCATCTTGAACAGCACCACCGTGCCCAGCATCAGTGCGATACCCGCCAGCATCTGGTTGGAGATGCCGAACAGCGGCCACAGCGTCTGGATGCCACCGAACGGATCGACCACGCCGGTGTAGAGCAGGTAGCCCCACAGCGCCACGCAGCCGGCGGTACCGATGATGTTGGCGGTCCACGATTCGGTCTTCTTCAGGGCCGGCACGAAGTTGCCCAGCAGGTCCTGCAGCATGAAGCGACCGGCACGGGTGCCAGCGTCGACTGCCGTGAGGATGAACAACGCTTCGAACAGGATCGCGAAGTGGTACCAGAACGCCATCATCGCGTCGCTGCCACTGGGAATCGCTTCGTGCAGGATCTGCGCGATGCCCACCGCCAGTGTCGGTGCGCCACCTGCGCGATGCAGGATGGTCGGCTCGCCAATGGCCGCCGCGGTCGCGGTCAGCTGCTCGGGCGTGATGGTGAAGCCCCAGGTGTTGGTGATGTAGTGCGCCGCCGAGGCCGCATCGGCACCGATCACCGCCGCCGGGCTGTTCATCGCGAAGTAGATGCCCGGATCGATGATCGAGGCCGCCACCAGCGCCATCACCGCCACGAACGATTCCATCAGCATGCCGCCGTAGCCGATGTAGCGCATGTGCGCTTCATTGGCCAGCAGCTTCGGCGTGGTGCCGGAGGAAATCAACGCGTGGAAACCGGAGACCGCACCGCAGGCGATGGTGATGAACAGGAACGGGAACATGCCGCCCTTCCACACCGGGCCATCACCACTGGCAGCGAACTGGGTCAGCGCCGGCATCTTCAGTTCCGGCATCACAATCAGGATGCCGACGGCCAGCGCGATGATGGTGCCGATCTTGAGGAAGGTCGACAGGTAATCGCGGGGGGCCAGCAGCAGCCACACCGGCAGCACCGAGGCAACGAAGCCGTAACCGATCAGCATCCAGGTGATCTGGGTGCCGGTGAAGGTGAAGGCCGGGCCCCAGACCGGATCGGCGGCGACCTTGCCGCCGTACCAGATCGCGGCCAGCAGCAGGATCAGGCCGACCACCGAAATCTCGCCGATCCTGCCGGGGCGGATGTAGCGCATGTACACGCCCATCAGGATCGCGATGGGCATCGTCGCGATCACCGTGAACATGCCCCACGGGCTTTCGGCCAGCGCCTTGACCACCACCATCGCCAGCACCGCCAGGATGATGATCATGATCAGGAACGCACCGAACAGCGCGATGGTGCCGGGCACCTGGCCCATCTCTTCCCGCACAAGATCGCCCAGGGAGCGGCCGTTGCGGCGGCTGGACAGGAACAGGACCATGAAGTCCTGCACCGCGCCGGCCAGCACCACGCCCACCACCAGCCACAGCAGGCCGGGCAGGTAGCCCATCTGTGCGGCCAGCACCGGTCCCACCAGCGGGCCGGCACCGGCAATGGCGGCGAAATGGTGACCGAACAGCACGTGCTTGTTGGTCGGCACGTAGTCCAGGCCATCGTTGTTGATCACCGCCGGGGTGGCCCGGGTCGGATCCAGCTGCATCACCTTGTTGGCGATGAACAGGCTGTAGAAGCGGTAGGCCACCAGGTACAGCGAAACGGCGGCGACGACGATCCACAGGGCATTGATGTGTTCGCCGCGGCGCAAGGCCACGGTGCCCAGACAGAAGGCGCCGAGCAGGGCGAGTACCGCCCAGCCTATTTTGGAAAACCCTTTCATGAGGTGCTCTCTCCCGGAAAGACAGTCAAAGAGTCCCGCGTGCCCTCGGCAGGGTCAATTGGCACAGGACGAATCGGCGGTAGTACTTTGGTCGTACGCTTGTTGTGCTGACATGCAGCGAACATCAGGGATGGAACAATCGGTTGCGGCGCCGTCCATTGGCGTGCGGCCATGTGGCGTCCATCTTCAGTGGCATCCATCCAACAGGAGTCGCCATGAGCTTTCCCGAACCGGTCCGCGTACTGCGGACCATCCGTGGCATGCCCACCTCCGACGGTGCCGGCGTGCGCCTGACCCGCGTCATCGGCGGCCCGACGCTGCCTGACCTGGACCCGTTCCTGCTGCTCGATGAATTCGGCACCGACCGTGCCGAGGACTACATCGCCGGCTTCCCGGAGCATCCGCATCGCGGTTTCGAGACCGTCACCTACATGCTCGACGGGCGCATGCGGCATCGCGACAACCACGGCAACGAGGGCCTGCTTACCCCGGGCAGCGTGCAGTGGATGACCGCAGGCCGTGGCCTGGTGCATTCGGAAATGCCCGAGCAGGAAAGCGGTCAGATGCGCGGCTTCCAGCTGTGGGTGAACCTGCCGGCGAAAGAGAAGATGACCGAGCCGAAGTACCAGGAGTTCGCGCCCGAGCGCATTCCCGTGGTGCAGCCGGACGCCGGCGTGGAAGTGAAGGTGATCGCCGGCAACGTGGATGGCACGCAGGGCCCGATCGTGCAGCCGGCCACCGATCCGCTGTACCTGGACATCACGCTGGCCCCGGATCGCGCCTGGACCTATGCCTTGCCGGAAGGGCACAACGCCTTCGCGTATGTGTTCGAAGGTGCGGTGACGGTGGGTGAGCAGGACGCGGCGCGCGACGTCGCCCGCCAGGAACTGGCGGTGCTGGGCGGTGGCGAGCAGCTGCATCTGTCGGCCGGCAGCGAGGGTGCGCGGCTGATCCTGGTGGCTGGTCGTCCGTTGCGAGAACCGGTGATGCGCCATGGCCCGTTCGTGATGAACACGCGGCAGGAACTGATGCAGGCCTTCGTCGATTTCCAGGAAGGCAAGTTCTGAGGCGGTGCCGGCCGTTGGCCGGCAACTGCCTGCGGTCACGGCGGATCGAGGTGCCGGCCAGCGGCCGGCACTACCGTCAGGTCGGCTCGCATTGCGGGGATGCTGCAAGGCAGTCATCCCCGCCATCGTCAGTTCCCGGCAGCCACGGCCGACGGGGTCAGGCTCATCCCCTGCGCCAGCTGTTGCAGCGAACCCAGTTCCTGCGCGCTGTCCGGATACAGCGAAATCTGCGCGTAACGCCCTTTGTCGAGCTTGACCACGCTGATGCGGCGCTCGGCATAACCGGGCGGCTGCTGGCCTCCCAGATCGGGCTGGTACCAGTACAGTGATTCTCCGCCGAAGCTGCCCTTTTCGTGGCGCAGCGAGCGGTTCAATGGAAGGTTGGGATCGCGTGCACTGAGCATCAGGCTCAGTACCTCGCGGCCATCGCTGGTGCTGGCGCGGCAGACCAGGAAATCGGCCTGTGCCTGCTGTTGCCACTGCAGGCCGCTGTTGGCCGGCAATGAAGGACATTCGGTGGGAGCCTGCGCGGCGGCCTGGGCCGCAGCGAACAGCAGGCTCGACAACACTACAGGCGCGAACTTCATGCATCCCCCAAGGTGGTGTGTCGTGGCTCCGTCGGATGGACCGGCGGCCTTGGCATCCCATCCCCGGATGCCCCGCCGGCCGGCATGTGCACGGACGGTCAACTCAACCTTAACGGAACGTGAGCGATCGCACAAATTGCGGTTACAAGCGTAACCATTGCGGCCGAGGGTCGGCCGCAATGGTCCGCACAGGCCTCAGCGGTCGTTGCCGAGCCACTTGTAGATGATGCCGCCGATCGCACCGCCCAGCAGGGGGGCGACCCAGAACAGCCACAGCTGGCTGACCGCCCCGCTGCCGGCGAAGAAGGCCACGGCGGTGGAGCGGGCCGGGTTCACCGAGGTGTTGGTGACCGGAATGCTGATCAGATGGATCAGGGTCAGCGACAGGCCGATCGCCAGCGGCGCGAAGCCAGCCGGTGCCTTGCCGTGGGTGGCGCCCATGATCACGATCAGGAACACGGCGGTCAGCACCACTTCGCACAGGAAGGCCGCCGCCACGCTGTAACCCCCGGGCGACAGCGCACCATAGCCATTGCTGGCGAACGCACCGGCCTGGCTGCCGTCGATGGCGAAGCCGCTGGCCCCCGAGGCGATCTGCAGCAGGATGAAGCCGGCCAACAGGCCACCAGCCACTTGGGCGATGATGTACGGCACCAGGTCCTTGGTCGGGAAGCGGCCACCGGCCCACAGGCCGACGCTGACCGCCGGATTGAAGTGCGCGCCGGAGATATGGCCGAACGCATAGGCGCCGGTCACCACGGTCAGGCCGAAGGCGAGCGCCACGCCGAGGAACCCGATACCCAGCGGATTGCTGTCACCGCCGAACTTGGCGGCCAGCACCGCACTGCCGCAGCCACCCAGAACCAGCCAGAACGTGCCGAGGAATTCGGCGGACAAGCGTTTACCCATGCTCATGTGTTGCACTCCTTTGACGGTCGAAAGTGTGATTTATGTCACATTTCAATGATCAGCGGGTGACTGTAGCGTCAACGCCGGGTGCAGGCATACACCGTCGGACGTGTGCAACACGCGATGTTCAGTACTGCGGCAGCGGGATGAATTCCTTGTCGTCGCCCGGAATGGTCCCGAAGCGGCCGGCCTCCCAATCGTGCTTGGCCTGCTCGATGCGTTCCTTCGAGCTGGACACGAAGTTCCACCACAGGTGACGCGGGCCATCCAGCGGCTCGCCACCGAACAGCATCGCCTTCACCGGCGTCTTCGCGCGCAGGCGGCCGCGTGCGCCGGCTTCGGGAATCACCAGATGCTGTGCAGGGATGTCCACGCCATCCAGCTGTGCGTCGCCTTCGAGGATGTACAGCGCGCGCTCGCGGTGGCCGTCGTCGATATCGATCTCCGCATCCGGGTCGAGATCGATTGCCACGTTGAGGGTGTCGGCGAACACCTTCACCGGCGATTCCTCGCCATAGGCGCGGCCGGCGATGACGCGCAGCCAGGCACCGTTGCGGCGCTGCTCGGGCAGGGTGGCCGCGGCGTGGTGGTAGAACGCCGGCTCGATCTCTTCATGTGACTTCGGCAGCGCCACCCAGGTCTGCATGCCGTGGATCGGGTTGTCGTGATCGCGGTCCGGTTGCGGCGTGCGCTCGGAATGGGCGATGCCGCGGCCAGCGGTCATCCAGTTGACGTCTCCGGGGCGGATCACCTGGTCCGAACCGAGTGTGTCGCGATGGCCGATGGCGCCCGACCACAGGTAGGTGACGGTGGCCAGGCCGATATGCGGATGCGGGCGCACGTCGATGGCCGTGCCGGGATGCATGAGCGCCGGGCCCATCTGGTCGACGAACACGAACGAGCCGATGCTGCGCGCCTGCAGGGTGGGGACGGCGCGACGGACTTCGAGTCCGCCGATGTCGTGCACGCGCGGGGCGATGATGGTGGTCATGCGGGCGTTCTCGCTGGCAGGGATCAGGTGATCAGCATCGCATGCGGCTGTGACGGGGACATGCCCCGTATGGGTAACAGGGCGTTCCAGCCAACGGCGCAGCCCCTCGTGGCTGTGGGGTTGGTCGCGTAAAGCAAAAGCCGCGCTTGGCCGGGCGGGGTGGGTTCGCGGGGGACGCCGTGAATCCGTCCGTGGAGGCTTGGCCGCGGCATCCATGCCGCGGACACCCCCGCGAATCCACCCCGCCCGACCTCTGACAGTTTCCGTGTGCGTCCAGCCACGGAGAAGAAAAAAGAAAATCAAAATCAAACGCCGGTCGCTTCGCTCCTGGTGGCGACCAAGGTCGACACCCACCAGTTCGTAATGATCCGTGCCGAACAAGGTCGACACCTACAGCCATCGCAGTTCACCCACCGTCACCGGGAAACTGTCAGGGGTGGGGCGGTGTCGGGTTGCGGGGTGTCCGCGGCATGGATGCCGCGGCCAAGCCCCCAAGGACGGGTTTACGGCGTCCCCGCAACCCGACACCGTCCCGCCCAACAAACAGAAAAGCCAGAGCCGGCTGTTGCTCTGGCTCTGGCTCTGGCTTCGGCGGTTGCCTCTGCGGGCGCCGGGCCGCAGGCCCGGCCGATAAACTCAAACCACTGGTTCGCGCAGGGCGGGGTTGTCCCAGCCCGGGCGCGGGGCGAAACGGTCGCCGTGGCGCTGCTGCAATGCCTTCAACCGTTCGACGATCGCATCGGCTCCCACTGCGCGGATGTGCTGGATCGGACCGCCGCGGAACGGGGCAAAGCCGGTACCGAAGATCACGCCGGCATCCAGCAGGTCCGCATCGGCCACAACGCCTTCGTGCAGGCACGCCACCGCCTCGTTCAACAGCGGCAGGATCAGGCGGTCCTCAAGATCGGCCGGGGCCTGGTAATCGCTGGCCACGTCCGGCTTCTTCGGCTTGCCGTTTTCCCAGGTATAGATGCCCTGGCCGTCCTTCTTGCCGCGCTTGTCCGGCTCCACCGTCTGCAAGGCTGCTGGAATCTGCAGGCCCAGGAACGGCGCCAGTTCGCGGCCGACGCCGGCGGCCACGTCCAGGCCGACGGTGTCGATCAGTTCGATCGGGCCCATCGGCATGCCGAACTTCACCGCGGCCCTGTCGATCACCGGGCCCGGAATGCCTTCGGCATATGCGGTGGCGGCTTCCAGCATGTACGGGAACAGCACGCGGTTGACCAGGAAGCCCGGGCTGCCGGCCACCGGTACCGGGAACTTGCCCAGCGCCTTGCAGAACGCGGCCAGGCGGCGCTCGGTCTCCGGCGCCATGCCGTCGTGGTGGATGATCTCCACCAGTGGCATCTGCGCCACCGGGTTGAAGTAGTGTAGGCCAGCAAACTGCGCCGGGCGCTGGATGTGGTCGCGCAGTTCCACCAGCGGAATCGACGAGGTGTTGGTGGTCAGCAGCGCGTCCAGCTTCATCTTCGGTTCCAGCGTCTGGTACAGCGCACGCTTGGCTTCCGGGTTCTCGATGATCGCTTCGATCACCAGGTCGGCCTCGGCCACGCCGTTGCCTTCCAGGTCGGCACGCAGGCGCGCGGCCACGGCGGGGCGCTTGCTCTCGTCGCGCACCTTCTTGGCGAACAGCGCCTGCGCGCGCTCCATGGCCGGGTCGATGAAGCGCTGCTCGCGGTCCTGGAGAGTCACTTCAAAGCCCTTGTAGGCGGCCCAGGCGGCGATGTCACCGCCCATCACGCCGGCGCCGACCACGTGCACGTGGCGGATGCCGGAATCACCACCACCGAGGCCCTTCAGGCGTTCGGTGAGGAAGAAAATGCGGATCAGGTTGCGCGCGGTCGGGGTGCTGGCCAGCTTCACCACCGCGCGGCGCTCGGCGTCCAAACGCGCCTGGATCGGCTTGCCGCCACTGCGCTGCCAGGTGCTGATCAGCGCGTAGGGCGCCGGATACTGGTCCTTCTTGGCCTTGCGTGCGACCTGCTTGACCATCTGCGGTGCCAGCAGCGTGCGTGCCAGCCAGGTGTTGGTGGCCCAGGCCGTCGCGCGCTGCTTGAACGGGCGCGTGGTGCCGGACAGCGCCAGCGCCACGGCGGTGTCGAGCACCACGGCCGGTGCCACCACCTTGTCCACCAGCCCGATGCCACGCGCGGCCGAGGCCGACAGCGTACGGCCGGTCAGCATCATGTCCATTGCCGCTGGCGCGCCGACCAGCTGCGGCAGGCGCGCGCTGCCGCCCCAGCCCGGGAAGATGCCCAGCTGGGTTTCCGGCAGGCCGATGCGGGTGCTGCTGTCATTGGAGGCCACGCGATAGCGGCAGGCCAGCGCCAGCTCGGTGCCGCCGCCCAGGCAATGGCCGTGGATGGCCGCCACGGTGGGGCAGGGCAGCTCGGCCAGCTTCTGGTAGGTAGCCTGGCCGCGGCGGATGGCGTCGTTGACGGTGCCGCGACGGTCGAACTCCTGGAACTCCTTCAGGTCCGCCCCGGCAATGAAGCCGGCTTTCTTCAGCGACTGGATCACCACGCCCTTGGGCGGGTCCAGTGCAATGCGCTCAAGCAGGTCACCCAGTTCCAGCAGCACATCCTGCGACATGGCATTGACGCTGCTGTCCTGGCGATCCAGGGAGAGGACCACCACGCCGTCGTCGCGGATCTCGGGGTGCCAGTGGCTGAAGCGGAGACCATCGAAGCCTGAGAGCATGGACGTTCCATCCGGTTGTGTATGGAGAAGCGGCTATGATCCAGAGGTTGTTTCCCCCGCGTCAAATCCCAATAGCAGGGGAGTGGCGACCCCGGATCCATGGCCGTGGACCGGAACGCTAACGGAACGGTGGTTAAAAGCTGGTGCGGCGCCGGGTGATCGGCGACTGAACTTTTCCCGGGATTGGCAGTCTCATTGCCCGACGTCGGTTGGGCTGACAGGAGTGCGGCCCCTCATGGCCGAGGTTGATACACCACAGGAGCTGGATCTGGAACTGGTCCGGCGCGTGCAGCACGGCGAGAGCGCCGCGTTCGATGTCCTGGTGCGCAAGTACCAGCATCGCGTGGTGGCCCTTGTCGGCCGCTACATCGCCGACTGGAGCGAATGTCAGGACGTCGCCCAGGACACTTTCATCCGCGCCTATCGCGCGATCGGAAGTTTCCGTGGCGACGCCCAGTTCTCAACCTGGTTGCATCGAATCGCCGTGAATACCGCCAAAAACTACCTGGCTTCACACAATCGACGGCCACCGACCGATGACATCGACATCGGCGATGCCGAACAGTTCGACAGTGGTACGCGCCTGCGCGACACCGACACGCCCGAACGCGAGTTGATGCGCCAGGAGCTGGAACAGACGGTGATGAAGGCCGTCAACGCGCTGCCGGAAGAGCTCCGGTCGGCGATCACCCTGCGCGAGGTGGAAGGCCTGAGCTACGAGGAAATCGCGCAGAAAATGGGGTGCCCGATCGGCACCGTGCGTTCACGGATCTTCCGGGCGCGCGAGGCGATCGACACCGAACTCCGGCCGCTGTTGGATATCGGCAGCGCCACCCGTGAGAAGAGCCGCGTATGACCAGTAACCCGTTCAACGAATCGCAGAACCATCAATCGCCCGCCGGGCAGCGCCTGGACCAGCGCCATCGCGAGCAGCTGTCGGCCCTGGTCGATGGCGAGCTGGGCGCCGATGAAGCGCGCTTCCTGCTGCGGCGGATGGAGCATGACCCCGAACTGGCCGGCTGCCAGGAGCGCTGGCAGCTGCTGGGCGACGTGATGCGTGGGCAGGCGTCGGCACTGGCCCCGGCCGGGTTCAGTTCCGCCGTGGCTGCTGCCATCGCCGCCGAGCCTGCGCCGCAGGCCGAGCCGCGCCGTCAGGTGCGTCGCAGTGGCTGGCGGGCCTGGGGCGGTGGTGCCGCACTGGCCGCTTCAGTGGCAGCGGTGGCGCTGTTCATGGGCGGTGAGAAGCTGAAGGAAGCCACCCCGGGCGAGCCGTTGGCACCTCAGGTGATCGCCAGCCAGGCGGAGCTGCCGACCGTGCCGACCGATCCTGCCCCGGTTACCGAAGCCTCTGCAGACACGGCCGCGATGGCTGTGGCGGCGGCTCCCGCCCTGGCGATGGCCACTGCCGGTCGCCGCCAGGACACCCGCCGCGCCAGTGCCACCCGCAGCCAGCAGGCCGCGCGTGCCGCCCAGCGTGAGGACGTGCCGCAACGCGCGGTGGCTGCTGCGCAGGCGCCGCTGACCCCGACCATACCGGCCAATGGCAGCCGCAACATGCCGTTTGGCGAGGTCGGTGGGCTGCAGGCGCGGCCGTGGCCGCGTTCCAGCCTGGCGCCTGCCGCCGGCGGCGCGCTCAATGCCAGCTTCCCGGCCCATACCGGTGGCGCCGCCTTCTACCCGTTCGAGCCGCGCCTGCAGGACGACCTGCCGGTGCCGCCGCGCCCGCGCGACTGAGCCGGGCGCTTTCACGCCCCGCCGTCAGCGGGGCCCGTATTCCTCTTTCCATCCGATCCGGAGGTTGCCGTCCGATGACTCCCCGACTCCGCACGCAGGCCATGGGCCTGTTGGCCCTGACCCTGCCGCTGGTGGCCTGCGCGCAGGCACCGGCTCCGGCCGCCCCGACCCAGGCTGCTCCAGCCACCGCGCCAAGGGCACCGGCACAGCCGCTGGTTACCGGCCTGCCCGATTTCACCAACCTTGTTGAACAGGTCGGGCCGGGTGTGGTCAACGTCGACACCACCATCGTCCGCACCAACCGCCAGGCTTCGCGGGGCCCGATGGGCGGTGACGACGACATGCCGGAGTTCTTCCGTCGCTTCTTCGGCCCGGACTTCCCGATGCCGGGGCAGGGCCCGGGCGGCCCGGACGGTGGCCCCAGCATCAAGGGCCGCGGCATGGGCTCGGGCTTCATCATTTCGCCCGATGGCTATGTGCTGACCAACTACCACGTGGTGGCCGATGCCAGCGACGTGAAGGTCAAGCTGGGCGACAGCCGTGAGTTCAACGCCAAGGTGGTGGGCAGCGACCAGCAGTACGACGTGGCGCTGCTGAAGATCGATGGCAAGAACCTGCCGACCGTGCGCGTGGGTGATTCCAATACGCTGAAGCCCGGCCAGTGGGTTGTCGCGATCGGCTCGCCGTTCGGTCTCGACCATTCGGTCACCGCCGGTATCGTCAGTGCACTGGGGCGTAGCACGGGTGGCGCCGACCAGCGCTACGTGCCGTTCATCCAGACCGACGTGGCGATCAACCAGGGCAACTCCGGCGGTCCGTTGCTGAACACCCGCGGCGAAGTGGTCGGCATCAACTCGCAGATCTTCTCCGCCTCCGGCGGCTACATGGGCATCAGCTTCGCGATCCCGATCGACCTGGCGATGAGCGCGGTCGAGCAGATCAAAAAGAGTGGCAAGGTCACCCGTGGCCAGCTGGGTGCGGTGGTCGAGCCGATCGATGCGCTGAAGGCGCAGGGCCTGGGCCTGCCCGACAGCCGTGGCGCGCTGGTCAACCAGATCGTCGCCGGCAGTGCCGCAGAGAAGGCCGGTGTGCAGATCGGCGACGTGGTGCGTTCGGTCAACGGCAGCCCGGTCAACAGCTGGTCCGACCTGCCGCCGCTGATCGGTGCGATGGCACCGGGCAGCCGGGTCACGCTGGGGGTGATCCGCGACGGCAAGCCGCGCGACCTCAGCGCCACGCTCACGGCGCTGAGCGAAGACGGTCAGGGCAATGCCCGTGCGGCGTCTGCCGCCAGGCCCGATGCGGCACCGCAGGCCGGCGCCAATGCCCTGCTGGGGCTGGACGTGAGCGACCTGACCGCACCGCAGCGCAAGCAGTTCGGCCTGGATGGCAACGAAGGCGTGCGCATCACCGGAGTCAAGGGCCAGGCGGCGCGTGATGCCGGCCTGTCCCCGGGCATGGTGATCCTGCAGGTCGGCCGTACCCCGGTCGGCAGCGTGGAGAGCCTGAACCGGGCGCTGTCCAGCTACAAGAAGGACGACGTGGTGATGCTGCTGGTGCGCACCGGCAACGGCAACAGCGCCTTCGTGGCGGTCAAGGCCGGCCAGTAAGGCCCGCCGGGGCCGCTTCGGCGGCCCCTGTGTCTCCCCTGAAGCCCCGCCCTGGCGGGGCTTCGGCCTTTCCGGGCGGGGCCCGAGCAGTCCGCTTTCGCGGTGGGGCGCCGGGCATGCGATAATCGACCGTTACCCTGACGACGCCGCGCGCCGCCGCCACCTATGTCTTCTGATTCGATGCGGAACATCCGCAACTTCTCCATCATCGCCCATGTCGACCACGGCAAGTCCACGCTGGCCGACCGCATCATCCAGCTCTGTGGTGGCCTGCAGGCCCGCGAGATGGAAGCGCAGGTGCTCGACTCCAACCCGATCGAGCGCGAGCGCGGCATCACGATCAAGGCGCAGTCGGTGTCGTTGCCGTACCTGGCCAAGGACGGGCAGACCTACCATCTGAACTTCATCGACACCCCCGGCCACGTCGACTTCTCCTATGAAGTCAGTCGCTCGCTGGCCGCCTGCGAAGGCGCGCTGCTGGTGGTCGATGCGGCCCAGGGCGTGGAAGCGCAGTCCGTGGCCAACTGCTACACCGCGGTGGAGCAGGGCCTGGAAGTGGTGCCGGTGATCAACAAGATCGACCTGCCGACCGCCGACATCGAGCGCGCCAAGGCCGAGATCGAGGCCGTGATCGGCATCGACGCCTCCGACGCCGTGCCGGTCAGTGCCAAGACCGGCCTGAACGTGCAGGACGTGCTGGAAGCGATCGTGCATCGCATCCCGCCGCCGACACCGCGCGACACCGAGAAGCTGCAGGCGCTGATCATCGACTCCTGGTTCGACAACTACCTGGGCGTGGTCTCGCTGGTACGCGTGATGCAGGGCGAGATCAAGGCCGGTGACAAGCTGCAGGTGATGTCCACCGGCCGCAATCACCAGGTCGACAACGTCGGCGTGTTCACGCCGAAGCGGAAAGTGCTGCCTGCGCTGCGTGCCGGTGAAGTGGGCTGGGTCACCGCCAGCATCAAGGACGTGCACGGTGCGCCGGTCGGCGACACCCTGACCCTGGCCGGCGACCCGGCACCGAAGCCGCTGCCGGGCTTCCAGGAAATGCAGCCGCGCGTGTTCGCCGGTCTGTTCCCGGTCGATGCCGAAGATTACCCGGACCTGCGCGAAGCGCTGGACAAGCTGCGCCTGAACGATGCCGCGCTGCGTTTCGAGCCGGAAAGCTCCGAGGCGATGGGCTTCGGCTTCCGCTGCGGCTTCCTGGGCATGCTGCACATGGAAATCGTGCAGGAACGCCTGGAGCGCGAGTACAACCTGGACCTGATCAGCACCGCGCCGACGGTGGTGTATGAAGTCCTGAAGACCGATGGCTCGATCATCAACATGGACAACCCGGCGAAGCTGCCGCCGGTGAACCAGGTCGAGGAGATCCGCGAGCCGATCATCCGTGCCAACGTGCTCACTCCCGAGGAGTACATCGGCAACATCATCAAGCTGTGCGAAGAAAAGCGCGGCAGCCAGATCGGCATCAACTACCTGGGCAGCCAGGTGCAGATCAGCTATGAGCTGCCGATGGCCGAGGTGGTGCTGGACTTCTTCGACAAGCTGAAGTCGGTCAGCCGTGGCTACGCCTCGCTGGACTACCACTTCGTGCGCTTCGACGCCGGCCCGTTCGTGCGCGTGGACGTGCTGATCAACGGCGACAAGGTCGACGCACTGTCGCTGATCGTGCACCGCAGCCATGCCGACCGTCGTGGCCGCGAGCTGTGCGAGAAGATGAAGGACCTGATTCCGCGCCAGATGTTCGACGTCGCCATCCAGGCTGCGGTCGGCTCGCAGATCATCGCCCGTACCACGGTCAAGGCCATGCGCAAGAACGTGCTGGCCAAGTGCTATGGTGGCGACGTTTCGCGCAAGAAGAAGCTTCTGGAAAAGCAGAAGGAAGGCAAGAAGCGCATGAAGCAGGTCGGCCGCGTGGAGATCCCGCAGGAAGCGTTCCTGGCCGTGCTGCAGATGGACAACAAGTAATCCCGCACCGGCCCTGCGGGGCCGGTCGTCCGGTGACGTTGCAAAGGACCCTGAATGAAACTGTTTGAGATCCTCCTGGTCGTGCTGACCCTGGCCTCGGGCCTGATCCTGCTTGCGGACAAGCTGTACCTCGCCAAGCGTCGCGCCCAGCGCGCCGGCCTGCTCGATTCCGAGCCGGTGCTGGTGGATTACTCGCGTGCGTTCTTCCCGGTGCTGGCGATCGTGCTGATCGTGCGCAGCTTCATTGCCGAACCGTACAAGATCCCGTCCAGCTCGATGATGCCGAACCTGCTGATCGGCGATTTCATCCTGGTCAACAAGTTCTCCTACGGCCTGCGCCTGCCGATCAGCAACACCAGGATCGTGCCGTTCGGCGAGCCCTCGCGTGGCGACGTGGTGGTATTCCACTTCCCCGGCCACAGCGACAACGACCCGGCCAAGGGCGAGAACTTCATCAAGCGCGTGATCGGCGTGCCGGGTGACACCGTGGTCTTCGAAGGCGACGGCGTGATCCTCAATGGCGAGCCGCTGAAGTACGACAACAAGGGCATCTACGCCGGCCACAAGGGCCAGGGCGAAGGCGCCAACCTGCTGGTCGAGCACCTGCCGGGCCGCACCCACACCGTGCTGGAGACCGACTACCCGCGCGGCCAGGGCCAGTGGACGGTGCCGGCCGGCAAGTACCTGGTGATGGGCGACAACCGCGACAACAGCGACGACGGCCGTTTCTGGGGCCTGCTGCCGGAGGAGAACCTGCGCGGCAAGGCCTTCCTGATCTGGCTGAACTGCCAGGGCTGGTTCTGCAAGGATGGCTTCGAGCCGTCGCGGATCGGCTCGAGCATCAACTGATCGGGCATCAACTGAGTACCTTCACATCCAACGCGTATCTGGGGAGAACGCAATGAAGACGATGAACACGCAGCGCGGCATGACCCTGACCTCGTTCCTGACGGTCCTGATCGTGGTCGGTTTCTTCCTCTACATCGGCATGAAGCTGTTCCCGATGTACCAGGAGTACTACGCCGTGCGCTCGGCGATGAAGAGCCTGGCCAACGAGCCGGGCGTGGGCAGCATGGAGCCGTCGCGGATCCAGGACCTGTTCTTCAAGCGCCTGTACATCAACTACTCGGACAATGTGAAGCCGGCCAACGTGAAGTTCGACCGTCGCGACAATGGCTGGACCCTCAAGGTCAACTACGAAGTGCGTCGCCAGCTGATCGGCAACCTCGATGTGGTTGGCAAATTCGATTCTTCCCAGGACCTGACACGAAGCGGTGCCCAGTAAATTCATCCAACGTGGCGACCTGATCGGTCATGCCTTCAGCGACCCGGCCCTGCTCAAGCAGGCGCTGACGCATCGCAGTGCCGGTGCGCCGCACAACGAGCGCCTGGAGTTCCTCGGCGACAGCATCGTCAACATGATGGCGGCCGAGGCGTTGTACCGACGCTGGCCCAAGGCTGACGAAGGGGCGATGACCCGTGCCCGTGCCGAGCTGGTGCGCGAAGGTGCGTTGGCGGTGATCGCGCGCACCCTGCAGTTGGGCGAGCGGCTGACCCTGGGCCCGGGCGAAATGAAGTCCGGCGGTCATCGCCGCGACTCGATCCTGGCCGACGCAGTGGAAGCCGTGGTGGCTGCGATCTACCTGGATGCCGGCTTCGAGGCCTGCCGGGCGGTGGTACTGCCCTGGTTCAGCGCTTCGATCGAGGCGCTGCCGGCCTCCGGCCGTCCCGAGAAGGACCCCAAGACCCGCCTGCAGGAATGGCTGCAGGCCCGACAGAAGGCGTTGCCGCAGTATGAACTGGTGTCAGAATCCGGTGACGACCATGCCAAGCACTTCCGGGTACGCTGCAACGTAGCCGACCCGGCCGCCAGCACCGAGGGCGAAGGCGCCTCGCGGCGGCTTGCCGAACAACAGGCGGCTGCGGCCGTCCTAGAACAACTGGATTCCAAGTGAGCGAACAAACTCCTCATCATTGCGGCAGCGTGGCCGTCATCGGCCGCCCGAACGTGGGCAAGTCGACCCTGACCAATGCCCTGGTCGGTGCGAAGGTCAGCATCGTTTCCAACCGTCCGCAGACCACGCGCCATCGCCTGCTGGGCATCGCCACCTACCCGGAAGGCCAGCTGGTGCTGGTTGATACCCCCGGCCTGCACAAGGTGCAGAAGCGGGCGATGAACCGGGTGATGAACCGTGCCGCGCGCGGCTCGCTGGAGGGCGTCGATGCCGGCCTGCTGGTGATCGAGGCCGGTCGCTGGGATGAAGAAGACAGCCTGGCCTTCAATGTGCTGCGCGATGCCGGCATTCCGGTGGTGCTGGTGGTCAACAAGATCGATCGCCTGAAGGAAAAGGGCGCGCTGCTGCCGTTCCTGCAGCAGGTGACCGAAGGCCGTGATTTCGCTGCCGTGCATCCGATCTCGGCGCAGAAGCGCAATGGCCTGGAAGCGTTGGTGCGCGACGTGCTGAAGCTGCTTCCGGAAGCGCCGCCGATGTTCGGCGAGGACGAGATCACCGACCGCAGCCAGCGTTTCCTGGCCGGCGAGCTGGTACGCGAGCAGCTGATGCGCCAGCTCGGCGAAGAGCTGCCGTACGCTACCACCGTTGAGATCGAGCGCTTCACCGAGGACGGCAACCTGTTGCGCATCGGCGCGGTGATCTGGGTCGAGCGCGAAGGCCAGAAGGCCATCGTGATCGGCAAGGGCGGCGCCCGCCTCAAGGAGATCGGCGCCAAGTCCCGCCTGCAGATGGAGCGTCTGTTCGGGGCCAAGGTGTTCCTTGAGACCTGGGTGCGCGTGCGTGAAGGCTGGTCCGATGACGAGGCCGCGCTGAAGGCCTTCGGTTACGAGTAAGCCGTTGCGGTCGCTTCGATGATGATCGAGGACGACACCGGCTTCGTGCTGCATGCGCGGGCCTACCGCGAGACCAGCCTGCTGGTCGAGGTGTTGAGCGCGCAGCATGGCCGCGTCGGCCTGCTCGCGCGTGGTGTGTCAACCGCCAAGGGCCAGGTGCTGCGCGCTGCCCTGCAGCCATTGCAGTGGATCCGCTTCAGCGCCCAGCAGCGCGGTGAACTGGCCCAGTTGCGCGGCGCTGAAGCGCTGGATGCGGCCCCGCGCCTGGTCGGCCAGGCGATGCTGGCCGGCTTCTATCTGAGTGAACTGACCCTGCGCCTGGCACCTCGCCAGGATCCGTTGCCTGAGTTGTATCTGGCCTATGGCGAAGCGCGCGCACGGCTGGCGGTCGGTGCCGGCCTGGCCTGGACGCTGCGTCGTTTCGAGCGCGAGCTGCTGACCGCGCTGGGCCTGGGTTTCGAACTGGACAGTGCCAGCGACGGCCAGCCGATCGACCCGGCCGCGCGCTACGAGCTGGACCCACAGGAAGGCGCGCAGCGCCTGCTCAGTGAGCGTGGTGGGGAACGCCGGGCGGCGGCCACTGGCTCGGCGCTGCTGGCGTTGGCGGCCGACGAAGAGCCCGCTGCCGCCGACCTGGCCAGCCTGCGCCTGCCGATGCGGCGGGTGCTGGCCCATCACCTCGGGCCACGCGGCCTGAAGTCCTGGGAAATGCTCGAGCAGCTCGCGCCCCGCAGGTAGGGGGTGTTCGGCAGGGCTTGCAGCCCTGCACCTGCCGAGGCCAAAGCAACAGCAACAACAACAGCATGCATTCCGTGGGATGGCGGGGTGGGTCCGGTTGCGGGGGGCGCTGCAAGTCCCCCTCCGGGGTCCGGCCCAGCCGCTGGCGGCTGTGCGTTCGGGCGCTTGCGAAGCAGTGCTTCGCAAGCAAAGCGCCCTCACCCATGTAAGCTCGGTCGCCGCTTGCTCGTGTGCGCTGTCCTGCGCACACGGCAAGACCGGGGTTGGGCGT
>NZ_JCAFRX010000010.1:0-179948 GCF_059368615.1 Stenotrophomonas sp. YJH_SMC_40 | reverse complement strand
TGCGCCACCGGCTGGAGTACGCAGCACGCGCTCGCCGCGATGGTTGTAACCGTAGCTTTCCAGCACGGCATCGCCCTGCTTCACCGCGTTCATGCGGTTGGCATCGCTGTAGGTGAAGGTCTTGCTGCCGATGCTGGTGGTGTTGCCCACCGCGTCATGGTTGCGCGCCTCGCCATCCACTGCGGTCAGCCGGTGGCTGGTTGCGGGATAGGTGTAGTTGGCGGTGCCTGCCGAGGTGGTCAGCGCGGTGCGATTGCCGGTGGCGTCATAGGCATAGGTTTCGATCGGCGTGCCGGTCGTGCCGTCCTGGGTCTGGGTCAGGCGGCCCAGCGTGTCGTAGGCGTACTTGGCCAGCACCGTCGGACCTGCGCCGTTCTTCAGCTCGGTGATCGAACCGACCGGGTCGTAGCCGTAGCCCAGCGACAGACCGCCCGCAGCCGGGTCGTGCACCGCCTGCGGGCGATAGTCCAAGTCCAGCGGACGCTGCAGCTGCCGCCCATTGCCATAGGCCCAGCCGGTGGCCGGGCCGAAGGCCGCATAGGTCACGTTGTTCACCACGATCTGGCGCGCCTGGCCGGGGCGGGTGAGGCCGATCTGGCTGATGCGGCCCTGGGTATCGCGCACGTAGTCGGCCACGCTGCCGTCGGGGTAGGTCAACGCGGTCAAGCGACCCGACTTGCTGTAGGCATAGCGCAGAGTGGTGGCCACACCATTGACGGTCTGCACCTTGCGGGTGACCTGGCCGAAACGGTCATGGCAGTACTGGGTGCTGCCATTTGCGTGCAGCACCTGCCCCAGGCGGCCCTTGGCGAAGCGCTCGTCGGCGGCACAGGCGGTCGGCGCCACGTCATAGCTGTAGCCCACGTCCAGATTGGGGTCCGGATAGGCGATGCCGATCAGGCGGTTGAGCGCATCGTAGTGATAGGTGGCGGTGACGCCGCGCGCATCGGTGGCGGTCTTGCGGTTGCCGGCGGCGTCCACGGTGAAGCTGCTGGCGCCACTGTCCGGGCTGACCTGGCCGGTCAGATCACCGAACCCGTTGTAGGCGTAGGTGGTATGCAGGCCCTTCGGGTCGGTGACCCGGGTGACCTGGTCCAGCGCGTTGTACTGACTGCGGATCTCCGCCGCGACGCCGCCGACGTCCTGCAGGGTCTGCGCCAGGCGGTTGAGCGGGTCGTACTGCTGGCTGGTCACGCGCTGCAGTGCGTCGGTGATCGTCTGCGGGTTGCCGTTGGCATCGTAGGCAAAGCCGGTGGCGTGGTTGCCCGCATCCTTCAGCGCGGTCAGCTGGCCAAGCGTGTTGAACGTCCGCGCCAGGGTGCGACGCAGCGTGCCGCCAGTATCCAGCGTGTCTTCCTTGAGGCGGTTGCCGGCGTTGTCCAGCGTGTAGTGAATGGTGTTGCCGGCGTTGTCGGCGATATCCGTCAGCCGCTGGGCGGCGTCATAGACATAGGTAACGCTGCTGCCGTCAGGCTCGGTGACCTGTTGCACCTGGCCGGTCGGCCAGTAGCTGATCTGGGTCACCCGATCCTCGGTCGTGGTCGCGCCGCGCACGGTGATGGAGGTCGGCCAGCCGCGGGGATGGTAGGTGTAATCAGTCACCACGCCGTTGGCGTCCTTGACCGACAATGGCCGCCCGAACGCGTCGTAGGCCAGAGTCTCGACCGTCTGGCCCAGCGCATTGGTCACGCTGCGCAGGTCGCCCTTGCGATAGGTGCAGGCACCATTGGCCGCGCACGCCGCGTCATCCGCGGTGTAGTAGGCATAGGTGGAGACATCCGCCACATCACTACGCGGGCCATCCACGCTACGCAGCAGTCCCATCAGCGGGCACTCCGGGCCCTCTGCCTCACAGTAGGTCTGCGTGGTGACGCGGGTGTCACCGGTCACCATGTCGCGCACGGCGATGGTGGTCGGCTGGAGGCGTGCATTGCGCACGATGCGGATCTCACGGTTGCCGACGGTCTGTTGCACCAGCCGATTGCTGTCCAGAGCCACTCGCGTTTCGCTGACGCGTTGGTCCGGAGTACCGGCCGCTTCAGTGGTGGTGGTCACGCTGATGGCGCCTGCGGCAGCATCGCTGGCCTCGGAATAGGCATACTGGGTGACAACGCCTCGGCGATCGGTCACCGACTGCAGCCGGCGCCGGAAATCAGTGCCCTCGGGCAGATAGGTGCGACTGATGCTGCCGTTGCTCTCGGTGACGCCGTTGACCTTGCGCGGAAGGCCACTGGCGCCGCTGGCGGTCAATGCGTAGGTACTCTGCTTGCCCAGTGCGTCGGTGACGATCGTGGTGCCTGCCAGGGTGTACTCCAGGCGCACGCCATCAATGCCCACGTCGGCCTGACTGCAATCGCCGGAATGGCGGCTGCAGGTGACCCGCCCCTTGGCGTCGTAGCCGTACCAGCTGTAACGCTGGTTGCCCTCGGCGGTAATGCCGGTCAGGTAGCCCGGGAAGCGGGCGTCCTCATAGTGATACGTGCGGCTGGCACCGTCTGCGTAGGTCGCACTGATCAATTCCCCGGCCGGGGAATAGGCGTAGCTCACCACGGGCTGGCCGGCGATCACCAGGGCCGAGATCAGCGAATCGTCACCCGGCGCGAGATACTGGACGTCCACGCGCCGGCCGGTTGAATGGGTGATGCTGAGCAGGCGGCCATGGCTGTCGCGTGCATAGGTTAGCGAGGTTCCGTCTTCGAAATCGCGGCGCTGCATCAGGCCGCCGGCATCGAACTGAATGCGCTCCTGAGCCCGCGACAACAACCATAGGCTCCCCTGTTGAGCCACGCGGTCCCCACTGCCATCCATTGCCTCATACACCGCTCCCACCTTCTTGAAGGCGAGCTGGCCACCCTCAGCGTCAATCAAACCCACCTGGACTTCCGAACTCGGCGGATAGCCCGTGTCATCAATGCCGAGCGTCAGGTGAATATTGTGCGAGTGCGTCCAACCTTGGCCAATGGCTCCGCCGCTGGTGCTGGTCAAGGAATGATACTGGCGATCGAAGCGGACCCACCCGAAATCAAGGTCCGCTTCCGGCTGAGACTTGTCGCCGGTGGTAGGGTCGCATGGATTACCGACTTTGCACTGCTGCGGCGGCAGCGGAGAAGTCCAGTAGGCCAGCAGCATTGCCATGTTTGGGTCGTCCTGCTGGATCAGGGCGCACATGCCCAGGTTATCGTCCCACATCATCATGGGGCGATTCATGCATTTTGCGGTTCTACTCCGAGATGCATTTTGCCAGAAGACCGTCTGCCTGCAGGAATTAATGCCCTCGAAATAAGTGTTCTTAGCGAATTTGTAGCGCTTGCTTTCGTTGATGACGCTACCGTCATCTCCCACTCCAAGCCCGCCAACCTCCTCCCAGGCCTCTTCAGTCATGACGGTGGCAGCGCACCGCGGATCGCTCGCATTCTTCGACAGGAACATGCTGCGGACGGCATCCTCCGTGGCGTACTTCTGATGGTTCTGCTCATACACCCAATCCGTGGTGACGATCTTCTCGGGCTTGACGCGATAGTCATAGATCGTCTTGTTAGGAAGGGCCCTCTGGCGCTTGACCTCCCAAACGAAAGGCTTATCGACCTCATACTCGGCGAAGAAGGCCCGTATGTCTTTCTGGACAGCCGCCTCTGTGGAACGGGGCTCTCCCATCGAGAAGTAGCTTTCCCATTTCTTCTCGATCTCCTGCGCCTGCACGCTGGACGTCGAGCACGCCAGCACGAACAGCGCCAGACTGATGAGCGAAGTGCCAGAGTTTGCCTTCAACATCCCTGTTCTCCTTCCTGGACGGACACAGCGCCGGCGGGAACGAGAACGTGGGGCAGCAGCCTCTTCACGTCATGCTTCGGATCGTCCCTGGTCCGGAATGCGGCGTGGCCGCATGGGGACGTTATCTCCGATGTGGTTTACACATTCAAGTCAAAAACTGTGGAATGAGTCGAATTTCAGAACTTTCTGATGCAGGGGGGGCGTGTCGGAAATGCAGCCGAGCGTGGGCTCGGCTCTACAAGGCGAATGCCCCAGAAACAGAAACGCCGGGCATCGCCCGGCGTTTCCGTCACCGCATGGAAGGGGTAAATCTCAGTACTTCCCATCAAACCCAAAGATCGGCTTGCGCTGCTTCCACGCACCAGCAGTAAAGTCCGGGAACTCCAGGGTCTGGAAGCTGTTGGCGATCGACTGCTCGCTCAGCGGGGTGATCGCGCTCCAGGTCACTGCGTCGTAGATGTCGATCGGCATCGGCGCCTTGGCCTTCAGCGCTTCAACAAAGGCATGGATGACGAACCAGTCCATACCACCATGCCCTGCACTCGCAGCGGTGTCGGCATTCTGTTTCCACAGCGGATGCTCGTACTCGTCCTGGTACTTCTTGAACTCTTCCCACTGGTGCGGCGGGCTGCGGCCTTCGATGTGGATCGAATGGTTCACGTCCATCCACAGGCCCTTGGTGCCCTGCACGCGGAAGCCCATCGAGTACGGGCGCGGCAGCGAGGTGTCGTGCTGCAGCAGGATGGTCTCGCCATTCTCGCAGGCCAGCGTGGTGGTGACGATGTCGCCCAGCTTGAACTTCACCTTGGTGCTGGGGTGGGTGGTGCCACCACTCTTGGCAACGGTGTACTCATGCAGGCCACGCGCCTTGGTCGCGAAGGCGTTGATGTGGGTGAAGCGGTTGCCACGGTTGATGCCGGTGTACATCGCGCACGGGCCGATGCCGTGGCTGGGGTACAGCTCGCCGTTGCGTTCCACCGAATGCTCGGTGCGCCAGCGTGCTTCGCTCCAGCCCTTGGGGCCGAATTCCACGCCGCTGTCGTAGGGCTGGTTCGGGTCGCCGGAATTGAACTTCACCCCGCGCAGGTCATGCTGGTAGCCGGCCTGCAGATGCACCAGCTCGCCGAACAGGCCCTGGCGCACCATCTGCAGCGCGGCCATCACGTCGCGGCGGTAGCAGACGTTCTCCAGCAGCATGTAAGGGGTACCGGTGCTCAGCTGGGTCTTCAGCACGTCCCAGTGGTCCTGCAGGGTGATGCCGGCCACCACTTCGCAGCCCACGGCCACGCCGGCCTGCATGGCGGCGATCGCCATCGGTGCGTGGTACTCCCACGGCGTGGCGATGATCACGCCATCGATGCCCTTCTGCTCCAGCAGGCGCTTCCAGGCATTGGTGTCGCGATCCTGTCCGTAGGTCTTCGGTGCCGGCTTGCCGGCCTTGGCCACCATGTCCATGGCGCGACCGAGCATGATCGGTTCGATGTCGCACAGCGCGACCACCTCGACATCGTCGCGGCGCACCAGCTCCTTCAGCAGCACAAGGCCACGCATGCCGGTACCGATCATGGCCAGGCGCACTTTGCGCCCGCGTGCCCACGCCGGGGTCTGCGGCAGCAGGCTGCTGGCGGCGACAGCGGCACTGGCCGCGATGAATTCCCTACGCTTCATGGCAAACATCTCTCCTCTTGGCGGCGAGCCGGCCGTAGCCGGCCCGCCGGGTAACGCAAACGGAATTACTTGAAACGGTAGCCGATGGTCACACTGTAACCACGACCGAAGATGGTGGCGTAGTCACTGGAGTCACCCAGGAAGCTGTTCGGATCGTAGAACGGCAGGCGGTTGAACAGGTTCTTGACGGTGAAGCTCAGGTTCCACGCGTCATCCGGGCGCCAGGTGACACTCATGTTGGCAGTCCACCACGACGGCGCACCATCGCACTTGCTCTTCTGCAGGGCCAGGTAGCCGCCGGTGCAGGTTTCCTTGTTGTTGCTCACCTCATCAACCTGGTCGGTGGCCCACTTGGTGCCGCCCACGTAGTTGACGAACATGCTGGTGGTCACCTGCTTGTAGGTCCAGTCGGCATTGAGCGTGGCACGCAGGCGAGGGTTGTTGTAGTAGCCGACCACGTCGCCGTAGTACCAGCCGTTCTCCGCATCCATGTAGAAGCGGTTGCGGTTGGCGATGGTGGCGGCCAGGCCGATGTTCAGGTTGCCCCAGTCGCCCAGCGAGAAACGGCTGCGCGCATCGATGTCGAAGCCGTCGATCAGGGTCTTGCCCCGGTTCTTGTACTGGCCCACCACGCTGGCCACGTTGCCGGCCGAATAGCCCGGCAGCACCGACGGGCAGCTCACGCCACTGGCCGGGTCGGCACACATGGCCGCCAGCTGCGCCAGGTTGGCGCGGTCGCTGTCGGTGATCGGCGAGCGCGACATCGAGATGATGTCTTCCATGCGGCGATAGTCCGGCGCGACGATTTCGTTGTTGCGGTAGATGAACCAGTAGTCTGCCGACACCGACAGCCAGCTCGCCGGCTCGTAGACGAAGCCGAGGGTGGCGATCTTCGCCTTCTCCGGCTTCAGGTCCTTGTTCGGCTGTGTCATGCGGGCCACGGTGCGGCTGCAGTCGACGTTCAGCATGTTCTTGCCCAGGTCGACATCACCCGGCCGCTGCGACTTCAGCAACAGGTTGGCGATGGCGTTGGTCTCGTTGCAGCGCAGCTCGTCGCGGAAGCCGCCCAGCTGGGCGAACACGCCGCCATTGCCGGACTCGGCCAGGCTCGGTGCACGGAAGCCGGTGGAGTAAGTGCCGCGCAGCATCAGCTGGTCGAACGCCTGGTACTTGAAGCCGATCTTCGGTGCCACGTTGGCGCTGAAGTTCGGGTACTTGTCCACGCGCACCGCCGCATCCAGTTCCAGCTTGTCGGTGATCGGCGCCACGGTTTCGGCGAACAGCGCGTAGGTGTTGCGCTTGCCGTCGAACCAGGAACCGCCCTGCTGGGTGATCAGACCGTTGGCGGCGTCGGCGTTGCCCGGAGTGTAGAAGGTTTCGCGGCTGGCGTTGAAGCCGAATGCCGCACGCATCTCACCGGCCGGCAGCTGGAACAGCGGGCCTTCGATCTTGCCGTCGAGGGTGTGCAGGCGGGTCCACGACTGGATGTCGAAGGTCGGGAACGCTTCACGGATCAGCGCGGCGTTGGCTTCGCTGATCTCGCCGAACTTGTACGCCGGATGGTCGGAGATGATCACGCGGCCGGTGCCCGGATCGATCGTGTACGGGCCGAAGGCCTTCTCGAAGCCCTTGGTGTTGACGTTGATCGTCTGGTAGGTGGTGGAGTGGGTGCCGGCGCTGGCGAACGCGGTTTCCCAGTTCCAGTCGCCCCGGTTGCCACGCGCACCGGCCAGCACGCGGTAGCTCTTGTCGGTATTGCGCTGGCCGAAGTAGTTCGGGCCGGCATCCTGCAGCAGGTAATTCAGGCCGACCACACCGCCCATCATCGCCTTCATCTGCGGGCTGGCGTGGTTGTACTCGTTGTTCGGGCCCAGGAACGGGTACAGGAACTGGTTGACGGTGTTGCCGGTATTGCGCGAGAACCAGCTGGTCGGGTTGCCGGTGGTGGTGCCGTAGGTGCGCGGCGTGCCGCCGTTGGCGCGCAGGTCGATGTCGGTGTAGGTCGCCTCGGCGAAGATCTCGGTGCTGTCACCGACCAGGAAGGTGCCGTTGAGGTAGGCGGTGTTGCGCTCGGACTTGGCACCAGCGTCGATCTCGTTGTTCATCCAGGTTTCCCAGACGCAACGCGGACCGGCCGCTTCACTGGTCAGCACGTTCCTGCAACCCGGCGCAGCTTCCTGCACGCGGCGGCCGGTGACCGGATCGAAGGCGAAGTAAGTGCCCGGATTGAATTCACCCGGCTTGCTGCCCACGCCCAGGCGCAGGTTGTTGAGGTAGTTCGGATTGTTGACGTAGTACTGGTCGGGCCGCTTGTCGTAGAAATCGCTCAGCGGAATCGCGTCGCGGCGGTACATGTTCACCGCGCCGTAGATGTTGAAGCGGTTCTCGGCCAGGTCACCGAAGCCGGCGGTGATGCTGGCCTGGCGTTCGCCGTAGGAGTCGATGCGCGAAGAGGTGTCGTTGGTGAAGCTGACCTCGGCCCCCTGAAAGTTGCGCTTGGTGATCACGTTGATCACGCCGGCCACCGCGTCGGTGCCGTACACCGCCGAGGCGCCGTCGGTCAGCACTTCCATGCGCTCGATGGCCGCGGCCGGAATCGCGTCGATGTTGACGAACTGGGTCTGGAAGCCGGCCGGTGCACCGTAGTACGACAGGCGGCGACCGTTCAGCAGCACCAGCGTGCCCTGGGCACCGAGGCCACGCAGGTTGGCCTGCGAGGCACCATCGGAACCGGTGAACAGCGAACGCGCGTCCTGCTGCGCCGGGCGGGCGGCGGGCAGGTTGTCGAGCACCTGCAGCAGCGTGCGCGCACCCATGTTCTGGATGTCCTGCTTGCTGATCACCTGCACCGGCGAGGCGGTTTCCACGTCGGTGCGGCGGATGTTGGAACCGGTGACCTCGATGCGGGCCAGGTCGGTGGCCTTGTCCTTGCTCTCCTGGGCGAAGGCAGGAACGGCGACCGACAGCAGCACGCCGGCGATGGCCAGCGACAGCGGAGCGATCGAACGACAGGGGGGGCGGTGGTGGCGGGCGGGCAACATCGGGGTTCTCTCCTGGCAGGGGTGCAGCGCAAT
Organism: Stenotrophomonas sp. YJH_SMC_40; assembly: GCF_059368615.1. Lineage (NCBI taxonomy): Bacteria > Pseudomonadati > Pseudomonadota > Gammaproteobacteria > Lysobacterales > Lysobacteraceae > Stenotrophomonas > Stenotrophomonas sp. YJH_SMC_40. Next base: position 171,435 of record NZ_JCAFRX010000010.1, on the reverse strand, counting down.
ATGTGAGCGCGTGGGCGTTCGGCGGGCAAAACGCTCCCGGGCCACGGCCACGAGGGCCGTAGTCGGAATGGGCGGGGGGAGGAGCGGTGTTACGAGGGGGTCATGGGGCGACGATGCTGGCGGAGTCGCCCTCCTGGCCGATCAGTACGGCATTGGCCCAGTTGGCGCAGACTTGGGCGGGTTGACTGCCCTGCGCACCCAGCGTGCGCAGGCTCAGGGTGGAAAGGCCTCGGATGTCCAGCTCCGGCTTGACCACGCCGGGTGCCTTCACCAGGCCGCTGTCATACAACAGGTGGTCGTCACCCCAGACCTGGAACTGCAGGCCACCGGCGGTGCGGCAGGCGTCGTCGATGCCGAGGTCGGCACGCAGCAGGTGCCAGCCGCCCTGCAGGCGCAGGTCGATGCGGCTGTTGGCGCCGACGCCCAGGCCACGGCGGAACTGCAGGCCGTTCATGCGCATGCCGGCGTCGCCACGGAAGGACTGGTCGGTACGCACCTGGCTGGCCAGCGCGGCCGGCACCGGCAGCTCGGAGAGATAGCGCTGCCGGGCCGCTCGCTCCGGTTCCTGGTGTTCGAGGATGTGGAAGGTGGACAAGGCGATCGGGCCGACGTCGCGTGGCTGCAGTGCATCGAATGCGCGGGCGCTGCCCTGTGCGGCGGTGACCATCGGGTCGGTGCTGCTGGCGCCGTCGCCTTCGGGGTTCTGCACGCTCAGCACGCGGAAGCGCAGCAGGCGCCCGGCATGGGCCGGGAACGCGATGCGCTGCACGCCCTCCTTCAACTGCAGGCGGCCACGTGCGATCGGCTCGCCCCACTCGCCATTGCTGTCGCCCAGGTACACCTCGTAGTCGCGCACCTGGCCGTGCTTCCAGTTCTTGTCGTTGCGCGGCGCGATGTCGATGCCGTCGATCATCCTGCGCTCACCGAAGCCGATCACCCACTCATGCGCACCGGTGCGCACGGCCTGGTTGCGCACACTGCGGAACCAGGTGGCCGGATCGTCATCGAAGGCATTTTCCAGCGCATGGCCAGGCTCTTCGGCCGGGCGGTTGACCACCAGCAGGCTGTCGGCCGGCAGTTCGCGGCCCAGCACCGGCGCAGCCGGATAGGCATCGTCGGCGGCCGCAGCGACCACCGCGAAGTCCAGCTGCAGCTGCAGCGGCTGGCGGATGTCCTGGTTAGCGGTACGCACGTGCAGCGTGCCACGGCGCTCCTTGGCATCGAAGTACCAGCCTTCAGCCGCACCGTTGAACGCCGCCGCATCGGCCAGCGCCGGCAACGCGCGGCCACCGGCCTGCACCGCACGCGGCGCCTGGCGGCTGAGCACGCGCAGGCCATAACGGCGCTGCGCCAGCTGGCCGTTGTACTGGCCCTGCACCGGATCGATCTGCACCTGCACCGGACCACTGCCCTGCGCCGGCGCCTGCACGCGGATTACCTGCGTGCTCGACTCACCCTGCTGGTAGCGGCGCGTGTTGCCATCGTCTTCGTACAGCGTGTACTGCGACTCGCCCTGCGGGTACAGGTCGAACGTCACTTCATCCAGCGGCTTCTCGCCGTCGAACAGCATCGACGGGTACATCGGCAGGATCGCACCGGCACGCACGAACACCGGCAACGTGGCCAGGTCCACCTGGCGGTCGAGCTGGCGGCCGTCGGCGCCGGCCTGCACGCGGCGGCCATCCCAGTAGTCGATCCAGCCGCCGGCCGGCAGGTGGATGTCGCGGCGCCAGCCACGGCTGGCGGCCTGGCTGCGGTACACCGGCGCCACCAGCAGGTCGCGGCCGAGCAGGAACTGGTACTTGTAGGTTTCATCCTGCGCATGCGGGTCGCGCGGGTTGTCCCACATCAGGCCGCGCACCGGCGGTGCACCGGTCTGCGCAGCCTCGTGCACCAGCCCGTACATGTACGGGGTCAGGCGCATCTTCAACTTCAGGTAATCGCGGTTGATGCTGCGATAGGGCTCGTCGTACCACCACGGGTGCTTGCGCGCGTTCGACGACCAGCCGCTCATGCCCATCAGCACTGGGGTGAAGGCTTTCCACTGCAGGTCGCGGGTGAAGGTTTCGGCGCTGCCGCCGAAGATCGCATCCACATCGCCACTGGCGTAGGCCATGCCGGACAGGCCCGAACCGACCAAGGTCGGCACGTGCCAGCGGATGTAATCCCAGCTGCTGCTCTGGTCGCCGGTCCAGGCCACGGCATAGCGCTGGATGCCGGCCCAGCCCATCACCGTCCACAGGAACGGGCGCGAATCGGAATTGTCGAGGATGCCGTTGAACGCCTGACGGTTGGCGTCCATCGCGAACTGGTAGCCCTTGCCGGTCCAGGCCACGTCCAGCTTCTGCACGCGGCTGCCGGCCTTGCCCACTTCCCAGGCGATCTTGTCGACGCCGTTCTCGGTCCACAGGCCGGTGCGGAAGCCGTACTTGGCCAAGCCCTGCACGGTTTCCGGCAGCTTCTTGTAACCGCAGCCGTAGCCATCGTTGGGCAGGATCCAGCCACCGGGCATGTCGTGGGCGCGGTACTGCTTGGCCACCGAGTCGATCACATCCGGCGTGGTGCCGGTCGGGCCGTCACTCCAGCCTTCGGGCACGGTGCCGGGCTTCTTGGCATTGTCACCGTCGTTGTAGCAATCGGCATCGCCGTAGGACAGCGCCCAGCGCGCGACCATGTTCGGGCGGCCGGTCAGCTGGGTGTAGCGCTCGATCAGTTTCGGCAGGTCGGCGCCGACGAAGTAATAGGCATCGAAGCGGTCTTCGCGGTGCAGCAGCGTGGCCTGGTCGGCCTCGCGCAGATCGTAGCTGCCATCGCTCCAGGTGTTGCGCAGCATGCCCCAGCCACGGCTGCTCAGCAGCATCGGTGCAGGGCTGGGGCGGTCGCCCTCTTCCCAGCCACCGGAGTAGGACACGTCCAGCTCGCGGCCCTTGAACTGGTAACGGCCGTTCTGCTGGCCGCCACCGAAATAGCCTTCATCAGCCTGCGAGGACAGCACCTGCACGCTCTGCGTGGCATCCAGGTCCAGCGGCTGCAGTTCCTGCCACAGCGCGGTGGGCTGGCCGTTGTCCAGGCGTTCCAGGCGCATGCGCAGCGGCTGCCGCTGTACATGCAGGACCAGTGCATCGGTGCGCACGCGGATTTCCTGTGCGTCTTCTTCCAGCTGCGCCTTCACGTTCGCCTTGGGCTGCGGCAGCACGATCGGTGCGGCCTTGTCACCGGCACCGGTCAGCGTGCCGTTGCGGCCGGCCTGCACGCGGATGATGTCGGTGGCCGGCAGTTCGATGCGGATGCGCGCGCCCTTGTCGGTCTGCAGGTCCCAGCCCTGCACGCCGTCGCCGCTGGCGCTGGCGGCAACCGAACGCAGGTTGCCGACCGGCTCGGCCTGGGCCGGCATGGACGCCAGCATCAATGCCGGCAACAGGGCCAGCATCAGCGGCGAGCGACGAACGCAGTTTTCCACGCGGACTCCCAACCCGTTCACCGGGCGTTTCGAAAGCGATTGGGCCGACTCTAGGGCAGCGATTCGAAAGATGTCAACAAATTGAAAGGAAAAAGGAAGATATATTCCATTGAAACGAAAGTTGCTGCGCCGCAATACTTTGTGTAATCGCTTGCAGACGCCTGTTAAGCATTGTGCGATACGGCATCCGGCGGATTCTTGCGTTTTCCGACGTGCTCTGGGCGGAGCGAAGTCGGCGTCACATTTTCTTTCTTTTTACTTTCGCTATTTGACATTTCGAAAGAAAACGCAGATGGTGCGCTGGCCCAACTGGAACCTCCGAATGGACGTCACCCTGCTTTCCGATGTGTCCGCCTGGCAGCGCCTTGGCGGAGCCGATACCGCTACCGAAATCGCCCAGCAGCCTGCGTTGTGGGAAGCCCTCGCACAGGACCTGTCGCGTGCCCGCGACCGCCTGCAGGCCTTCCTCGGCGACAGCCTCAACGATCCCAACCAGCGCGTGCTGTTCACCGGCGCCGGCAGCTCCGGCTTCATCGCCGAAATGGTGGCCGACGCGATCAACGCGCAGTGGCCAGCCGATGTGCGCGTGGTGCACACCACCAGCCTGCTGACCCACCCGGCGCTGTACCTGCAGCGCGACCGCCCGACCCTGCTGGTCTCGTTCGGCCGCAGCGGTTCCAGCCCGGAAAGCGTGGCGGCGGTTGACCGCGTGCGCAGCGACGTGGATGACGCGCGCTTCCTCGACATCACCTGCAACGCCGATGGCGAACTGGCCCGCCGTGGGGCTGGCCGTGCCGATACCTGTACCCTGCTGATGCCGTCGGCCAGCTGCGACCGCGCCTTCGCCATGACCAGCAGCCTGACCTGCATGCTGCTGGCCGCGCTGACCGTGTTCGATCGTTCGCCGTGGGATGCGCGCGTGGCGCGCCTGAAGCAGATCGCCGCGCTGGCCCGCGAAGGCCAGGCGCAGTGGGACGCACCGGTGGCGGCGCTGGCGCAGCGCCCGTTCAACCGCATCATCTACCTCGGCAGCGGCCCGCTGGAAGCGCTGGCACGCGAGTGCGCGCTGAAGGTGCTGGAACTGACCGCTGGCCGCGTGCTGGCGCTGGCCAACACCCCGCTGGGCTTCCGTCATGGGCCGAAGTCGACGCTGGATGGCAACACCCTGGTGGTGGTGCTGCGCAGCGTGCAGCCGCTGGCGCGCCGCTACGAACAGGACCTGCTGGAAGAACTGCGCCGCGACGGCGTGGCCGGCCAGGTGCTGGCAATCGGCCCGCATTCGGACATCGGCGCCGATGACGAATACACCCTCACCGTGCCGGCACTGGACGATCCGTGGCTGGGGCCAGTGTGGCTGGGCTTCGCGCAGCTGTTCGCGCTGCAGCGCTCGGCCGCGCTTGGCCTGACCCCGGACAACCCGTTCCCGGACGGCACCGTCAACCGCGTCGTCAAGGGCGTCACCATCCACCATGGCTGAGCTGATCGCCCACGCCTGCTACGGCATCGACATCGGCGGCACCAAGATCGAGCTGGTGGCGTGCGATGCGGCGATGCAGGTCACCTGGCGCCGCCGCGTGGCCACCCCACAGGGTGACTACGACGGCTTCCTGCAGGCGGTGGTGGCGCTGGTGGCCGAGGCGGACGCCGCCCTCGGCCGCAGCGATGCGGCCATCGGCATCGCCCTGCCCGGCGTGCGTGACCGCCGCAGCGGTCGCCAGCTCAGCGCGAACGTGCCTGCACTGACCGGCCAATGCGTGGCGCAGGATCTGCAGGCACGCCTGCAGCGCCCGCTCCACTTCGGCAACGATCTGCAGTGCTTTGCCCTGTCTGAAGCGCACGGCGGCGCGGCTGACGGCTACCCCAGCATGTTCGGCGCCATCCTCGGCACTGGTGCCGGCGGCGGCTTCTGCCTGCACGGCCGGCTGCTGTCCGGCTTCAACGGCCTGGCCGGCGAATGGGGCCACTGGAGCGTGCCCGGCCACCTGCTGCAGCGCCACGGCCTGCCGCTGCTGGACTGCGGCTGCGGCCTGCAGGGCTGCGTGGAGCGCTATGTGTCCGGCAGCGGTGTGGCGATGATCGAGCGCCACCTCGGTGGCAGCGCCGCCGACGCCAGCGCCGTGATCGCCTTGGCCGAAGCCGGCGATGCACGTGCGCGCAAGGCGCTGGACATCCACCGCGATCTGCTTGGCCACAGCCTGGCCGCGCTGGTGCTGGCGCTGGACCCGCACGTGATCGTGCTCGGCGGTGGTCTCTCGCAGTACGCGCCGCTGTACCAGCAGCTGCCGTCGGCCATCGCTGCCCATCTGTTCAACGGCGTGCAGGTACCCCCGATCGTGCCGCCGCGCTTCGGCGATGCCGGTGGCGCACGTGGTGCCGCCCTGCTCGCCTGCCAACCCTCGTTTTCCTGATGTCCGGAGCCTGACCATGTCCCCGTTGCAGACCCTGCTTGCCTCCCACCGCGCCGGTGCCAACGTCGGCCTGTACAGCGTCTGCTGCAGCAACGAGCAGGTGCTGCGCGCGGCCATGCACGTGGCGCTGGCACACGGCACCGTGCTGCTGATCGAGGCCACCTCCAACCAGGTCGATCAGTTCGGCGGCTATACCGGCATGACCCCGCCGCAGTACCGCGATTACGTCGGTACCCTCGCCGATGAGGAAGGCTTCCCGCGCGAGCGGCTGATCCTCGGCGGTGACCACCTTGGCCCGAATGCCTGGCAGAAGCGCCCGGCTGCCGAAGCGATGACCCACGCGCGCGTGCTGATCGAAGCCTACGTCGCCGCCGGTTTCCACAAGATCCATCTCGACTGCAGCATGTCCTGCGCCGATGACCCGGTGCCGCTGCCCGATGCCATCGTTGCCGCACGCTCGGCCGAGCTGGCCGAGATCGCCGAACGCACCGCCGCCGAACACGGCCTGCCGCCGCCGGTCTACGTGATCGGTACCGAGGTGCCGATTCCCGGTGGAGAAGCCTCGCTTGCCGAGGGACTGCAGGTGACCACGCCGGCCGCCGCCGCGCAGACCCTGGCCATCCACCAGCAGGCGTTCGACACGCCGCAGCTGCGTGATGCGTGGCAGCGCGTGATCGCGATGGTGGTGCAGCCGGGCGTCGACTTCGACCACAGCAGCGTGCACGAATACGACCCGGCCGCCGCCAGCACGCTGGCCGACTTCCTGGAACAGCAGCCACGCATCGTGTTCGAGGCGCACTCCACCGACTACCAGCGCGAAAGCGGCCTGCACGCGCTGGTGCGCGACCACTTCGCCATCCTCAAGGTCGGCCCGGCGGCGACCTTCGCCTACCGCGAAGCGCTGTTCGCGCTGGCCGCGATCGAGGCAGAACTGCTGCCGGCCGCACAATGCTCGCGCCTGCCGCAGGTGCTGGACGAGGTGATGGTGGCGCAGCCGAAGTACTGGCAGTCCTACTACCAGGGCGATGAGGCAGCGCTGCGCCTGCTGCGCAGTTACTCCTTCAGCGACCGCTGCCGCTACTACTGGGGCGAGCCGGCGCTGGTACAGGCGGTGGAGACCCTGTTCGCCAACCTGGAACAGCACGCGCCGCCGCTGGTGCTGCTCAGCCAGTACCTGCCGGAACAGTACCGCGCCGTGCGCGAAGGCACCCTGGCCAACACCCCCACCGCACTGGTGCAGCACCGTATCGGCCTGTGCCTGGGTGAGTACGCCCGTGCCTGCAGCGCCAACCAGGCCGGAACCCGCACGCAGAACGCACGTTCGGCTGCCGCAGTTGCTGCGAACGGCTAATCTCTACCTTTCCCCGCGAAACCGAGAATGGCCATGCGCAACACCCGCTCCCGCCGGCAACAGATCCTGCAGCTGCTGATCGAGCACGGCTCGGTGCAGGTGGCCGATCTGGTCGAGCGCTTCGGCGTGTCGGCGGTGACCATCCGTGCCGACCTGACCCATTTCGAATCGCAGGGCCTGGCCAACCGTACCCACGGTGGCGCCACGCTGGTGCGCACGCCGCCGCAGGAACAGGACATCCACGAAAAGGACGCACTGAACCTGCCGCTGAAGGAATCGATCGGCGCGTGTGCCGCGCGCCTGGTACGGCCTGGTGACAACATCATCATCGACTCCGGCTCGACCACGATGACCCTGGCCCGCCACCTGCGCACGCAGCGCGACGTGACGGTGATGACCAACGGGCTGAACATCGCCTGGGAACTGGCCAACGCGGCCGGCATCAACGTGCTGCTGACCGGCGGCCTGCTGCGCCAGCAGTCGCTGTCGCTGCAGGGCAGCCAGGCCGAAGCCAGCCTCAACTCCTACAGCTTCGACACGCTGTTCCTGGGCGTGGATGGCCTGGACCTGCAGTTCGGGTTGACCACCCATGACGAAGCCGAAGCCCGCCTCAACCATCGCATGGTCGAGCGTGCACGCCGTATCGTGGTGCTGACCGACGCCTCCAAGTTCGGGCGCGTCAGCCTGCACCGCATCGCCCTGCTGGATCAGATCCACACCATCATCACCGATGCCGGCATCGACGACGCAACCCGCGAGGGACTGCAGCGGCTGGGCATCGAGGTGATCATCGCCGAGCCCACCGCATGAGCGACACCCGTTCCCTGCATGGCCGCATCCTCACCCCGCTGGGTTGGCGGCGTGGCCACGTCCACTTCGATTCCCACGTGCGCCAGCTGCAGGTGGACGACCACAGCGGCGCTGACGATCTGCAGCTGCCGGTGATCCTGCCCGGCTTCATCGACCTGCATGTGCACGGCGCTGCAGGGGTGGACCTGATGCAGGGCGGCGACGTGGCGCGCACCATCGCCCGCACCCATCTGCGCTTCGGTACCACCACGCTGCTGGCGACCACCATGACCGCCGGCCTGGATGAGATCGAGCACGCGCTGCACGGCGTGGCCGCCACCATGGCCGCACCCGATGCAGACGCCGCCAGCATCGTCGGCGTACATCTGGAAGGGCCGTTCATCAGCCCGCAGCGGCTGGGCGCGCAGCCCAACCGCACCATCGAGGCGACGCTGGCGCTGGTACAGCGGCTGCACGCGCTGGCGCCGATCCGTGTGATGACGCTGGCGCCGGAGATCGGCGAGCACACCGCGCTGATTCCCGCGCTTTCGGCAATGGGCATCCGCGTGCAGCTCGGCCACAGCGCCGGTACCTACGAAGAAGGTGTTGCTGCGCTGCAGGCCGGTGCCTCTGGCTTCACCCATCTGTTCAACGGCATGACCGGCGTCGATCACTATCGCCCGGGCATCGCGGCGGCGGCACTCGCGCATGCGCAGTACGCCGAGATCATTCCCGACCTGCAGCACATCCATCCCGGCGTGATCCGCCTGGCCGCGCGCGCGATCCCACGCCTGTACGCGGTGACCGACGCCACCGCCGCCACCGGCATGCCCGATGGCGAGTACGCACTGGGCGAGCAGCGCGTGCACAAGTGCGGCGGCTGCGTGCGCCTGGCCACGGGTTCGCTGGCCGGCAGCGCGCTGACCATGGACCAGGCGCTGCGCAACCTGGTGCGTGTGGGCCTGGAGCTGGCCGATGCCTCGCAGCGTGTTTCCACCTTCCCGGCCGACTACCTGGGCCTGGGCGATCGCGGCTGCATCGCGCCCGACGCCCGCGCCGACCTGGTGGTGCTGGACGCCGAACTGCGCCTGCAGCAGGTGGTGGTGGGTGGGCGCGTGGTCGATTTGAACGCAACACCAGCCTGACGCACCGCGCCTTTGTAGAGTCGAGCCATGCTCGACTGCTCTGCCGCGCCATGCGCGGTCAGTCAAGCATGGCTCGACTCTACAGAAAGCAATCCGCACCGAAACACCTTCTGGGATATGCCGATGACTGCACGCACCGCTCCGCGCTGGCCCGTACGCTACCTGCTCTTCATCGGCGGCCTGGGTGGCCTGCTGTACGGCATCGACATCGGCATCATCGCCGGCGCCCTGCCCTATCTTGAAGCAACTGCCAGCCACGCTTGGCAGCTCAGCAGCCAGCAGCTCGGCTTCGTGGTGGCAGCGGTACTGCTGGGCAGCGTGCTTTCCTCGCTGTTCGCCGGCATGGTTGCCGACCTGATCGGCCGCCGCGGCGCGATGCTGCTGGCCGGCCTGCTGTTCACCGCCTCGATTCCGATCATGGCACTGGCCTCCGGCTACACGCCGCTGCTGCTGGGGCGCCTGCTGCAGGGCATCAGTGGCGGTTTGATCGGCGTAGTGATTCCACTGTACCTGGCCGAAGTGCTCAGCCCCGAGCGACGTGGGCGCGGCGCGGCGATGTTCCAGCTGCTGCTGACCGTTGGCTTGGTGCTGGCAGCCCTGATCGGCCTGTACCACGCCCACGCCGTCGATGCCGCCGCCGAAGCCGTGCGTTCGCTGCCGGTCGCGCAGCAGGCGCAGGAACTGTTCACGGTGAAGGACCACGCCTGGCGCACCATCTTCTGGACCTGCCTGGCGCCGGGCCTGCTGTTCTGCGCCGGCATCTTCTGGCTGTCCGAATCACCACGCTGGCTGGTGCGGCGCGGTCGCATCGATGAAGCCCGCCGCAGCCTCCAGCGCGTCCTGCCCGCCGCAGATGTCGAGCCCACGCTGGCCCAGATCCAGGCGCCGGAATCGAGCAGCAGCGACGGCAAGCGCGATCCGCTGCTCAGCCGCCGCTACGTGGTGCCGTTCCTGCTCGCCTGCGTGGTGCTGGCCTGCACCCAGGCCACCGGCATCAACTCGGTGCTGGCCTACGCGGTGAACATCCTCAACCAGGCCGGCCTGTCCGGTTCAGTGGCCAACGGCGCCGACGTGGCGATCAAGCTGCTCAATGCGGTGATGACCGTGGTCGCGTTGCTGCTGGTCGACCGCAAGGGCCGCAAGTTCCTGCTGATGCTCGGCAGTGGTGGCATCTGCGTGGCGCTGCTGGCCGCGGCCACGCTGTTCTTCCAGGCCGAGCGCGGCCGTGCCGATGTGCAGCCGCAGCTGCAGGCGGCGGTCAGCGGCGACGGCCTGCAGCTGGTGCTGGATGATGCGCAGTGGCAGCGCCTGGGCGCGGGGATCGACCGCGAAGGGCGGCCGATGCAGCTGACCGTCTCCTATGCCTACGGTGATTTCACCAACGTGCGCGCCCTGCGCAGCGACAACCTGACCGATCGCGAGCTGCGCATCGAGCGCGCCGGCACCGTGCAGCCCGACAGTGTGATTGGTGCGTTCTTCCGCAAGCTGCATCTGAACCCGTTCGCCGACCCGGCCAGTGCCGCGCAGGCGCCGCTGCGCATCGAACAGGCGCGCATCGGCCCGGTGCCGCCACCGGCACACGGCTGGGCCGTGGCCGCCTGCATCCTGGTGTTCGTCGCGTTCTTCGCGGTCGGCCCCGGCGTGTGCGTGTGGCTGGCACTATCGGAGCTGATGCCGAACCGCATCCGCTCCAACGGCATGAGCATCGCACTGCTGATCAACCAGTTCGTGTCGACCACCATCGCCGCCATCTTCCTGCCCACGGTGGGCCACTACGGCTACGCCAGCATGTTCGTGTTCTGGGCGGCCTGCACCTTCGTGTTCTTCCTGGTAGCCGCGTTCTGGCTGCCGGAGACCAAGGGCAAGTCACTGGAGGAGATCGAGGCACGGTTCGCGGGAAAGCGGGGCTGACAGCGCCTGCACCTGGCGTCGGCCATACCCCATGACATGCCAACGGGGTATGGCCCGCCGATGACGGTATGGCACGCCGATGGGTGCGGCACGCAGACCGGGTAGAGTCGACTGTTGGTCGACTGCTCTTCGCTCCAACACCAGGAACGCCGCGCTACGCGCGTGAGTCGACTAACAGTCGACTCTACCGCTGCCATCACTTCCCGGTGATATGCCTGGCCAACGCCTGCGCCTCAGGTCGCTGAGGCTGTGGCACGCCGATGGGTACGGTACGCAGACCGGGTAGAGTCGACTGTTAGTCGACTGCTCTTCGCTCCAACACCAGGAACGCCGCGCTACGCGCGTGAGTCGACTAACAGTCGACTCTACCGCTGCCATCACTTCCCGGTGATATGCCTGGCCAACGCCTGCGCCTCGGCAACGCTCGGCAGCCCGCTCAGCATCATCGATTCACCGAACGGGCCTTTCACCGTCGCCACCATCAGCACGCGACCATCCACGCTGATCGCCGCTCGTTGCCCCACCAGCGCCGCCGTGCCATCGTGGATGCGTTGGCGTGCTTCTGGCCGATACCGGATCTGCAGGCCGGGCTCCTGGCCCGCGTCCAGCACATAGCGCACATCGGCGATATCTGCACTGTCGGCAATCGGCGGCTCGCGCAGCGCCAGGGTCTCGCCCTGCCACTGCGCTTGCGTGCCCTTGCCATCCGCATCGACCGCGCTCAGGCGCACATCCACGCCAGGGCGCGGCACGTGATCCTTCCCTGCCAAGCCACCGGGCGTGGCGCCCGGCATGCAGCCGGCCAGGGTCAAGGCCACGCCCAGCAACAGCGGAAGCGCAGCCCTCACTTCAGCTTCCGCAGCTTGAATGCCACCAGCACCTGCAGCAGGCCGTACAGCAGGCTGCCGATACCGATCCACAGCGTGGTGACCGCCACGCCGGCATACGGGTTGGCCGCAAACAACAGGCCCAGCACCACGGCCAGCACGCCGCTGAGGATCAGCAACCATTCGCCCTGGATCTGCTTGCGCACGCGGATCGCGAATACGATGCGATAGATGCCGGCCACCAGCAGCCACGCCGCCAAGAACAGCACCAGCACGCTGGCGGTGGCCAGCGGATTGATCACCGCCAGGATACCGAAGCCCAGCGAGGCGAGGGCGTACAGCGCCAGCCACCCACGCGAGGCACCACTGCCGCCGCTGATCAGTGCGAACAGGCTGATGACACCTTCAACGATGGCCATCACGCCCAGTGTCCACGCCAGCGCCATCGCTGCGGACAACGGCCAGCCGATGGCAACGATGCCGAAACCCAGTGCGACGAGCCCGTACAGCAGCAGGATCCACCAGCTGCGCCCAACTGCCGACAATAAGGGAGACAAGGGGGAATTCATGGCCACTCCTTCGATCCGGAACCGGCCTCATCCTAGCCCCTGTGGATGAAGAGGGCGATCACGGCGCCCGCGCGCAGACCCACACACGCACCTCCGCAGCGCCGACCAAGCGCAGCGTCTCGGCAACCTCCATCACCGTGCTGCCGGTGGTCATCACGTCATCGACCACGGTCAGCCGCGTGGGCACCGGACCACGAACCGCAAACGCGTCGAACAGATTTTCCCGGCGTTGTTCGGCCGTGCGTTCGGACTGCGGTGCGGTGTGGCGGCGCCGGTACAGCCCCTGCCAGACCGGCATCGGCAGCAACCGGCACAGCTCGCCCGCCTGGTTGTAGCCGCGCTGGCGCAACCGGCGATTGTGCAGCGGCACCGGCACCAGCGGTGGACACCACCAGGGCGGCGGTGCGCGCTGCATCAGCTGCGCGAGCAGGCGTCCGGCTGCGAGATCCTGATGGAACTTGTAGCGCACAAGCAGCTGATCCACAGGCGGCAGGTACAGCAGGCTGGCATGCGTGGCGGCCTGCGGCGGTACCTCCTCGCGGCAGGTGCCGCAGACGATCAACGCGGTCTCGGGCAACGGCAACGCGCAGCGCAGGCAGGCCCGGCCGGCCCAGGGCAGTCCGGCCAGGCAGGCATCACAGAGATCGAGTCCATCGTGGCCCGGGTCACCGCAGACCAGGCAGCGCAGCGGTAGCAGCACGCGAAGTGCGGCCTGCACGTGGCGGACCGGGTCGAAGAAGGCAGACATGCACTTCAGCATGTCGCCGCCCTCAGCGGGTTGCTATCGGGGGCGCCCTCAACGACCCGTAGGCATTTTCATCGCCCGCCTCCTGCCCCGATCACTTCACCGCGTTGGCGCAGGCTTCGCATCCACCCGGGTGCGATACACCATGTACGGCGTCTGCCGGCGATCCACGCCACCATTGAATCCGGCCTGCCGGTGCAGCTGGTTGGCGGTGAAGTACAGATAGCCATCGGGCCCCATCGACAAGGTATCGGGCCACAGGATGCGTGGATCGTGCACCACGGTCGTCCAGCGCCCCTGCGCGTCGCGGGCATGGATGGCGTTGTGCTCGTAGTCGCTGGCATACAACCGCCCGTTGGCATCCATCTCCATGCCATCGGAGGCGCCCTTGTCGCCCAGGTCGACCACCGCCGCCGCCAGTTCCGCTTCACTCAGCTTCGGGTCGCGCAGCAGCGCGGTCGGCACGCTGTACAGATGACGGCTGGACAAGGGTGTGTAGAACAGGGTGCCACCATCGGGCGACAGGGCGATGCCATCGGCGGCCACGGTGAACGGCGCCGACGAACCATCGGCGTTACGCAGCCGCATCTGCTGTCCTTCCACGATCGGTACGAATGCCGGATCCGCCGATGTTGACACATGACCGATCAGGCGCTTGGACGCGGCGCCGGTAGCGAGGTCAATCACGATGATGCCGCCGATGCCGCTCAGCGACGAGTCGGTCACGTAGGCGACGCCCTCGCGACCGACACGGAAATCGAAGCGCACATCGTTGACGTAGGTGCGCGCGTCGATGACGTTGGCCGGGAACACCAGCGTTCTGGCCACGGTATTGGTGGCCAGATCGATCGCCACCAGCTTGGCGCCGCCGGCCTGTGGTGCAGAGAACCCGGGCGCGGCGGTGTCCAGCACCCACAACCGACCCTGGCCATCGGCCACCACACTCTGCACGCTGATGAAGTGGGCCGCCGGATCGGGACCGTCCTTGCGGTTGATGCGCGCATCCGGATAGGGCACGGCGCGGCCGTCGCGCCACTCGGCCACGCTGTAGGGCACCTCACCGCCCCAGCGCGGGAAGTTGACGAAGATCCTCCCGGTTTCGGAGACCGCCACACTGGTGGGCATGGCGCCCTCGAAACGCGCCACCGGTTCGAGGGTGCCGATGCTGCGCTCGCTGGGCAGCAATGGGGTACCGGCGATCGCCAGCATGGGGGAACTGGCCAGGGCCAGGACGGCAGCCGCCAGACGGCGGATACGGCAGTTGATCATGGTCGCTCTCGATGCAGGTCCGGGTGCAGCCCCGGCGTGGGTGCATCTTCAGCGGCGCACCTGGCATCGGGTAGACGGTGCAACGGGGAATCAGCTTCACTGCAAAAGTGAAGATTGCGGCCTGATTTATCCTGTCGATCAAGGCAATCAGCGATGCCTATCCGCTGACTCTGCTTGCGGCACCATCAACAACTCCGCCAACCCGCGGTAGATCGGCACGCGGCACACCAGCCCGGACACGCCACGCGCGATCAGCACCGTGGCCAGGATCGGCAGCAGCAGATCACCGCTGTCGGTCAGCTCCAGCGAGATCACCGCCGAGGTCAGTGGCGCCTGGGTCACACCGGTCAGGTAGGCGCACATGCCCAGCAACACGAACGCGCGCGGGTCAACGCCCGGCATCAGCACTGACAGGTTGTGGCCGAGTCCCGCGCCGACCGCCAACGCAGGTGAGAACAGGCCACCGGGAATGCCCGCCACGTACGAGGCCAGATTGGCCAGCAGCTTCATCAACCCGAACTCGTGGCCGACCAGCGCCTGGCCCTGCACCAGGCTGCGCGCTTGTTCGTAACCGGTGCCGAACGCGCCTTCGCCGAACACCAGGGCCAGCACGACCACCACCAGGCCGCAGCCCGCGGCCAGCAAGACCGGATGCCGCTGCCGCA
This sequence comes from Stenotrophomonas sp. YJH_SMC_40, assembly GCF_059368615.1. NCBI lineage: Bacteria > Pseudomonadati > Pseudomonadota > Gammaproteobacteria > Lysobacterales > Lysobacteraceae > Stenotrophomonas > Stenotrophomonas sp. YJH_SMC_40. The sequence continues at coordinate 156,296 of NZ_JCAFRX010000010.1, read as the reverse complement.
GCTGCCCCAGCCAACGCGGACGGCCCGCCGCGCTGGACAGTACCGCACGTGCGAACAGCCCGCCCAGCAGGCCCGCCACCACGCCGCACAGCAGGATCGCCAGCCAGCCCTGGCCGAGCGGCAGACGCGCGCTCACATGGCCGAAATAGGTGTAGTTGCCCAACAGGCCGAGCGATACCACGCCGCCGACGATCACCGCGGTCAACAGGGTGCCGGAGAAGCGATGTTCAAAACGGCCGCTGAGCTCCTCGATGGCGAAGACGATGCCGGCCAGCGGCGTGTTGAACGCCGCCGCAATACCAGCAGCGCCCCCGGCCAACAGAAAGTGCGAGAGCTCGCGGGGATCCTTGAAGCCGAACCAGCGGCCGAACAGATACATCAGGCTTGCGCCTACGTGCACGGTGGGCCCCTCGCGCCCGACCGATGCGCCCCCCAGCAGCGACAGCGAGGTCAGCAGCAGCTTGCCGGCCGAAACCGCTGGGGAAAGGTTGGTTTTCCGGAACGGCTCATCGGCCTTGTCCAGCGCAGCGATGACCTGCGGAATGCCGCTGCCCCGCGTGGGCTTCAGCACGCCGGAAGTGAGCCAGGCCAGCAGCGCGAAGATGCCCGGCGTGAGCAGCAGCGCCCACCACGGCGAGTGCGAGGTGATGCGCTGGAACAGATGGAAGGCCGCATCGCTGGCCTTGGCAAACAGGATCGCCACCAGTGCCACGGCCACCGCGCCGCCCCACAGCGCGGCGCGGCGGCGCCAGGCCTCGCTGAGGACCAGCGCGGTGATGCGGCCACGAAGGCGGTAAAGATCAAGCATGGGAAAGAGTCTGCGCGCCAGCACTTACGTTGTGCAGCAGGCACTGTGGCTGGACGCCTTGCAGCATGCGGTGAAATGCGGCGCTTCGCTCGATGCTCTATTGCGCCGACGACCCGTAAACCAAATTAAAATCCAACTGGTTGACAGCCTCCCCGTGCCCACTCACACTGCCGCCCTCGCTCCACTCGTACCCAAGGTCCCGCCATGGCTGCTGCCATCCGCCACGACTGGCAACACGACGAACTGCAGGCGCTGTTCGATCTGCCGTTTCCCGAGCTGCTGTTCCGCGCCGCCGCGGTGCACCGCGAGCACTTCGATCCGGCGCAGGTGCAGGTGTCCACGCTGTTGTCGGTGAAGACCGGAGGCTGCCCGGAAGACTGCGCGTACTGCCCGCAGGCGCAGCGCTACAGCACCGGGGTGAACGCGCAGAAGCTGATGGAGACCGACGCGGTGCTGGCCAAGGCGCGCCAGGCCAAGGCCGCCGGTGCATCGCGCTTCTGCATGGGCGCCGCGTGGCGATCGCCGAAGGACCGCGACATTCCGAAGGTGGCGGCGATGATCGCCGGGGTGAAGGCACTGGGGCTGGAGACCTGCGCCACGCTGGGCATGCTCAGCGGCGAGCAGGCGCGTGCGCTGAAGGATGCGGGCCTGGACTACTACAACCACAACCTCGACACCGCGCCAGACTACTACGATTCGATCATCCACACGCGCCAGTACCAGGACCGCCTGAATACGCTGGAGCACGTGCGCGATGCCGGCCTGAAGACCTGCTGCGGCGGCATCGTCGGCATGGGCGAGACGCGCGCGCAGCGCGTCGGCCTGCTGCTGGCGCTGGCCACGCTGCCGGCACATCCCGATTCGGTGCCGATCAACAAGCTGGTGCAGGTGGCGGGCACGCCGCTGCATGGCAGCGCCGAGCTGGACCCGTTCGAGTTCGTGCGCATGATCGCGGTGGCACGCATCGCCATGCCACGCTCGATGGTGCGGCTGTCGGCCGGGCGCGAGGCGATGAGCGACGAGCTTCAGGCGCTGTGTTTCCTGGCCGGTGCCAATTCGATCTTCTATGGCGACAAGCTGCTGACCACCGGCAACCCGGAGAGCGAACGCGACCTGGCTTTGTTCGCCCGGCTGGGCCTGCAGCCGATGGCGGTGCAGGTGGATGCCGAGGGCCACGACCACGGCGGCACCGTGCACGCCGATATCAGTGCCGATACGCCCGGCTGTGGCTGCGCTCACGCGGCCTGAGACGGGCCGCAAGCAGGCGCCGCGGCAACGCGCTACCCTAGCCGCCCCGTCGACGCATTCAGCCACCATGGCCCGCCCCGACCTGACCGCCCGCCTCCACGCCCAGCGCGCCCTGCGCGATGCCCAAGGCCGTCGCCGCCCGCGACGCACGGTCACCCGTCGCGATGGCGTGCGCCTGGAAGTGGACGGCCAGTGGCTGACCGGCTTCTGCAGCAACGACTACCTCGGCCTGGCCCAGCAGTTCAGCGTGGTCAACGCGCTGCAGGACGCCGCCGCACGCGAAGGCGCTGGCGCCGGTGCCTCGCACCTGGTCTGCGGCCATCATGCCCTGCATGAGGCGCTGGAACGCGAGGTGGCCGAATGGCTTGGCTATCCGCGTGCGCTGCTGTTCGGCAGTGGCTTCGCCGCCAACCTGGCGGTGCAGCAGGCGCTGCTGAGCGAAGAGAACGATGTCTGCGTACAGGACAAGCTCAACCACGCCAGCCTGCTCGATGCCACCCGGTTGGCCGGTGCACGCCTGCGCCGTTATCCGCATCTGGATGCGGAAGGCGCAATGCGTCAGCTCAAGCATGCGCCCGATGGCGCGGCAATGCTGGCCACCGATGGTGTTTTCAGCATGGATGGCGACATCGCGCCGCTGCGTGCATTGTCGCTTGTGGCACGCCTGCAGCAGGCGCTGTTCTATGTGGATGATGCGCACGGTGTAGGCGTGGTCGGTGATGGCCGTGGTGCCGTGGCCGCCGCCGGACTGGGCGTGGACGATGTGCCGCTGCAGCTGGTCACGCTGGGCAAGGCACTGGGCGGTTCCGGTGCACTGGTGCTGGGCCGCGACGACCTGATCGAGCATCTGGCCGAGACCGCACGCCCGTACATCTACACCACCGCCGTGCCACCAGCGATGGCCGCCGCTGCGCTTGAAGCGGTGCGCCTGGCGCGCAGGGACAACTGGCGCCGTTCCAAACTGGCAGACCTGATCGCGCTGTTCCGCAGCGAAGCACGCCGCCATGGGCTGGACCTGATGGCTTCGGACACGCCGATCCAACCGCTGCTGTGCGGCGATGACCACACCGCCGTGGCCATGTCCACGGCGCTGGAACAGGCCGGCTGGCTGGTCGGTGCGATCCGCCCGCCGACCGTGCCGGAAGGCAAGGCGCGCCTGCGGGTGACACTGTCTGCGCTGCACACGCCGGAACAGGTGCGGGGGCTGGTCGAGGCCATCGCCAGCGCGCGCGAACGCGTGGCCCTGGCCGTGCGTGAAGCCGCGCCACCGCCGCTGCCTGTCTTTGCCTGAGTTCCGTGTCGTTGCCCATGCATATTGACGTCACCGGCCGTGGGCCGGACCTGGTGCTGATCCACGGTTGGGCCCTGCAGGGCGGCGTGTTCGCGCCGCTGGTGCAGCGGCTTGCGGACCAGTTCACCCTGCACCTTGTCGACCTGCCCGGCCATGGGCACAGCCGCGAGGACACCACGCCGCTGCGCCTGCCGTTCGTGGTCGGTGCCATTGCCGCGGCTACGCCGCCGGCGGTGTGGTGCGGCTGGTCACTGGGCGGCCTGTTCGCATTGCACGCGGCGGCCACGCTGCCAAAGGTGCGCGGGCTGGCGATGATCGCCGCCACGCCGCGCTTCGTGCGAGGCGATGACTGGCCGCACGCGGTGGAGCCGGCGGTGTTCGAGCAGTTCGGCCGCGAGCTGGCGACCGACTTCGGCGGCACGCTGGAACGCTTCCTCGCGCTGGACGTAATGGGCTCGGCACACGCCCGCGAGGAGCTGCGCACCCTGCGCCAGCGCCTGGTCGAGCGCGGTGCGCCCACCGAACGCGCCCTGCTGGAAGGCCTGCGCCTGCTCGAAAGCACTGACCTGCGCGGCGCACTGCCAACGCTGGGCAAGCCCAGCCTGTGGATCGCCGGCCAGCGTGACCGGCTGGTGTCTCCGGTGGCGATGCAGGCCGCCGCAGCACTGGCCCCGGGTGCGCAGGCGCTGACCATCGCCCACGGCGGCCACGCGCCGTTCCTTGGCCATGCCGACGAAGTAGCCGCCGCCCTGCAACACTTCGTTGCCGCCCTGTCGCCGGCTGATGGCGGACAATGAGCGCCTTCCGAATTCCGCAGGACTGACGCATGGATCTGGGCATCAACGGCCGCTGGGCACTGGTCTGCGGCGCCAGCAAGGGATTGGGCCTGGGTTGCGCGCGTGCGCTGGTGCGCGAGGGCGTCAACGTGGTGATCGTGGCCCGTGGTGACGCTGCGCTGCAGGCCGCCGCTGAAGAACTGCGTGCCGTGCCCGGCGCTGCCGATGTGCGCGCGGTTGCCGCCGATGTCACCACCGAGGCCGGCCGTGCTGCGGCACTGGCCGCATGCCCGCAGATGGACATCCTGGTCACCAATGCCGGTGGTCCGCCGCCCGGTGATTTCCGCAATTTCGAACGCGACGACTGGATTGCCGCGCTGGACGCCAACATGCTGGCGCCGATCGCGCTGATCCGCGCCACCGTCGACGCGATGATCGAGCGCGGTTTCGGCCGCATTGTCAACATCACCTCGTCGGCGGTGAAGGCCCCGATCGACATCCTGGCGCTGTCCAACGGCGCGCGCAGCGGCCTGACCGGTTTCGTCGCCGGCCTGTCGCGCCGCACCGTGGCCCACAACGTCACCATCAACAACCTGCTGCCCGGCCAGTTCGACACCGACCGCCTGCGCGCCAACTTCGCCCACAGCGCGGGCAAGGACGGCGATGCTGGCGAAGTGGCCGAGCGCCGCCGCCAGCAGATTCCCGCCGGCCGCTTCGGCACGCCGGACGAGTTCGGCGCCGCCTGCGCCTTCCTGTGCAGTGCGCAGGCCGGTTACCTCACCGGGCAGAACCTGCTGATCGACGGCGGCGCCTACCCCGGTACGTTCTAAGAGACTTTCGCAATGCCGTCCCACTTCGATGCCCGCCACGTCCGCCGCGCGTTCGCGCGTGCCGCCAGCAGCTACGACGCCGCCGCCGCCCTGCAGCGCGAGGTGCAGTCGCGGCTGATCGAATCGCTGGACTACCTGGAGGCACGCAAGCCCGAGGTGGTGCTGGACATCGGCGCGGGTACCGGCCATGCCAGCGCGTTGATGAAGAAGCGCTGGCCGAAGGCGCAGGTGATCGCGCTGGATGTGGCGCTGCCGATGCTGGACCAGGCCAAGCGCCAGGCCGGGTGGTGGAAGCCGTTCCAGCGCCTGTGCGGCGATGCCGCCGCGCTGCCGCTGGCCGACAACAGCGTGGATGTGATCTTCAGCAACCTGTGCCTGCAGTGGGTGGACGACCTGCCGGCGGTGTTCGCCGGATTCCGTCGCGTGCTCAAGCCCGGGGGCCTGCTGCTGTGCTCGACCTTCGGCCCGGAAACCCTGGTGGAACTCAACGAAGCGTTCGCCGCCGCCGATGATCGTCCGCACGTGAGCCGCTTCGCGCAGATCGCCCAGTTCGGCGACGCGCTGATGATGGCCGGCTTCCGCGACCCGGTGCTGGACCGCGATCTGTTCACCCTGACCTACGACGACCTGCCCTCGCTGATGCGCGAGCTGCGCGCGATGGGTGCGACCAACGCGCGGGTGGACCGCCGCCACACACTGACCGGGCGTGGCCGTTTCGCGGCGGCGGCGGCGGCGTACGAGCCGATGCGGCGCGCCGACGGCAAGCTGCCCAGCAGCTGGGAAGTGATCTATGCCCACGCCTGGGCACCGGACCCGGGCGCGCCGATCCGCGAAGGCGGGCATGACGTCGCCTCGGTGCCGGTGTCGGCGATTCCGATCCGCCGCAAGCAGACCTGATCGTCTGGTAGTGCCGGCCGCTGGCCGGCAACCTCACGATTCCTTGGTGGGCATCTGCCGGCCAGCGGCCGGCACTACCAAATGCGACGCCATACGCGAATCGCTCTGGTGGATGCCGAACTTGGTCGGCACAGTGCCGGCAGCATCGCGATCTGACAGGTTGTACCGACCAAGGTCGGCACCCACCAAATTCGGGCGGTGTCGGCGATTCCGATCCGCCGCAAACAGACCTGATCGTCTGGTAGTGCCGGCCGCTGGCCGGCAACCTCACGATTCCATGATGGGCATCTGCCGGCCAGCGGCCAGCACTACCAAATGCGACGCCATACGCGAATCGCTCTGGTGGGCGCCGACCTGGTCGGCACAGTGCCGGCCACATCGCGATCTGACAGATGGTGCCAACCAAGGTTGGCACCTGCCAATTCCGGGCGGTGTCGGCGATTCCGATCCGCCGCAAACAGGCCTGATCGTCTGGTAGTGCCGGCCGCTGGCCGGCAACATCACGATTCCATGGGGGGCATCTGCCGGCCAGCGGCCGGCACTACCAAATGCGAGGCCGTGCGCAACGCAGGCTTCCGCCCTCAGGTATTGGCCGGCGAACTCAACGGCGGGCGCACCAGGTCGCGGTGGAAGAAATAGATTTCCTGCACCAGGAAGCGCCAGCTGGTGTGGAAGCTGCGGAAGCGCGTGCTGGGCGTGGACGAGGCCAGCGCATCGATGCCGAGCGCCTTGCTCAGGCGCAGCGCGCGCGCCATGTGCAGCGGATCGCTGACGACGATCACCCGGTGCAGGCCGCGCTGGTCCATCAGCCGCTTGGCTTCAACCAGGTTCTGCACGGTATTGCGCGAAGCGGTTTCGATCAGGATCGCATCGTCCGGCACGCCATGCTTCAGCGCGTAACGCCGCGCCACCTGCGACTCGGAGAAGCGCGCACCGGTGCCGCCATAGCCACCGGTGAAGATCAGCAGCGGCGCATAGCGTGCTTCATACAGATCCAGCCCGTGGCGGATGCGTTCTTCGAACACCGGTGACGGCTTGGCGTCATAGGCGGCCGCACCCAGCACGATGATGGCGTCGGCCTTGGCGGCCTGGTCGCGTTCACCCACCCAGACGATCCAGGCGGTCACGCCCAGCAGCCAGATCACCAGCAGCACGAACAGCCGCCACAACCAGCCCAGCAGGCCGGTGCGTTCGCGGTGCCGCCCGCGGCTCACGCCGCCCCCCAGCGCAGCGCTGGCAGGTCGACGTTGCCGCCGGACAACACCAGGCCCACGCGCAGGCCGGCGAAGCGCTGCGGCTGCGCCAGCACCGCAGCCAGCACGGTGGCCGAAGAGGGCTCCACCACCTGCTTGAGCACGTCCCACAGCAGGCGCATCGCCGCCAGCGTCGCGGCGTCATCGACCACGATCACCTCGGCACCGGCGGCGCGCAGCAACTCGAAATTGGGCGCGCCAATCAGGGTACGCAGGCCATCGCAGATGGTGTCCGGGGTGAACGCGCCCTGACGCTCGCCGATGGCCAGCGAGCGCGCGGTGTCATCGGCGCCGGCCGGCTCGGCCAGGATCAGCCGGGTCTGCGGACTGGCGTGCTGCAGGGCCAGCGCGGTACCGCTGGCCAGGCCACCGCCGCCCACCGGCACCACCAGCGCGTCGAACGGGCCGTCGCTGTGCAGCAGTTCCAGGGCCGCGGTGCCCTGCCCGGCCATCACCGCCGGGTTCGTATAGGGATGCACCAGGGTTGCACCGGTATCGGCCTGCACCCTGGCGCAGGTGGCCTCGCGGTCGGCGATGGTCGGCGGGCAGCGCCAGAGCGTGGCGCCGTGGCGGGCGATGTTGGCCAGTTTGGCGGCTACCGCCCCCTCCGGCACCACCACATGGCAGGGGATGCCCCGGGTGCGTGCGGCCAGGGCCAGCGCGGCGCCGTGGTTGCCGGAGGAATGGGTCACCACACCAGCACTGGCGCGATCGGCATCCAGCGACCACACCGCATTGCAGGCACCACGGAACTTGAATGCGCCACCACGCTGCAGGTGCTCGGCCTTGAAGGCCAACTGCGCGCCGGTCATTGCATCGAGGGTGCGCGAGCGCAGCACCGGGGTCAAGCTGGCATGCGGGGCAATCCTCGCAGCAGCAAGCAGGACATCATCGGCGCGGGGCAACAGTGAATCGCTCATGACGCAAGATTAACGTATGCCCCCGCGCTGGCGACCGGGGCACAGGTCATGCCAGCATGCAGGCCTACGCCTCCATTCATCCTGGCCAGCCGAATTAAGGGCCGATTCAATGCCCGCGCACGAAGCTGGCTGCACATCCGTCCTCTGGGGGGACCCACCATGAAAATGCGCCTGTTGCTTGCCGGTGGCCTGTTGTTGGGCCTGACTGGCTGCACCACCTACGACTATGTAGGCGGTGGCCGCGGTGGCGGCTACTACCACGGCGCGCCGTCGGTGGAGTACCGCTACCCGGCCGGCTATCCCTACAACTACGGCTACCCGTACTACGGTGGCTATGGCGGCTACTACGGCGGCTATGGCAACCCGTACTACTCGCGCCCGATCTACCGCCCGCCGCACAACCACCGCCCGCCGCCGCGTCCGCCCGGCAACGGTGGCGAGAACCGTCCGCCGCCGCCGCGGCCGTCATACAACGGCGGTTCCCCGTGGCGGAACATGGATTCGATGCGCCGCCCGCCGCAGTCGAACATGCAGCCGCCGTCGCCCGCGCCGCAGGCCCGCCCGTCCCCGGCACCGAGTGCGCCCAGGATGAACGGTTCCCCCTGGCGCAACATGGATCGTGCGACGCAGCGCACAGTTGAGCGCTGAACCGTCTTGCATTTCACACGGTCCAAGCCGCAATCTACGCGGACAGTGACGGCCCGCGTCACAAAGTGACAAAAACGACACGGGCCGCCGCAAAAAGCTCTACGTCGATATCCGACAGGAACATCTGGATCCCCCCTGTTCCGGCCCTGTCGGATGTCGGCACCTCTGAAGGCAGACGGCCCCGCAATGCGGGGCCGTTTGTTTTGCCGGGCCGCCAACCGGCGAGAGCCCCAGCGTCAGTAGATCCACGCCATGCGTGGATGGGGCCTTTCCCGGCAACCCGAGAAAAAAACAGGGCCGGACAGTCCCCCGACTGCCGGCCCTCTGCTCCCCCACCGTGCGCCTGTACCGGCCCCTGTTCCAATTCCGGTCACGGGCGCCTGCGGCGCCAGCCACGGTGGGTGCTATTGGGTTATCTGCAAAAATCCTGCCAACTTTAGGGCTGATTTAGGCGCCGGCCGGCCGGTACCGACGTCCCGGCCCCGAATGGCGCTAAAATCGCCACCCCGGCGCCGCCCCCCGGCCGCGCCCGCCCCCAGCTGAACAGCCCCCATGAATCCGTCCTTCCATCGTTACGACGTCATCGTCATCGGCGGTGGCCACGCTGGCACCGAAGCCGCGCTGGCCGCGGCCCGCACCGGCGTGCGCACCCTGCTGCTGACCCACAACATCGAAACGGTGGGCGCGATGAGCTGCAACCCGGCCATCGGCGGCATCGGCAAGGGCCACCTGGTCAAGGAAATCGACGCCCTGGGCGGTGCGATGGCGCATGCCGCCGACCGCGCCGGCATCCAGTGGCGCACGCTCAACGCCTCCAAGGGCCCGGCCGTGCGCGCCACCCGCTGCCAGGCCGACCGCAACCTGTACCGCATGGCGATCCGCGCCATCGTCGAAGGCCAGGCCAACCTGACCGTGTTCCAGGCCGCGGTCGATGACCTGGTCATCGAAGGCGACGCCGTGCGCGGGGTCATCACCCAGACCGGCCTGCGTTTCGACGCCGGGGCCGTGGTGCTGACGGCCGGTACCTTCCTCGCCGGCAAGATCCATGTGGGCCCGACCCAGTACGCCGCCGGCCGCATGGGCGACCCGCCGGCCACCACGCTGGCCGCGCGCCTGCGCGAGCGCCCGTTCCAGGTGGACCGCCTGAAGACCGGCACGCCGCCGCGCATCGACGGCCGCTCGCTGGACTACAGCGTGATGGATGAGCAGCCCGGTGATTCGCCGCGCCCGGTGATGTCCTTCCTCGGCTCGGTGGACGAGCATCCGCAGCAGGTCAGCTGCTGGATCACCCACACCACCGAACAGACCCACCAGATCATCCGCGACGCGCTGCATCGCTCGCCGCTGTACAGCGGCCAGATCGAAGGCATCGGCCCGCGCTACTGCCCGTCCATCGAGGACAAGGTGGTGCGCTTCGCCGAGAAGGCCAGCCACCAGATCTTCGTCGAACCCGAAGGCCTGGGCATCGTCGAGATCTATCCCAACGGCATCTCCACCTCGCTGCCGTTCGACGTGCAGCTGGAGATGGTGCGCAGCATCCGTGGTTTCGAGCACGCGCACATCACCCGCCCCGGCTACGCGATCGAGTACGACTTCTTCGATCCGCGCGGGCTGAAGGCCTCGCTGGAGACCAAGCTGGTCAACGGCCTGTTCTTCGCCGGCCAGATCAACGGCACCACCGGCTATGAAGAAGCGGCCGCGCAGGGCCTGCTGGCCGGCCTCAACGCCGCACGCCAGGTACGTGGACTGGATGGCTGGTGCCCGCGCCGCGACGAGGCGTACCTGGGCGTGCTGGTGGATGACCTGATCACCCACGGCACCAACGAGCCGTACCGCATGTTCACCAGCCGCGCCGAATACCGCCTGCAGCTGCGCGAGGACAATGCAGACCAGCGCCTGACCCCGGCCGGTCGCGAGATGGGCCTGGTCGATGACCGCCGCTGGAACGCGTTCGAGACCAAGCAGGCCGCCGTCGCCGCCGAGCGTGCGCGTCTGGGTGCGCTGTGGGCCACGCCGGCCAATGCGCTCGGCCGCGAAGTGCAGGATACGCTGGGCGTCATGGTCAGCCGCGAAACCAACGTGCTGGACCTGATCAAGCGCCCCGAGCTGGATTACGCGCAGCTGATGCAGGTGCCGTCGCTGGGCCCGGCCGTGGCCGACGCCAAGGTGGCCGAGCAGGTGGAGATCGGCGTGAAGTACGCCGGCTACCTGGATCGCCAGCGCGAGGAGATCGAGCGCCAGCAGCGGCACGAAGCCACGCCGATCGCTGAAGCCTTCGATTATGCGACGGTACGCGGGCTGTCGGCCGAAGCGCTGCAGAAGCTGGAGCGCGTGCGCCCGCAGACCATCGGCCAGGCGCAGCGCATCCCGGGCATGACCCCGGCAGCGATCTCGCTGCTGCTGGTGCATCTGGAGCGGGCGCGCCGCGGCCGCGTGGCATAAGCGGTCGCACCTGCTTCTGGTGGGTGCCGACCTTGGTCGGCACATGAATCTGCCCTGGTGGGTGCCGACCTTGGTCGGCACGGAAGCATGGAGCGTCGCGATCTGATGATTCGTGCCGACCAAGGTCGGCACCTACCAGAGCAGTTCGCGTTACCGCGCGTCGGCGCCACCACCCAGCACCTTGAACAACGTCACCCGGTTGCCCGCCTCCTGCTGCTGCAGGGCGATCAGGTCCTGCTGCGCGGCATACAGGCTGCGCTGCGCATCCAACGACTGCAGGTAGCCATCCAGTCCGGTGCGGTAGCGCGCATCGGCCAAGGTGTAGCTGCGCTGGCTGGCGGCCACCAACGCGCGTTGCGCATCGATCTGCGCGGCCAGGTGATCACGCGTGGCCAGCGCATCGGCCACTTCGCTGAAGGCCTGCTGGATCGCCTTCTCGTACTGCGCGATGCCGATGTCCTTGCCGATCTTCGAGGCATCCAGCGACGCCTTCAGTGCGCCGGCATGGAAGATCGGCGCGGTGATGCTGGGCACGAACGACCAGCCACGGGTGCCGGCCGAGAACAGCGTCGACAACGCGGTGGAGCTGTGCCCGTAGTTGGCAGTCAACGTCAGCGTCGGGAAGAATGCAGCGCGCGCGGCACCGATATCGGCGTTGGCTGCCTGCAACGCATGCTCAGCGGACAGCACGTCCGGGCGCTGCAGCAACACGCTGGAGGGCAGGTTGGCGGGCAGCGGTGCCAGCGCGACGCTGCCTTCCAGCACCTGCGTTGTCGGCAGCAGGGCCGGATCCAGCGGCGCCCCCGCCAACAGCTGCAATGCATCACGATCCTGCGCCTGCTGCGTCTGCAGCTTGGCGAGCGCGCCGCGCGCGGCTTCCACGCTGGTCTGCACCTGCGACAGGTCCAGGCCCGAGGCCAGCCCCTGTGCATGGCGGGCCTCGGTGCGCTGAAGGGTCTGCTGCTGGCTGTCCAGCGTTTGTTGCGTGAATGCCAGCGACTGCTCGTCGGCCGCCAGCGCCAGCCACGCCGTCGCCACTTCGGCGACCAGGCTGGTGCGCGCGGCGCGCTGGTTCTCGGCGCTGGCCAGCCAGTTCTGCAGCGCCTCGTTCTTCAAGCTGCGGATACGCCCGAACAGGTCCAGCTCCCAGCTGCTGATGCCCACCTGCACGGCATCGGATTCGGTCACCTGGGTGACGCCGGTCTCGCTGTTGGCATCGCTCACCCGCGAACGGGTGACACTGCCGCTGGCATCCACCGACGGCAGCAGTGCCGCGCGCTGGATGCGGTACTGCGCGCGCTCCTTCTCCACCTGCAGCACCGCCACGCGCAGGTCGCGGTTGTTCTGCAGCGCCAGCGCGATGACCTGCTGCAGGCGCGGTTCCAGGAACACTTCGCGCCAGGCCGGCATCGCCAGTGCCGGCTCGGCCTCGCCGGTGGCGGCATTGCCGAACTGTGCCGGCACCGGCGCCTCGGGACGCTGGTAGTGTGGGGCCATGCTCACGCAGCCGCCCAGCACGGCGGTCATCGTTGCGGCCGCCAGGGCGCGCAGCAGCATCGGCTTCATGGGCTTGTCTCCGGGACAGTGGCGTCGGCCGGCGCGCGGCCCGGGAACAGGCGGCGCACCAGCAGGTAGAACAACGGCACGAAGAACATGCCCAGCACCATCGAGGCCACCGTACCACCGGCCACGCCGGTACCCAGCGAACGGCGCGCAGCCGAACCGGCGCCGGTGGCAAATACCAGCGGCAACACGCCCATCAGGAACGCCAGCGAAGTCATCACGATCGGCCGCAGCCGCAGGTAGACCGCCTGCAGGATTGCGTCGCGGGTACTCCTGCCCTGCTGTTCGAGGATGCGCGCGAACTCGACGATCAGGATGCCGTTCTTCGCTGCCAGACCAATCGTGGTCAGCAGGCCGACCTGGAAGTACACGTCGTTGTTGAGGCCACGCAGGTTCATCATCAGCACCGCACCGAACACGCCCACCGGCACCGCCAGCATCACCGCAAACGGCACCGCCCAGCTTTCATACAGCGCGGCCAGGCACAGGAACACGAACAGCAGCGAGATGGCATACAGCATCGGCGCCTGGTTGCCCGACAGCTGTTCCTGGTAGGCCATGTCCGACCAGGCGTGACTGAAGCCTTCCGGCAGCGTGTCGGCCAGGCGCGCGATCTCGGCCATCGCCTCGCCGGAGCTGACGCCCGGTGCCGGCTGGCCGGTGATTTCCATCGCCGAGATGCCGTTGTAGCGCTGCAGTGCGGCCGGCGCACTGGTCCAATGCGTGCTGATCAGCGACGACAGCGGCACCATCTGCCCGGCCTGGTTGCGCACGCTCCAGCGCTCGATGTCCTGCGGCTGCATGCGTGCTTCGGCGGTGCCCTGGATGAACACCTTCTTGATGCGGCCCTTGTAGATGAAGTTGTTGACGAAGTCGCCGCCCAACGCCGCGTTCAAGGTGTCATTGACGTCCTGCGGGTTCACGCCCATCGCCTGCACCTTGGCGTCGTCCACCTTCACGGCGTATACCGGCGCGTCTTCCAGGCTGGCGTAGCGCACGTTGACCAGCTTCGGGTCCTTGGCGGCTTCCTTCAGCAGCGTGTTGCGCGCGGCCACGGCGGCGGCATGGCCGGCACCGCCTTCGTCCTGCAGTTCCAGGGTGAAACCGCCCGCATCGCCGAGGCCAAGGATGGCGGGTGGCGAGGTGATGAACACCTGCGCATCGGGCACGCTGGCCATCGCCCGCGTCAACCGTGCGGCGATGGTATCGGCATCTTCCTTGCGGTCATCCCAGTCCTTCAGCCGGATGAAGGCCTGGCCGACGTTCTGGCCGCTGCCGGTAACACTGAAACCGGCGGTGGCCTGGATCGAGAGCACGCCGTCGTCCTTCACCGCGACGGCACTCAGACGATCCATCACCGCCCGCGTCTGCTCCAGCGTGGAACCGGCCGGCAGCTTCACCAGCGCGTTGAGCATGCCCTGGTCTTCATCGGGCAGGAACGCGCCCGGCAGGTGCCACAGCAACAGGCCGGTGGCCACGCTCAGCACCAGGTAGAACAGCACGCCCAGCGAGCGGCGGCCGAGGAAACGATCCACGCGGTGACGCAAGCCGTTGGAGGTGCGCTCGAAGCGGTGGTTGAACCAGATGAAGAACTTGCCCAGCAGGCTCGGCTCGCCACCGTGGTCGCCATGCGGATGGCCGCCCTTGGGAATCTGGTGCAGGATGCTGCCACACAGTGCCGGGGTGATGGTCATCGCCACCAGCACCGACAGGATCATCGCGGCGGCGATGGTCACCGAGAACTGGCGATAGATCACCCCGGTTACACCGCTGAAGAACGCCATCGGCAGGAACACCGCGGTCAGCACCAGCACGATGCCGACCAGCGCGCCGGTGATCTGGCCCATCGCCTTCAGCGTGGCCGGCTTCGGCGCCAGCCCTTCGAAGGTCATCACCCGCTCTACGTTCTCCACCACCACGATGGCATCGTCCACCAGCAGGCCGATGGCCAGCACCAGTGCGAACATGGTCAGGGTGTTGATCGAATACCCGAATGCAGCCAGCACGCCGAACGTGCCCAGCAGCACCGCCGGCACCGCGATGGTCGGGATCAGCGTGGCGCGCCAGTTCTGCAGGAACAGGTACATCACCAGCACCACCAGGATGATCGCTTCGATCAGGGTGATCACCACTTCCTTCAGCGAAATGGTCACGAACGGCGTGGTGGTGAAGGCCACGTGGGCGGTGTAGCCATGCGGCCAGTACTTCTGCAGCTGCTGAAGCCGTGCATCGATGGCCTTGGAGACGGCGATCGCGTTGGCACCGGCATTGAGTTCAATGCCCAGCGACGCCGACGGCTTGCCATTGAAGGTGCTGATGCTGTCGTAGCTTTCCGGCCCGAGGCCGATCCTCGCCACGTCGCCCAGACGCACCACGCTGCCGTTGGCATCGGCCTTGAGCACCACCTGCGCGAACTGCTCGGGCGTGTGCAGGCGGCTGCGCGCGGTTACCGTGGCGTCGAGCTGCTGGCCCTTCAGCGCCGGCTGGCCACCCAGCTCACCGGCGGAGACATCGGTGTTCTGTGCCTGCAGTGCGGTCTCGATGTCCGAGGGCATCAGCGCGTACTGGCGCATCTTCTCCGGATCCAGCCAGATGCGCATGGCGTATTCCTGGCCGATCGGCTGGATGTTGCCGACACCGCTGACGCGGCTGATCTGGTCATCGATGCGCGCTTCCATGAAGTTGGCGACATCGAAGTTGTCCATGCTGCCGTCTTCGCTGGTGAACGACAGCACCTCGAAGATCGAACCACTGGACTTGGTGATGGTCAGGCCGTTCTGCTGCACCGCCTGCGGCAGCGTGGCCATGGCGGCCTGCAGCTGGTTCTGCACCTGCACCTGCGCGGTATCCGGATTGGTACCGGTGGCGAACACCAGGTTGACCTGCGCCGAGCCGTCGGAGGCACTGGTCGAGGTCATGTACATCAGGTGATCGAGGCTTTGCTGGGACTGCTCGATGACCTGGGTGACCGCGTTTTCCACGGTCTGCGACGAGGCGCCGGTGTAGGTGGCGCGGATGGTGATGGTGGGCGGGGCGATCTGCGGGTAGCGGTCCACCGGCAGGATCAGGATCGCGAGCAGGCCGAGCAGGCTGACCGCGATGGCGATCACCCAGGCGAAGATCGGCCGGTCGATGAAGAAACGAACCATGTGGGCCAGGCCTCAGTGCGACTTTTCGTCGGTGTTGCCGTTCGGATCGACCGCCGGCATCGCCGCCAACTGCGCCGTCGTGGCCGCCACCGCTTTCACCTGCTGGCCGAGCGATACCGCGCTGCCGTTGCTGACGATCACCCGTTCGCCAGCCTTGAGGCCGCTGGTGATCTGCCACTGGTTACCGACCACCTGGCCGGTGCTGACGCGGCGCTCGACCACATGATCCTTGGCGTCGAGCAGGCGCAGCAGCGGTTCGCCGCGCTCGTTGCGCACCACCGCCTTCTGCGGCACCAGCAGGGCACGCGCGTCGGTGGCCATCGGCAGCACCGCCTTCAGGTACATGCCCGGCAACAGCAGGCCGTCCGGGTTCGGAATGACCGCGCGCAGCTTCACGTTGCCGGTGCCCGGATCCACTGCGCTGCCGACGAACTCCAACGTGCCTTCATGCGCGTAGGTGCTGCCGTCCTCCAGCAGCACCTTTACCTGTGCCTTGCCATCGATGGCCTTCACCAGGCCCGCATCGAGCTGCTTGCGCAGCGCCAGCATCTGCGTGCTGGACTGGGTGACATCCAGGTACACCGGGTCCAGCCGCTGGATGGTGGTCAGTGCCGTGTCCTGGCCGGCCGCGACCAGCGCGCCGGCGGTGACGCTGGAGGTGCCGATGCGGCCGTCGATGGGGGCGGTCACCCGGGTGTAGTCGAGGTTGATGCGGGCAGCCTGCAATGCAGCGCGCGCGGCAATCACGTTGGCCTGCGCCTGCTTCAACGCCGAGGTGGCATCGTCGGCGTCCTGCTTGCTGGCTGCATCCATGCTCACCAGCGCGCGGGTGCGCTCGGCCTTCGGCTGTGCCGACAACACGGTGGCCTCGGCCTGCGCCAGCTGCCCGCGGGCGGTATCGAAGGCCGCCTGGTACGGTGCCGGGTCGACCTGGTACAGCAGCTGCCCTGCCTTGACCTGCTGGCCTTCGGTGAACAACCGCTGGCGGATCAGGCCGCCGACCTGCGGCCGCACCTCGGAGATCTCGAACGGCACGGCACGGCCGGGCAAGGTCTGCTGGAGTGCCAGCGGCTGCGCGCTGGCGATGATGACGCCCACTTCGGGCATGGCCGGGGCATCGGTCCTGCCCGCCGAACAGGCCGCCAGGGCCAGCAGCAGGGGCAACAGCAGGGGACGCGGGGAACGGGACAGCGGGCGCAGGAAGGACATGGGGGGGCGTGGGGGCCTTGCGTTGACCCGTGCACGCTGCCGTGAAACTGTGCAGAGAATATGGAGATTGTGCGACGGGCTCAGCTGGCGCTTGCTTTCGGCGCCGCATGCGCCGCTAATGGCCTTCGCGATGGCGAAGTTCCAACTCAAATTCGGCCTGACCGCGAAGACCTTCCTCGCGATCTTCACCGCCTGCCTGCTGGTGCTGGCAGTGAACGGTATTGCCAGCCGCGTGGCCTTCCAGACCGGCTTCCTGGACTACCTCAACGACCAGGGCGACCTGCGCATGCAGCGGCTGATGCCACACCTGCAGCGCGAGTACCGCGAGCACGGTGGCTGGGAGCATCTGCACGGTGATGGCGACCGCTGGGCGCGGCTGCTGCGCCCGGACCTGGCCCATGGGCACGAAGGACCGGTGCCGTCGCTGTCCGACCAGACCGGCGTGCCGTCGCGCCTGGGCCTGTTCGACGCGCAGCACCGTTTCGTGGCCGGCAACCCCGACGCCACCAGCGATGACGAGCCGCATGCGGTGCAGGTGGACGGGCAGACCGTCGGTTGGCTGGGCATGGTGCCGTTCCAGACCGTCATCGCCACCAACGACCTGAATTTCTACAACACCCAGGTGCGCGCCTGGTGGGTGATCGGCATCGCGCTACTGCTGGTGACGGTACTGCTGGCCTGGCTGGTATCGCGTGCGCTGCGCCAGCGCCTTGCCAAGCTGGCCGCTGCCACCCACCGGTTGGCCGCCGGTGACTACGCCACCCGCATCGAGCGCACCAGTGACGATGAGCTGGACGCGCTGGTCAACGACTTCAACCGGATGGCGCAGGCGCTGGACGATACCGAACGCAACCGCCGCGCCTTCATTGCCGACATCTCGCATGAGCTGCGCACGCCATTGGCAGTGGTGCGCGCCGAGCTGGAGGCGATCGAAGATGGCATCCGTCCGCTGGACCGAGCCAACCTGGTGGGCCTGCAGGGCGAGATCCGCCAGCTGGGCAAGCTGATCGACGACCTGCACGACCTGTCGATGACCCAGTCCGGCGGCCTGGCGTACCGCTTCGCGCCACTGGACCTGGTGGCGCTGCTGCGCAGCGAACTCAATGGCATGCGCGTGCGCTTCGCCAATGCAGGCCTGGCGTTGGAAGAAGACCTGCCCGCCACGCCGTTGCAGGTGTCCGGTGACGAGCGGCGCCTGCAGCAGGTGCTGGCCAACCTGCTGGAAAACGCACTGCGCTACACCCATGCCGGTGGCCGCGTACGCGTGCAGGCAGCGCGCGTGCCTGCCGGCGTGCAGCTGGTCGTGGAAGACACCGCGCCGGGCGTTCCGGCCGACAAGTGTGCACTGCTGTTCGAACGCTTCTACCGCGTGGAAAGTTCGCGCAACCGCGCCAGTGGCGGCAGCGGGCTGGGCCTGGCCATCAGCCACAACATCATCCTCGCCCACCACGGCGTCATCCACGCCGCGCCCTCGCCGCTGGGCGGGCTGCGCGTGGTCATCACCCTGCCGGAGCCTGCATGAGCACGTCGCCCGCCACGTCCACGAAGATCCTGATCGTCGAGGACGAGCCACGCCTGGCCTCGGTACTGCGCGACTACCTGGCCGCCGCCGGCATGGCCAGCGAGTGGGTGGACGACGGTGGCCAGGTGATCGACGCATTCGCGCGCTACCAGCCCGACCTGGTGCTGCTGGACCTGATGCTGCCGCAGCGCGACGGCGTGGACCTGTGCCGCGAACTGCGTGCCAGCAGCGATGTACCGGTCATCATGGTCACCGCAAGGGTGGAAGAGATCGACCGCCTGCTGGGGCTGGAGATCGGCGCCGACGACTACATCTGCAAGCCGTTCAGTCCGCGCGAAGTGGTCGCGCGGGTAATGGCGGTGCTGCGCCGCTACCGCCCGGACCCGGGTGCGCGCGCCAACGGTGGCCTGCACATCGACGAGCCGGCCGCACGCGCCACCTGGAACGGCAAGGGCCTGGACCTGACGCCGGTGGAGTACCGCCTGCTGCGCACGCTGCTGGCCACCCCAGGCCGGATCTGGGCGCGCGATGAACTGCTCGACCGGCTGTACCTGGACCATCGCGTGGTGGTCGACCGCACCGTCGACAGCCATGTGCGCAACCTGCGCCGCAAGCTGGCCGACGCCGGCATGGAAGGCGAGCCGATCCGTTCGGTGTACGGCATGGGCTACAGCTACGAGCCCTAGCCGGTAGTGCCGGCCGCTGGCCGGCAACCGCAGAATTCCAAGTGCGCCCGTGAGCTTGCCGGCCAGCGGCCGGCACTACAGGTGCGCACTTGCGTTACAGTCGAGCACGCTCGACATTACGAACACAACTGCATGGACGACATCCACCCGATCGCGCCGGACAAGCGCGCCGCCATCCTTTCCACCCTGGCTGACATCGAACAGCGCTACGACGTACGCGTGCTGCTGGCCTGCGAGTCGGGCAGCCGCGGCTGGGGCTTTTCCTCGCCCGACAGCGACTACGACGCGCGCTTCATCTACGTGCATCGCCAGCCTTGGTATCTCAGCGTCAACGAGAGCACCGGTCCCGGCGAAGCGCAGCGCGATGTGATCGAACTGCCGATCGACGATGAGCTCGACGTGAGCGGCTGGGACCTGCGCAAGGCACTGCGACTGGTTTCAAAATCCAATCCGACCCTGATCGAGTGGCTGCGCTCGCCGATCGTCTACCAGCAGGATCAGGCGGCGGTGTCACAGTTGTGGGAAGCAGCGAAAGCGTTCCATTCACCGCTGGGCACCTGGTGGCACTACTTCAACATGGCGCGCTCGAACCATCGCGGCTACCTGCGTGGCGAAACGGTGCGCACCAAGAAGTACCTGTACGTGCTGCGCCCACTGCTGGCCTGCCAGTGGATAGAGCACGAACAGACACCCCCGCCGATGGCCTTCGAGGATCTGCTGGACCGGCTGCTGCCAGACGGTGCGGTGCGTGAAGTCATCGATGCCCTGCTGGCGGTCAAGCGGGCCAGCGCCGAGGTCGCCGCCGGGCCGCGCATTGCGGCGATCAGCGACTACATCGATCGTGAACTGGCCATCCGGACTGCGCAGGCGCCACAGCTGCCCGCCGGACGAGGTGATGCTGCGTGGCTGGATGAGCTGTTCCGGCAGATGCTGGCCGAGCACGCGCCTGCGTGAAGAGCCGCACCTGCCTCTGGTAGTGCCGGCCGCTGGCCGGCAACCACGGAAATCCAGGCGTGCCGCGCGGTTGCCGGCCAGCGGCCGGCACTACCACACGGGTATCATCGTCGCGAACGCCCTGATTTCCGGAGACCCCGATGAACCCGCTGCGCCCCTTCCGCGACAAGATGCCCATCCTCGGCGAGCGCGTGTACATCGACCCGTCGTGCACGATCATCGGCGACGTGGAACTGGGCGACGACGTGTCGGTGTGGCCGGGCACGGTCATCCGCGGTGACGTCAATTACGTACGCATCGGTGCACGCACCAACGTGCAGGACGGCACCATCATCCACGTCAGCCACCACAGCCCGTACAACAAGGCCGGCTACCCGACCCTGATCGGCGAAGGCGTGACCGTCGGCCACGGCTGCATCATCCACGCCTGCACGATCGGCGATTACAGCCTGATCGGCATGGGCGCCTGCATCCTCGACGGTGCCCGCGTGGAGCGCCATGGCTTCGTCGGCGCCGGTGCGGTGATCGGCCCCGGCAAGGTGGTGGGCGAAGGCGAGCTGTGGGTCGGCAACCCTGCCCGGCCGGCACGCACGCTGAGCGACAAGGAGATCGAGTCGCTGCACTATTCGGCCGACCACTACGTGCGGCTGAAGGACGAATACCGGGGCTGAGCAGCCAACGCTGCCGCGCGGCTCTGCTAAAGTCTGGGCCCGACCAGGACCTGTCGAGACCCCCATGCCTGTGGTTGCCAGCCGGAGAGGACTCCGGCGCCCACAACGAAGGCCACCGCGCTGATGGCCGCACCGATGCTCGATACCTACCGTGAGGTGGTGACGCCGGAGGGTGTGCTGCTTCAGTTGCCGGTAGCCGGACCGCTGCCGCGGGCCATGGCCTGGCTGGTCGATCTTGGCGTGCGCATCGCGGTGCTGGTGCTGATGGCGATTCCGCTGGCGGTGCTGGACGAATTCGGCTCCGGCCTCAACCTGGTGCTGATGTTCCTGGTCTACTGGGTCTACCCGATCGTGTGCGAGGCGCTGTGGGGCCGTACCCTGGGCAAGCGCGCGCTGGGCCTGCGCGTGCTGTCCCGCGATGGCGCGCCCGTGGGCTGGATGGCGGCGATCACCCGCAACCTGCTGCGTACGGTGGACATGCTGCCGTTCGGCTATGCACTGGGCCTGGTCAGCAGCCTGTTCGATCCGCACGGCCGCCGCCTCGGCGACCTGGTGGCCGGCACCGTGGTGGTGCACGCGCCTGTGCTGTACCTGCCGCCGCCACCTACCATCGACAGCGTGCTGGCCCCGCCGCAGCCACTGCGGCCGGAGGAACAGGCCGCGCTGATGGCCTTCGCCGAGCGCGCGCCACGGCTGTCGGCGGCACGCCAGCAGGAGCTGGCCGGCATTGCCGAGCCCCTGACCGGCACCCACGGCCAGGTCGCCGTGCTGCGCCTGTACGCCATGGCCAACTGGCTGCTGGGGCGGCGATGAAACAGGAACAGTTCGTCGCCCGCTACCAGCAGGAATGGCAGGAGCTGGAACAGTGGCTGCTGCTGCGTGCCGGCGCCTCGCGCCGCGCGCGCCGCAAGGCCAGCGGCCTGGCACTGGACGATACCGCCGTCCCGCAGCGCTACCGGCGCCTGTGCCAGCAGCTGGCGCTGGCCCGCGAGCGCGGTTACAGCCCGCAGCTGCTCCAGCGCCTGCAGCAGCTGATGCAGCAGGGCCACAGCGTGCTGTACCGCACGCCGCCGACACGCTGGCGGGGTGCCCTGGAGTTCCTGGTCGCCGACTTCCCGCTGCTCGTGCGCAGCCAGGCACGCAGCATGTGGGTGGCGCTGGCGATGTTCGCCCTGCCGGCAATCGCCTGCTTCGTGCTTGTACAGGTCTATCCGGACCTGATCCATACGTTGATGGACAACCGCCAGATCGCCGCGATGGAGCGCATGTACGACCCTGCCGCCGAACGACTGGGCCGCGACAGCGGTACCGACTGGATGATGTTCGGCCACTACATCCTCAACAACATCAGCATTGCCCTGCGCACCTTCGCCAGCGGCCTGCTGGCCGGGCTGGGTACGCTGCTGGTGCTGCTGTTCAACGGTGTCACCATCGGCGCGGTGGCCGGCCACCTGCAGCACATCGGGCACGGTGGACCATTCTGGCGCTTCGTGGCCGGCCATGGCGCGTTCGAGCTGACCGCGATCGTGATCGCCGGCGGTGCCGGCCTGCAGCTGGGCATGAAGCTGCTGGCACCGGGCCGGCGCAGCCGCCTGGACGCGCTGGTCGACGGTGGCCGCATCGGTGCGCGGCTGTGCCTGGGCGTGGCGTTCATGCTGCTGGTCGCAGCCTTCATCGAAGCGTTCTGGTCGTCGATCGCCGAACTCCCCGCATGGACCAAGTTCGGCGTCGCCGGAGTGCTCTGGGCCGGCGTGCTGCTGTGGCTGTGGCGTGGCGGGCGTGGAGGCGGTCATGCGCATTGACCGTCTGGACGTGGTGCTGCGTGCACGCAGCGGCTGGGAAGCGATGGAGCTGGGCAGTGCCCTCGCCCGCCGCCATGCGCGCGCCGTGTGGGGCAGCTGGCTGCTGGCCAGTGCTCCGTTGTTCGTGATCTTCAACGCGCTGGGATGGTGGCTGGATGCCTTCGGCTGGGCCTGGCTGGCGATGTGGTGGTGCAAGCCACTGTTCGAGCGTGCGCCGCTGTATGTGCTGTCGCGCGGCATCTTCGGCGAACCGGTCAGCACACTTTCGGCCCTGCGTGCGCAGCGCCACTGGGGCAACACTGGTTCCTGGGGCTACCTGGGCTGGCGTCGCTTCAGCGTGCTGCGCAGCCTGTGCCTGCCGGTGAACCTGCTGGAAGGCAACGCACCGGGTCAGCGCGGTCCACGCCGCCGTGCGGTGGCTGCCGGCGCCGCAGGTGCGGCGACAGTGCTGACCGTGACCTGCATGGCGTTCGAAGCGGTGCTGGTATCTGGTGCCATCGGTGCAGTGTTCATGTTCATGCCACTGGACCTGATGTCCGAATCCTGGCGTGCGGCCTGGGACATGATCGGCAAGGACACGCCGGCATGGGCACGCTTCGGTTTCAATCTGGCCTGCTGGCTGGCCTCGGCGCTGATCGGCCCGTTCTTCGTCGGTGCGGGCTTTGGCCTGTACTTGAACCGGCGTACGCAGATGGAAGCCTGGGACGTCGAAATCGCCCTGCGCCGACTGCGCGATCGCCTGCTGCCGGCGGCATCGACGCTGGCGCTGCTGCTGTGCCTGGCACTGCCGCTGGTCTCCGCCCCGGTGCATGCGCAGGACGCAGATGCCGAGCCCGGGCGCGCAATGGGCAAGCCCAACGCCAGTGACATCGCCGCCGAAGACGACGACGATGAACCGACCATCGACCCGGCCAACACGCCGGCCACCATCTTCGGTGGCACGCCGGTGGACACCGCCGGTTTCCGTCAAGCGGTTAACCGCGCCTATGAGGACCCGCTGCAGCGCCCGACCCGCGAGGTCACCCGCTGGAAGCCGATCGAGCAGGCCGAGGAAAAAAAGAAGGAAGACAAGCAGCTGCAGCGTGACACCAACAGCAAAGGTGAACGCAAAGCGCGCAGGGACGGCATCGCCTGGCTGGCACGGCTGGCCGAATGGGGCCTGTGGGGCCTGCTCGGCATCCTGCTGCTGGTGCTGCTGCTGACCGCGCGGCTGTGGCTGCCATGGCTGCGTGGCAGTGGCCGGCGCAAGGCCGGCGCTGCACCGAAGGTGCTGGAGGAACAGGTGGAGTTGCCGGTGGTGCTGCCGCCGGACGTGGCCACCCAGGCTGGCCTGCTCTGGGACCAGGGCCGGCCGCGGCAGGCGCTGGCCCTGCTGTACCGCGCCAGTGTGCGCACGGTGGGCGAGCGCAGCGGTATCGCACTTCCACCTGGTGCCACCGAAGCGCAATGCCTGCGCGCGTCGCGGCGCATGCCTGATGCCACCGATCGTGACCTGTTCGCGCGCATCGTGCGCATGTGGCAGTACGCCGCCTACGGTGGCCGCCTGCCCAGCCGCGCCGATTTCGATGCATTGGCCGATACCCTGCGCCAGCAGTACGGGTGGCAGGCATGAGTCCGCGCCTGTTCTGGTCGCTGCTGCTCGGTGCATTGGTGCTGTTCGGTGTACCGCTGACCATCCTCTACCTGCGCACGCACGAACGGGTGACCGAGACGATCCGGCTGCCGCCACAGGGCGAAGCCGCCTACAACCCGCTGTACGTACTCGGCCAGGCCCTGCGCGCCGATGGCATTGACGTGCACTCGCGGCCACGGCTGGAACTGCAGCAGATGGCACTGGGGCCGAACGATACGGTGGTGCTGCTGCAGGACAGCAGCGAACTGCCGCCACCCGTTGCCAGCGCGCTGCTGGACTGGGTCGACGGTGGCGGCCACCTGCTGGTACGTACACCGCCGCCGGCCGAGGACGATGCCGGCAGCACGCAGGGCCCCTTGCTGGACCGGCTGGGCGTGGACAGCCTGTTCCAGCGCAGCGACTGCCAGCCGTTCCATGTCGACGACGATCCTGGCCACGTCGAATTCTGCGGTGGCCGCCGCTTCACCCTGGGTTTTGCCGCCAGTGCGCAGGCCGAACGTCGCTGGGGCACGGATCGCGACCTGGTGTTCGCGCGCCTGCGCCATGGCCAGGGCAAGGTGAGCGTGCTGGCCGACATGGAGTTCATGCGCAGCGAGGTGGACTCACCTGCGGCGCGCCTGGCCTCCGCAGGGGGCAAGGCCAGCGACGGCCTGCACGACGCGTCGCATCGCGACCTGACCCGCTACCTGCTCGATCCGAACTACGGCAAGGGTGCGGTCTGGCTGGTCTATGCCAGCCGCCCGCCGTCGCTGTGGTCGCGCATGTTCTATCAGGGCTGGCCGCTGTGGGCACCGTTGCTGCTGGCCCTGCTGGGTTGGCTGTGGGGCCGCTCGCAGCGCTTCGGCAGCCTGCTGCCGTCGCCGGTTCTGGAACGCCGTTCGTTGCTGGAGCACGTGCGCGCCAGTGGTGATCTGCTGCTGCGTTTCGGCCACGGCGCGCGCCTGTACGAGGCCGTACTCGCCCTGTTCCTGCACCGCCTGCGCCTGCGCGCACCGGTTGCCGCCGCACTCGATGGCGCGCCGCGCGATCAGGCCATCGCCGAGCTGCTGAAGTGGCCGCAAGGCCGCGTTGCCAGCGCGCTCACGCCCCCTCCGCCGCACGATTCCTCCGCCCTGCGCGAGCGCATCCGCTTGCTGCTCCAGATGAGATCCCTGCTATGACCGAAGTCCCCGAGCTGCCGGCGGCCGCCAACGCCCGCCTGATCGAACGCGTCGATGCCATCCGCGATGCCGTCGGCCACGCCTTCATCGGCCAGGCTGATGTGCTGGACCAGATCCTGGTGGCCCTGCTGGCCGGTGGCCACGTGCTGATCGAGGGCGTGCCCGGGCTGGGCAAGACCCTGCTGGTGCGCGCGCTGGCACAGGCCCTGGAACTGGATTACGGCCGCGTGCAGTTCACCCCCGACCTGATGCCCAGCGACGTCAGCGGCCACGCGGTGTACGACCCGAAGAGCGAGAGCTTCAAGATCCGTCGCGGCCCGGTGTTCACCAACCTGCTGCTGGCCGACGAGATCAACCGCGCACCGGCCAAGACCCAGTCGGCGCTGCTGGAAGTGATGCAGGAAGGCCAGGTGACCATCGAAGGCAAGGCGTTCACCCTGGCGCCGCCGTTCATGGCGCTGGCCACGCAGAACCCGCTGGAGCAGGAAGGCACCTACCCGCTGCCGGAAGCACAGCTGGACCGCTTCCTGTTGAAGGTGCTGATCGACTACCCGCAACTGGAGGACGAGAAGCGCATGGTGACCTCGATCACCAGCGGCCGCGCCGCCAGCGATTTCGACCTGAGCCAGGTGCCGCGCGTGCTCGGCGCCGGTGAGCTGCTGGAACTGCAGCGCGCCACGGCGGCGATCACCGTCGATGACGAAGTGATCGACTACGCGGTGCGGATTGTGGCGGCCACGAGGCAGTGGCCGGGTATCGCGGTCGGCGCTGGCCCGCGTGGCAGCATCGCGCTGGTACGTGCCTCGCGCGCGCAGGCGGTGTTGGCCGGCCGTGACTTCGTCACCCCCGACGACGTGCGCGACATCGCGCGCCCCGCGCTGCGCCATCGCATCGCGCTGGCCCCGGAACTGCAGATCGAAGGCCAGGACGCCGACGACGTGCTGGGTGCACTGCTGGCCAAGGTGGAAGCACCGCGCCGATGAGGCCGGCCCCGCTGCTGCTGGCGCTGCTGCTGGCCTGGGCCGCCCTGGGTGGCCTGGTGCTGGGCGGCCTGCTGCCGCGCTGGAGCTGGGCGCTGGCCGCGGTGGCGATTGCCGTGCCAGCGTTGATGGATCTGTGGCGGCAGACGCGGCGTCCATCGCCGCAGATCCAGCGTGAGCTGCCCGAAGCGCTGGCACTGGGCGTGCGCCGCGAGGCCGCGCTGCGGCTGCAAGCGGACGCATCGATGACGGTGCAGGTGTTCGACCTGGTCCCCGGCGGCTGGCCGCTGGAGTCGCTGCCGCAGCGCTTGCGCCTGAAGGCCGGCAGCGCCTCCACCCTGCACTACCACCTGCAGCCGCTGCAGCGCGGGCGCTTCCGCTTCGAAGGCGTTCACCTGCGCATGCGCTCGCCGTGGCGGCTGTGGTGGCAGCAACGCACGCTGCCTCCCGCGCTGGACGTGCGGGTCTATCCGAACTTCGTGCCGCTTACCCGGTTTGCGTTGTTCAGTGCCGACCAGGCCTCGCGGCTGGTCGGCGCACACGTGAAGCGCCGCCGTGGTGAAGGCACCGACTTCCACCAGATGCGCGAGTACCGCATCGGCGACAGCCTGCGCCAGCTGGACTGGAAGGCCACCGCGCGTGCGCGCAAGCTGGTCTCGCGCGAGTACCAGGACGAGAAGAACCAGCAGCTGCTGCTGATGCTCGACAGTGGCCGCCGCATGCTGGCCAGCGAAGGCGGGCTCTCGCACTTCGATCATGCATTGAATGCCTCGCTGGTGGTGGCCTACCTGGCGCTGCGCCAGGGCGATGCTGCCGGCCTGTTCGCCACCGGTGGCGAGCGCCGCTGGGTGGCACCGCAGCGTGGCATGGGCACGGTCGAGCACCTGCTGCGTGCCAGCTACGACCTGCAGCCGCGCGCGGTGGCCACCGACTACCTGGCCGCCGCCACCGAAGTGTCGCTGCGCCAGCGCCGGCGCGCGCTGGTGATGCTGGTCAGCAACGTGCGCGACGAAGACATCGAGGATCTGCTGGCGGCGGTGCGCCTGCTGCAGAAACGCCACCTGGTGTGCGTGGCCAGCCTGCGCGAGCGCGAACTGGATGCTGTCCTCGATGATGAGGTGCAGTCGCTGGAGGACGCGGCACAGGCCGGTGCCGCGGCGCTGTACCTGCAGCAGCGCGCGAAAGCGCATGAGGCGCTGCGCAGCGAGAAGGTGATGGTGCTGGACGTGACCGCCGACGCCCTGCCCGGTGCACTGGTGGAGCGCTATCTGGCGGTGAAGCGCGAAGGGTTGCTCTGATACCAGGAGCGGTTGCCGGCCAGCGGCCGGCACTACCCCCTGTAACAACCGGTGCATCGCTCTGGTGGGTGCCAACCTTGGTTGGCACGAAACCCCCAGC
The DNA here is from genome assembly GCF_059368615.1 of Stenotrophomonas sp. YJH_SMC_40. Lineage (NCBI taxonomy): Bacteria > Pseudomonadati > Pseudomonadota > Gammaproteobacteria > Lysobacterales > Lysobacteraceae > Stenotrophomonas > Stenotrophomonas sp. YJH_SMC_40. The sequence goes on along the minus strand of NZ_JCAFRX010000010.1, from coordinate 128,456 downwards.
GCCGACCAGGGTCGGCATCTACCAGCAACGGTTGCCGGCCAGCGGCCGGCACTACCCCTGCAGCAATCGCCGCTGCAATCGCTCCACCGCACGCTGCAGCAGCACCCGGTTGCGGGCCAGCTTCATCCACTGCGGCAGGCGCGAGAACATGGATCGGTGATGGCCGCGGCTTTCGCGCAATGTCGCGCTCGCGTACTCGTGCAATGCGTGCAGATGTTCAGCGTTATAGGCCCAGAGCAGGCCTGCGCGGGTCTGTTCGACCAGGCACAGCGGCAATCCGAAGTGCGGATCGGTAGGCTCGGCATCACGCAATGGACGCACCGAGACCGAAACATCGGTACTGCGATCACATTGCGCACATCGAGCAGCGAAGGACGCCGGTGCAGGAACGCCAGCGGGAACCCGACGACGCACGTGCAGCCACTGATGCCCACAGAATCCACAAGGTTGGCGGCCCAGCATGTAGACCGCACCGACCCAGTCACCACTGTCCAGTGCAGAACTGCAGCCGGTGCAGCGGAATCGCGCGGTCCACCGGTAGGGTTCCCAGCTGGCGACCACCCAGCCGGGGGCGTCGCAGCGATGGCAACGCACCGCGACACGGTCCGCGAAGGCCTGCAGGCTGCGCCCGTCATCGAAGTGCCGGCCAGGCACGGGCGAAGAACGCCCATGCCGGCCAGGCCAACGCCGCACCGCCATCAGACGTAGATCCGCGTCGGCGCCTCGTCAACGATCGCATGCGGCACGAAGCGCGCACTGTCACGGGTGATCGCGCTGTCGTCTTCGCGGATGCCGACGCCGCAGGCGTGGTCACCCACCACCCAGCTGCCGATCAGCGGATAGCCGCCTTCGAAGCGGGTGAGCGGATGGGCGCGCTGGATGATCGCCGGGCCATCGTAGGGACCGTCGCTGCGCTGGGTGCTGCCATCGGCCAGATGCATCTCGATGTTCGCGCCTTCGCGCGAGAACAGCGGCTTGCGCACCCAGCCCGACGCCAGCGTGCTGCCGTCATCGAAATGCGCTTCCAGCAGGTTCGGATGGCCCACGTTACGCTGCCACAGCAGCGGCAGGATGCCCTTGTTGCTCAACACCGCCTTCCACGCCGGCTCCAGCAGCTGCACGCCCGAGCCGGGCAGCGCGCGGCCGAATTCCTCGGCCATCAGGTCTTCCAGCGGGTACAGCTTGAACAGCGTGCCGATCACCGAATCGTCCAGCGCGGTGAAGCGGCCGTCCTCGGACAGGCCAATGTCCTCGATGGCGATGGCCTGGCCATGCAGGCCGGCCTGCGAGGCGCAGTCGCGCAGGTAGTCGACGGTGCCGCGGTCTTCTTCGGAACTGCCCACCGCGCTGAAATACAGCGGCGGTGGCAGCTGCGTGGCCAGTTCGCCGAAACGCTCGACCAGCGCTTCGTGGATCGCGTTGAACTGGTCGGCGTGCTGCGGCAGGCGACCGGCGTTGCGCTGGTCTTCCAGCCACTGCCATTGGAAGAAGCTGGCCTCGAACAGCGAGGTCGGCGTGTCGTAGTTCAGTTCGTACAGCTTGGCCGGGCCAGTACCGTCGTAGGCCAGGTCCAGGCGACCGTACAGATGCGGCTGGCGCTGGCGCCAGCTGTCGGCGATCCAGTCGCGGTAATGCGGCGGAATCGCCAGCTGGTCCATCAATCGTTCGCTGGCGATGACATCGCCGACCAGGTCCAGCGCCATCTGGTGCAGCTCGGCGCTGGGGTCTTCGATGTCCTGCTCGATCTGGCGCAGGGTGAACGCGTAGTACACGCTTTCGTCCCAGTAGGGCTGGCCGTCGATGGTGTGGAAGCGGAAACCCGCCTCTTCCGCGCGCGCCCGCCATTGGGCACGCTCGGCAATCCGGATGCGCTGCATGGGTCGATCAGCCGCCGTAGCTGCCGCTGCTGCTGCGGCGCGCGCTGCTGTTGCCGAAGCCACCACGGCTGGCAGTGACCGCACGGTTCGGTTCGCTGGTGACCGGGGCCAGGCCGGCCTTGCCCGCGCCGATGCCGCTGGCGGTGTTCAGGCCACCAGTGCCACCCGGTGCCGGGCGCGCCCAACCCGCATTCTTGTCCTGGTAGGCCGGCGCCGACGCCGGTGCCTGCGGTGCCAGGCCTCCGCGGTTGCTCAGCATCTGCGACATGAAGAAGCCCATCATCATCGGGCCGATGAACGAGGTACCGGCCGAGGTGTGCTGCTGCACGCACTGCTCCGGCTTGTAATCCTTCTCGCAGGCTTCCCTGCTGGCGTACTTCGGCGCCGCATCGGCGGCCTGCTTCTGCGCTTCGGCGAAGGCATTGCGGCACGACGACGGATCGCCGGTGGCCTCGGTGCAGGCCTCGACCGAGGTGTACAGGCCTTCCTGCACCTTCACCTCCGGCTCCTTCTGGCAGGCGGTGAACAGCAGCGGCGCGGCGCTCATCAGCAGCAGCGCGGTGGTGCGGGAACGTTTCATGGCCTCATGCCCTGTCGACGGATCAATGCCCCAATGATGCCAAATCCGGGCCAGCAACCGGAATCGGCAAAGTCCGAAAGATGAACGGACTTTCATTTTCGTCGTTCCAATCAGCAATCGGGGGTCAGAGCCCGTCGCGCAGCAAAGGGATCCGACCCCGTCAGATCGCAGGAAACTGTCGAAGGCGGGGTGGGTCCGGTTGCGGGGGCGTGAGCGCCATGGATGGCGCGACCGAGGCTACATGGACGTACTTGCGCCGTCCCCCGCAGCCGGACCCACCCCGCCATCCCACGGATAGCCCAGCTGTTGCTGTTGAGGTTGCCGGCCAGCGGCCGGCACTACCCCGGGTGCAGGGCGCAGCCCTGCCGCTCTCTCCCCGGTGGTTGCAGCAGCAACCGAAAAAATTGGCCATGATCGGCTGACCCCCACGTCGTACGGCCCGCCCGTTCCGCCAGCCATGCCCGAATACCGTTCCCGCACCTCCACCGCCGGCCGCAACATGGCCGGCGCCCGCGCCCTGTGGCGTGCCACCGGCATGAAGGACGGCGACTTCCACAAGCCGATCATCGCCATCGCCAACTCCTTCACCCAGTTCGTGCCCGGCCACGTGCACCTGAAGGACCTCGGCCAGCTGGTCGCGCGCGAGATCGAGCAGGTCGGCGGCGTCGCCAAGGAATTCAACACCATCGCCGTGGACGACGGCATCGCGATGGGCCACGACGGCATGCTGTATTCGCTGCCCAGCCGCGAGATCATCGCCGACGCCGTGGAGTACATGGTCAACGCGCACTGTGCCGACGCGCTGGTGTGCATCAGCAACTGCGACAAGATCACCCCCGGCATGCTGATGGCAGCGCTGCGCCTCAACATCCCGGTGGTGTTCGTTTCCGGCGGACCGATGGAAGCGGGCAAGACCAAGCTGTCCGAGCACAAGCTGGACCTGGTCGATGCGATGGTGGTGGCTGCCGATGACAGCGCTTCCGACGAGAAGGTGGCAGCGTTCGAACGCAGCGCCTGCCCCACCTGCGGCTCCTGCTCGGGCATGTTCACCGCCAACTCGATGAACTGCCTGACCGAAGCACTGGGCCTGTCGCTGCCGGGCAACGGCACCACGCTGGCCACCCATGCCGACCGTGAGGCGCTGTTCCGCCGTGCCGGCCGCCTGATCGTCGAACTCTGCCATCGCTGGTATGGCGGCGAGGACCCGAGCGCGCTGCCGCGCGGCATCGCCACCCAGGCGGCGTTTGCCAATGCGATGACCCTGGACATCGCCATGGGCGGCTCCACCAACACCATCCTGCACCTGCTGGCCGCAGCGCAGGAAGCGGAGGTCGACTTCGACCTGACCCACATCGACGCGCTGTCGCGGCGCGTGCCGCAGCTGTGCAAGGTGGCGCCGAACACACCGAAGTACCACATCGAGGACGTGCACCGCGCCGGCGGTGTGTTCGGCATCCTCGGTGAACTGGACCGCGCCGGCCTGCTCGAAACCACGGTGCCGACCGTGCACAGCGCCAGCCTGGCCGAAGCACTGGAACGCTGGGACGTGGTGCGCAGTGACAACGACACCCTGCACACCTTCTTCAAGGCCGGCCCGGCCGGCATTCCCACCCAGGAGGCCTTCAGCCAGGCCACGCGCTGGCCGACGCTGGACGTAGACCGCGCCGAGGGCTGCATCCGCTCGCTGCAGCATGCGTATTCGCTGGAAGGCGGGCTGGCCGTGCTGCGCGGCAACCTGGCCGTGGATGGCTGCGTGGTGAAGACCGCCGGCGTGGACGAGTCGATCCATGTGTTCGAAGGCCCCGCGCGCGTCTATGAAAGCCAGGACGCCGCCGTCGCCGGCATCCTCGCCGACGAAGTGCAGCCGGGCGAGGTGGTGGTGATCCGCTACGAAGGCCCGAAGGGCGGCCCCGGCATGCAGGAAATGCTGTACCCGACCAGCTATCTGAAGTCGAAGGGGCTGGGCAAGCAGTGCGCACTGCTCACCGATGGCCGCTTCTCCGGCGGCACCTCGGGCCTGTCGATCGGCCATGTCTCGCCGGAAGCCGCCAGCGGGGGTGTCATCGGCCTGGTGGAAGATGGCGACCGCATCCGCATCGACATCCCTGCCCGCCGTATCGACCTGCTGCTGGACGAGGCCGTGCTGGCCCAGCGCCGCAGCGACGCCGATGCGCGTGGTTGGAAGCCGCGCGCACCGCGCCCACGCAAGGTCACCAGCGCGCTGAAGGCTTATGCACTGCTCGCCACCAGCGCCGACAAGGGTGCCGTACGCAACACCGCACTTCTGGGCGATTGACCGCCATACGGTAATGCCGGCCGCTGGCCGGCATCTGGGAATAGGGGACGGAGGGAATTAAGTCGTTTGTGCCTAAAACGACTTAATTCCCTCCGTCCCCTTTTTGCCGGCCAGCGGCCGGCACTACCGGTCAGCCGATCACGCGCTTGAACGGCGGCAGCGCGTCGATGATGCGCTTGCCGTAGCGGCGGGTCAGCAGCCGCGAATCAAGAATGACCACGCGGCCGGTGTCGGTGGAGGTGCGGATCAGGCGGCCGGCGAACTGGGTCAACGTGCGCAGCGCATGCGGAATGGCGATCAGGTTGAACGCATTGAGCCCGCGCCCCTCGAACCATTCGCTGAGGGTGGCGGTCTGCGGGTCGGTCGGCACCGCGAACGGCACCTGGGTGATCACCACCGTGGTGCAGGCTTCACCTGGCAGGTCGAGGCCTTCGCCGAACGAATTCAGCCCGAACAGCACCGAGCCTTCACCCGCCGCCACGCGGCGCAGATGCTCGTCAATCAGGCGGGTCTTGGACATCTCGCCCTGCACCAGCACCTGCTTGCGGCGCGCGGCCGACATCAGCCCAGCCACCTTCTCCATCTTCCAGCGCGAGGTGAACAGCACCATCGAGCCCTTGGCCCAGTCCAGTTCGGTGTCGAGATAGCGCGCCACTTCACGCGGGTGGCCTTCGCGGTCGTCCGGGGTGACCGGGAATTTCGGCACGATCAGTTCGGCCTGGTTGGGCAGGTCGAACGGTGACGACAGCGAGACCATCTCGGCCTCTTCCGGAATGCCGTTGTCGATCGCCAGCGACTGGAAGTCGCCACCGCCGGTCAGCGTCGCCGAGGTCATCACCACCGAGTCCACTTCATCCCACAGCAGCTTGCGCAGCACGTGCGCGGCCGAAACCGGCGAGCCGTGCAGCACCAGATCGCCGTCGCGGGTGGCGGTGACCCAGCGCGCCATCGGCGGCGCACCGTCCTTGTCTTCGCGGCGCCAGGCCTGCCACAGGTTGTACTGCTGCTCGATCATCTCCAGCGCCATGCCCAGGTTGCGCTGCAGGCGCTCGCGCGCGGCATCGTCCGGCTTGCCCTTGGCTACCTGGGCGGTGGCGGCGTGCGCCCAGTTGTAGAGGCTGCGGGTATCGTCAGCCAACGCCTCGATCGGCTCGCGCCAGGCCTCGGGCAGGCGTCCATTGGCGGCGCGCCACATCGGTTCCTCATCGGCTGGCGCCGGCATCCACACGCGCTCGATATGATCGCGGAACGCGCGCAGCTGCTTGGCCACGTTGCTGGCCACCTCGATCGCTTCGTTCGGCAGCAGGTTGCCGAGGCGATCCTTGTCGACCGCGCGGTAGGCGCCGGCGATCAGGATCTGCAGGCGGCCGGTACGCTTGGCCATCTCGTCCAGCGCCAGGCTGGCCGCGCCCTGGTCGATCGCCACATTGCCGATGTGATGGCCTTCGTCCAGCACCAGCAGCATGTCCGACGGCGGTGCGATCAACGGCTGGCCGTTGTCGCTGTCGCCGATCGACAGCGCCGACAGCAGCAGCGCGTGGTTGGTGACCACGATCTGCGCATCGCGCACGGTGTTGCGCGAACGCAGTACCGCGCACTGTGCCGAGTACGCACAACGGCGCCCCGCGCAACCCGAGGCCGGCGTGGTGATGCGGCTGCGCAGGCCGGGGCTGATCGTCTCCGGTGCGTTGTCGATATCGCCATCCCAGCTGCCGCTGGTGAAGGCGTCGGTCAGGCGCTTGGCGATGTCCATCTCGATCGGCGCCAGCGGCCGGTCGAACAGCGGCGCGTCATCCTCGAACATGCCGCCCTGCGAGCCCTCGCCCTGCGCCTCGGCGGCATTGCGCGTGCACAGGTAGCGGGTACGGCCCTTGGCCAGCGCCACGGTCGCCTCCAGGCCGGTGGCTTTCAGGAAATTCGGGATATCGCGCTCGACCAGCTGCGACTGCAGCGCCACGGTGCCGGTGCTGATCACCAGCTTCTTCTTGCTGGCCAATGCGATCGGCACGCCTGCGGTGAGGTAGCCCAGGCTCTTGCCGACGCCGGTGGGCGCCTCGACCACGCCGACGCCACCGCTTTTCGACAGCGCACGCGACACCACGCCGATCATCTGGCTCTGCGAGCGACGGGTGGAAAAGCCGGGGGTATTGGCCTGCAGCGTCGTGTACGCCTTGCGGATCGCGTCCTTCAAGGTGTCATCGAGGGTGCGCGGAGCGGCGACGGTTTCGGTCACGCCGGGAATTACCGTAGCTGGATCAGGCCGGGCATTGTCGCATGGCCGGCCGCATTCACCGCCGCTGGGACCCTGAACGGGCCAGCGACGACGCCCGCTGGCGGTCCCGGTCCAATGGCCGGACCATCCCAGGGGCAGATACGCCGGGCATGGCCCGGCGCGACCGGTCAGGCGGCCGGGAGCGTACGGGTACGCAGCAGGCGCACCAGCGCCCACACCACCAGCACCACACCGATGGCCTCGACCATCGCCAGCGCGAAATGCAGCACGCCGAGGATGGCACTCAAGCTCGACACGGCACTGAAATCACCGCTGCGGACCATCCACATCGGCAGGATGCCCGCCGCCATGCCGCCGAGGCTGGCCAGCAGCAACAGCAGCAGGCCGACCAGGGCACCGGTGCGGGTGGCATCGCGCGGTGCGCCGACCACCCAGACCAGGCCCACGCACAGCGCGATCAGCACCGGCAGGCGCACGCCCACCATGCTCAGCACCGTGACCAGCAGGGTTGTGCCGTCCATCGATCAGTCCTCGCCGGCCAGCACGGCCGAGCCCTGGCGCAGCGACTGGTAGACCTCGTCGGTCTGCGGGCGCACACCGTGCCACTGCTGGAAACTCTCAGCGGCCTGCTCGACCAGCATGCCCAGGCCATCGACCGTATTGCGGCACTCCGCGGCGCGCGCCCAGGCCAGGAAGGCGATCGCCGCTTCGCCGTAGTTGAGGTCGACGGCGGTGGTCATCGAGTTGACCAGCGACAGCGGCAGCTTGAACTCGACGTCACGGTCGCGGCCGGCCGAGGTGGCGTTGACGATCAGTTCGAAGTCACCCAGATCACGCAGGTCTTCCCAGTAGCGGCTGATCGCGCGACCCGGCTCACCCATCGCATCGATCAGTTCATCGGCGCGTTCCGGCGTGCGGTTGACCACCACCAGCTCGGTGATGCCGGCATCAAGCAGCGCCGGGGCGACGCTGCGCGCGGAGCCACCGGCACCGATCAGCAACATGCGGCGGCCACGCAGGTCCAGGCCATGGCGGTCGGTCAGGTCACGCACCAGGCCGATGCCGTCGGTGGTGTCGCCATGCCAGCGGTCGCCCTTGCGCAGCAGCGTGTTGACCGAACCGGCGCGGCGCGCGCGTGCGGTCAGGGTGGTGCACACCGAGAACGCGGCCTCCTTGTGCGGCGAGGTGACGTTGGCGCCGACACCGCCGTCGGCGGCGAAGGCCTCCAGGCCGGCAAGGAACGCATCCGGGGCCAGGTCGATCGCGCGGTAATCCACCGCGATGCCTTCCTGGCGACCGAACGTCGCGTGGATCTGCGGCGACTTCGAGTGGGCAACGGGGTGTCCGAAGACGGCGTAACGGTCGGTCATGGAATCCTCAAGCTGGCTAGACTGATGCTCTTTCGTGCACGGACCCGGATGATGCGCATCACCCTGCCCCTGCTGGTGCTTGCCGCCAGTCTACTCTCTGCCCCCGTGGCGATGGCGTTGAACGAGTACGGCATCGAAGGCATGGGCGTGGTCTCGACCCGTGCCGACGAGGGCCGCGCCACGATCAGCGCCGATGGCCAGCGCATCGTTTTCGCCCGCCGCAGCGAAGCCGGCTGGGGCCTGTGGGAGGCGCGCGTGGTCGACGGCCGCTGGCAGCAGGCGCAGGCACTGCCGGTAGGCATGGCCGGCGAGGCCCGAGATCCTTACTTCAGCCGTGACGGCCGCTGGCTGCTGTTCGCGGCCGGCCGCGAGGGCAAGCTGGCGCTGTATCGGGCCGCGCTGGCCGCCGATGGCCGGCTGGGCAGCGCGCAGACCCTGGCCGGCGATGGCGGGCGCCGGGAAGAGCGCGGACCGGCCCTGAGCGCGGATGGCCAGCGGCTGTTGTTTGCCCGCCAGCAGGGCGGTGGCGCCGGCTGGGACCTGTTCGTGGCAACGCTGGATGCCCAGGGACTGCGTGGCCCGGCCACCGCACTGAGCGCGTTGAACAGCGCCGACGACGAGACCGACGGTGACTGGCTGGGCAATGACGGCGCTGTGGTGTTCAGTCGCGGCAGCGGCACGACCGCGCAGGTGTGGAGCAGCGGCTGTGCATGGAGCGGCGCGGCGCTGCAGCCGCTGGGGTTGTCGTTCAACCAGGCCGGCGGCTGGACCGGCGCGCCGGTGATCGACAACGCCAAGCCGGGCGAGATGATGGTCGCCAGCAGTGCGGCGAAGGCGCCACGTGCCGGTGGCGTGGATGTGTACCGGCTGGCGGTGCCGAAGGTGGCGGCGATGGCCGGGTGTATCCGGTAGATCCACGCCATGCGTGGATAGTCGTTTGGTAGATGCCAACCTTGGTTGGCATGCAGGAAAGTGCCAACCAAGGTTGGCACGCCCGGTCAGCGCGACAACACCTTGGCGCGCAACTGCTCGTACTCCACTTCGCTCAACTGGCCGTTGTCCTTGCGCTGGTTCAGCGCGGCCAGCTCGGCCTGCACGCTGTCCGGCAGGGCCTGCTCACGGGCCACGTGGCGGGCGGCGGAGAGCTGCTCCGGCGGGCGCTTGCCAGCCCGCCAGGCGGCGATGAAGACACCGACGATGATGGCGCCGAACACCAGCGTACCGATGCCCCAGATCAGCCATTGCATCCATCCCAGTTCGGGTCCCATCGCGTATTCCTCCGTCTATCGTGGCGCTATTGTCAGCGCTCGCGCAGCCATCGCGCCACCTGCGGCGCGAAATAGGTCAGCACGCCATCGGCACCGGCCCGCTTGAAGCCCAGCAGCGACTCCAGCACGCAGGCGCGCTCGTCCAGCCAGCCGTTGGCGAAGGCCGCCTTCATCATCGCGTACTCGCCACTCACCTGGTAGGCGAAGGTCGGCACGCCGAATTTCTCCTTCACACGGCGCACCAGGTCCAGGTACGGCATGCCCGGCTTGACCATCACCATGTCGGCGCCCTCTTCCAGATCCAGCGCGATCTCGCGCAGGGCCTCGTCGCCGTTGGCCGGGTCCATCTGGTAGGTCTTCTTGTCGGCCTTGCCGAGGCTGGCGGCGCTGCCCACCGCATCACGGAACGGACCGTAGAACGCCGAGGCGTACTTGGCCGAGTAAGCCATGATGCGCACGTTGATGTGGTTGTCGGCATCCAGCGCACGACGGATCGCGCCGATGCGGCCGTCCATCATGTCCGACGGCGAAACGATGTCAACGCCGGCCTCGGCGTGCGATACCGACTGCTTGACCAGTGCGTCGACGGTGATGTCGTTCAGCACATAGCCCTTGTCGTCGATGATGCCGTCCTGGCCGTGGGTGGTGTACGGGTCCAGCGCCACGTCGGTCATCACCCCCAGCTCCGGGAAGCGCGACTTCAGCGCGCGGATCGCACGCTGCGCCAGGCCGTCTTCGGCCCACGCCGCCGATGCATCCAGCGACTTCAGCGACGGGTCGATCACCGGGAACAGGTCGATTACCGGAATGCCCAGTTCCAGCGCCTCTTCGGCCACCTTCAGCAGTTCTTCGATCGACAGCCGCTCCACGCCCGGCATCGACGGTACTGCGGTGCGGCCGGCCAGTTCGTGCACGAACACCGGGTAGATCAGGTCGTCGGTGGTCAGCGTGTTCTCGCGCATCAGGCGGCGTGAGAACTCGTCATGGCGCATGCGGCGCGGGCGGTAAAGCGGGTGGGACATGGCAGGCTCCGAGGAGTGGCTATTGCAACAGGTAACCCTGCGGCAGCAGGGGTTCGGGCAATGGGCGTTCGCCGAGCGCGTCGAGCTGGTCGATCTCGATCGTGCGCACCAGCGCGTCCAGCGGCAGGTCGTTCGGCTCCAGGCCGAACGGGTCTTCCATTTCTTCGCCCAGCTGGTCCAGGCCGAAGAAGGCATAGGCCAGCACCGCCGACAGCACCGGCGTGCCCCAGCCCAGCGAACTGGCCAGGCCGAACGGCAGCAGCACGCAGAACATCCATGCGCAGCGGTGCAGCAGCAGGGTGTAGGCGAACGGCAGCGGCGTGGTGAGGATGCGCTCGCAGCCGGCCTGGATCGACGACATCGCGTGCAGGCGCTCTTCCAGCTGGGTGTAGAGGATGGGCTCGAGCTGGCCGGCGCGCAGCGCATGCGCCAGTTCGGCCGCGATCATCGCCAGCAGTGCATCGGGCACGTTCTCGCGCTGGCCCAGCTGTTCGCGCTGGCGCTTGTCCAGCCACGGCAGTGCTGCCAGGGCGACGATGCGACCACGCAGTCGCGCCGCCAGCGCATGGGCGAACGCGGTGGTGAGGTAGGCGACGCGACGACGACGGCCCGCGTCGTCGGCCAGCAGCAGGTTTACCTGGCGCGCCAGCGAACGCGATTCGTAGACCAGCTGGCCCCACAGCTTGCGTCCTTCCCACCAGCGGTCGTAGCAGGCGCTGTTGCGGAAGCTGAGGAAGATCGACAGCACCAGGCCAAGCAGGGTGAACGGGGTCACCGACACGCGTTCGATGCCGGTGGGGGGCGCCAGTTCGACCACCGCAGCCACGGCGATGGACAGGATCAGGATGGCCAGCACCTTCGGCGCGATCGCTTTGACGATCGAACCGCGCAGGATGTACAGCAGTTGCCAGCCGTGGGGACGGGGTCGGATGATCATGGGGCAGCCGCGCGGGGCGCGGATTCACAGGCACGCGGGGGGCTCGCGCAGCCATTCATTGTACGCCCCCGCCCGGCCATCGGCCGTGTGCCTGCGACGCCCTGTCGCACCCGGGACCGGGCTCAGACCACGCCGCCGCCCAGGCCAAGACGCAGGATGCCGACCACCACCACGATACCGTTCAGGACCAACCCGGCCCACGCCCGGCCACGCTTGCTCGGGTGGGTGAACAGGATGCCCAGCGCGGCGATCACCGCACCGACCGCGGCGAACGGGATCAGGAACCAGTTGCCCCAGCCCAGCAGCGGAATCAACGCCAGGATCATCCACAACAGCGCCAATACGCCCCACAACAGACTGATCACACCCATGCCGCTCTCCCGCAGTTGGTTCCTGGCCCCACCATAATCGTTCCCGTTGCCGCCGCCTACTGCCATTGGCGGGGCTGTCACCCGACCCGTGCTAGCGTGCTGTCGTGCGTGCCCCGGCCCGGGTGTTGGCGCCGATTCAGAGTGGCCCGCCGATCATCGCAACCAGTCCTGCAGGGGAAGTGCCATGAACATCCGTTGGGCCGCGTTGGCGGCCACGCTGCTGGTCGCCGCCGGCTGTGCCAGCACCTCCAAGGTGATGCTGGGCCGCGCGCGCGCACCGATCGATCCGGCGCTGGTGCAGATCTATTCGACGCCACCGGCCGGCTCCCAGGAAATCGCCCAGCTGGAATCGTCTTCCGCCGTCGGCTTCGGCACCCAGGGCCAGACCGACGCCGCCGTGGCCCGCCTGAAGCGTGAAGCCGCAGCGCTGGGCGCCAACGGCGTGGTGCTGATGGGCGTGGGCAGCAGCGGTTCGCCGGTAGGCATGTCGGTGGGCGCGGGCACGTTCGGCTCGCACGTCGGTGGTGGCGTCGGCATCGGGATTCCGACCACGCAGAAGCGCGCCGCAGGCGTCGCGATCTGGGTGCCGAATCCGGCACCGCCGGCGCGGTTGCCGACACAGGTGATTACCCCGCAGCGGTGACGCAGCAGCGTCACCGCAGGTAGTGCCGGCCGCTGGCCGGCACATCCCTGCAACAGCCAACACATCGCTCTGGTGGGTGCCAACCTTGGTTGGCACGAACCCACAGCGCCGACCAAGGTCGGCATCTCCCAACACCGGTTGCCGGCCAGCGGCCGGCACTACCCGGTGATGCTCAGCGCTTGTACTTCGGTACGAACACCTTGTTCACCGCGTCGGCCAGCTGGTCCGGCGGCAGCAGGCCCTGGTCGAGCAGGAAGTTGTTGAACGCCAAGCGGTCGAACTTCGCACCCAGCGCCAGTTCCGTCTGCATGCGCAGTTCCAGGATGCGGGTGTAGCCGTAGAAGTAGCTACCGGCCTGGCCCGGCATCCGCACCATGTAGCGGTCCAGTTCCTGGGTGGCCATCGCCTTGGACAGGCCGACCTGCTCCATCAGCACGCGCTCGCCGTTGGCACGGTCGGTCAGGCCGAGGTTGAGCATCGGGTCGAGCATCGCGCGCGCGGCGCGCAGCAGGCGGAACTGCAGGGCGATCATCTGCCCGTCCAGCGGCTCGTACGGCACCATCTCAGCTTCGGCGTACAGCGCCCAGCCTTCCACGTTCACCGAATTGAACGCGAACATGGTGCGTGCCAGCGACACACCACGCTCGACCATCGCGGTGAACTGCAGCTCGTGGCCGGGGCGGCCTTCATGCGCGCTCAGCGTCCATGCTGCCGCACCGAAGTTGAAGTCGTCGTACTGCGCGCCCGGGCCCGCTGCCGGGTTGCCCAGCGGCAGCACGAAGGTGCCCTGCTGCCCGGTGTTGTTGACCAGCGGGGCCGGCAGGAAGTGCGGGGCCGGGCTGGCCGCGCTCTCGGCGGCCGAGCCCAGGCGCATCTGCATGGCGCGCTTGGGCACGTCGACGATGGCGTGCTCGCGGATCAGCGGATCGATCGCATCGATCACCTTGCGGTAGTGGCCTTCCAGATGATCGTCGGCGATCTTGTCGGCCTTCAGCGCGCGGATCACCGCCACCGGATCGCTCGGGTCGGCCACCTTCAGCCCCTTGTCCTTCACCACCAGCGGTGCCAGCTGCTGCATCGCCGAGCGGGTTTCCATGAACTCCAGCTGCGCGCGCTGCATCAGCAGCTTCGGGTCGATGTCGATGCCGACCTGCTTGAGCTGGTAGGCGTACAACGGCGCCGGCAGGCGTGCGTCGGCACGTGACTTCGGCAGTACCTCCTTGCGGGTCCAGGCGGCGTAGTCCTTCATCTGCCCGGCCAGCGCCTTCATTGCTTCATCGGCGCCGGCAATCTGGTACTTCTTCAGCAGCGACTCGATACCGGTGATGTAGGTCTCGACGTTGTCCAGCGACTGCTGCACTTCAATCTTCGTCGGCTGCAACAGGCTGCTGTCCTTCAGCCGTTCCTCGTAGCGCTGGCGCGCCAGCGTGGTGAAGGCGGTGCCGCCCGGCTGCAGGCCGGCATAGGCCTTGAGCCGGTCGACCGCCTTGGCCCGGCGCTCGGCCGGCACCTGGTCGGACAGCAGCAGGTTGAGGCCGCTGAACACGGTCTGCGGCGCATCGCTCCACGGCAGCAGGTACTTCTCGTTGAGCTCGCTGCCTTCGATGTTCTGGCTGGCGGCGTGGATCATGATCTCCAGGTCCTGGCGGACATTGGGATCCTTCTCGACGGCCAGCTTTGCCTTCAGTTCGTCACGTGCCTTGGCCATGGCAGCGCGGTAGCGCTTGCCGTTGTCCGGGCCGAGATCGGCCACCTTGTCGTCGTAGCCGGGCACGCCGAAGAAGCCGGTTTCCTCCGGCTGGAACGGGCCCTGGGCGTCCAGCAGAATCTGCGCCAGCGCATTGCTGCGGGCGACCCAGGCCGGGCTGGCCGGGGTGGCGGCCTTGGCGGAGGGTGCCGCCAGCGCCGGTGGTGCGGACAGCAGCGGTGCGGCAGTCAGGGCCAGGGCAACGGCGAGCGCAATCGGCTTCATGGGACACTCCAGCAAAGGGTTGCCCGCACCCTACGCGCTCACGGCGATGGCGACAATCGGTGGGAAGTCATGGCGGGCTGGTTGTGCAGCCGGGCTCCGCGGAAACCTGGCGGGAGTAGAGTCGATTGTCAGTCGACCATCGCGCGCAGCGCGGGGTTTTTCGCTGTCTGATCGAAGAGCAGTCGACTGACAGTCGACTCTACCCGGTCGACCCTACCCGGTCGACTCTACCCAGTCGACGTCCCGCAGTCGCCTGCGCCCGGAGGTCACAGCACGGCGGTCAGCGGGCATTCGCCGCGATCACGGCAGGCCTTCAGCTCGCACTCCTGCGCGGCCTCGTCGTCATCCAGCGCCGTCAGGTCGAAGGTCTGCTTGTCCTCGCCCAACACGTACATCACCGGGTAGTCCCACACGTCATCGCGACGGGTACCCTGCACGAACAACCGCCCGTGCGCATGCGGTCCTTCCAGGGCTACGGTCAGGCCGACATCACGCTGGCCGTTGATCGCCGTCTGCATGCTGCCCAGCGGCATCGACTCGATGTTCAACGGCTCACCGAACGCTTCCACCAGTTCAATACTGCAGCCCGCCCGCCGCAGCGCCTCGCGCATCGGCGGGCTCTCGCGTGCCGCCTCGCTCCAGCGCAGCACGCTCCAGGTCACCACACCCCCTGCACCACCCAGCACCAGCACCACCATCAACGGCATCGCCCAGCGCCAGTGGCGGCACCACCAACCGGCGGATGCCGGGTCATGGGCGGGAATCGGCGGTGGCAGGGTCATCGGCGGGCTCCTTCCCGTTTCTGGATCAGGGCTTGAGGCAACGTCCCAGGAAGGCTTCGGCCACGCGGTAGCGATGCAGGGCATCGGCGCCGGACAGGCCATGCTTGGCACCCGGGTAGGTCATCAGCTCGAACGGCTGTGCACGCTTCTGCAACGCGCTCATCAGGCTGGTCGAATTGGTGAACAACACGTTGTCGTCAGCCATGCCGTGGATCAGCAGCAGCGGCGAGCGCAGGCCATCGATATGGGTCAGCACGCGCGCTTCGCGGTAACCCGCTTCATTGCGCGCCGGCAGGTCCATGTAGCGTTCGGTGTAATGGCTGTCGTACAGGCCCCAGTCGGTCACCGGCGCACCGGCCACGCCACAGGCGTACTGGTTCGAAGCCTTGGCCAGCAGCATCAGGGTCATGTAGCCGCCGTTGGACCAGCCCTGCACGCCGATGCGCGCCGGGTCCACCCATGGCTGCTGCTTCAGCCAGGCCACGCCGCGCAGCTGGTCGGTCACTTCCACCGTGCCCTGCTTGCCATACAGCGCACCACCGAAGTCGCGGCCACGGCGCGGGGTGCCACGGTTGTCCAGCGAGAACACCACGTAGCCCTGCTGGGCCAGGTACTGGTTGAACAGGTGGTCGCCACGGCCGGGCCAGCTGTCGGTGACGGTCTGGCTGGCCGGGCCACCATAGACGTACACCGCCACCGGGTAGCGCTTGGACGGATCGAAGCCGGCCGGCTTGATCAGGCTGTAGTTCAGCGGGGTCTTGCCGTCGGCAGCCATCAACGTGCCGAACTCCATCGGGCGCTGCGCATCGCGGTAGCGCGCATACGGATGCTTGGGATCGGCCAGGTCGTTCTCGAGCAGGGTGGCGATCTTCTCGCCATTGGCGCGGAACAGTTCGATCTGCGGCGGCGTGGTGCTGTTGGACCAGCTGTCCACATAGACGCTTGCATTGCGGGCGAAGCTGGCGCTGTGCATGCCCGGCGCCTTCGACAGGCGCTGTGGCTCACCGCCCTGCAGCGACACCGCGTAGATCTGGCTTTCGCGCGAGGTCTCGATGCCGGCGCGGAAGTAGGCCTTGCCAGCCTTTTCATCGACCGCCAGCAGCTCGTCCACCGGCCAGTTGCCGTGGGTCAGCGCGGTGGCCTTGCCCTTGCTGTCGATGCGGTACAGGTGCTGGAAGCCGGTGCGTTCGGACGACCACAGCACGCTGCCATCGTCGAGGAAACGCAGGCTGTTGTGCAGCGGCACCCAGGTCGGGCTGGTTTCGTGGGCGAGCACGCGCTGGCGGTTGGAGTCGAGTGCCACTTCCACCAGGTCCAGCTGCTTCTGGTCACGCGACTGGCGCTGGAAGCTCAGGTGCTGCGCATCGCGCCAGTCCACGCGGGCCAGGTAGATGTCCTGTTCCTTGCCGAGGTCGATCCAGCGCGGCTGCGCATCGGCGGCCGGTGCGATCACGCCCAGCTGCACGCGCACGTTGGCATCGCCGGCGGCGGGATAACGCTGCTCGATCACGTCGGTGCGGTCGGCATAGACCTCGTAGCGCTTCTGCACCGGTACCGGGGATTCGTCGATGCGGGCAAAGGCAATCGCCGAATCGTCCGGCGCCCACCAGTAACCGGTATGGCGATCCATTTCCTCGTCGGCGACGAACTCGGCAACGCCGTTGCCGATGGTGGTGCTGCCGTCGCGGGTCAGCTGCAGCTGCCTGCCGCTGGCCAGGTCGATCACCCACAGGTTGCGGCCGCGGATGAAGCTGACGAAGCCGCCCTTGGGCGACAGCTTGGCGTCGGTGGCGAAGCCTTCACCATGGGTCAGCTGGCGCACCGCCGCCTGGCCCTGCTGCTTGAGGTCGTACAGGTACAGCTCGCCGCCCAGCGGGAACAGCAGGCGCTGCGCGTCCGGCGACCACTGGTAATCGACGATGCCGGTCATCGCGGCGATGCGCTGGCGCTCGCGGCGGGCCTTCTCCTCGTCGCTGAGGGTCTCGGTGCCGGGCAGCACCACCTTGGAATCAACCAGCAACCGGGTCTGGCCACTGTCGATGTCGTAGGTCCACAGGTCCAGCTGGTTGCGGTCGCTGTCCTTGCCGCGCAGGAAGCTGACCTGCGAACCGTCGGGCGCCACCTTCGGCTTCATCAGGGTCGGGCCGGACAACGGCAACGGGCCGGTGATGGCTTCCAGGGTCAGCTTTTCAGCGTGGGCGGCGGTACTGGTGGCGAGCATGAGGGCGAGCGAAGCGAACAGGTGGCGCATGGAGGATCCCGGCAAACGGCAGGTCCGCCCCCGCGATGGACGCGGAGCGGTCGTCCCCCATCCTAACCAAGCCCGTGCGGGAAGGCAGCATGACCTTCTGCCCATGGCCTGGTGCTGGGGTCAGAGCCCTTTGCGCTGCAAAGGGATCCGACCCCGAGGCGGTCAGCGCTGGCCGAACAGGTGCTTGCGCTCTTCGTCGCTGAGCGGCTTGCCGGCGTTGGGGTTCACCTGCTGGCGCAGGGCATAGGCCCGCTGGGTGGCCGGGCGTGCGGCAATGGCTTCATGCCAGCGCTTGAGGTTCGGGAACGCGGTGAAATCCACCGGCAGCTTGTCGTAGGCGCCGATCCACGGGTAGCTGGCCATGTCGGCGATGGTGTACTCGTCGCCGGCCAGGAAGGCGTGCTGGGCCAGGCGCTTGTCCATCACCCCATGCAGGCGGCGCACTTCGTTGTCATAGCGCTCGATGGCATACGGGATCTTTTCAGGCGCGTATACGTTGAAGTGGCCCATCTGGCCGCTCATCGGGCCCAGGCCGGCCATCTGCCAGAACAGCCACTCCAGGGTGGTGACGCGGCCGCGGGGGTCGCTGGGCAGGAAGCGGCCGGTCTTCTCGGCCAGGTACAGCAGGATCGCGCCGGACTCGAACACGCTCTGGGGAGCACCGCCATCGGCCGGGGCCTGGTCGACGATGGCCGGCATCTTGTTGTTCGGCGAGATCGCCAGGAATTCCGGCTTGAACTGGTCGCCCGAGCCGATGTTGACCGGGTGGATGCGGTATTCCAGGCCGGTTTCTTCCAGCAGCAGGGTCACTTTGTGGCCGTTCGGGGTGGGCCAGTAATACAGGTCGATCATGGCGGCGGCTCGGGGTGCGGAAAGGAACCTGAAGTCTAGTGCGTGAGTTGGGTTGGCACCGTCATGGCGGGCCGGTAACCTCGCCTCTCCCCCGCAACGCAGCATCCCTCGCATGAGTGCAAACCGCCCGCCGCTCTCCCCCTTGTCCACGCTGATCTTCGCCTCACGCTGGCTGCAGCTGCCGCTGTACCTGGGCCTGATCGTGGCGCAGTGCGTCTACGTGTTCCTGTTCGGCAAGGAACTGTGGCACCTGATCTCGCACTCGGTGTCGATGGGCGAGCAGCAGATCATGCTGATCGTGCTGGGCCTGATCGACGTGGTGATGATCTCCAACCTGCTGGTGATGGTGATCGTCGGTGGCTACGAGACTTTCGTCTCGCGCCTGCGCCTGGAAGGCCACCCGGACCAGCCGGAATGGCTGAGCCACGTCAATGCCAGCGTGCTGAAGGTGAAGCTGGCGATGGCGATCATCGGCATCTCCTCGATCCACCTGCTGAAGACCTTCATCGCCAGCGGTGCGCTTGGCGGCATCCCGCTGTGCACGCCGGAGCAGATGAGCGTGGCCGCTGCCAACATCGGTGTCGCCCGCTGCTCGATGCTGACCCAGGATGGCGTGCTGTGGCAGACCATCATCCACTGCGTGTTCATCCTGTCGGCGATCGGCATTGCCTGGACCGACAAGCTGATGTCCAACAGCCACAGCAGGTCGCACGACAAGGCACACGACCACTGAGGTCGCCGCCGCCAGCGGCTTGACCGCCGCTGCCCCATTCCGGCCACCGTCCCTTGTGCGCGGCGGTGGCCGGGATGCTAGATTGCACCCTCGCCGTTGCCGGCGGTGGCGTCGGGAAACGTCACCCTGCCGCGCCCGGACCGCAGGTCCCGGCCATGCGTATCAATGATTTACGTCACGTCGTCTTCTAGAGGGGAGCAGGATGTCGCACGTCTCAACGATCACCGCCGCGCGCCGGTGGCTGCCGGTTGCCCTGGCACTGGCACTGGCCGCCTGCTCGGGCAAGGAAGAATCCGCAGCGCCTGCTGCCGCCACGGCGCCTGCCGCTGCCGCACCCGCCGCACCGGCGGTTGCTGCCAAGGTGCAGTCCATGGGCACCGAGCAGCTGCGCGAGTCGGCCAGCCAGGCGCTGCGCGAGAACCGCATGTATGCACCGGCCGGCGACAACGCCATCGAGTACTACCTCGCCCTGCGTGACAAGACGCCGGACGACGCCTCGGTGAAGAGCGCACTGACCGACCTGCTGCCGTACACCCTGATCGCCGCCGAGCAACACCTGGGCCGCGAGGACTACACCGAAGCGCAGCGCCTGGTGGCACTGATCGAGAAGGTGGATGCATCCGCGCCGGCCCTGCCGCGCCTGAAGGACGGCCTGGCCAAGGGCGTGCAGAACGCAGCCAAGCGCACCGAAGCGGAAGCCGAGAAGGCCAAGAAGGACGCCGAGGACCGCAGCAAGCAGCAGACCGAGCAGCAGCGCCTGAGCGAGCAGCGCGCCAAGGAAGCCGACGCCGCCAAGCAGATTGCCGCGCAGCAGGATGCCGCGCGCCGCGACAACGAGCGCCAGGAAGCCGAGCGCCAGGCCGCCGCCCGCCGCGAGGCCGAGCAGAAGCAGCAGCAGGCTGCCGCCCAGCAGGCCAGCGCCGCACGCCAGGCCGCCGCACCGGCAGCGCCCACCCTGCGCCCGGTCAGCACACCGGCGCCGCGCTATCCGGGCGAAGCGCTGCGTTCGGGAACCTCCGGCGAAGTGCTGGTGGAGATCACCGTCGGCACTGACGGCTCGGTGGTGAACGCTCGCGTGCTGCGCGCGACGCCGGGACGCGTGTTCGACCGTGAAGCCCTGAACGCGGTCAAGCGCTGGCGCTTCGAGCCGGTCAGCGCGCCGGTGACCACCCGCCGTACGCTGGTGTTCGCGCCGGGCAACAACTGAACGAAAAAGGGGACGGAGGGGATTAAGTCGTTTCTGCCCCTGCAATGACGCCAAGGCCCGGCATGTCCGGGCCTTGTCCGTTTCAGGCCGCTCCATCGATCAGGTGTTGCAGTGCCGGATCGCGCGCCGTCAGCACCTGGAACAGGCCCAACGCGTGCAGGCCCGGCAGCAGCGCACGCAGGTCGGCTTCGGCAGTGGAACGGGTGGCAACATCGCTGGCGGGATCCTGCCAGTCACGGACGCTGGCCAGGAAGGCGCCGACACTGCCCTTGCGCACGGTGAGGCCGTTCACCTGCACGTCGTTCTGATGGTCGGGGAGGATGTCGTGTGGCTGCATGGGGAAGCGCTCCGTTGAAGTGGGCCCCAGTGTCGGGGCCCGGAGGCGACGTTTCTGCCGTATAACTGCCAATCGATATGGCAGATCAGACAACCGCGGCATTGCTCGACCCCGCGCTGGCCGATGCCACCGATGGACCGGTGGTGCTGGCGGCCCGGCTGCACCAGCTCGGCAAGCGTCGCACGGCCCGCCACCGGCATGCGCGTGGGCAGCTGCTGGGTGCGTACCAGGGGCTGCTGCGGATCGCCGCCGACGACCTGCACTGGCTGCTGCCCGCAGGTCACGTCGCCTGGATACCGCCCTTGCTGCCCCACGCGCTGCTGGGCGCAGACGGGTTCAATGGCTGGAGCCTGTACTTCAACGCGGAGGCCTGCCTGGGTCTGCCCGCCACACCACGCATCTTCCAGCCCAATGCGCTACTGCAGGCGGCGACAGCACGTGCGCTGCAGTGGCCCCATGCGCCACTGGATGCTGCGCAGGCACGCCTGGCCGGCGTGATCGCCGATGAGATTGCCGCCAGCACGCCGCTGCCGCTGGCCCTGCCACAACCGCGTGACCGGCGCCTGGGCCGGATCGCCGCCGCGCTGTCTCGCGCGCCGCACGACAACCGCAGCGTCGAGGACTGGGCCGCCAGCAGTGGCCTGTCCGGCCGCAGCCTGGCCCGCCACTGGCTGGCCGAGACCGGCATGACGCTGAGCCAGTGGCGGCAACGCCTGCGGGTGCTGCTGGCGCTGCCACGCCTGCTGTCCGGCGAGCCGGTGATCAGCGTCGCGCTGTCGATGGGGTACGACACGCCCAGCGCCTTCATCGCCGTGTTCAAGCGCGAGATGGGGGTGACGCCTGCGCGGTATGGAAAGGACTGACGCATTCGGCACTACCGCCGCCTTTCCGCACCTCCTAAGCTCGCTGTCGATCTCAAGGAAAGAACAGATGAAGTACGACGACGCCAGCTGGCATTCCGGCGGTGATTTCCCCACGGATCTTCCTGCAGAGGCTGGGGCTACTCACATTGGCATGTACCTGGCGTGGCTGCTGCTACAGGGAATGGCAAGCGCGGAACTCGCGGAAGACGCAGAAGAAGACCTGCAAGCGCTGCTGGAACGCAGGACGACGCCAGGCCTGTTCCTGCTGGAGTGCAGCGACGGCAAATTCGTCGACGATCTGATCAGTGATGAAGCCAACACGTTCACCGCTGCGTACTACGACCTCGAGAATGGCCAGTACCTGGACGACTATGAGGAACAGCTGGGCGCCAATGTCCCGGATCTGTACCACGTCGCCGATACCTGGGAGAACTTCGACCGCCTGGCGCCGGTGATTGCCCAGCGCTTCGCCACTTGGCAGGCAACGCAATCCTGAAAACAACGAGGCCCGGACTGACCGGGCCTCGTTTCATAACCGCCGGGCACACCCCGGCGCTATCTCTGCGGTCAGCCGGAGATGGCCAGGCGCTCGTTGTGATAACGGCGCACGGCGGCGAACCACAGCACGGCGGCCAGGCCGAGGCTGGCGCCGAGGTAGATGGCCCAGACCGCGGGTGTGATGGTCTCGTGGCGGATCACCTTCAGCAGCATCTGGTTCTGCGACAGGAACGGCACGGCGTACTGCCACAGCTGGCTTTTCACCGGGTAGGCGATCAGCGCATAGCCCGGCAGCATCGGCAGAAGCATCAACCAGGTCATGTGGCTCTGCGCTTCCTTCATGCTCTTGGCCGCTGCGGCCAGGAAGGTCAGCAGCGAGGTGCCGATCAGCAGCATCGGCAGCATCACCAGCAGCATCTGCACCATCGCCATGATGTTCATGTTGAGCTGGCGGCCGATGTTGCCGGGGGCGATCTGCGCGCTCACCTTGAACGCGGCCAGGGTCAACAGCAGCGACGCAAAGCCGACCATGCAGGCGGCGGCGATCTTGCCGCTGACAATGGCACTGCGCGACCCCGGCGTGGCCAGCAGCGGCTCCAGCGACTGCCGCTCACGCTCGCCGGCGGTGGTGTCCATTACCAGATAGGCACCACCGAGGAACGAGGTGAGGGTCAGCAGGATCGGCAACAACGCCGACAGCATCAGGCCACGCTTGGCTTCGGCACTGGCCATGTCCTGGCTGGCCACGTCCAGCGGCCGTGCGACCTGGGCGTCGATGCCCCGCGCCATCAGCCGCAGCGCCCCTACCTGGCCGTTGTACGTGGCCAACGCCGCCTGCAGGCGCGCAGTGGGCACCTCGGCGGCACGTCGTGTGCTGTCACTGATCACCTCCACCAGCGCCGGCTTGCCATCGGCCCAGTCCCTGCCGAAGTCCGGGCTGATGCGCAGCGCCACGTCGATGTCCTGCGAACGGATGGCCTCGGCCAGGTCCTTCGGCGCAGCAGCGGTATTCAGGCCCTGGGCAGCCAGGAAGCGCACCAGGTTCGGCGCATGTTCGGCGCCGATGGTGGGAATCTGCAGCGGCTGCTCGATCTGCGTGCGCACGCGGCTTTCGGACAGCTTGCCCATGCCCAGGATCAGCAGCGGGTACAGCAGCGGCCCGAACAGCAGGGTCAGCGCCAGCGTACGGCGGTCGCGCGACAGGTCACGCAGCTCCTTGCGCATCACCGTCATCAGGGTCGACATCATGCTCATGCGTGCAGGCCCTCTTCGCTGCCGATCAGTTTCACGAACGCATCCTCCAGGTTGGATTCGCCGGACTGCGCGCGCAGTTCATCGGCGCTGCCGGCGGCCATCACCGTGCCCTTGGCGATGATCACGATGTGATCGCACAGCGCAGCCACCTCCTGCATGATGTGGCTGGACAGGATCACGCAGCGGCCTTCTTCGCGCAGGCCCAGCAGGAAGCGGCGCAGTGCGCGGGTGGTCATCACGTCCAGGCCGTTGGTCGGTTCATCGAGAATGACGTTGCGCGGGTCGTGCACCAGTGCGCGGGCGATCGCGGTCTTGGTGCGCTGGCCCTGCGAGAAGCCATCGGTCTGGCGGTCGAGGATGTCCCCCATGTCCAGCGCGTGCGACAGCACCTCGATGCGCTCGCGGATGCGCTCGGCCGACAGGCCATGCAGTTCGCCGAAGTAGGCGATGTTCTCACGCGCGGTCAGGCGCTTGTAGACGCCACGCGCGTCGGGCAGCACGCCGAGATGGCGACGCACTTCCACCGGATTGCGCGCAGCATCGACACCATCGACGCTGATGCTGCCCTGGTCGGGGGTCATCAGCGTGTACAGCATGCGCATGGTGGTGGTCTTGCCAGCACCATTGGGCCCCAGCAGGCCGGTGATGCGGCCATCCTCGGCGCGGAAGCCGACGTTGGACACTGCCTGGATACGGCCGGTGCGGGTGTCGAAGGCCTTGTGCAGGTTGTCGGCGACGATCATGGTTCCCATCCGTTGAACGAGGTGAACGCCGGCACGTAGCTCAGCGTGTCCAGGCAGCCGGCATCCAGCGCCTTGGCATCGGTCGTGTCGATGAACTGGCCGAGCAGGCGCGGCATGCAGCCGGCAGTCAGCGTGCCGTGGCCCTGGCCACGGGCGACCAGCGCGCGTCCATTGGGCAGGCCCTTGAGGACCTGCTCGGCATAGCGCGGCGGGGTCACCGGGTCCAGTTCACCAGACAACAGCAGCGCCGGTACGTCACTGCGCAGCGGCACGGCATTGGCTGCCGGTGCCGGTCGGTGCGGCCATGCCGGGCAGGCGGCAAAGAAGGAACTTGCCACGTCGTTGCCGAACAGGCGCCCGGGATCCTCGGCCGGCGCCTGGTAGCGCGGCGCGTCTTCGCTGCAGATCACCGACCAGTGCATGCCACGGTTGATCTGGAAATCCATGCTGCGGTTCGCACCGCGCGCCAGCGAGGCGAGCGGCGCGTAGCGGCCGTGCGCGGCTTCATCAAGAACCAGCGGCAGCAATGAGGCGTACTGGGGTACGTAGGAAAACGCAAAAGCCAGGCCCACCACGCTGTCCGGTGTCAGCACATCCTTCCGGGTGTCGTAGGTGCCGGGATCGCGATACTCGACCGGAACCGGTGCACGGCGCAGGGTCTCGACCACGCTGCGCAGCTGCGCACGGGTATCGGTCGGGAAGCGCCTGCTGCAGGCAGCGTCCTTGCGGCACTGCGCCGACTGCAGGGCGATCGCGTCTTCGAACGTCCTGGCGAAATCGCCGCCCACCACCAGCTCATTCGGCACCACGCCATCGATGACGATGCTGCGGGTGTGCTGTGGATAGGTACCCACATAGCGCTGGGCCACGCGGGTGCCGTAGGACGCACCGATCAGATTGACCCGGTCCACGCCCAAGGCCTGGCGGACCGCGTCCAGGTCGGCAATGGCTTCGGTGGTGGTGTAGAAACGTGCGTCCGCACGTCCCTGCAGGGAAGCCGCGCATCGCTGGGCATAGTCGCGCAGCAAGGCCTCGGAGGGCGCCGCGTCCTCGTCCATCGGCAGTTCCTTTCCGTCCGCGCCGAGGCAGCTGAGCGGGTTGGAGCCGCCGGTGCCGCGCTGGTCGACCAGGAAGATGTCCCGCTGCTTGCGCACCTGGCGCAGCGCGGTATCGACGATGACGGCCACTTCGCTGGCGGCCTGGCCGGGGCCACCGGCCAGGAAGAACACCGGGTCGGGCTGGTTGGAGCCGCTGCTGCCCGATTCCAGCCAGGCGATGCGCAGGCCGATGCGCCGGCCAGCGGGCTGGGCCCGGTCCTCCGGCACCTGCAGGGTGGCGCACTGCGCTTCCACGTTGGCACTGGCACCTACCGTGGACAGCGTGCAGGGCTGGAAGTCGATCGTGCCGAAACGGCGGCTGGGTGCATCGCTGGCGCCTTCGGCGCCGGGTGACGGTGACTGGCTGCAACCGGCAAGCATCAGGCTGGCCAACACTGCGGCCAACGCGAGGTGGTGTCTTTGCATCGTGCTCGTTTCCCCTGGAGGACGTTCCTGGCAACCACGACGGGCTGCCGCGGAAGATGTGACTCAACTTACACGGGCACGGCGTCGTCGGCGATGGGCAGACGCGAAATCTCCGCCGGCGTGGCGCAGGCCAGGCGATCGCGGCCGGCGGCCTTGGCCCGGTACAGCGCCGCGTCTGCCGCTGCCAGCAGCGTGGACAGCTCGCCCTGACCGTCGTCCATCGCCAGGCCGATGCTGGCAGTGAACGTCACCGGCCCGGTGGCCAGCCGCGCCGGCTTCTGCTGCAGAGCGGTACGGATCGCCGCAGCCCGCGCCATCGCTTCCGCCTGCGTGCTGCTGGCCAGCACCAGCACGAACTCCTCGCCACCGTAGCGGCCCAGCAGCGTGTCATGGCCCTGCAAACCGTGCTGCATCAATGCAGCGAAGTGGCGCAGTACCTCGTCTCCGGCCAGATGGCCCCAGCGATGCAGAGCAGGAAGCCAAGCGCGGTGAGGGTGGGGAAATCCAGGGGCGGCGCGCGCATCTTGGCGCCTTGTGCTGCGATCCCCGTGGCGCTGCCGGGCCCGATGAGATGCGGGGTCTGAAAACGGCGAGCACGGCGGCCGGTGCCTGCGCAGAATCCGCGGAAAACCAAGGAGACGCCCATGCATGCGTGGTACCTCGGTGGCATCGACCACCGCCCGTTCCTGCACCTGTTCGAAAAGAGCGACACCGCGCTGGCTGCGCTGGGCATCCGGCGTCGCTGGGCCGGCGAATCAGGAGGACACCCCTGCCGGATCAGCCTGAGCGATCCGCCCGGTGGCAGCGAGCTGCTGCTGTTGTCCCATGTGCACCTGCCCCTGCACTCGCCGTATCACGCCTCGGGCCCGATCTTCGTACAGCGTGGCGTGACCCGTTGCGTGCTGCCGCCAGGCGAGGTGCCCCCGTATGTGCAGCGCCGGATGATCTCGTTGCGCGCCTATGACCAGGCTGCATTGATGCTGGCCGCCGAGATCAGCGCAGGCACGGATGTCGGCGCTCGGCTGGACGCGCTGTTTGCCGACCCTGCCGTGGCCTTCGTGCAGCTGCACAACGCGGCCCACGGCTGCTTCTCGTGCCAGGCGGATCGCGTCGGCATGACACCGACATGGCCGGATCTCCACGACGTGATCGTTGCCACGCCGGACACGTGATCGCCAGCGCATCCGTTCAGGCCCACGTGAAGCCCGCGGGAAGGGCTTCACACCCACAGTCACGGATCAGCATTTCCATGGTTCCGCACCCGGCACCGCAACTCGATACTCGCCATGGTGCCGCCGAAAGTCCGCCGCGCAGCGCAACTCTGCGGTCACCGCTCTCTTTCGACGACCACAAGGAAGCGCCATGTCATTCCAATCCACACCGCTGCTGCTGGCTACTTCATTGGCCGCCGCTGGCCTGTTGCTGGCCGGCGATGCTTTTGCCCACGGCACCATGACCACGCCGGTCAGCCGCGTCTATGCCTGTTTCCAGGGCAATCCGGAGAACCCGACCAACCCGGCCTGCGCCGCCGCGAAAGCGGTGGGCGGATCGCAGGCGTTCTACGACTGGAACGGCATCAACCAGGCCAACGCCAACGGCAACCATCAGGCGGTGGTGCCCGACGGCAAGCTGTGCAGCGGCAACAATGCCACCTTCCGCGGCCTGGACGTGAACCGCAGTGACTGGCAGACCACGCCGATCCACGCCGATGCCAATGGCAAGTTCACCTTCGTGTTCAAGGCAACCGCGCCGCACGCCACGCGCGACTGGCGCTTCTTCGTCACCCGCGACGGCTGGCAACCGGGCAGCCCGTTGCGTTGGGCCGACCTGCAGGAGTTCTGCACGCTGGGCAATACACCGCTCTCTGCCGATGGCACCTACAAGCTGCAGTGCACGCTGCCGCAGCGCACCGGCCAGCATGTGATCTACAACACCTGGCAGCGCTCGGATTCGACCGAAGCGTTCTACACCTGCATGGACGTACGCTTTGAAGGCGGCGGCGGTGGTACGACGCCGGCACCGCAATGGCAGGATGCCGGCCCGGTCACCGCCCGCGGTGAATTGCCGGTCGGTACGACGCTGGCACTGCGCGTGTTCAATGCCAGCGGCAACGATGTCGAACGTGTGGAAGCGACGCTGGCCAGCGGCCAGACCTCGGCCGCGCAATGGCCCTTGGCGCTGGCCCGCAAGGTCAATGCCAGTGCCCGGCATGCGCGCGTGGGCGTGCTTGCCAATGGCGTGATCACGCCGTCGGCGTCGGCCACCGACAATCGCGTGTACCTGAAGGACGGCAACCGCTTCCAGCTCGATACCCAGGTGCCGGACCCGGGTACGCCATCGCCGGGTGGTGATTTCGACCACGTGTACCCGGCGGGCATCGGCAGCTATGTGCCGGGCCAGACCGTGGTGAAGAGCAGCGACGGCAAGCTGTATGCCTGCCGCCCGTTCCCGGAGGGTGCATGGTGCAACGTCAATGCCGAGGCCTACCGGCCGGGCGTGGGCGCGGCCTGGCGCGATGCGTGGATCGCGTACTGACGCAGTGATGTGGGAGGCGGTGCACATCACACCGCCTCCTGGCTCCCCTGCCGCGCAGTGGGGCGCGCGTTGCAGAAACAGAGGAACGCAGCAGCCTTTCAAACTTGTCTGATGGGCATATGGCGGCTACATGGGAAGACTCCGCGAGGTTTCCAACACTTCGCAAAGGAGTTCCTGCATGCACCTGTCCCATCGGGCCGTCCTCGCACTGTCCGCCGTTGTCGGCCTGGCACTGTCCGGCAACGCCTTCGGCCACGGCACCCTGTCCAAGCCGCTCAGCCGCGTGAAGCAGTGCCACGAGGGCAATCCGGAGAATCCGACCAACCCGGCCTGCGCCGCCGCCAAGGCCATCGGCGGCGCCCAGCCGTTCTACGACTGGGCCGGTGTCAACCAGGCCAACGCCAACGGCAACCATCAAGCGGTGGTTCCAGATGGCGAGTTGTGCAGCGGCGGCAACAGCAAGTACCGCGGCCTCGATCTGAACCGCAGTGACTGGCCGACCTCGCCGATCCGCGCCGATTCGCGCGGGCGCTACACCTTCGAGTTCAAGGCACCGGCGCCGCATGCTACCCGCGAGTGGAAGTTCTACGTCACCCGCGACGGCTGGCAGCCGGGCAGCCCGCTGCGCTGGGCCGACCTGCAGGAATTCTGCACGCTGGGCAACGTGCCGGTCTCCGGCGACGTCTACAAGCTGGATTGCCCGCTGCCCAAGCGCAGCGGCCAGCACATCATCTACAACACCTGGCAGCGCTCGGATTCCGGTGAAGCGTTCTATACCTGCGCGGACGTGCGCTTCGAAGGCGGTGGCGGCGTTGAACCGCCGCCGCAGTGGCAGGACGCCGGCCCGGTCACCGCCCGCGGTGCGTTGGAAGAAGGCACCACCCTGACGCTGCGCGTGTTCAACGCCCAGGGCAATGATCTGGAGCGTCCGGAGATCACCCTGGCCGCAGGTCAGACCGCTGCGAACCAGTGGCCGCTGGCGCTGGCCCGCAAGATCAACGCTTCTGCCCAGCATGCCCGGGTGGGCATACTGCAGAACGGAATCATCACACCCATCGCCTCGGCCACCGAGAACCGCGTCTACCTGAAGCCGGGCCATCGCTTCCAGCTCGACACGCAGCTGCCGGATCCGGTCGATCCGCCGCCGGGCGACTATGACTTCGTGTATCCGGCCGGTATCGGCAGCTACACGCCGGGCGAAACCGTGGTCAAGGGCACCGACGGCAAGCTCTACGCCTGCCGACCGTTCCCGGAAGGTGCGTGGTGCAACATCAACGCCGATGCCTATCGCCCGGGCACCGGTTTCGCCTGGCGCGATGCCTGGGTCGCGTACTGAGGCAGGGCACCGGGGGCGGCGTGGCGCCGCCTCCGGTTCTTGGAGTTGCAGGCCAGCGGCCGGCACTACCAGGGTTCGTGGGGCTGCCGGCCAGCGGCCGGCACTACCCTGACTTACTTGCTGCTGACGTACTTCTCGCGGCGGATCTGCGGGTTGCCCAGGCCGGCGGCCTTCAGCAGCTCGGCACAGGCATCGACCATGTCCGGGTTGCCGCACAGGTAAGCGATGTCGGTGGCCGGGTCCGGCGTGAAGCCGGCCAGCGCCTGCTGCACGTAGCCGTGCTGTACGTCCGGGTGCGGATCAGCCGGGAGTTCACGCGACAGGCACGGAACATAACGGAAGTTCGGGTGCTTTTCGGCGAAGCTGTAAAAATCTTCGCTGTACAGCAGTTCGCCCGGGCTGCGCGCGCCCTGCAACAGCACGATCTGCACACCGCGTTCGGCCATGGCCTTTTCCAGCAGCGGCAGCATCGAGCGGTACGGGGTAACGCCGGTACCGGTGGCGATCAGCAGGTAACGGGCGTTGTGGTCACCGGGATTCAGGCAGAACCGGCCATAGGGGCCGGACGCACTGATCTGGCCGCCCTGCTCCAGTGCCTCGAACAGGGCCGTGGCGGCGCCACCCGGCACGAAACTGACGGCGATATCCACCGCCTCGCCTGGGCCCAGCGCGTGGTCGTGGATGGTCGCCAGCGAGTAGCTGCGCTTGGTTTCGGTGCCGTCGGCGTAGCTGAAATGGACCTGGATGAACTGGCCGGGCTGGAAATCCAGCGGCTGCCCATCGTCACGCACGAACTGGTAGTGGCCGACGGTCGGGGCCAGCATGCGGCAGCCGACCAGCTTGAGGGGGAATTGAACAGGCACGACTTTTCGGGACAGTGTGTAGCCGGGGCAAGCCCTCGGGGTCTTCTATAATAGCCCCTCCCCGCCCCTCTCCAGCGCCAGCCCATGGGCGCGAAGGCTTCGAGCTTGGCATCCCAGAACGATACGGCGCCCGCCCTGCGCGTGCGCGACCTGCGCAAGACCTACGACAACGGCACCCAGGCCCTGAAGGGGGTTTCCCTGGAAGTGGCCCCGGGCGACTTCTTCGCCCTGCTCGGCCCCAATGGCGCCGGCAAGTCGACCCTGATCGGCATCATCAGCTCCCTGGTCAACCTCAGCGAGGGCCAGGTGGAAGTGTTCGGCAGCGACCTGGTGCGCAACCGCAGCGCCACCATGCGCCTGATCGGGCTGGTGCCTCAGGAAATCAACTTCAACCTGTTCGAGAAGCCCTTCGACATCCTGGTGAACTACGCCGGCTTCTATGGCGTACCGCGCGAGGAAGCCGAGCAGCGCGCCGAAGAGGAACTGAAGCGCGCGCACCTGTGGGAAAAGGCACAGGTAATGAGCCGCACGCTTTCCGGCGGCATGAAGCGCCGGCTGATGATCGCCCGCGCGATGATGACCCGCCCGCGCCTGCTGATCCTGGACGAGCCGACCGCCGGCGTGGACATCGAGATCCGCCGCGACATGTGGCGCGTGCTGAAGGAGATCAATGCCGCAGGCACCACGATCATCCTTACCACGCACTACCTGGAAGAAGCCGAGTACCTGTGCCGCCACCTGGCGATCATCAACCATGGCCAGATCGTCGAGCAGGGGCCGATGCGCACCCTGCTGGCCAAGCTGGACGTGGAAGGCTTCCTGCTGGACATCGACGGGGACCTGCCGGCACAGCTGCCGGTGATCGAAGGTGCGACGCTGACCGCGCCGGACCCGCACACGCTGGACATCGACATGCCGCGCGCAATGGACCTCAACCGCGTGTTCGCCACGCTCAACGAGGCCGGTATCCGCGTGCGTTCGATGCGTACCAAGAGCAACCGCCTGGAGGAGCTGTTCGTGCGCCTCACCGGCAACCTGGAGAAGCCTGCATGAGCACCACCGAGCTGACCGACGGCCAGCGCAACCGCATCGCGCTGATGACCATCGTGCGCCGCGAAGTCGCCCGCATCATGCGCATCTGGGGCCAGACCCTGGTACCGCCGGCGATCACCATGACCCTGTACTTCCTGATCTTCGGCAACCTGATCGGGTCGCGCGTGGGTGACATGGGCGGCTACACCTACATGCAGTTCATCGTGCCGGGCCTGGTGATGATGAGCGTGATCCAGAACAGCTACGGCAACATCAGTTCCTCGTTCTTTGGCGCCAAGTTCGGCCGCCACGTGGAAGAACTGCTGGTCAGCCCGATGCCGAACTGGGTGATCC
Source organism: Stenotrophomonas sp. YJH_SMC_40 (assembly GCF_059368615.1). Lineage (NCBI taxonomy): Bacteria > Pseudomonadati > Pseudomonadota > Gammaproteobacteria > Lysobacterales > Lysobacteraceae > Stenotrophomonas > Stenotrophomonas sp. YJH_SMC_40. The sequence goes on along the minus strand of NZ_JCAFRX010000010.1, from coordinate 96,724 downwards.
TGTGGGGCTACGTGGCCGGCGCCGTGCTGCGCGGCCTGATGGTGGGCGTGATCGTGCTGATCATCGCGATGTTCTTCACCCCGGTGCGCATCCCGCACCCGCTGGTGATGCTGACCACGGTGATCCTGGGCGCGACGATCTTCTCGCTGGCCGGCTTCATCAACGCGGTGTATGCGAAGAAGTTCGATGACGTGGCGATCGTGCCGACCTTCATCCTGACCCCGCTGACCTACCTGGGTGGCGTGTTCTATTCGGTGAAGCTGCTGCCGGGCTGGGCCGAAGCGGCCACGCACGCCAACCCGATCTTCTACATGGTCAACGCGTTCCGCTATGGCCTGCTGGGCAGCAGCGATGTACCGCTGCCGGTGGCCTACGGCCTGATGATCGGTTTCGTGGTGGTGCTGACGGCGTTGGCGCTGTGGCTGCTGCGTCGCGGCGTGGGCATGCGCAGCTGAGTTTTGCCTGCAGGGTCTGCGGCCCTGCACCTGCCGAATCAACTTCAACGGCAACGGCAAAAGCTGACTAGCCGGGGGATGGCGGGGGGTGGGTCCGGTTGCGGGGGACGCCGTAAACCCATCCTGGGGGGCTTGGCCGCGGCATCCATGCCGCGGACACCCCCGCAACCGGACCCACCCCGCCTTCGACAGATTGCCGCTGCTGTTGGTGGGTGTCGACCTTGGTCGACACGATGAATCCACGCCATGCGTGGATGGAGCGTTCACGGTAAGGCCGACGCCCGGATCTTTTCGTTCGGAATTGCGGCTAGGCTGTGGCGATGAAGATCACTTCCATTCCATTGGACAAGGCCGTTGTGGACGGCTCCATCGATGCCTTCAGCCATGCGTTGCTGGGCGATTCACCCACGCTGGATGAGGTGCTGGAATACCTGGCCTCGCGGCACGCGGCTGATCCCCGGTATCGCTACCTGTGCACGCTCGATGATGTCGGCCAATGCCGCTACACCAGCATGCATGCGTCCGACGACGCGCGCATCGCGCTGTACGAGGACGAAGATCCGGAAACCCCCGAAGATGCATTGGCGGCACGCGAGCGGTTGCTGGCGCATGTGGTCGCGCAGCTCGAGCATTCCTCTCATCGGCTGGAATGGAGCGCGCTGGCGGGCACGCTGATGTGCAGCAACGAGGACGTCGAGGCGCTGGTCGCCGCCAATGCAACGCCGGACCTCATCGTCGACGAGGTGGTCTGCGTGCAGCAGGTGCCGGTGGACCGCGATGACCTGCTGATTGCCGCCCTGCCCAACGGATACTTCAGCGCGGGCTGGGACATCTTCCAGAATCACGCCCTGATCCGGCACCTGCAGGAGCACCATGGCTACCGCTTGTTCGGACTCGGCGCATCCTGGCTCGGCTTCCAGCGCGACAGCGCGCCGTCGCCTGCACAGGCAAATGCGTTGGTCGCGGACCTGCAGCGCGTCTACGCGGCCGGAACGCATGACACGTGGTCAAAACTGGCTGCAACCCTGGCCACCCGCACCACACTGCTGTTGGGCTACACCGAAGACTTCAGCGAACAACTGCCCTGAGCACCGCTCTACACGAGCGAGCGCAGCGAGCGACCCGCCTCCGCTCCTGATCTGTTTTCCGTGGTGGCCGCACCCGGAAACTGTCAGGGGTCGTGTGCGATGGGCTCGCGGGGGTATCCGCGCCATGGATGGCGCGGCTAAGCCCCCAGGGGTGAGGGCGCTTTGCTTGCGAAGCATTGCTTCGCAAGCGCCCGAACGCACAGCCGCCAGCGGCTGGGCCGGACCGCGGAGCGGGGTTCACGGCGTCCCCCGCGAACCCATCGCACACGACCCAGCTCATGAAACCAACTGCGCGAACCACCACGAGGGGCTCCGCCGTTGGCCGCAATCTCCGGCACAATCGCAGATCTGATTCTCCAGAAAGCGGTGAACGTGCAATGCGCATCCTGATCCTCGGCGCCGGCGGTACCGGCGGTTACTTCGGTGGTCGCCTGGCCCAGGCCGGCGTGGACGTGACCTTCCTCGTGCGCCCCGCGCGCGCCGCACAGCTGGACCGCGATGGCCTGGTCATCCGCAGCCCGCTCGGCGATGCCAGCTTCCCGGTGCAGCACGTCACCGCCGATGCGCTGCCCGCATTGGCCGCGCAGAAGCCGTTCGATCTGGTCATCCTCAGCTGCAAGGCCTACGACCTCGACAGCTCGATCGACGCCATTGCTCCAGCCGTGGGCGCGAACACCACCGTGCTGCCGATCCTCAACGGCCTGCACCACTACAACGCGCTGGACCTGCGCTTCGGCCGCGAGGCGGTGCTGGGCGGCCTGTGCTTCATCAGCGCCACCAAGGCACCTGATGGCGCCGTGCTGCATCTGGGCAAGCCGGCCAAGCTCACCTTCGGCGAACGCGATGGCGGCGCGGCGTCCGCACGCGTACGTGCCTTCGCCGCCGCCTGCGCGCAGGCCCATCTTGATCACCTGGCCAGCGAACACATCGGCCAGGAACAGTGGATCAAGTACACCTTCCTGACCGCGCTGGCCGCCGCGACCTGCCTGCTGCGTGCGGATATCGGCACCATCGTCGCCACCGATGATGGCGAGGCGATCGTGCGCGGCCTGTACGACGAATGCCTGGCCGTGGCCGAAGCTGCCGGTGAGCCGATTCCCGATGCCGCGCAGGACACCGCGCGCGGCACCCTCACCCAGGCCGGCTCTGCATTGAAGGCATCGATGTTGCGGGACCTGGAGGCTGGCCAGCAGGTCGAGGCCGAGCAGATCGTCGGCGACATGCTGGCGCGTGCACGCAAGGCCGATCAGGAAGCCCTGTTGCTGCAGGTCGCCTACAGCAGCCTGCAGGCCTACCAAGCACTGCGCGGCGCGTGAGCCTCCCGTTGCAGGCCGGCGCGCTGCCTATGCGGGTGCTGATCCTCGGTATGGGCTGGAGCGGATGCGTGCTGGCCCCGCATCTGCAGGCGCCGGGCGTGCACGTCGTCGGCACGGTGCGTAACCCCTCGTCGGCGCCGGACGATGGCCTGCTGCGGCATCAGCTGCACGCTGACTCCCCACCGTCGCCCGCCCTGCTCGATGAGGTCGCGCAGGCCGAGGCCGTGCTGTGCAGCGTGCCGCCAGATGCCGCGGGCGACCCGGCACTGCGCCTGCTGCTGCCGGCTCTGCGGGCCAGCCCGGCACTGCGCTGGGTGGGCTATCTGTCGTCCACGTCGGTGTATGCCGATCGGGCCGGCGGCTGGGTTGACGAGCACAGCGCAGCCGATGCCACCGAAGCAGCCGGCGTGCAGCGCCTGCGTGCCGAAGCGCAATGGCGTGCGCTTGCAGAGGAACGTGGCATCGCTTCGGCGGTGTTCCGCCTGCCCGGCCTGTACGGGCCGGGGCGCAATGCGTTGCTGCAGCTGTCACAGGGCCGTGCCCGCCATGTGATTCGGCCGGGCCTGGCGTTCAACCGCCTGCACGTAGAGGATCTTGCGGCAGTGATCGTCGCGGCGATGCAGCGACCGGTTGCGCAGGGGATATACCTGCCCAGCGATGACGAGCCGGCCCCACCGCAGGATGTGCTGGCCTTCGCCGCGAAGCTGGGCGGGTTTGCGATGCCGCCTGCCGTGGCATGGGACGACCCTGCACTCAGCCCGACGCTACGGCGCTTCTACGAGAGCAACAAGCGCATCGACAGTCGTGGCACGCGTGAAGCGCTGGCGTGGCAGCCGCGCTTCCCCAGCTACCGTGAGGGCCTGCGCGACCTGCTCCGGTAGTGCCGGCCGCTGGCCGGCACCACGGTTGATTGCCGGCCAGCGGCCGGCACTCCCATCAACCCGCGTCGGGCAGGCGGAAGAACGCACGCGTGGCGGCAGTGGCATTGGCCGCAGTCACGGCCACGTCCTCGCCACGGTCACGTGCCAGTTCTTCCACGATATGCGAGAGGAACATCGGTTCGTTGCGGCGGTCCTTCGGCATCGGCTTCAGCGTGCGTGGCAGCAGGTACGGTGCGTCGGTCTCGATCATCAGGCGGTTGGCCGGGATGTTCTTCACCAGTTCGCGCAGGTGCGCGCCCCGGCGCTCATCACACAGCCAGCCGGTGATGCCGATGTACCAGTCCTGGTCCAGGTAGTCGAACAGCTCGTCGCGTTCGCCGGTGAAGCAATGCACCACCGCCGGGCCGATGCGACCTTCGAAGTTCTTCATCTGTGCCATGAAATCGGCATGCGCGTCGCGCTGGTGCAGGAACAGCGGCTTGCCATTGTCCGCGGCCAGCTGCAACTGGCGCTCGAAGGCACGGTGCTGCGCCGGGCGCGGCGAGAAGTCACGGAAGTAGTCCAGCCCACACTCACCCACCGCCACCACTTCCGGGTGGCCATGCAGCGCGCGCATCTCGGCATCACATTCCTCGGTGTACTCCACCGCATGATGCGGGTGCACGCCGGCGGTGGCATACAGGAAGCCCGGGTGCTGCTGCGCCAGCTGCACGGCCAGCGGCGAGTGCTCGCGGCTGGCACCGGTGATGACCATCTGCACCACGCCGGCCTGCCGTGCGCGGTCCAGCACGGCATCGCGGTCGCGGTCGAAGGAGTCGTGGGTCAGGTTGGCGCCGATATCGATCAGGTGCATGGTCATCGCGGGGGAAAAGTGCCTGCGCATTGTACCTGCGGCCGCCATGGCCCCTTATCCTTTGCCCATGAATGCCCCGCTCTTCCCGATTTCCCCGCTGCTGCCGCAGATCCAGCAGCACCTGGCCGTGCAGCCACGGCTGGTGCTGGAAGCCCCGCCCGGCGCCGGCAAGACCACCCAGGTACCACTGGCCCTGCTCGAAGCGCCATGGCTGCAAGGCCGGAAAATCATCCTGCTGGAGCCGCGCCGGGTCGCCGCACGCAGCGCCGCGCTGTTCATGGCACGGCAGCTGGGCGAAGAGGTCGGCGGCACGGTCGGCTACCGCATCCGCTTCGAGAACAAGGTCTCGGCACGCACCCGCATTGAAGTCGTCACCGAAGGCATCCTGACCCGCATGCTGCAGGACGACCCGATGCTGGAAGAAGTCGGTGCGATCCTGTTCGACGAATTCCACGAGCGCCATCTCAGCGGTGACCTCGGCCTGGCGCTGGCGCTGGACGTGCAGGCGCAGCTGCGCGATGACCTGCGCCTGGTGGTGATGTCGGCCACGCTGGATGGCGAGCGCCTGGCACGCTTCCTCGATGCGCCGCGGCTGAGCAGCGAGGGCCGCAGCTACCCGGTGACGGTCAGCCATTTCCCGGCGCGCCGCGATGAGACGCTGGAGCTGCAGGTGCGCCGCGCGGTGCAGCAGGCCCTGGCCGATCACCCCGGTGACCTGCTGGTGTTCCTGCCCGGCCAGCGCGAGATCGCGCGGGTGCAGGCTGGCCTGCAGGAATCGCTGGATGCCGGCGTCGAAGTACTGGCCCTGCATGGTGAGCTGCCGGTGGAACAGCAGGCGCGCGTGCTGCAGGCCGCCAGTGATGGCCGCCGCCGCGTGGTGCTGGCCACCAACGTGGCCGAGTCGTCGGTGACCCTGCCCGGCGTGCGCGTGGTGATCGACAGCGGCCAGGCACGCGAACCGCGCTACGACCCCAACAGCGGCTTCACCCGGCTGGACGTGGTGTCCATCGCCCAGGCGTCGGCCGACCAGCGCGCCGGTCGCGCCGGTCGCGTGGCCGAAGGCGTGGCCTGGCGGCTGTGGCCGCAGTCGCAGCGATTGGAGCCGCAGCGCCGCGCCGAGATCGACCAGGTGGAACTGGCCGGACTGGGACTGGAACTGGCCGCTTGGGGCAGCAGCGACCTGCGCTTCCTCGATCCGCCACCTGCCGGCCCGATGGGCGCCGCCCGCGAACTGCTGCAGCGGTTGGGCGCATTGTCCAGCAGTGGTGCGATCACCGCACTCGGCCGCCGCATACTGGCGCTGGGTACGCACCCACGGATGGCGGCGATGCTGCTGGCCGCGCCCGATGCACGTTCGCAGGCACTGGCCGCCGATCTGGCCGCGCTGCTGGAAGCGCGCGATCCGCTGCGCCAGGGCGGTGACGCGCTGGCGAGCCGCTGGCGCGCACTGGCCGCGTTCCGCAATGGCCGCACACCGGGCGATGCCAACCGCAGCGGGCTGGCCGCCATCGATGCCGCCGCCAAGCAGTGGCGTCGCCGCCTGCGCTGCGAAGCCACGCCGCCGGCCAGCATCGAGGCCCATGAGCTGGGCGACCTGCTCGCTCACGCCTTCCCTGATCGGATCGGCTTCCAGCATCCCAGCGATCCACTGCGTTACCTGCTGGCCAATGGGCGCAGCGCGCGCCTGCACGAGCTGAGCGACCTGCGTGGCGAACCGTGGCTGGTGGCCAGCGAGCTTCGCTTTGAGGCACGCGATGCGCTGCTGCTGCGTGCCGCACCGGTGGACGAAGGCCAGCTGCGCAGGGCGTGGCCAGAGCGCTTCGTCACCGAAGACGTGGTGCGCTGGGACAGCGAGCGCCGCGCCCTGGTGGCCCTGCGCGAGACCCGTTTCGACCGGATCGTGTTGGACAGCCGCTCGGCCGGCCGGGTCGATCCGCAGCACGCCGCGCAGGCGCTGACCGATGCGGTGGCCGAGCTCGGCCTGCAGGCGCTGCCGTGGACCGAAGGCCTGCGCCAGTGGCAGGCACGGGTGGAATCGCTGCGCCGCTGGATGCCCGAGCTCGGCCTGCCCGACTGCAGCGACAACGCCCTGCTGGCCAACCGTGCGCAGTGGCTGCAGCCCGCGTTCGCCGGCAAGACGCGACTGGATGCGCTGGACGAATCCAGCTTTGGAGAAGCGCTGAAATCGCCACTGGAGTGGTCACAACGGCAGCTGGTCGAGCGTCATGCGCCGACCCGCATTACCGTGCCGTCCGGACTGGAGCGGCCGATCACCTATGCGCTGGACAGCGAGAGCGGCGATCCGCTGCCGCCGGTGCTGGCGGTGAAGCTGCAGGAACTGTTCGGCCTGGCCGACACGCCGCGCATCGCCGATGGCCGCGTGCCGCTGACCCTGCACCTGCTCTCCCCCGGTGGCCGCCCGCTGCAGGTCACCCAGGACCTGCGCAACTTCTGGGAAAGCACCTACGCCGAAGTGAAAAAGGAGATGAAGGGCCGTTACCCGCGCCACCCATGGCCGGATGATCCGTGGACGGCGACGGCCACGCACCGGGCCAAGCCGCGCGGAACCTGACGGGCGGGGTCGGATCCCATTGCATCGCGATGGGCTCTGAACCCAGGCGTGGCGCTGGGGTCAGAGCCGTTTCCCAACGGAAAGGTATCCGACCCACCCTGCCTGATCCTGAATGGCTACGCTAAAGTCACACCGCCTGCGTCCCCGACTGACATACCGTTTACGGGCAACACGCGACACTGGACTTCGACCCGAGGCAAAGGACCCCCGCATGAGCAAGCTGACTGTAATCACCGACCGCGCTCTGGAGCGCGCCCTGGAGCTGGCCCACACCGCCGGCGATGGCCTGAAGAGCGCCGGTGGCAGCCTGCGCAACGCGGACTGGATCAAGACCGGCGCCGCCCTCGGCGCAGTAAAGACCGGCGGCAAGGTCGCCACCAAGTTCGCCCGCCGCAACCCGGCCGTGACCATTGCCGCGGCTGCCGTCGGCGTCGGCCTGCTCGGCTATGCGCTGTACCGCAAGCAGCAGAAGAAGAAGGCTGCCAATGGCCACGTGGTGAATGGGCAGGCGCAGCGCATCAACGCACGCGACCGCCGCAACGACACCGTGGTGGACGAGCACAGCGATATCGGCAGCGACGCCTGAGTGTGACCGACCGGGTCAGAGCCCTTCCTGCGGAAGGGATCTGACCCCGAGCCAGGGCCGGATGCCGCGAGGTATCCGGCCTTTCTGTTTCAACCGATCTGCCGCCACTGCCCCGGCTGCAGGTCGTCCAGCCGGTAGGGCCCCATCGCCACCCGCACCAGCCGCAGCGTCGGCAGGTTCACCGCCGCGGTCATCCGCCGCACTTGGCGGTTGCGCCCCTCGCGGATCGTGATCGCCAGCCAGCTGTCAGGCACGGTCTTGCGGAAACGCACCGGCGGATCGCGCGTCCACAGCGACGGCGCCGGATCGAGGCGCTCGATCTTCGCCGGCAGGGTCGGCCCGTCGTTGAGCACCACGCCGTCGCGCAGCTGTTGCAGCTGCTCTTCGCTGGGCGTGCCTTCCACCTGCACCCAGTAGGTCTTGTCGGCCTTGTGCCTGGGGTCGGTGAGCTTGTGCGCCAGCGTACCGTTATCCGTCAACAGCAGCAGGCCTTCGCTGTCATGGTCCAGGCGACCGGCGGCATACACGCGCGGCGGCAGGCCGAACCCGGCCAGGGTCGGCCGCGGCGGTACGCTGCGGTCGGTGAACTGGCAGAGCACGTTGAAGGGCTTGTTGAAGGCGATCAGCATTGCGGGCACGGCAGTCGGCGGGTGGGGCATTGTCCCATTCCCGCATCGCCGCCGCGATCACCACTCAGCCGAAGACCTTCCTTTCCATCAACAGCGCAACGAGCACCACCACGGCGCCGCACGTTGCGGCAGCGTTGGCGCGATACCGTAGCCGCGCTACCGGTGGGCAGGCCCTGCGCGCACGTTCGTCCCACAGGCAGCCCACGAGCAGCACCGCAAAACCTGCCGCCGCCACGAGATCATGCACGTGACCCGCATGGAACACGAAGTTATACAACCGCGGCAGCGCCATCAATGCGAAGGCGAAGTACAGCACTTTCTTCAACAGCACACTCCATTGGTGGCAGCGCCGGGCATTGCCCGGCCGCTACCCATTCCGCCCGACACCGCGCTGCGCGCTCACCAGGCGCAGCCCGGCGCCCCCTTTACGGCTTGATGAAGCGCAGGGTCATGCGGTCGCTTTCGCCGATCGCCTGGTACTTCGCATCATCGGCCTTGTCGTGCTGGTTGGTCGGCGGCAGCGTCCACACGCCGTTCGGGTGGTCCTTGGTGTCGCGCGGGTTGGCGTTGACCTCGCTGCGCGCGTCCAACCTGAAGCCGGCGGCCTCGGCCATCGCGATCACCTGCTGCTGGCCGACATAGCCGGTGTCATCCTCGTCGGCCACGTCGGCCTTGGCGCGATGTTCGACCACGCCCAGCACGCCGCCCGGCTTGAGCACGTTGAAGAAGCCCTGGAACATGCCCTGCGCCTGGCCGGCCTTGCGCCAGTTGTGCACGTTGCGGAAGGTCAGCACCACATCGGCTGAACCGGCCGGGCCGAACACCGGCTTGGCCGGATCGTAGGCGACCACGGCAGTCTTGCCGAACTGTGCCGGCGCACCGGCGTACTTCTTTTCCAGGCTGTCGCGGCTGCGCTGCTGGTAGTCACGGCCGCGGCCTTCGGGCACCGCCATCGGATCGACCACCGCAGCAACGTAGTGGCCCTTGTCGTGCAGCAGCGGCGCCAGGATCTCCGAGTACCAGCCGTTGCCGGGGGTGATCTCGATGACGGTCTTTTCCGGCGTCACTTTGAAGAACGACAGCGTCTGCGCCGGGTGGCGGAAGCCGTCGCGCTTGACGTTGTTGGCATCACGGGTGGGTGCCTTCACCGCCGCGTCGATGGCCGGCGACACTTGGATCTTCGCCGGCGCCACCGTGGCCGGTGCGGCGAACGCGGGAACAGCGGCAAACAGGGCCGAAGCAAGCAGCAGGCGGCAACCACGCAGGGACGAAGCAGGCATCATCGGAGCGACTCCAGCGGAAGATGCGGCGAGACTAGCAGCCGCGGCGTCCCAGGTGTTCACAAAACGTTAGCTGCGTGCGTATCGCGGAACACTGTTTTGTGGTCGCCGCCGCAGCACGGTCACACTACGCGTTTTATTCTGGAGCACTTCCCCCAAGGAGTCCGTGCCCATGACGGCAACCCGCGAACTGGGCCGTTCCGGCCTGCATGTACGTCCGCTCGCCTTCGGTGGCAATGTGTTCGGCTGGAGCGCCGATGAGAAGGCCAGCTTCGCCCTGCTCGATGCCTTCGTCGACGCCGGCTTCAATCTGGTCGACACCGCCGATGTTTATTCGGCCTGGGTGCCGGGCAATGCCGGCGGCGAATCGGAGACGCTGATCGGCAAGTGGTTTGCCCGCAGCGGCAAGCGCGACAAGGTGGTGCTGGCGACCAAGGTGGCCAAGTGGGCCGAACGCCCCGGCCTGACCCCGGACAACATCAATGCGGCGGTCGAGGATTCGCTGCGCCGCCTGCAGACCGACGTGATCGATCTGTACCAGGCCCACGAGGATGACGAGTCGACGCCGCTGGAAGCGACCCTGGCTGCATTCGGCCGGTTGATCGAAGCTGGCAAGGTGCGTGCGATCGGTGCTTCCAACTACAGCGCCACGCGCCTGGCCGATGCGCTGAAGGTGTCCACCGACTACAAGCTGCCGCGTTACGAAACCCTGCAGCCGGAGTACAACCTGTATGACCGCGCCGGCTACGAAAAGGAACTGGAACCGCTGGTGCAGCGCGAACAGATCGGCGTGATCGGCTACTACGCGCTGGCCAGTGGCTTCCTCAGCGGCAAGTACCGCACGCCGGCCGATGCGGCCAAGAGCCCGGCGCGTGGCGAGAACGTGGTGAAGCGCTATCTGAATCCGCGTGGCCTGCGCATCCTGCAGGCACTGGATGACGTGGCCAGCAAGCACAACGCCAGTGCCGCGCAGATCGCGCTGGCATGGCAGATCGCACGGCCGTCGATCACCGCGCCGATCGTCAGCGCCACCAGCGTCGAGCAGCTGCACGATCTGCTGGCGGCGGCCAACGTGTCGCTGAGCGTGCACGATGTCGCGCAGCTGGATGCCGCCAGCGCCGAAGCGTGAGGGCCGGTAGTGCCGGCCGCTGGCCGGCATTGCACACATACCCAAGAAAATAATTGAACAAAATGGTTGCGCACGACTAAATCGTGGTTTATCGTGCGCACCTCGTTTCAACAACCACTGGAAACTTCCCTTGAACGCGCATTCCGTCGCCATCGCCAAACTGCTGCCATGCCTGCGCATGGACGGGCCGGCGCGCGCGTTCGGCAAGGAAGACCAGCTGACAACGGCCTGATACCCGCCCTGCGGAGATCGGCCACCCCGATCTCCGAGGCCTGACGACGCCCTCGGAACGCAAGTCCCGGGGGCGTTTTCGTTTGCGTCGACACAAGGACCCGCGATGCCAGAACTGCACCCCGCGCGGCGACCCGCCGCTCACTGACCCAGGCTTTTCCCGCCCCGCCGAAGGATTTACTTCGCGCGACTGGCAACGCCTGGACATTATCTGCATCGCATCAGAACATTATCGCTCGCCGATAATGTAGGTGGCCTGCACCCTCGATTATCCAACGGTCCCGTTTCAACCACGGGCTGGTGCGCGCGGCGTTGCCGTGGCGTATGCCGGAGGTCGCGGACATGCCATCGCCTGGATCGCCTGCTGGAGGCAGGCACCGGTTCGCCGGTACGCGGTTCGATTCCGCGCGGTCCCCAACTGGATAGCTCAGCTTGGTCAGAGCAACGGATCCGTAATCCGTCTGTCGTGGGTTCGATTCCCACTCCAAACCACATGACCTGTCACGTCATGACTTGAAGCAACACCCGGGGCGCAAGCCCCAGCGGCCATCGTCGCCGTCCACCGACATCGCCTTCGGGCAGGAACGTGGAAGGCAACGGACCGCACGCCGGGCCCCGGCCCGCCGCCACTGCCAGCCACGTTCCGCACCGGTGCTACCTGCCGGGAACGACGATGGCAGCACTGCCGGCGCACCGAAGGCTCCGCGCGCGGACCGTCCGCCGATGGCCGCCCTCTTCCGCTGCCTGCACGTGATGTGCAGGCAGCCTCGCCACGATCGGATCGACCCGGGTCATGGCGATTCATCCGCAACGGGTCGAACCACCAGAGCCATACAAGGAGAGACTCCCATGTTCTGGACCATCAAGGTCGTGATCGGCGACGGCGAGCGCGGCCTGGTGTATCGCAACCGTCGTTTCCAGCAGATCCTGCTGCCGGGCGTGCACCGCCTGTCGCCGTTCGGCGGCCGGCCGCACGTGGACATCCACACTGCATCGAAGGGCGCGGCCTACACTGGCAGCGACCAGGACAGCCTGATCGAAGCGCTGGGCGCACAGCTGGACACGCACTTCGTGCTGGCCAACGTCGGCGCCAGCGAGGTCGGCCTGTTGCTGCGCAACGGCCGCATCGATGAAGTGCTGCCGCCGGGCAGCCGCCGTCTGTACTGGCGCGGTTCGGTCGATACCCAGGTGCAGGTAATGGCGTTGGGTGACGAGCCGCGCATTCCGGCCGACGTGCAGCAGCGGCTGGGTCAATTGGGCGTGCTGCCGCGTGTGGCGGTGATCAGCACGGTGCCGAGCGAGTCGGTCGGCCTGCTGTTCATCGATGGCACGCTGCGGCAGACGCTGGACGCTGGCCTGCACGCGTTCTGGAACCTCAACGGCAACGTGTCGGTGGAGCGTGTGGAACTGCGTGCACGTTCACTGGACGTGTCCGGCCAGGAACTGCTCAGCCGCGACAAGGTGACCCTGCGGGTGAACCTGGCCGCGACCGTGCAGGTGGTCGACCCGGTGCGTGCGCACCGCACGCTCAGCAATGCCGATGAGTTCGTCTATCGGCAGCTGCAGTTCGGCCTGCGCCAGGCAATTGCCGCGCGCAGCCTGGACGAGCTGCTGGGTGACAAGGCGGCACTGGACGGCGAGATCGCTGCGCATGTGCAGGCGGCGATCGAAGGCCACGGCGTGCGCTTGCTCGGCGTCGGCATCAAGGACGTGATCCTGCCGGGCGAGATGAAGGAGATCCTCAACGGCGTGGTGCTGGCCGAAAAGCAGGCCCAGGCCAGCGTGATCCGTCGCCGCGAGGAGGCCAACGCCACGCGTTCGCAGCTCAACACCGCAAAGCTGATCGAGGACAACCCGGTGCTGATGCGCTTGAAGGAGCTGGAGGCACTGGAGAAGGTCACCGAGAAGATCGACACGCTCACCGTGTTCGGCGGCCTGGATGGCGTGCTGAAGCAGCTGGTGACGATCAGGTAGGGGGTCGCGGTGGCGCAGGGACGCGCCGCCGGCCCATCAAGGACATTAAAGAAGACATGGACACTCAACAGAACTATCAATGGCTGCATGCCGAGGGCACCACGCCGATCAAGGGCTGGGTCAACGGTGTGCCGCTGGAAGCGCAGGCGCATGAGCAGCTGCGCAACATCGCTGCGATCCCGTTCGTCGGGCCGTGGGTGGCCGTGATGCCGGACGTGCACCTGGGCAAGGGCGCGACCGTAGGCTCGGTGATCCCGACCCGCGGGGCGATCATCCCGGCCGCGGTCGGCGTCGACATCGGCTGCGGCATGGCGGCGGTGCGTACCACGCTGCGCGCCGATGACCTGCCCGATGACCTGCGGCAGCTGCGCAACAGCATCGAGCTCAGCATCCCGGTCGGCAATGGCCGTGGCGGCGAACATCACCGCATGCCCGACAGCATCCACACCCGGCTGGTGCAGTCCGGGCTGGCCGCCGGCCTGGAGAAGATCAAGGACAGGCACCGCAGGATCCGCACCGACAAGCTCGACCGCCAGCTGGGCACGCTGGGTGGCGGCAATCACTTCATCGAACTGTGCCTGGACGAGGCGGACACGGTGTGGGTGATGCTGCACAGCGGCTCACGCGGTACCGGCAACCTGATCGGCACCTACTTCATCGAGAAGGCGCGCGAGGAACTGGCCCGGCGCGTGCTGGGCTTCCACCTGCCGGACAAGGACCTGGCGTTCTTCATGGAAGGCGAGCCGCTGTTCGATGACTACGTCGAAGCGGTGTCGTGGGCGCAGGACTACGCCCGGCAGAACCGCGAGGCGATGATGTCGCGCGTGCTGGCCGAGATGCGCCACCGGCTGCCGAAGTTCCAGCTGGCGGCGATGGCGGTGAACTGCCACCACAACTACGTGCAGAAGGAGACGCACCACGGCCAGGAGTTGCTGGTGACGCGCAAGGGCGCGGTCAGCGCGCGTGAGGGCGAGCTGGGCATCATTCCCGGCAGCATGGGCACGCGCAGCTACATCGTGCGCGGCAAGGGCAACGCGGACAGCTTCCACAGCTGCAGCCACGGCGCCGGCCGGGTAATGAGCCGTGGCACGGCGCGCCAGCAGATCACGCTGGCCCAGCACCGCGAGGCCACCGCGCACGTGGAATGCCGCAAGGACAGTGGCGTGCTGGACGAGTCACCGGCCGCGTACAAGTCGATCGACGATGTGATGGCTGCGCAGCTGGACCTGGTCGAGGTGGTGCACACGCTGCGGCAGGTGCTGTGCGTGAAGGGGTAATGGAGCGGTGCCGGCCAAGGTCGGCCTCTACCAGAGCAACACGTCGCGTCGGGGGTCAGATCCCTTTCTGCGAAAGGGATCTGACCCCGGCACATTCAGCGCGGCACGCTGTCCTCGGCCACCAGCGCATGGTGCACGCCGATGCCCGCGCGCACGCCTTCGGCCATGGCCAGGGTGATGTTGCCCACCGTGGTCGCATCGCCTGCGGCATACACGTTCGGCACCGAGGTCTGCTTCATCACATCGACCTCGATCAGCACGCCCAGCGGGCTCTCGACCAACGTGCAGCCCAGCTGCTGCACCAATGGCGTGGCCATCGCCTGGGTGGCCGGCACGAACAACGCACGCTGGGCGATTCGGCGGCCGTCGGCCAGCTCCACTTCCAGCCAGGTCGGCTGGTCGCCCTGCACGCCCAGCACGGGTGACGTCTCGATCTGCACGCCGCGCTGCTGCATGGCGGCGCGCTCCTCATCCGTGATGTCCAGTCCCATGCTGAAGAACGTGACATTGCCCCAGTCCGCGAACAGCGGCGCCTTGCTGGCGGACATCGGATGACCACCAAGCAGGCCAATGGCACCACCACCCACTTCATAGCCATGACAGTACGGGCAGTGCAGCACGGTGCTGCCCCAGCGCTCGGCGAGGCCCGGCAACGCCGGCAACTGGTCGGCGATGCCGCTGGCGAGCAGCAGCTTGCGCGCGGCCAGCACCTGGCCATCGGCGGTACGCACTTCCACGCCTTCGGCGCGGGCGGTGGCCTGCACGGCTTCGGCATGCACCCAACGCACCGTGGGGTAGTCCAGCAGCTGCTGGCGCGCGGTCTTCAGCAGCTCGGCGCCACTGATGCCATCCAGCCCGAGCACCCCGTGCGAATGACTGGCGAAACGGTTGCGCGGCGAACCGGCGTCGATGACGGTGACCGGGCGACGGGCACGGGCCAGGATCAGGCCGGCGGCAATGCCGGCATAGCTGCCGCCGACGATGAGCACATCAGGATTCATGGTGAGCTTCCAGGGAACGGTGATGGGCAAGATGGCGGGCGAAGTCGGCGCCGAGCTGGTCCAGCGTGGTCGCCTGCAGCCTCGCTTCGAGCAGGCGCTGCGCTTCGCGTGCACCCTCGAGCAGGGCGCTGTTGACCAGCTGCTGGATCGGGCAGCCACCGCCGGAGTCGCGGGCGCCGACCTGGACCAGCGGTGGTGCGCCCACCGCCAGGTAGATGTCATGCAGGGTGATCGCCGCGGCGTCGCGTGCCAGCAGGCTGCCGCCGCCGTGGCCGCGGGTGCTGCGCACCAGGCCGGCCTTGTGCAGCTGCGCCAGCAGGCGACGGATCACCACCGGATGCGTCGGCAGGCAGGACGCCAGCTGCTCGGACGTGCGCGGGGCGGCATGGCCGACCAGGTGCGCCATCACATGCAGGGCGTCGGACAGTGGATTCGCGGATTTCATGTAACAACGATAGTTACATTTAAATTCTCTGTCGAGGGTCTTCTTTCGTTCCATATGGACACATTTGTCCTATGAAACATCCCCTTCACATCACTAAACGAAACGGTAATGTGATGAGCGTCGCACTTCAGACGCGTGGGGACAGGTCGATACCGCATTGCCCCTTCCCGAGAGTCCCTTCCATGAAAGCGTCTGTCCGTGCTCCGCGCCTGCAGTCCAAGCTGCTCGGCGCGGTTTCCGTTGGTCTGGCCGTGGTCCTGCTGTGCGCATTGGCGGGCCTGGCCTCCGCCTGGTTGAAGTTGTCCACCGAGGTTCCACCCGAAGTCGCGCACAGCCGCGACGCCGAACGCCTGCAGCGCGAGTTCCGCAGCCAGGTGCAGGAATGGAAGAACGTGCTGCTGCGCGGCCACGACGACGCGCTGCGCCAGCGCCATCTGGACGCCTTTGACAGCGAGGGCCGCCTGGTCGAGCAGCTGGCCAGGGGCCTCGTAGCCAGCCCGGACATACGCACGCGCGAACTGGCGCAGTCCTTCATCGGCCTGCACACGCAGCTGCAGAAGGACTACCACGCCGCCCTGCAGGCGTTTGCGGAAGCCGGCTACGATCCCGCCGCCGGCGACAATCTGGTGCGTGGCAAGGACCGCCCGGTGGCGACCGCACTGGATGCGCTGAGCACGCATGCCACGCAGGTGGCCGAAGCAACCGTAGCGGCGCGGTCGCAGCAGGCGCGGCAGACCCTGCTGCTGTGCGCGGCGCTGACCGTGCTGGCCGCCGTGTTGCTGCTGATGGGCCTGGCCTGGTGGCTGCGGCGCGCGGTGGTGCAGCCGGTGCTGGCGGTGGAAGCCGCTGCGCGTGCCGTGGCCGCCGGTGATCTGCAGCACGTGGTGCAGGTGCGCAGCCGCGACGAGATCGGTCGCCTCGCGCAGGCGATGCAGGCGGTGCAGTCCACGCTGCGCGGCGTACTGGACGCACAGGCGACGATGGCGCAGGCGCATGACGCCGGTACCATCAGCCATCGCATGGATGCCAGTGCGTTCCCGGGCGCGTTCGGCACCATGGTGGCCGACTGCAACACGCTGGTTGACGCGCACATCCAGGTGAAGATGCGCGCGATCTCGATCATGGGCCGCTATGCCGTCGGTGACCTCAGCCAGGACATGGAACGCCTGCCCGGCGAAAAGGCCGTGATCACCAACGCGTTGGATACGGCCAAGGCCAATCTCGGCATGATCAACGGCGAGATCCGCCGCCTGGCCGAAGCCGCCGCCGCCGGTGACTTCAGCCAGCGCGGCGACAGCGCACGCTTCGAGCATGATTTTCGCGCAATGGTCGACGGCTTGAACCGATTGATGCAGACCACTGAACTGAACCTCGGCGAGGTCTCCAGCATGCTGCGCGCGATTGCCGATGGCCGCCTCGGCGCGCGCATGCACGGTGATTTCCAGGGCGTGTTCGCGCGTATCGCCGGCGACGCGAACACCACCGCTACGCAGCTGGCAACCATCGTCACCGACATCAAGCACGCCTCCGGCAACATCCACACGGCGGCGGCGGAGATCGCCGCCGGCAACAACGATCTGTCGCGCCGTACCGAACAACAGGCCGCCAACCTGGAAGAGACGGCGGCATCGATGGAGGAACTGACCTCCACCGTGCGCCAGAACGCCGAGCATGCGCGCCAGGCCAACCAGCTGGCGATCGGCGCGCACACCGTTGCCTCTCACGGCGGCAGCGTGGTCGGCCAGGTGGTGACGACGATGGGCGCGATCGAAACCTCGTCGCGGCAGATCGCCGAGATCATCAGCGTGATCGACGGCATCGCCTTCCAGACCAACATCCTGGCGCTGAACGCCGCGGTGGAAGCGGCACGCGCCGGCGAGCAAGGCCGCGGCTTCGCGGTGGTTGCCAGCGAAGTGCGCACCCTGGCACAGCGTTCGGCGGCAGCCGCGAAGGAGATCAAGGCGTTGATCGAAGCGTCGGTGGAACAGGTCGGCCACGGTGCACGGCGCGTGCGCGAGGCCGGTGACACCATGGCCGAGATCGTGGCGTCGGTGCAGCGTGTCACCGACATCATGGCCGAGATCTCCGCCGCCTCGCAGGAGCAGAGCGCGGGCATCGAACAGGTCAGCCAGACGGTGATCCAGATGGACGGCACCACCCAGCAGAATGCCGCGCTGGTGGAGGAAGCCAGCGCCGCCGCACGCAGCCTGGAGCAGCAGGCGAACCGGTTGATCGACGCGGTGGATGTGTTCGATCTGTCGACCACCGCCGCAGCGAAGGACGCGCTGGCGCGCGCGGCCTGATTGATCCGGTTGCCGGCCAGCGGCCGGCAACCCCCGCCACCACATGGGTAGCGCCCGACCGTTGGTCGGGCGATGGCAGGGGCCGTGCGGACCAACGGTCCGCACCCACCGTAACCTGCGGTGGTGCCGGCCGCTGGCCGGCAACCCCATCACCACATGGGTAGCGCCCGACCGTTGGTCGGACGATGGCAGGGGCCGTGCGGACCAACGGTCCGCACCCACCGTAACCTGCGGTAGTGCCGGCCGCTGGCCGGCAACCCCATCACCACATGGGTAGCGCCCGACCGTTGGTCGGGCGATGGCAGGGGCCGTGCGGACCAACGGTCCGCACCCGCCGTAACCTGCGGTAGTGCCGGCCGCTGGCCGGCAACCCCACCACGACCTCAGCGCAGGTAATCGCTCCGCGCCATCGCTTCACCCAGGTAATCCAGGAACGAGCTGATCCGCGCCGACACCGCCGTGTTGCGGTAATACACCGCGTGGATCGGCTGGTACACATCCAGCGTCTGCGTCGCCAGCACCGGCACCAACGTGCCGGCGGCGCGGTCGCGGTCGGTCACGAAGTCGGACAGGCAGGTGATGCCCACGCCTTCCACCGCCAGTCGGCGTAGTGTTTCGCCGCTGGACACCGCGATATCCGGACGCACCCGCAGCAGGCCATCGGCATCGCCCGGCAGCGGCCAGTGATTCAACGATTCCGGTTCGTTGAAGCTGAGCAGGGTGTGCTGGCCCAGCGCGGCGACGCTGGCCGGTTCGCCGTGTGCCGCCAGGTAGGCCGGACTGGCCACCAGCCGCAGCTGGCAGCGACCCAACGGCCGCGCATGCAGGGTGGAGTCGGCCAGCGGCCCGATCCGGATCGCCAGGTCGGTGCGCCGTTCCAGCAGGTCGATGTAGCGCTCGGAGCTGTTCAACTCCAGCTGCACCTCCGGGTAGCGCGCGCGGTACCCGGCCACCAGCGGCGCGATCACGTGCAGCACGAACGGCATCGCCGCATCCACGCGCAGGCGCCCGGCCGGGCGCTCGCGGCGGGCGGCCATCTGTTCCTCGGCGGACTCCACCGCATCGATGATCGCCCGTGCATGGCGCAGGTAGGCCTCGCCCTCTGCCGTCAGGTGCAGGCGGCGGGTAGTACGGGTCAACAGGGTGGTGCCGAGCTTGTCTTCCAGCCGCCCCAGCGCCCGGCTCACGCCCGACGGCGTCTGCCCCAGCTGTTCGGCGGCAGCACTGATCGACCCGCTGTCGATCACCGCGAGGAAGGCCTGCATTTCATCGAGAGTGGTTTTCATGCCGCCATTATTGACTGGGCGGCAATAGTGATTGGCGTGAAGACCGGTTTTTCGGCAAAGGTGCGCCGCGCACACTGCGCGCCTTCCTTCCCTCCGGAGCCGGCCATGATCCGTGGCATTCCCCTCGCCCTGCTGGCGCTGACCCTCGGTGCCTTCGCCATCGGCACCACCGAGTTCGTCATCGTCGGCCTGATTCCCACCATTGCCGCCGACCTGCAGGTCAGCCTGCCCTCGGCCGGCCTGCTGGTCTCTCTGTATGCCCTCGGCGTGGCCATCGGTGCGCCGGTGCTGACCGCGCTCACCGGCCGCGTACCGCGCAAGTCGCTGCTGGTGGCGCTGATGGTGCTGTTCACCCTGGGCAACGTCATCGCCTTCCTGGCGCCGGGCTACACCTCGCTGATCGTCGCCCGCATCCTCACCGGCCTCGCCCACGGTGTGTTCTTCTCGATCGGTTCGATCATCGCCACTGCGGTGGTGCCGAAGGAGAAGGCCGCCAGCGCGATCGCCATCATGTTCACCGGCCTCACCGTGGCGCTGGTGACCGGTGTGCCGCTGGGCACCTTCATCGGCCAGCACCTGGGCTGGCGCGCCACCTTCCTGGCGGTGGCCGCGCTGGGCATGATCGCCCTGCTCGGCGCGCTGCTGTTCGTGCCGCGCAGCGTGCCGCAGAGTGCGCCGGCCAGCTTCCGCCAGCAGCTGGCCGTACTCGCCCAACCCCGCCTGCTGCTGGTCTATGCGATGACCGCGCTGGGCTACGGCGGCACCTTCCTGGCCTTCACCTATCTGGCGCCGATCCTGCAGGACGTCACTGGTTTCTCGGCAAACGCAGTCAGCCTGGTGCTGCTGGTGTACGGCGTGTCGGTGGCGATCGGCAACCTGTGGGGCGGGCGCATGGCCGACCGCATGGGCCCGGTGCCCGCACTGAAGCGCATCTTCGCCCTGTTGGCCGTCGTGCTGTTCGTGCTCACCTTCACCGCCTACAACACCTGGCTGATGCTGCTGACGGTACTGGCACTGGGTGCGGTGGCGTTCGGCAACGTGCCCGGCCTGCAGGTGTATGTGGTCAAGCAGGCGCAGCGCTATGCGCCGCAGGCCACCGACGTCGCATCGGGGCTGAACATCGCCGCCTTCAACATCGGCATCGCGCTGGGCGCCTCGCTCGGCGGCCTGGTGGTGGAGAACATCGGCCTGATGCACACGCCGTGGCTGGGCGCGCTGGTGGTGGTGGGTGCGTATGCATTGACCGTGCTCAGCGGCCGCCTGGACCGCCGCGACGGCATCGATGACCGCGCCGATGGCATCGCCGTGGCCACGCATTGAGATAGGTCATGCCCTGCCGGTACGGTGGTGCAATGCACCGTTGCCGGCACGCATGCGGCCACTGGCCTACCCTTTGCTGGATATTCGCATCCCTCCCCTCTGCTGGAGCTCCCCATGACTGTCCCCGCCTTCGGTCTCGGCACCTTCCGCCTGAAAGACCAGACCGTGATCGACTCGGTGCGCAACGCGCTGGATGTCGGCTACCGCGCCATCGATACCGCGCAGATCTACGGCAATGAAGCCGAGGTCGGCCAGGCCATCGCCGATTCCGGCGTGCCGCGCGAAGAGATCTACCTGACCACCAAGGTCTGGATCACCGCGTTCAAGCGCGAAGCGCTGCTGGCCAGCCTGCGTACCAGTCTGGAAAAGCTGCGTACCGATCATGTGGACCTGACGCTGATCCACTGGCCGTCGCCGAACGACAAGGTCGACGTGCCGATGGAGGAGTACCTGCCGGCGCTGGCCGAGGCCAAGGCACAGGGCCTGACGAAGGCGATTGGCATCTCCAACTTCACCATCGCCCAGACCCGCAAGGCGATCGGCATCCTCGGTGCCGACGCCATCGCCACCAACCAGATCGAGATCCACCCGTACCTGCAGAACCGCCTGCTGGTGAAGTTCCTGCAGGACAACGGCATCCACGTCACTGCCTACATGAGCCTGGCCTATGGCGAGGTGATCAAGGACCCGGTGATCCAGGCCATTGCCGGCCGTCACCAGGCCACTCCGGCGCAGATCGCGCTGGCCTGGGCGCTGCAGCAGGGCTTCTCGGTGATCCCGTCGTCGACCAAGCGCGAGAACCTGTCGAGCAACCTGGAAGCGGCAGCGATCCGCCTGACCGACGAAGACATGGCGCAGATCGCCAAGCTGGATCGTGGCCATCGCCTGGCGAATCCGGAAGGGATTGCACCCGCCTGGGATTGATCCCGACCGCGGTTGCGGATCGGAATCGGTAGGTGCCGACCTTGGTCGGCACCTACCGGACGGTCAGCGCTCGGCAACACCGCGCAACATATCCAGGACGCTCTCGATGTCCAGTGGCTTGCACAGAAACCCAGCCGCGCCCAGCGCCTGCGCCCTGTCAATCACCTCTACCCGGGTGTCTGCGCTCATCACCAGAACGGGAGGCGCCGCAGGGTCCCTGACCAGCGCCTCCAGTACGTCCCACCCACTGCAACCTGGCATGTGCAGATCCAGCAGAACTACGTCGGGCGCCAGCGCCTTGATGACGGCCTGAGCATCGTGACCATCTTTCCGGAAGCTGAGGCGATGGCCTGCACACTGCAGCAGGTGCTGCACCACCCCGCGGTTGGTCTCCACGTCTTCGAACAGCAGGCAGTGCAGCGGACGAACCACCGCCGCGTGCAACTGGAAAAGCTCACCCAGGGAAGGAAGCGGCTCAGCCTCATCGGCCACGGCAGCAGCGAAGCACCACACGAATGAGGCGCCGCCGACATCGCTGCGGCCGACGCTGATCGTTCCGCCCATGGCATCGGAAATCAGCCGAACGATGTACAGCCCGAGCCCGACGCCCTGTTCGCAACGTGCTTCGCCCTGACTGACCTGCACGAAAGGCGAGAAAATCATGTCTCTCTGCGCTTCGTCGATGCCCGTCCCGGAGTCGCAGACCGAGATCCGCACCTGCCAGTCATCCACCGCTCGAACGGCGCCAACCGAGACCCTCGCCTCGCCCGCCATGGGACTGAACTTGATGGCATTGCAGAGAAGATTGGTCACCACCTGTTCGATGCGACCGCCATCTGCCAACAGCCATACGTCTGCTCTCCCCACATCCACCTGCAGTACCACGCCTTTGTCTGCAGCCGCAGGCATGCAGCTCGCCTGCGCCGCCTCGATGATGGAACGCAGCGAACAAGGATGTGGCCGCAGTTTCAGCTTGCCACCATCAATGCTGGCAACATCAAGTACATCATCAATGCGACGTCGGAGCGCCTGGGCCTGCCCTGCAACGGTGGCCAGTGCGTGTCGCTGGGCAGCACTTACCGTATTGACCTCCAGAAGCTGGATGCCGCTGATGATGGCATTGAGCGGCGTGCGAAGCTCATGACTCATGGTGCCGACGAATCGCCCCTGCGCCTCACGCGACGCAATGGCACGCAACGCGATTTCGCGCATCGCTGCCACCAGTGACGCCACGACCAGCGGCAACAGGATGGTCAGCGCCAGCGCATAGGCCAGATAGGCGGGCCGCGAGAACCAGTAGCCTTCGGGGGCTGCCCAAAGCAGCGCCACGGCCGTTACCGCGATTGCCGGCGCCATGGCCTTGCGTCCGTAAGCCACCGTCGCGGCGATGACGAGGAACGGCAGGATTGCATTGAGTGCCATCAACAGGATGAAGGCCGCGTGCACCTGGATGGCCACCATCGCCAGACTGAGCAGAAGGCCCGCCGCGTCGTACCACGTGTCGTGACGCGCCCTGCGAAGGTTTACAAAGAGTGCCCACGCTACAGATACCGCCAGAAGTACAACGGCGGCCGGCAGCACCCGCGCTGCCTCATCGGCCAGAACAGGCTGAGGGCCATCGATCCAAAGCCAGCACCACAGCACCGCAAGCGCCTGCAGCAGCACCCGGAACCCACTGGCGCGCGGCTCCTGGAAGCATGACAGCAGTAGAGCCAGACGATGCATTTCCAGCACGCGCGCAGCATGCAGCAGCGCTGCCGGGGACGACATTGGAGAGGGCGTGTACGGATCATGCATGTCAGCGCCCCCCGGTCAGTGATTGACCTGTCGTGCGTCCCAGAAGGCGCTTTGCCGAGATTGCCAGCGCGCAGCCGCGCAGCCGCACGCTGCCGATGGCTTCGCCGGAGCGGAGAGCATCAGCCAGATTTTCGCAGGCATCGGCAATCCTGCAGCTGCCCAAGGCCGAGGTCACACTTTTCAAGGCATGCATGCGCGAAAGCTCCTGTTCCAGGCAACCCGGGGATTCATTCTCCGCAGCGCTCATCCAGCGCGAAATCGCCTCGTCCAGGTCAACGACAAACGATGAGAACTGGTCTGGCGCGGTCGCTGCAATCAGGTTGAGCATCGATCGCTCCCCGAGCTCAGGTCCGTCTGCAGGATGTCGCCGCGGCTCTACGCCTTGCGTTGAGTTCAAGCGTCGCATTGCTTTCCTCTGCTTGTCGCATTCAACACCTGAAGAGATGCGTTTCCGCGTTCCGCGACACCCAAACAGAGGCCTGAAGCGACAACGTGCGGAGCGTACGGACTACTGCATCCGTTGATGGATCTGCAGGAACAGCTGCGGAAACATGCTACCCAGTAGATGCCCGCCTGCAACCGCGAGCAGGATGGCGCCCACGATGGCAACACATCTGACCGGGAGTGACATTCGCTTCAGATCCATGGCATCCAGCATGGAAGCAACGATCGCGTAACGCCATCGGATTCCTTTCAAATTTTCCTGAGGTTCGACATGCTCGCCCTGACACTCTTTCTGCTGCTCTCGTGTGCGGTTCTGGTTCGAAAGCGACACGTGCGTAGCGGCGCCCTGCTCGCCGTAGCGCCACTGGCCATCCTGGCGAGCGCGAGCGCGCCCATCACGCAACTGCTGCTGGACCTGGCACAGGACGCGCCGCCAAGCACTGCAACAGCGCACCATCCACGCACGGCGATTGTCGTGCTGGGCGCTGGCATCGATCAGGACGCTCACGGCTCCAGGCCCGGCCTGGCTGGCTATAGCCGGTTGATGGCCGCAACGCAGCGCTACCTCGCCTGCGAACGCACCGGCGAATCCTGCGTGGTGCTGGTCAGCGGTGGCGCTACTGCGCCAGACAATGCCGCAGAAGCCAACGTCTACGCGCGTGAACTGATTGCGCTGGGCGTGCCTGCGGAACACATCATCCGCGAG
This sequence comes from Stenotrophomonas sp. YJH_SMC_40, assembly GCF_059368615.1. Lineage (NCBI taxonomy): Bacteria > Pseudomonadati > Pseudomonadota > Gammaproteobacteria > Lysobacterales > Lysobacteraceae > Stenotrophomonas > Stenotrophomonas sp. YJH_SMC_40. Next base: position 72,227 of record NZ_JCAFRX010000010.1, on the reverse strand, counting down.
CACGCCAGCGTGAACACCTGGCAGAACGCCAGCAACAGCAGCCGAATGATCCAGCGCGACAGTGTCCGGGTAGTGCTGGTGACCTCTGGCCTGCACCTAAGGCGAAGTCTGATCTACTTCCGGCACTTCGGTGTCGTGGCCGAGGGCTTGCCCAGTGATCGCCTCCGCGCCTCGCCGGGGTGGCTTCCCTCTGCGTACAACCTGCTGCTGATCGAAGTGATGCTGCACGAGTACATCGGCGTCCTGCGCTACCACGTTTACAACGGCATGGGTTGGAACGAGGAATCCATCAAGCTGGACAGTGTCACGCCTGCAGCAACCACCCACGCATCGCCGCACTGACCTCGTCCGGCTTCTCCATCGGGGCAAGGTGCCCGCAATCGGGCACCACCACCAGCTGCGAGTGCGGCACCAGGGCATGCATTTCCTCGCTTACTGCCAGCGGCGTGATGCGATCGTTGGCCCCGCAGATGATCAACAGCGGATCGCGGTAGCCAGCCAGCACGTCATGGCCGTCAGGGCGTTCCAGCGCGCTCTGGCGCAGGAACACTTCCGCGCCCAGGCGGGCGGTCATGTCGCGCACGCGCTGCACCAGCACGTAGTCATCCAGCCGCGAGGCGTCGATGTAGCTGCGCATCAGCGCATCGCCGAAGCCGTGGAACTTCCCCGGCAGGCGCACACTGGCGCGTTGGCTGCGGCGTTGTTCGGCACGTTCCGGTGAATCGGCGTGGATCGAGGTATCGACCAGCGCCAGCTGCAACACGCGTTCCGGCGCGATGCGCAGAATCTGCTGGGCGACGAAACCGCCCAGCGAGAAACCGGCCAGCGCGAAGCGCTCCGGCGCCTGCGCCAGCACATCCTCGGCCACGGCGTGCAGGGTCTCACCACGGGTCTGGTCGCCTACGGTGCAATCGGCAATGTCGGCCAGATCGGCCAACTGCGCGCGCCACAGCTCGCCATCGTTGAGCAGGCCGGGCAGCAGCAACAGGGGGGTACGGTCGGTCATGGGGGTATTGTCGCGCCGGTGCGGTGACGGCGCCATGCTAGCGACCGCGCCAAGCGCGGCGACGTGCCGCCGGATGAGCCAGGCGCGCCGGACCCACGCCCGCTTCTGGATACCCTGTGGGACGCGAGTCAGACCGATGCCGCGACGCATTCCTCGGCGTCGGAAGCAGGCGCCGTCGACGCCCCACGCTGGGGCCGCACCTCCTGGACGATCCGCCCCTGCTCCATCACGAGCACGCGGTCGGCGCTGTTTATGGTCTCCGGCCTATGGGCCACGATCACCTTGGTCAGCTCCATACGCTGCACGGCTTCGTTGACCAAGCGCTCGCGCATGACATCAAGATGGCTGGTGGCCTCATCTAGAAACAGAATCCGTGGCCGGCGGTAGAGGGCGCGGGCCAGAATCACTCGCTGCTTCTGACCGCCTGAGAGCGAGTTGCCCATGTCGCCGATAAGACCGTGGTAACCCATCGCCATCCCCGCGATGTCATCGTGCACCGCGGCCATTCGAGCAGCTTCCTCAATGCGCTGTTCATCGAAGCCACTGTCGAAGCCGCTGATGTTGTCGGCAATGCTCCCGGCAAACAACTGGTCATCCTGCATCACCGCTCCGATCATGGAGCGGACGCCACGTGGACCGTGCTTCTGGATATCTATCCCGCCGATGCTTACGCTTCCTTCGCTGGGCTTGAGCAATCCGAGCAGCAGTTTCATCAGGGTCGACTTGCCGCAACCTGATGCGCCCACGATGGCCACTGCTTCACCCTGTTCAACACGAAAGGAACAGTTGCGGACGATCCAGGGCTCACCTTCGGCGTAACGGAAGGAGAGATTCTCGACCTCGATGGAGGACGAAATTGGTACCACTGTGTCGATCTGATCGAAATCCTGATCAGGTTCACTCAGAACGACATCCGCCAATCGCTCGCCATGCAGGCGAAGCATCCTGAACTCGATGGCCTTGTCGATCAGACCAGCCATTCGTAGTGCGAACTGGTCCTTGTACGCAAGATAGGCTACCAACATGCCAACCGAGAACACGTTGTTCATGGCCAGCACCGCGCCAATCCAGATGACAGCAATCCTCTCGACTCCGAATATCAGCTGACTGGTAACGGTGAAGCCGAGCGTCAGCTTCGAAAGCCTGACTTCTTCATTGACCGTGCCAACCATCAGGTTCTCGTAGGTCGCCCTCCGCATCGGCTCCTGGCCGGCAATCTTGATGCTCTGCATGCCGCGGATCGACTCGAGCAGATGCGATTGCTGCTTTGCACTGGCAACGAGCTGGCGCTCGGTACGATTGCGAACTGGCGCGTACGCGGTGGCGCGGACCAAGGTGTACAGCACCACCGCCGCCAGCGTCACCAACGCTAGCTTCCAGCTGTAGAGAACCATGACTCCTAGCGTGACGATCGCCATCAGGCCATCGATGAGCGCTTCGACGAAACTGGTCGTCAACGTCCTCTGGATGGATTGCACCGACGAGACCCGAGAGGTGATATCGCCCAGGTGTCGCTTCTCGAAGAAGTCCAACGGCAATCGCAGCAGATGCCCGATAACATTCCCCATCCATCTCAAGCCCAGAGTAGAGGAGAGATAGATGACAGACCAACCGCGCAACAGCCCGATAGCCACCTGCAACAGCATGGCAAGCCCGAAGCTTATTCCCAGTACCGTAAGGAGATCCCGATCTGCCGAAACCAGTGCCTGATCCACCACCCACTGGGTATAGAACGGGGCAAGGACCACGAAGATCTGGAGCGCGACCGAGAGAAGCAGGACTAACGCCAACGAGGGCCACAGGCCATTGATCTGTCCCGTCAGCTGCCGCAGTGAGATCGAATCCGGCCGGGCCTCCTTCTGGAACTCCGACGTGGGAGCCAGCTCAAGCGCCACACCGGTGAAATGCTCGGACACCTCCTCCAGCGCAAGCACCCGCTCACCGATGGCGGGATCAAGAATCCTGACGCCGCTGCGGCCCACCTTTGCCAGCACCACATAGTGGCTCAGATCCCAATGTAGAATACAAGGCAGTTTGAGTTCGGAAAGGTGCTCCATCTCAAGCCGCAAGGGCCGCGAAGACAGTCCCAACTGATGTGCAATGTGGATGAGCTGGGCCAGCTTGGCACCCTTGAGCGATAACGGATAGCGCCGGCGGATCTCGCTTAGACCGATCTTCTTCCCATGAAAGTCGGCGATCATCGCGATCGACGCCAGCCCACATTCCGTTGCCTCCGACTGCAGTATCGCTTTCATTCCGATGACAAGCCCAAGATCCCAGTCAATCTGAAACAGACGCCTCTGGTGCAAACCTCAGTACCAATGGCCACTACCGAACACGCCGCATGATCACCTTCGGCAGCGTGAATTTTTCCCGCACAAGGGTTCAATTCGACGTATGTTCTCTCTGAATTCGCTTGCGTCTTGCATCAACGAATCTGGCGATAGCGACCACAATCGCACCAACGCACAGAAGTGACCAGATCCGGCGGTCTGAAGATGCCGCGACCACGGCCAGGCAGCACACACAGATGGCGAACGTCTTTTCGTCGATACCCGGAAACTTCATGATCTGCTCTCCTCCTGCCAATTTTTCCGGAAGCCAGTGCTTCCAAACAGATTGCGCAGGGGTGCGCCAGCACCCCTGCGCCATGCCCATCACATCAGGTAGTGACCCACGATTGCACCGTGGATGCCACCGCTGACCGCGCCAGCGAATGCGCCCACCGGGCCCCCCACCAGGAACCCGACTCCCGCACCGGCGATCACGCCACCGACGAAGCCGTTCGAAGCACCTTCGCCTGCGCCGTCGACATTGGCAACTTCCGCATTATTGAGTTCACGCATGATAATTCCTCCTATATTGATATGATTGATTGAGTTTCAGAGAAGAAGGACTTACATCAGGTAAAGCGCAACGGCGATTCCCCCACCGATGAGCGCACCGGCAGCGGACCCGGCCGGGCCACCAGCGAGCGCACCTGCAAAGCCACCCGCACCTGCACCATTGATGAAGGCACCCATCGCACCTTCACCCTCAACTTCAAAAACTTCATCCATGGTCAGTTCACGCACAATCGATCTCCTGAAATTGGCACACGTCCAGTGTGCATGGGCTGGCTCGACCAGCAACACGCTGTCTCATCCAATGCTGCAGTCATTGTCCGAACACAGTTCCCTTGATTGAGTAGATCGGCTCAAGGACCCACTCAAAGAATGATCTCGTCTCACCCAGAACATCCGCATCCACGAGCATTCCGGGTTTGAGTGCCTCGGGCTTCCCGTATGCGCTTACCGTTTGCGCTGCAAGCGCGACGGTGATTCGGTACATCGGCTCTGTCGCGCTGCCATTCTGCGGGACGCCCAGTGTGCTTCGACTGATCCGCGAAACCCGCCCTTCATGATGTCCAAACTTCTGGTAGGGATATGCCTGGTATCTGAGCAGGACCTTGTCATCGGGTTCGATGAAACCCACCGCTCGGCTCGGAACCAGTAATTCCGCTTCCAGACGGCCATCCCCAGGCAGCACGCTCACGATCGGCTGACCGCTCTGCACGGCCTGGCCAGCCTTGATCTGCTGGGTGGCCACAATTCCAGAGACCGGCGCGACAATGGCCAAGCGCCCACGTGCGGTATTCTCCACGCGTTCCTGCTCAAGCAATGCCAGATCCTGCTGGAATGCCGCTTCTGCGGCCTCATTCTCTCCAGGCAGTTCATTGAGCGCCTGCGTGATCTGCTCGATCATCCTGCGCGTGGCGATGGACTGTCGCTGCAATGCCTGCATTTCGCCCTTCTGCGTGAGCGCTGCAGATTCCTGCTGCTTGATCTGGAGAACACTGACGTAACGATCATCCTCAAGGAGCCGGAGGCGTTCCAACGTTTCCTCTGCAATTCTGATCTGATCCCGCCTTGTCAGCACTTCCGTGTCAATCTGTGCAAGCTCTCGCTGTGCGTTGGAAAGTTGGCCACTCAATCCCTCACGCTGTGCGCTCAGGCGCATCCTTTTGGCAATCTGTGCGGCCTCAAGGCCGGACGTCCTGCGCTCGAAGCGGGATTCCATCGCGGCCAGCGTATCCCCATCGGTGGTAGTGGCCCGCGGGACAGTCAAGACCGCGATCACTTCGCCTGCTTCGACGTGCTCACCCTCGGAAACGCTGACTTCCGACATGAACCCATCAGCGGGCGCCATGACCTGCGCGATGCCATTAACTGGAACAAGCTGGCCACCCACATGCGAACGACGGGTATAGGTGCCAATTGAAAGCAGCAGCGCTACAGCAAGTGCGGTGACAGAAGCGGCGATCGCAAGAACCCAGAGTCTGATTGGCTGCGCGATGGAAATCGATCCCAACCAACCGGCACGTTTTCCTTGTAGAACTTCCTTGCGAAACAGATCTGTAGACACTCTTCGATAATCATTTAGCCCGCGTTCACCGAATGATAGCGACGTCTGTTCGCAGAGTTAAAGAGCGAAATGCGTCAGCGCTTATCCCATATGGTGACCTCGATTCGATAACCATTTCTTGAGAGACGCGCCAACTACTTGGTGGACTGGCATGCTCGGGCTGATCGCGCGCCGTCATGCAGGGCATAAGCCGTCGTCATAGTCCACGCTCAATCATTAGAACAACCGGCGCCAACGCGATCATCGGCATGCGCCACGACGCCACCGATGTGATGACCGGGCTGACCGAGGTGCTGTGCTATGGCACGGCTGTGGTGGTGGAACCGGTGCGATGAGATCGGTGCACCGCCGAGCGCGGATCACGCCACCGGCGGCACTTCGGGCACCTCGACCTGCTGCACCGGCAGGGTCACCATCATCACCGTCGGGTCGTCCGGGTCCAGCTTGGTCTTGAAGCCCAGGCTCTGGCACATCGCCAGCATGGTGCTGTTCTCGCGCAGTACCTGGCCTTCGACCACGTCCAGGCCCAGCCACTTGGCGTACTCGATCATGATCGCCATCAGCCGCCAGCCGATACCGTGGCCCTTCAGGTCCGAGCGGATCAGGATGCCGTACTCGCCGCGGTGGTAATCGGCATCGGCGTGCAGGCGCACCGCGCCAAGCATTTCGCCACTGCGCGGTTCGATCGCCACCAGTGCGATCGAGCGTGCGTAATCGAGCTGGGTCAGGCGCGCGATGAACTCGTGGCTGAAGTGCTTCACCGACTGGAAGAAGCGCAGGCGCAGGTCCTCGTCGCTGACGCGGGCGAAGAACGCACGGAACAGCGCGTCGTCCTCCGGCCGCACCGGACGCACGAAGGCCCGGCCGCCATCGGACAGTTCGATGGTGCGCTCCCACTCCTTCGGGTACGGGAACACCGAAAAACGCGGATGGCCACGGCCCTTGTGCAGGATGCGCGACGGCGCCACCGCCACGCGTGCGTCGAGGGCGAGGATGCCCTTGCCATCGACCAGCAGCGGATTGATGTCCAGCGTACGCACTTCGGGAATGTCGGCGGCCAGCTGCGCCAGCTTGACCAGCGCCAATGCCAGTGCGCGCTCGTCGGCGGCAGGCACATCGCCATAGGCCTTGAGGATGCGCGAGGCGCGGGTCTGGCCGATCAGCTCGTGGGCCAGGCGCAGGTCCAGCGGCGGCAGCGCCAACGCCTTGTCATTGATCACTTCAACCGCGGTACCGCCACGGCCGACCACGATCACCGGGCCGAACGTCGCGTCATCGGCAATGCCGACGATCAACTCGCGCGCCTTCGGGCGAACGATGGTCGGCTGCACCAGCAGGCCATCGATGCGCGCATCCGGCCGCAGCTGGCGTGCGCGCGACAGGATCGCGTTGGCCGCGCTCTGCACCGACGGCAGGGTGGACAGGTTCAGGCGCACACCGTCCACTTCCGACTTGTGCGGAATGTCCGGCGACAGGATCTTCAGCGCCACGCTGGCGCCACGCTCCAGCAACGGCTGCGCCAGGTCCATTGCCTCGTGCGCATCGCGCGCGTGCATCACCGGCGCGGAGGGAATGCCGTAGGCCTTGAGCAGTTCGTGGGTGGCCAACGGGTCCAGCCATTGCTGGCCGTTGGCCAATGCCGCATCGACCAGCGCGCGTGCGGCCGCCGCGTCGACACTGAAGTCCTGCGGCAGGCTGGGTGGTGTTTCCATCAGGGCGTTCTGCGCTTCGCGGTAACGCACCAGATGCTGGAAGCCGCGCACCGCTTCGGCCTCGGTCGGATAGGTCGGCACCCGTGCCGCGTTGAGCGTGGCGGTGGCCTGGTCATCGTTGCCCAGCCACACCGCGAATACCGGCTTGTCGCGGTGATGGCGCGGGCGCAGTCCGAGCGTGCGGGTAAGCGCCTGTGCGGCGTCTGCGGATGAAGTGAATGCGGTCGGCACGTTGACCACCATCACCGCATCATTCTCGTTGTCAGCCAGCAGCGCCTCGATGGCGGCGGCATAGCGGTCACCATCGGCGTCGACCACGATGTCGACCGGGTTGCTGCGCGACCAGCCCTGCGGCAGCACGGCGTCGAGTTTCTCGACCGTGCTGTCGGACAGGTTGGCCAGCGTGCCACGCAGTGCAATGAGCTGGTCCACGGCCAGGCGGCCGACACCGCCACCATTGCTGAGAATGGCCAGGCGACGACCGGGGAAGGTCCCCAACCGGCCCAGCGATTCGGCGGCCGTGAACAGTTCGTCCAGCGCGCCCACGCGCAGCAGGCCGGCGCGGTTGAATGCGGCGCCATACACGTCGTCGGCGCGGGCCAGGGCCTGCACATGGGTATCGCGGCTGCCCGGCTGCACGCGCTCGGCGCGACCGGACTTCACCACCACCACCGGCTTGGCGCGGGCGGCGGCACGCGCGGCCGACATGAACTTGCGCGCATCCTTGATCTGCTCGACATAAAGCAGGATGGCGCGGGTGCGGTAGTCGGTGGCGAAGTAGTCGAGCAGGTCACCGAAGTCGACGTCCATCGTATCGCCCAGCGAGACCACCGCGGAAAAACCGACCGAGCGGGCCACGCCCCACTCCACCAGCGCGGCGGCAATGGCCGAGGATTCGGAGATCAACGCAAGATCACCGGCCTGCGGGAAGTGCGCGGCGATGCTGGCATTGAGCCGCGCGTGCGGTGCAATCACACCTAGGCAGTGTGGGCCGAGGATGCGCAGGCCATGCTTGCGCGCCACCGCCTCCACCTGCGCCGACAGCGAGCCCGGGCCTTCCCCCAGGTGCGCGGTGAGGATGATTGCGGCCTGCACGCCGCGTTCGGCAGCGGTGCGCACCACCTGCGGCACGATCGACGCCGGCGCGGTGATCACCACCAGATCCGGCACCCAGTCCAGGTCCTTCAGCCGCTTCACGGTGCGGATGCCATCGATTTCGGCATGCCGCGGGTTGATCCACGCCACCTTGCCGGGGAAGCCGGTGCCGCGCAGGTTGCGCATCACCGCACGTCCGGCCGAGCGCTGACGCGGGCTGCCGCCGATCACTGCGACCGACTGCGGACGGAACACGGACTGCAGGTGGTAGGTACTCATGCGCCTACGGTAACCAAATTCCATGACGATGGGGTCAGATCCCTTTCCCCAGGAAAGGGATCTGACCCTTGCGTGACCCTTGCGTGCCGACCAAGGTCGGCAACTACCGGAGCACGCTGCTTCAGGGGTCCGAGCCCTTCGCTGCGCGAAGGGATCCGACCCAGTAAACGACCCCGGCCTACAACAGCGTGCCGTGCAGGATCATCGCGGCGATGCTGAAATAGATCACCAGTCCGGTCACGTCCACCAGCGTGGCCACGAACGGGGCCGAGGCACTGGCCGGGTCGAAGCCGAGCCGCTTCAGGATGAACGGCAGCATCGATCCGGACAGCGAGCCGAACGTGACGATGCCGACCAGCGCGGCGCCGATGGTGATCGCCAGCAGGATCCAGTGCTCGCCGTAGTCATGCAGGCCACCCAGCTGCCAGATGACGATGCGCACGATGGCCAGGCAGCCGAGGATCGCGCCCAGCACCATGCCGGTGGGCACTTCGCGCAGGGCCACCTTCCACCAGTCGCGCAGGCGCAGTTCGCGCAGCGCCAGGCTGCGGATCAGCAGCGAGGTGGCCTGTGAACCGGAGTTGCCGCCCGAACTCATGATGAGCGGAATGAACAGGGTCAGCACCACCGCGCGCGCCAGTTCGTCCTCATAGTGCTGCATCGCGCTGGCGGTCAGCATCTCGCCCAGGAACAGCACGCTCAGCCAGCCGGCGCGCTTGCGCAGCATCTCGAAGAAGCCGATCTGCATGTACGGCTTGTCCAGTGCTTCCATGCCGCCGAACTTGTGCGCGTCCTCGGTGGATTCCTCGATCAGCGCATCCAGTACGTCATCGACAGTGACGATGCCGAGCATCTGCTGCTGCGCATCGACCACCGGGATCGCCAGCAGGTCGTGGCGACGGATCAGCCGTGCCACTTCTTCCTGGTCCATCAGTGCGTCCACCGTCACCGGTGGATTGACCTGGGCCACGTCCAGGATCGACTCCTCCGGCAGGCCGGTGATCAGCCGGCGCATGGTCACCACCTGCTGCAGCTGCTGGCTGGCCGGGTCCAGCACGTAGATCGCGTACACCGTTTCACGGGTGCGCTCGACCTGGCGGATGTGCTGCAGGGTCTGCGCCACGGTCCAGCTGGCGGGTACCGCCACGTACTCGGTGGTCATCAGCGCACCGGCGGTGTTCGGCGGGTAGCTGAGCAGCTTCTGGATGGCCTGGCGGGCGTCGGTGCCCAGCAGCGGGATCAACCGGGCGCGTTCTTCCTCATCCAGCTCATGGACGATGTCGGTGGCGCGGTCGTCGGCCATCAAGCCGAGCAGGGCGGCCGCGCGCGCCGGCGGCAGCGCAGCCACCAGTTCGCCACTGCGGTGCAGTTCCGGTGCTTCCAGCATTTTCACTGCACGCGGCAACGGCAGCGCAGCCAGCGTTTCCGCGGCGCGGGCCAGTTCCAGCGTGTTGAGGAATTCCACCGCATCGGCGGTGTTGAAGTTCGCCAGCGGCGCGGCCAGTGCGGCGGCATCGGCCACCGGGCGCAGCAATTGCTTCTGGTTCATCGGGTTTGCCTTGTGGGGGTGCGACCTCGCGCAACGCCAACGCAGGCAAACCGTCCCGATGTCAGGCGGTGGCCATCGCTGGCGTCGAACGAGGTCGACTTCTACTGTCGCTGGACATGGGTTGGGGACTCCGGGATGCGTGTGCCGACGGACGCGCCGCCAGCGGCGGGCAGTCTGGACCCGTGGACCATGCAGGTCAACCCGGTCCCGCCGCGGCAGCACCCTGCCCGCAGGTTGTTCTCGTGCGTACACAGGCCGGCGCGCATAATGGCGCGGTGGTGTTCGCCACGCTTTTCCCAACCCGAACGGACGCACAGCGGCTCCCCCGATGACCAGGTATTCCCATGCATAGCGGTGGTCTGGAACTGGCGCTGGTGCTGCTGCTGGCGGCAGTCATCGCCGTGCCGGTGTTCAAGAAGTTCGGCTTCGGCGCGGTGCTGGGCTACCTGGCGGCCGGCGTGGTGCTGGGCCCGGACGGGCTGGGCTTCGTGCAGGACGCCGACCGCATCCTCGGCGCCGCCGAGATCGGCGTGGTGATGCTACTGTTCGTGATCGGCCTGGAACTGTCGCCGGCACGCCTGAAGGTGATGCGGCGCTCGGTGTTCGGTGCCGGTGCGGCGCAGGTGGCGCTGTCCGGGCTGGTGCTGGGCGGCCTGCTGCTGCTCGACCACTTCCAGTGGAAGAGCGCGCTGGTGGTAGGCGTGGCGCTGGCGCTGTCATCGACGGCGGTGGGCCTGCAGCTGCTGTCCGAGCACAAGGCGATCAACAGCGACCACGGCCGGTTGGGCTTTGCCATCCTGCTGTTCCAGGACCTGATCGCGATCCCGCTGCTGGCGGCCATCCCGCTGCTGGGCGGGGTCAAGAACGAGACCCTGCGCTGGGAAGATGCGGCCGTGGCGCTGGGTGCGCTGGCGGTGGTGATCCTGTGCGGACGACCGGTGCTGCGCAAGGTGTTCAGCATCATTGCGCGCACCCGCAGCCCGGAAGTATTCACTGCCACCGCCCTGCTGGTGGTGCTGGGCACCGCCTGGTTCATGCAGGAAGCCGGCCTCAGCCCCAGCCTCGGCGCGTTCCTGGCCGGCGTGCTGCTGTCCGATTCGGAGTTCCGGCATGAGCTGGAAGCGCAGATCGAGCCGTTCAAGGGGCTGCTGCTGGGCCTGTTCTTCATCGCGGTGGGCATGGGCATCGACCTGGACCGCATCGCCGCCGAGCCGTGGCTGATCGCCGCAGGTGTCGGCATCCTGCTGGTGGTCAAGTTCAGCCTGCTCTACGCGGTTGGACGTGTCGCCCGGCTCAGCTCGCGGCAATCGCTGCTGCTGGGCAGCGTGCTGTGGCTGGGCGGCGAGTTCGCCTTCGTGGTGTTCAACGAGGCACAGCGCGCGCACCTGCTGGGCAACGCCAACCACGACCGGCTGGTGGCGATCGTCGGCCTGTCGATGGCGATCACGCCGCTGTTGATGATCGCGCTGCTGAAACTGCTCGGCCAGGAGAAAGCCACTCCGCGCGAGCCGGCCGAGGCCGACAAGGTGGCGCCGGACAACCGGCCCAAGGTGCTGATCGCCGGCATGGGCCGCTTCGGCCAGGTGATCGCGCGCCTGCTGACCGCGCAGAAGGTGCCGTTCGTGGCGCTGGAGGCGAACCCGGATACCGTGGCCGACCTGCGCCGATTCGGCAACCAGCTGTATTACGGCGACCCGACCCGGCCGGAGATGCTGCGCGCGGCCGGGGGCGAGCACATCGATGTGTTCGTGATCACCGTGGATGACCCGGAAACCAACCTGCGCGCGGTGCGCATGGTGCGCCGGCTGTACCCGGACGCGACGGTGCTGGCGCGTGCACGCAACCGCCAGCATGCGTGGCGGTTGATGGACATGTCGGCCGAGCCGTTCCGCGAAGTGTTCGGCACCAGCCTGGAGATGAGCGGCCGCGTGCTGACCGCGTTGGGCGTGGCACCGGACGTGGCCGAGCGCCACGTGCAGCGCTTCCGCGAGCACGATGAGCAGCTGCTGCGCGACCAGTACCTGGTGTACGACGACGAGGCGGCGGTGATCCAGACCTCGCGCGACGCACGCAACGACCTGATGCATCTGTTCGAGGCCGACGCGGAAAGCGACGGCAAGTAGGCGTGCCGACCAACGGTCGGCACCCACCCGATCAATGGCGGACCCGGTAGTGCCGGCCGCTGGCCGGCAATCCCGTCATCCCGGAGATGTCATGAGGTAGCCGGCCAGCGGCCGGCACTACCCTTTTCCGGTGCTCAACCGTTGTCGCGCAGGAACCGCGCCATCGACGAGACACCCGGCACGCGCGGTTCGAACTCGCCGGCCACGTCGATGAAGCCACGCATCACCGCGATCTCGCGCGGGCTGCGGTTGAGGCTGTCGCGCGCCTCCGGATCGGCACCAGCGCGCAGCAGGCGCTGCACCAGCAGCGGCAGGCCGTGCAGGGCCGCGAGGTGCAGCGGTCCGAAGCCGCGCGGATCACGCACCTCAAGGCTCACGTCTTCGTCCAACAGGCGTTCCACCGCAGCCATCACCACCTGTTCGTCGCAGGCGGTGCCGGGCTCGGCGCGTGCACCCAGCAGCAGCAGCAGCGGCGTGACCGCACCGGCCGCGGCCTGGTCCGGTTCGGCACCGGCCAGCAGCAGGGTGTCGAGCAGGGCGAGCAGGCGCGAGCGGTCGCGGGCACTGAAGCCATACAGCGCGGCACAGTGCAGTGGGCCCAGCTGCTGGGCGTCACCGGCGTGCACGTCGGCACCGGCGGTGAGCAGGCGCGCAACGATGTCCGGCAGGCCCAGCGCGGACGCCAGCATCAGCACGGTCACGCCGCCCGGCAGGCGGTGTTCCAGCTTGGCGCCAGCGTCGAGCAGGGCCGAGACGATGTCCACCTGGCGCATGCTGACCGCCGCCGACAGCGGCGTGGCACCACTGGCCGCTGCGTGCTGCGGATCGGCGCCACGCGCCAGCAACAGGTCGGTCACCGCCAGATGGCCACCACCGGCGGCGCGCAGCAGCGCGGTGCAGCCCTGCGCATCAACCGCATCGACGGCGAAGCCCAGATCGATCAGGCGGCGTACCGCGTCGACGTCACCGGCCATTGCGGCGGCCGGCAGATCGGACTCGCGCAGGGTGCGGCGCGGCAACGGCCACACCCGCCAGTCCAGCCAGTCGGCCAGGTCGCGGCGACCAATCGACAGCGCCACGCCCAGCGGCGTCTGGCCATCGGCGGCGCGTGCTTCCGGCGAGGCACCGTGCTGCACCAGCAGCTTCAGCGCGCCTTCGCGGGCCAATGCGGTGGCCAGATGCAATGCGGTCATGCCATGGCTGTCGCGCGCTTCACGATCGACGCCCGCCTTCAGCAGCGCCTGCTGCAGGCGCAGCCAGCCCAGGCGCACCGCCAGCGACAACGGCGGATCACCGGCCGGCGAAGCCGCGAACGGATCGGCGCCACGCTCCAGCAATTCCAGCGCCAGCTGTTCCAGGCCACGGGCGGCCTGGTCGTGCTGCGCACAGGCCGCCAGGAAGCGCGCCAGGCCACCGCGTCCGGCCGGCGACAAGCCACGCTGCAACATCACCTGCAACGCCGGCACCGCATCAATGCCGCGCGACAGCAACGCGAACATCGGCGTATCGGAACAGGCGTCGCGCACGTAGGGATCGGCGCCGTGGCCCAGCAGCCAATCCACCGCGCGCGGCTCCAGCGCCAGCTCGGGGTCGAGCAGCAGGCCGCCCAGTTCTTCCGGCTGGCACAGCTTGGCCAGCGCGGCCATGCCTTCGGTGTTGCCGAAGCCCAGCGCTTCGCGCAGCAGGGTCAGCGGCGGGCGGTCCGGCAGCAGGCCGCTGGCACTGGCGGCTTCGCCACGCTCGGCCAGGCCGTCACTGACCGCGGCCGGCAACGGATAGGACGGATCCAGCAGGGCGACAATCGCCCAGCGCCCGGCTTCGGCAGCGTAGTCCACTGCACGACGACCGACCGGATCGGTCGCGTCGGCGGCAATGCCCAGCTCCACCAGGCGCTTGACCAGCAACGGCGAGACATCCTCTGCCATCACCGCCAGCTGCACTGCGTTGCGCCCTTCGCCGTCGACGGCAACCAGGTCCGGCTTGTGCGGCAGCAAGTGTTCGACCACCGCGGCACGCCCGGCACGGGCGGCTTCCAGCCAGGGCGTACGCCCCAGTGCATCGCGTGCTTCCAGGTTGGCACCGGCGGCCAGCAGCACGCCGATGATTTCAACGTGGCCGGCCAGCGCCGCCTCGTGCAGCGCGCTGCGGCGCTGGCGATCACGCGCGTCGGCACGCGCCTTGTGCTTGAGCAGCAGCTGCACGCCAGCCGGATCGTCGTCTTCGGTGGCGGCGGCGGCCAGCAGCACCGGGGTGCCCTCTGCCGGTTCGCTGCGCGCACCGCGTTCGAGCAGGAAGCGGGCCAGGCGCCAGTTGCCGACCTGGCAGGCCACGGCCAGCGGCGACCAGCCCTCGTTGTTCAACGCATCGACTTCGGCGGCGGCATCGCGCAGCAGCGCGGCCACGCCCGGGTCGGAACTGCGCGCGGCATGGTGCAGCGGGGTGTTGCCATCGCTGTCGGTGGCACGCGAATCGGCACCGTTGGCGAGCAGGGTCATCACGGCTTCGGGGCGGCCATGCCAGCTGTCGCGGGTGGCGGCCAGCAGCGGGGTCATGCCCCGGTGCGGCGCGTTCACGTCAACGCCGCGGGCAATCAGTTCGCGCAGCAGGCGCAGGTCCGGCAACACCGCCGCCAGCACCGCCAGGCTGCGCTGGTCGCGCCAGTTCGGGTCGGGCAGCGCATACGGATCGGCGCCGGCCTGCAGCAGCTGCAGGCCGCGGTCGATGCGGCCGTGGCGGGCGGCTTCATACAGGGCCGGGGTCAGCTCCTGCGGTGCCATCGCCTCCAGCGGCGCGGTCTCGGCCGCGGCAGCGAACATCGGTTCGTGTTCTGCGCCGGACGTCGCCATCGGGCTGGGTCGCAACGACACCAGCGGCGCCGGCGCGACCCGCTGCAGCAGCAGGTGCAGCACGGGAGACACCACCACCACGGCCAGCGCAGCGGGCCAGCGCGCGCTCTCCGGCAGCAGTCCCGGCCAGGCCGGCAGCACCACCAGCGCGGCCAGCGCGATCACCAGCGCCGCCACGCCGAGACCGCGCCAGGCGGTCAGGTCGCGACCGGCCAGCGCCTGCCAATGATGGGCCAGGCGGCCATCAAGCCGTTCGACATCGTTCCACAACGGCCAGGTGCGCCAGGCAGCGAGCAGGCCGGCACTGACCAGCACGCTCAGTCCCAGCACCGCCGCAAGGCTGCCGCTGTCACGCAGCGCCGCCAGCGGCCAGGCCAGCAGCAGCGCCAGCAGCAGCGGTGCGGCCGCCCACAGTGCCAGCAGCGCCGGCAGGTCCTGGCGTGCAACCACCTTCAGCGGCAGCAGCGCACGGCTGCGCCGCCACCACGATACGCCCAGCGCGAACGCCGGTTGCGCCAGGGCGGCGAGGATGGCACCGGCAACGCCGCCCACGGCAGCACCCAGTGCCAGCAAGGCGCCCACGGCGAAGGCGATCGACAGGGCGCGCGGACGGGAGACGTCAGTCATAGTGGCGCGGCATCAGGCTGGCCACCGACGGCGGCACCTGCAGGTAGAACCCGCGCTCGCTCATGTCACTGCGAACCTTGTCCGGGTCGGCCTGGGCCAGGCGACGCTGGGCATCCAGGGCCACGTCCAGGACGAAGGTGAGCGCACCCAGCGAGGTGAGCAGCGGCGCAGGCAGCGCGCTGAAATCATCGCGTCGGGGAACGTAGACGTAGGTGTCAGGCTTGAGTTGGCTTTTATAGACGTAGGCGTGCATGTCCGCGGGACGATAACCCGGGAAGAGCCATGATTGTGTCGGAAAGCCGACACCGGGGAAAGCCGTCGGCCGACGATGGCGGCGTGATCGACGGCGTTTCCCCGACGGGGTTCAGCAATGTGGCGGCGGCGTTCAGGCAACGCCGCTGCCCTGCGGTCGCTTACTTGACCTTGGCGTAGGTGCCCTTCAGCGCCACGCCAGCGAGGATCGTACCGGCATAGCATTCGTAGTTGGTGCTGCTCTTGAACTCGTTCTTCTTGTAGTAGCTGACGATGTCGACCACCGCGTTGGCACCGCGCGACTTGGCGCCGTCCTGCAGCGCGCGCAGCGCCGACAGCGCGACCCAGCGGCAGGCCTCGGCATCACTCTTGTTGGCGGCGTTGGTCTTCTTGTTGGTCACGTCCTCGCCCAGGCGCTGCTGCACGCTGACCGGCTGGCCGGCCAGGTAGAAGCGCACGCTGCCGTCGATGCCGGCGTCCCGGGCGGCCTGCGAGGTGATCAGCTCCTGCAGGGACTGCTCAACGCGGGTGTCGCGGGCGGAGGCGGTGGAGGTCAGGGCCAGCAGTGCAGTGGCCGTGGCGATCATCAGGGTGCGGCGCATCGGAACATCTCCTTGTCGGGGGTGCGGGTGGGTTGAGGAAAAAGGCGGGATGGGACGGTGGATCATTCGCTCCAGCGGCGGAACACCAGCGAGGTGTTGATGCCGCCGAAGGCGAAGTTGTTGCTCATCACGTACTCGGCCTGCAATTCGCGGCCCTGCCCGGTGATGAAGTCGAGCTGGCCGCAGCGCGGGTCAACCTCGGCCAGGTTCAGCGTGGGGGCGAACCAGCCGGCACGCATCATCTCGATGCTCAGCCAGGCCTCGAACGCACCGCAGGCACCGAGCATGTGGCCGACGTAGCTCTTCAGCGAGCTGATCGGTACGCGGCTGCCGAACACCTGCGCGGTGGCCTGGGTCTCGGCGATGTCGCCGTGATCGGTGGCGGTGCCGTGGGCGTTGACGTAGTCGATCTGCGCCGCCTCCAGGCCCGCATCCTCCAGCGCCAGGCGCATGGCCTGGGCCATGGTGTCGGCGCTGGGCTGGGTGACGTGCTGGCCGTCGCTGTTGGTGCCGTAGCCGACCACCTCGGCAAGGATGGTGGCACCGCGCGCCTGCGCGTGCTCCAGGTCTTCCAGGATCAGCGTGCAGGCACCCTCGCCCAGCACCAGGCCATCGCGGCCGGCATCGAACGGGCGCGGCGTGGTCTGCGGCGCGTCGTTGCGCACGCTGGTGGCGAACAGGGTGTCGAACACCGCCGCAGCGGTAGCGTCGAGCTGCTCGGCACCACCGGCGACCATCACCGTCTGCTTGCCGCTGCGGATCGCTTCATAGGCCGCGCCCACGCCCTGGCTGCCCGAGGTGCAGGCGCTGGAGGTGGTATAGACACGCCCGGACAGGCCGAAGAACACGCCGATGTTGACCGGCGCGGTGTGGCTCATCATCTTCAGGTAGGTGGTGGCGCTGATGCCTTCGGTGGTGAACTCGTTGAGCATGCGCCCGAACTCGCCGGTGGCTTCGTGGCTGCCCGACGAGGAACCATAGGCCACGCCGGTGCGACCGCTGCGCAGCACCGGGTGCTCGTGCAGGCCGGCTTCGCGCAGCGCCACTTCGGTGGCACGCACCGACATGATCGCGACCTTGCCCATGGAGCGGGTGGTCTTGCGGTTGTAGTTCGGCGGCAGCGCGAAGTCCTGCGCCGGCGCAGCCAGCTTGGTGTTCAGCCCGGCATAGACATCCCACTCGGGCATCGCGCGCACCGCGTTGCGGCAGCTGCGCAGATGCGCCTCGATGGTCGGCCAGTCATGGCCGAGCGGACTGATCGCGGACGCACCGGTCACCACGACGCGACGATCGGTGGCCATCAGAGCATGCCCCCGTTCACCGAGATCACCTGGCGGGTGATGTAGCCGGCCGGTTCGGACAGCAGGAACGCCACCGTGGCCGCCACTTCGTCGGGACGGCCGACGCGGCCGGCGGGAATCAGCTTGAGCGCGTGTTCGATCACTTCATCGTTGAGCATTTCGGTCTCGATCAGGCCCGGGGCCACGCAGTTGACGGTGATCTGGCGGCTGGCCAGTTCCAGCGCCAGGGCCTTGGTGGCACCGATGATGCCGGCCTTGGCGGCACTGTAATTGACCTGCCCGCGGTTGCCGGCCAGTCCGGACACCGACGACAGGGTAACGATGCGGCCCGGCTTGCGCCGCCGCACCATCGGCATGATCAGCGGATGCAGCACGTTGTAGAAGCCATCCAGGTTGGTGTGGATGACCTGGTCCCAATCCTCCGCCGACAGTGCCGGGAAGGCGCCATCACGGGCGATGCCGGCATTGCAGACCACGCCGTAGTACGCGCCGTGCGCTTCGACATCGGCCTCCAGCGCGGCGCGTGCGGCCTCGCGGTCGGCCACGTCGAACATCAGTACGCGGGCCTGCTGGCCCAACGCGTGGATCTCGGCCACCACGGCCTGTGCCTCATCCAGGCGGCTGCGGCAATGCACCACCACGTCGAAGCCATCGCGCGCGATGCGCAGCGCGATGGCCCGGCCGATGCCCCGGCTGGCGCCGGTCACCAGCACGCTTCGATTCCCTGTCATGCCTGTCCACTCTCCAGATAGGCCATCGCATCGGCCGGTTCGAACACCGACACGTTGGCTGTAGCCCATTCGTCCTCGCCCGCCAGGATGCGGCAGGCGAACATCCCCAATCCATTGTCACCCAACAGCTCGCAGCGCGCCTGTACGCGCAGCCGCGAGCCGCTGGGGAAGCTGCAGCGCGCGCTGTTGTAGCGGCGGCTGCCGAGCAGGAAGCCCAGCTGCGGTGGCTTGCCCGCTGCACGCGCACGGCAGCCGGCCCAGGCCGCGATGGCCTGTGCCATGTATTCGATGCCCACCCAGGCCGGCACTTCGTGGTTTTCCACGAACAGGCCGGCCTCGGGCACCACCAGTTCCGCCTCGATGGTGTCCTGGTCCCAGTGCGTGATGCGCTCCAGCAGGCACATGTCCTGGCGGTGCGGTACCACCTCTTCAATTGCATACAGCATGTTCATCGACGCTCCAGCGCCAGCACGGCATTGCTGCCGCCGAAGGCGAACGAATTGCTCAGCACCCGCCGCGGTGCCTGCGCCAGGCGGGTGGCTGGTGCGACCAGCGGCAGTGCCGGCAGCGCGGGGTCTGCCACGCCGTCCCACCAGTGCGGTGGCAGCTGCTGCTGCGGGTTCTCGGCCAGCACGATCCAGCACAATGCAGCTTCGATCGCGCCTGACGCACCCAGCGTATGGCCGGTCAGGGGCTTGGTCGAACTGGCCCGAATGCCGTTGCCCAGCACCTGCGAAACCGCCAGGCTTTCCATCGCATCGTTGTGCCCGGTGGCGGTGCCATGCAGGTTCACGTAGTCCACTTCATCGGCCGCCCAGCCGGCGCGCTGCAGCGCCTGCTGCAGGGCATCGATGGCACCCAGGCCCTGCGGATCGGGAGCGGACATATGGTGAGCGTCGGCCGATTCGCCCCATCCGGCCAGGCACACCGGACCCGGCTCGCGGGTGAGCAGGAACAGCGCGGCGCCCTCGCCGATGTTGATACCGGAGCGGTGCTGCGAGAACGGATTGCAGCGCAGGGCCGACACCGATTCCAGCGCGCTGAAGCCGGCCACGGTGAAGCGGCACAGCGAGTCCGCGCCGCCTGCGATCACGGCGTCGACGATACCAGCTCGCAGCATGCGTGCAGCCGACATCAATGCCTTGGCACTGGACGAGCAGGCGGTGGACAGGGTCCACGCGGGCCCCTGAGCGCCGCTGCGCTGGCGCACGAACTGCGCGGCAGTACCCATTTCCTGCTGGGCGTAATCGAAGCCCTGCGGCCACTGGCCCTGTTCGGCGTGGGTGCGCAGGGCCTGCTCGGACTCACCAATGCCCGAGGTGCTGGTGCCCAGCACCACCGCCACGCGCTCGGCGCCATGGCGGGTGATCGCGGCGGCCACCGCCGGAGCGATCTGCGCCAGTGCCACGTCCAGCAGGGCGTTGTTGCGCCCGCGCAGGGCCACCGGCAGTTCCTCCAGCGCCGGCAGTGGCGTGCGTACTTCTCCCAGCGCCAGGGTGCGCCCCGGCAACAGGCTGTCGTTGTCACTGAGCCCGCCCGGCACGTCGGCGAACATCGCCGACGCGACAGCGGCGCGGCCATCGCCGAGCGCGCAGACCACGCCCAGGTCGTTCAGGTAGATCGGTGCACTCATCGGTCCTGTCCGGCCATGTCGATCGATTCGATGCGCAGCGCATAGCCTTCGGCACGGTTGTCCAGCTGCACGCTGCCATCGTCCAGGCGCTGCAGTTGCAGCCACACCGTGCCATCGCGCGACAGGCTGCGCTGCTGGCCGTCGTCGCTGACCTGCCAGTCGGCCGGCAGCGCGGCGGCGATGGCCGCGGTCGGCCACAGCGCGAACTGCAGGTCATCCAGCACACGCTCGGCACGTACCTGCGGCGGCAGCCACGGCGCGCGCTGCTGGGTCAGCTGCTGGCCGTCCCACTGCAGGCGCACGCCGGTCTGGCCCATCGCCTGCACCGCCAGCTGCACCTGCTGCGCGTCGGCCTCCAGCAGCGCGTCGAGGTCGCGCTCATGGCTGCCGAAGCGGAAATGCAGCTGCTGCTGCAGGGCCAGCGGCGCCGGCAGGCTGGCCGGCGACAGCCGCAGCGGCGGCAGCTCCACCTGGGGCTTGGGCATGCGCCCGGCACAGGCGGCCAGCAGCAGGCACAGCAGCAGGGCCGCAGTACGGAAGATCAGGCGCTGCACAATTCCTCCAGCACGCGCATGCGGCGACCACTTTCATCGGCCACATACGGATTCTTGGTGTCCCAGGCGTAACCGGCCAGGATGGAGCTGATCATGTCGCGCACTTCGGGCTGCTGCTGCGGGTGGTAGATGATCTTCTGGAAGCCGCCCTGGTACCAGCTTTCCACGAAGCGGCGGAAGGTCTTCACGCCGGCGCGCAGCGGGATCGAGAATTCAGCTTCCCAGTCGACGGTTTGGCCGGCATAACGGCGCTTGAGGCACTCGCTGGCCAGCTGCGCGGACTTGAAGGCAATGGTCACACCGGACGAGAACACCGGGTCGAGGAACTCGCCGGCGTTGCCCAGCAACGCGTAGCCGGGGCCCCACAGCGAGCTGACATTGGCCGAGTAACCCGTGATGCGGCGCACCGGCAGCACCGCCCATTCGGCATTGGCCAGCAGGCGGGTCAGGTTGGGGTCCTCACCGACGATGGCCTGCAGCTTCTGCAGGTCGTCGCCTTCGTAGCGCTCGAAGAACGACGGCTCGGCGACCACGCCCAGCGAGCAGCAACCGTTGGAGAATGGAATCGTCCAGTACCAGACGTCGATGTGTTCGGGATGGGTGGTGATCAGGATCTTGTTGCGGTCGAAGTCGGCTTCGGCCGGAATGTTGTCGCGCACGTGGCAGAAGATCGCGCCGCGCACCGGGAAATTGGATGGCGATTCCAGCTGCAGCAGGCGCGGCAGCAGGCGCGCGAAGCCCGATGCGTCGAGGATGAAATCGGCCTCGATGCGGTATTCGCTGCCATCCGGGCGGCGCACGTTCACCGCAGGCTGTTCACCGGGTTCGACCGACAGCACTTCATCACCGAAACGCAGCGTGGTTCCCATGCGCTCGGCGCCGCGTGCCAACACGTTGTCGAAGTCGGCGCGCTGCACCTGGTAGGTGGTACCCCAGCCCGGCGAGAACTTCTTCCGGAAGTCGAAGGCAGTACGCGCTTCACCGTGCACGAAGGCCGCGCCGTTCTTGTACTGGAAGCCGGCCTCGACCACATCCTGCAGCAGCCCGGCTGCTTCGATGTACTCCATGCTCTGCGGCAGCAGGCTTTCGCCGATGGAGAAGCGCGGGAACTGCTGGCGCTCCAGCATCAGCACCTGTCGGCCCTGCTGGCGCAGCATCGCCGCGGCCACGGAGCCGGCCGGGCCTGCGCCGATGATCAGGATTTCAGTGCGTTCGACAGCATCCACAGCAGTACTCATCGGGGCGTCCTTGTTGCTCGATCAGGGGAAAGAAGAAAAGCGGAAGGCGGACTCAGGCCGGCGGCAGGTCATGCGGTGGCGGCCGGAACAGTGGCGAGATCAGCCAGACCAGGCCGATGCCGAACAGCAGGGTCAGGCCGAACGCGCGCAGCGCCGGGGTCTGCGACAGGCCCAGCAGGCCGAACGACAGCCAGGTGCTGGCCGCACCCACGCAGACCGCCAGCCATGCGCTGGCATCGCCACGGTGTTCGATCAGGAAGATGCCGTAGTCGATGCCCATGCCCAGCAGCAGCATCAACGCCAGCACGTTGAACAGCTGCAGCGGCTGGCCGAACAGGCCCAGCAGGCCCAGGGTCAGTGCGCCGGCAATCAGGGTGGGGGCAAATACGCGCCAGGCCTGGCGGCGGTAGCGCAGCCACAGCGCACCGAACACCAGTGCGATGCCGACCAGCAGCAGCCCGCCCATCAGCTTGCGGTAGTGGCCCAGCAGCTTGGAGAAATCGGAGGTGCGGTCTACCCAGCGCACGCCGGGCAGGCCTTCGGCGGCACCCTCCAGCGTGGCCAGGGCATCGGCGCGCGACAGGTCATCGACCATCACCACGCTGATCATCTGCCCACCGACTTCACCCACCCACAGGTGGCGGAACGGCTGCGAGGCCGGCGAGGCCAGGAAGGCTTCGGCGGTGAGCGGCGCGGCGGCGAACTGCGGTCGCTGCAGCGGCTCGCCCACCGCCTCGGACACGGCCGACAGCACGCTGGGTTCCACCTTCGCGGTCAGCGCGGCATCGGCCTGCTGGCGCGCCGGCGACGGCAGCCAATCGCTGATCGCGCGATAGCCGCCAATGCGCTTGTCGGTGGCCAATACACGCAGGCGCTCGGTCAGTGCTTCCTCGCGCTGCAGCAGCTGCGCGGCATCGACACCCTGCACCAGGTAGAACTGTGCCGGGCTGGGCATGCCCAGCAACTGGCTCAGGCGGATCTGCTGCGCCATCAACGCCGGCGGTGACGACTGCAGGCTGCGCAGGTCGTCGTTGCTCTGCAGGCGCACGATGCCGATGGCAGACAGTGCCAGCGCGACCACCACGAAGACCGTCACCGCGCGGCGGCCATGCAGCCGCGGGAAACGCTCCAGCGTATTGCCCAGCCACTGCGAGAAGCGGGTCTGGCGGATCTCGCCACCGTCGAGCCACGGGAACCAGAAGATCACCGTGAGGAAAGCTGCGGCCAGGCCCACCACCGAGAACAGTGCCATCTGGCGCAGGCCGGGGAACGGGGCCAGGCCCAATGCCAGGTAGGCCAGCGCACTGGTCAGCAGGGCCAGCCACAGGCCGGGCAGCAGATGCCGCAGCAGTTTCCAGCGACGATCGGCCGGTTCGGTCTGGCGCGAGGCGAACCAGTGAATGCCGTAATCCTCGGCCACACCCACCAGCGACGCACCAAACACCAGGGTCAGCACGTGCACCTTGCCGAACACCAGCACGGTCACCGCCAGCGCCACGCCACAGCCGATCAGCAGCGAGGCGGCCACCAGCAGGATCGGGCGCAGCGAGCGGAATGCCAGCCACACCAGCAGCAGCACCGCCGCCAGCGACCCCCAACCGATGGTGTTGATCTCCTGGTTGGCCTGCACCGCGGCGGCCTCGGCATGCAGCGGCACGCCCGCATGCAGGATTTCAAGCTCAGGCGCCGCCGCCGTGGCGGCTTGCCCGGCACGTTCCAGCAGGCCATCGAGGTGGCGCTCGCCATCCAGCTGGAACGCCGAGCCGGGCGTATCGAACTGCAGCACGGCCCAATGCCTGCCCTCGGCTTCAAGCAGGCCGTCATCGCCCAACCGCAGGCCCGAACCCTGCGCCTGCTGCTGCCACCACTGCGTCCACAGCGACAACGGATCCTGGCGCCATTCAGTCAATCGCGGCGCACCCATCGGGCCATACAGCGCAGCCAGCGCCTGCTCGGCCAACACGCCCGGTTCGCTGCCCAGCAACTGCTCGCGCTGGGCCGGTGTCAGCAGGCGGTCGCGGTACGGCGCGTAGAACGCGCGCGCCTCGTCAAACCAGCCTTCGATCGAGCCGCTGGGTACCAGCAAGGCGTGGTCGGCATCCTTGGCCATGGCCGCCGCAAAGGCCGCCTGCGCGCGCTTGGCAGCCGCGCTGTCCTTGCTGCCGAGCAGCACCACGACCTGCCGCGAACTGCCATCGGCAATGCGCCGGGTGACGTCGCTCAACAGGCGGTCGTGCGCATCCTGCGGCAGCAGGGCGAGGATGTCGGTGTCGATCCGCGATTGCTGGTTCCACAGCTGCCACTGCTGTGCGCCCAGCGCCAGCAGCACCAGCAGCCAGGCAATGCCCAGCCAGTGCCACCAGCGCCGCAACCGGTCCGGTGCGTTCGATGCCACGGCCTCACTCAAAGCGGCGGGCCTCGTCGGCATTGAGCGTGGCCGGCGCCTCGCTCAACGCGCTGAACTGGATCTGCGTGCGGTCCTTGTTGGCCTCGACGATCTCGACCTGGCGCACGTAGCGGTCGCCCTGCAGGGTCAGCGATTCGAAGGCCTTGGCCAGCATCGCCGACTTCGGCGTCAGGCGCAGCCGCCAGCCCTGCCCTTCACGGCTGGCTGCCACGTTGAACTGGCTGGACAGTGCCTGCACGTCGCCACTCATCAACGCGAACATGATCGCATTCACCGAACGCATCGCCGGCTGCTGCCGCGCGTCCAGTTCGACGCGGGTGCTGCCATCACGCTGCCGGCTGAGGATGCGGTCGGCGGTGACCACTACTTCCGAGGGGAACGGCTTGAGCGTGGTCCAGATCACGCCGTGCTGGCGCGCGACCACGAACCGGCCCTGCGAGCGCAGCGGGTTCCTGAAGCCACTCACCTGCTTTTCCTGGCTGAACTGGCCACGCAGCACATCCGGCCGCGCCACCGCCTGGGTAATCGCATCGATGGCAGGGTCGGCCGCCTGCACCAGTGGTGCGGCCACCAGCAGCAGCGCGCACAGCAGCGCACGCGCGAAACGGTTCGCTCGGTTCATGGCGCAGGCACTCCCAGGCGTTCCCACAGTACCGGCGGGCACTGGTACAGCATTTCCTTGCTGGCCGCGTCCACCGCGACCTGGATGGTCATCGCCCGGGTCAGCACCTGGCCGCTTTCCGCATCGAGGATTTCGTACTCGATCTTCAGCCGGTTCTCCCATTCCACGATGCGCGCGACCACGCGCAGCGCCTGGTTGAACAGCAGCGGACGCACGTACTTCACCCGCGCGTCGACCACCGGCCACAGGTAGCCTGATTCGAGCATCTGCGGGTAGTCGTAGTCGTAGCGACCGAGCAGCGCGCAGCGCGCGATCTCGAAGTACTTGAAGTAGTTGCCATGCCAGACCACGTTCATCGGATCGCAGTCATGGAAGGCGGGGGTCAACGCAATCTCGCCAACCCGTTCAATGGCCTCATTCACCGGCATACAGCTCCCAACGTTGCGCGCGGATCTCCACCAGCAGTTCCCGCAGTTCGCGATCCAGCGCGCGGTCTTCCTCGACCAGGGCGATGCGCTGCCCCAGGTCGGCATACATGTCGGCCAGACTGCCATGCAGCTGCGCATTCAGGCCAACCCGCTCACGCAGGGCCAGGCCCTGGCGCGCGGCGATCAGCATTGCCGCCACCACCTGTTCGGTCAGCTCGATCACCCGCAGGCAGTCGCGCGCGGCGATGGTGCCCATGCTGACCTTGTCCTGGTTGTGGCACTCGGTGGAACGCGAGAACACGCTGGCCGGCATGGTCTGCTTCAGCGCTTCGGCAGTCCAGGCCGACACGCTGATCTGCAGTGCCTTCAGGCCATGGTTGATGGCCGCGCGCGGACCGGTGGCCGCCGACAGGTTGGCCGGCAGGCCATGGTTGTAACGGGCGTCCACCACCAGCGCCAGCTGCCGGTCGAGCAGATCGGCAACGTTGGCCACGGTGTTCTTCAGGGTGTCCATCGCCAGCGCGATGTGGCCCCCGTAGAAGTGGCCACCATGCAGGATGCGCTCGCCGTCGGCGTCGATCAGCGGGTTGTCGTTGGCGCTGTTCAGTTCGGTCTCGATCAGCTGGCGCAGGAACGGCAGGCTGTCCTCCAGCACGCCGATCACATGCGGTGCGCAGCGCAGCGAGTAGCGATCCTGCAGGCGCTGTTCATTGCGCGGCGGGCGCTCGCTGTGCAGGTCGCTGCGCAGGCGCGCGGCGATGCGGCCCTGGCCCGGGTGCGGCTTGGCTGCGAACAGGGTTTCGTCGAAGTGGTGCGCGTTGCCGTCGCTGGCCAGCACGTTGAACGCGGTCAGGCGCGTAGCCATGCGTGCCAGGTAGTCGGCGCGCTGCCAGGCCAGGCAGGCCAGGCCGGTCATCACCGCGGTGCCGTTCATGATCGCCAGGCCTTCCTTCGGCCGCAGCTTCAGCGGGGTCATGCCGATCTTCGCCAGCACGTCCGCCGCCGGCTGCACGCGGCCGTCGTGCAGCACCTCGCGCTCGCCGCACAGCACCGCCGCCACGTACGACAGCGGGGTCAGGTCGCCACTGGCACCGACCGAGCCTTCGGCCGGAATCATCGGCAGCACGTCGTGCCGCAGCAGCGTGGCCAGGCCTTCCAGCAGCGGCAGGCTTACACCGGACATGCCGCGCACCAGAGAGGCCAGGCGCGCTGCCAGCACCGCACGGGTCTCGACCGGGTCCAGGTAACGGCCCAGGCCGCAGCCATGGTAGGTATACAGGTGGTGCGGCAGTTCAGCCACCAGTGCCGGCGGGATGTTCACCGTGCACGAATCGCCATAGCCGGTGGTCACACCGTAGATCACGCCATCCTCGCGCAGCAGGCGGTCGAGGAAGTCGGCACCACGCTGGATGTGGGCGCGGAATGCCGGCGCGTCGCTCAGTGCGGCCTCGCACTGGCGCTGGGCCAGGGCAACCACGTCTTCGATGGTCAACGGTGCATCGCCAAAGCGGCACACGGGTACGGCGTCAGTCGTCATGCGGAGCCTGATCCCAGAAGGGGAAGAAATTGAACCAGTCCAACGGGGACTGGATGACCTGGAGTTCCAGCCAGCACGCGAAGCGCTGTGCCTGTTCGGCCAGTGCCGCATCGCGTGAGCCGCGCGGCAGCACGATGCGTTCGGCGAACTGTTCGAATGCCACGCGGTAGCCCTCGCCCTGGTGCAGGCAGGCCATGGTGTAGACCGGGCAGCCCAGTGCAGCGGCGAGCACATAGGCACCGATCGGGAACGGGGCGCGGTGGCCAAGGAAATCGGCGGTGACGCTGCGTCCGCCCTGCACCGGCGTGCGGTCGCCGACGATGGCGACGAAGCCCCCCGCCGCGACGCGCTCGGCCAGCATCACTGCCGTGGCCGGGCCCATTTCGGTTACCTGCACCAGTTCCACCGCCGCCAGCGGGTCCAGCCGTTGCAGCAGGCGGTTGAAGCGCTGCGCATGCGCGGTGTGCACCAGCACGGTGATGCGGAACCCCGGCACCTGTTCGGCCAGCACCTGGCACAGTTCCAGGCAGCCGATGTGTGCGGTCAGGATCAGCCCGCCTTCGCGGCGCGCGATCTTCTCCAGCACCAGGTCGCGATGCAGGTGGATGCGTTCGGCCGGATAGCGCCCGCCCAGGCCGAGGATCTTGTCCAGCATCGTGTCGGCGAAGGCGAAGAAGTGGCGCAGGCTGTCGCGCCGGGTCGGCGCACGGCCCAGCACACCGCTGTGTGCCTGCAGGCGCTGGAGGTACTGCATGGAGGCCTGGCGGCCGACGCGGTTGCCCAACCAGTGGCAGGCCACCACCGGCCACACGCACAGGCGGAACGGCCAGCGCCCGAACCAGCGGTGCACCCAGCACAGGAACAGCACGCCGGCCACCGACGTCGATTCGCCGATGTCGGCCCAGTGCGGAGCGCCCTGCGCGGCCGCCATCTCAGCGCTGCCCGCGCAGGCGGCGCCACAGCAGGCGCGGTGCGCGCCAGAGCATGCCGAAGAACAGGCGGGTATGCATGCGGCTGATGCGCACGTTGTCGCGCCACACATCGAAGTGCGACACGCCATCGGCGGGATAGGTCACCCGCGTGGCCAGGTGCTCGACCGGCAGCTGTCGCCAGTACAGGCGCACCATCACCTCGGTATCGAAATCCATGCGGCGGCCGATGGTCTCTTCACCGATCAGGCGCAGCACCGGCGGCAGCGGATACACGCGGAAGCCGCACATGGTGTCGCGCAGGTGCAGCGACAGCGTGTTGATCCAGACCCAGATGTGGGTCGCGTAGCGGCCATATAGGCGCGCCTTGGGAACACTGGCGTCGTAGGCCGGAATGCCGCAGATCACCGCACCCGGGTGCGCACGCGCCGCCTCGATGAAACGCGGCAGGTCGGCGGTATTGTGCTGGCCGTCGGCATCGATCTGCAGCACGTGGCTGTAGCCACGCGCAGCGGCCTCGGCAAAGCCGGCCAGCATCGCGCCGCCCTTGCCCTGGTTGATGTCCAGGCGCAGCAGGTCGACGCCTTGGCGCTGTGCCAGCGAACGCAGCACCGTCGCGCACGCTTCATGCGAGCCATCGTCGACCAGCAGGCACGGCAGCCCGGCGGCCTGCACGCCGTCGACCACCGCCCCGATGGCGTGCTCATGGTCGTAGACGGGAATCACCACCAGTGGCGCGAACGCGGCACCGGCAACGGCCGGATCAGTCCGCATCGGCGAAAACCACCTTGCCGCTGGCATGCACACCGTGGCTGGAGGTGTAGCGGAACGCCAGCACATTGCGCGTGGCATCCCAGTCCAGCTGCAGGGTCAGCTCATCGCCCGGGCAGGCCACGTGCTGGAACTTCACCGCATCCATGCGCAGGAATCCGGCTGGCATGCTGAACGCCTGGCGGCCAAAACGCACGGCCCAGTCCAGCTGCGCCACGCCGGGCAGGATCGCCGCCTGCGGGAAGTGGCCCTGGAACGGCCGCAGCGCCGGGTCGAGGGTCATGCGCAACGTAGCGCTGGCAGCATCGCGGTGATCCCAGACCGGCACCGGCATGAGCGGCTGGAACAGCGCCGCCAGTGCCGCCTGGGTGACCTTGCCCTGTGCATTGATCGGCAGCGCCTTCACCAGGCGCCAGCGGCGCGGCCGGGTGACCGCGTCATGCGCCTGTGCCAGGCGCGCGCCAAGGCGCTGGCCCAGCGCGCGGCGCGCGGCGTCACCGCCCTCCAGCAGCGCCAGGCTGGCCGGTACCACCACCGCTGCCAGCTGCTCACGCTGTCCCGGCAGGACCAGCACTCTCACATCGTCCACTTCGGTGTCTTCGCGCAGCGCGCGTTCCAGCGCATCCAGCGAAACGCGGCGCTCCTCGATCTTGACGATGCGGTCGGCGCGGCCCAGCAGGCGAAAGCGGCCATCGGCCAGGGCTTCGACACGGTCCTGGGTGCGCCACCAGTCGAGGGTTTCCAGATGCGCCGAGGCGACGGCCAGGCAGCCATCCTCGATGCGCCACTGCACGCCCGGCAACGGCTGCCACGGTGGCAGGTCGGTATCCCAGCGGCGCCAGGCGATACCCCCGGTTTCGCTGCTGCCGTAAACCTCGGTCGGTGCCACGCCCAGCCATTGCCGTACCTGGCGTGCGGCTTCTTCGGGCAGTGGGCCACCGGAGGAGAACACCGCGCGCAGGCGGCCGTGCAGGCTGGCCCAGTCGAGCTGTTCGGGCAGGCGCTTGAGGTGGGCTGGCGTCGCCACCAGCACCGTGTCGGTGCCGGCCAGCGCGCCCACCAGGTCTTCGTGGAAGAACCGGCGCGGATGGATCAAGCGGCCGGCGGCCAGCGGCCACAGCACCCGGAACAGCAGGCCGTAGATGTGCTGGTGGGACACCGTGCCATGCACCTGCACGCCTTCCAGCTGCGCGCCGAACGCAGCCTGCAGCGCATCCACCTCGCGCGCCAGCTGGTCCATGCGCTTGTTGATCGCACTGGGCTGGCCCGTGCTGCCGGAGGTGAACACGCACAGCTCGCAGGCACGCTCGTCCAGCACCTGCAGTTCGCCGTCCACGCCAACGGTGGGGGCAACCAGCGCTCGGTAGTCGGTGGAAACATCGCCGGCGAAACCGCTCACCTGTGGCCGCAGCGCCTGCAGCGTGGCCGGCAGGTTGTCGGCAGCCAGGAACACCCGCTTGCCGGCATGCCAGGCGCCGAACAGCGCAGCAGCGAAGGCCACCGCATCATCGAAGTACAGGGCCAGTCACGGCCATCGGCAGCAGCAAAGGCCGCACGCCAGGCCAGCACCCGCTGGCGGAAGCGGGCATGGTCGATCACCTCGCCATCGCACACGCCGATGCTGCGCTGCGGCTGCGGGTCCACCAGCAGCCGGTCCAGGGCAATCCACTCAGCCATGCGCGTGCGCTGCCTTGACCCGACGCCGCACCAGCCACTCACCTGCAAACAACACGCCCATCATCACGTACGCCAACAATCCGTTGTAGAGCATCCAGACCCGGTCCGACGCGTAAAGCGCGGTCAGCAGGGCCAGGCTGCCGTTGAGAACGAAGAAGCCACACCACACCTGGGTGACGCGGCGGGTATAGGCCACCGCGAACGCCGGCAGGTCCGGCTCCTGCAACCGCGCCAGGCGTTCCACCAGCGGCGGGCCGAAGCGCAGGCTGGTGCCGAACACCGCCAGCATCACCATGTTGACCAGCGCCGGATACAGCTTCAGCGGCAGGGCCTGGTTCAGCACGGTGGCCAACACGGCCAGCAGGCCGGTTCCCGCGGCGGCGGCCCACCACAGCGGCTGGCGCGTACTCAGCGCACGCAGCAGGGCCAGGGTGAACAGCAGCAGCGACAGCCAGCGTGGCTCGAAACGGCCCATCGCCAGGTACACCAGCACCGGGTAGGCCAGCGAGATCGCAGCCACCACGACCGTGCGTGCGCGTGCCATGGCGGAGCCGCCGGCGCTGCGGTCAGGCGGCTGCCTGGTCCGGCAGCAACCCATGCACGACATCGACGATGTCCTGCACGGTGCGCACGGCCTTGAACGCTTCCGGCTGCAGGTTGCGGCCCAGCAGCGGCTTGAGCTGCACGATCAGGTCGACCGCATCGATGCTGTCGATATCCAGGTCGTCGTACAGGCGTGCCTCGGGGGTGATCCGGGCGGTTTCGATCTCGAAGCTGTCGGTCAGGATGCTGACGATGCGTTCGAACAGTTCATTCTTGGTCATGGCAATTCCTGGCGCCGTTACGACTGGCGGGCGGCGACGAACTCGCCGAGCGCGCGCACGCTGGAGAAATGGCGACGGGTTTCTTCCGAATCGGCCGAGAGGCTGACACCGTACTTCTTCTGCAGCGCCAGGCCCAACTCCAGCGCGTCGATCGAATCCAGGCCGAGGCCCTCGACGAACAGCGGCGCGGTCGGATCGATGTCCTCCGGCGTGATGTCCTCCAGCGAAAGGGAGGAAATGATCAATTCCTTGATCTCGTGCTCAAGTGCTTGCACGGGGCGGCTCTCCAGACAGGTCGAAATAACGAGAAAGGTGCTCGGTAACGCGGCGTGCCGCCAAGGCATCCCCCCTTGGCGAGTCGTCTTCGGCCAAGAAAGGCGCGATCGGGATATCTTCGCCGATCTGCAGCCGAACGTGAAAGCGACGTGAGGGGACACGATACCACTTCTGTCCCTTGGTCAGGGTTGGCGGGCTGCAGGTGATCCG
The DNA here is from genome assembly GCF_059368615.1 of Stenotrophomonas sp. YJH_SMC_40. Classification (NCBI taxonomy): domain Bacteria; kingdom Pseudomonadati; phylum Pseudomonadota; class Gammaproteobacteria; order Lysobacterales; family Lysobacteraceae; genus Stenotrophomonas; species Stenotrophomonas sp. YJH_SMC_40. Next base: position 40,594 of record NZ_JCAFRX010000010.1, on the reverse strand, counting down.
CACCGGGGTGACGTCGATGCGGCCCCGTACGGCGATGTTGGCGGCCCCGCGCTGCAGGCGCGGCGGCTGCCCGGGCACGCTGCGGGTGCCCTCCGGGAAGATGACCAGGGTGCCGCCGGCATGCACCGCGGCCACGCAGTCATCGACCAGGCCGGCGCCATCGTCATTGGAGATGTAGCCGGCGGCCCGTACCGGACCGCGCATGAACGGGTTGCAGGCCACGGCCCGCTTGACCACGCAGTCGGCGTTGGGAAGCAGCGAGATCAGGCAGACCACGTCGATCAGGGTCGGGTGGTTGGCCAGCACCAGCAGGCCGTCACGCTGCAGGCGTTCACCGCCCTCGATCTCGTAGGTCATCACCCCCAGCCCGCGCATCAGCCGCAGATGGCTGGCGAACGCGACCTGGACCACGCGCCGGGCGCGCCGGCGACGGGCCACCGGGTCCCGCATCAGCAGCAGTACCGGCATCACCAGGACGCCGAGCAGCAGCCCGCCCAGGCCAAACGCAACAAAGCTCAGGCCGGTGCCAAACACCCGCCAGGCGTGGTCGAGGCGGCGCGGCAGCTCACTCACGGCGGCCCCAGCGCCAGCGCTGGCCATGGGCCACGTGCTCCAGCGCTGGCGCGCCGGACAACAGGAAGCGATGCAGGTCCAGCGCGTGCGGCAGCAGGCCGGGCACAGTGCTGGCCTGGCCGTCGGCCGGCTGCCACTGCAGCGCCAGCGTCGGCCGGCCCCCTGTTGGCGCGGTCAAACGCCAGCACCAGGCGAAGAACGGGTCGGGTTCGTCGGCGAACGTCGCGTAAACCTCCGGGAGCGGCGACTCGTAGACCACCACCCGCACCTCGCGGGCGCCATCGGCCAGCAGGCCGACGGCCTCCAGGCACGCGGCTTCGACCGTTGCCTGGCCAGCAGCCAATGCCAGGTAGTTGCCGCGATGGCCGCGGGCGATTGAATACAGCGCGGCGATCGCGTTGTGCACCGACAGGCCAAATCCGGTGGGCGACAACGGCTGGTCGCCGACCAGCGCCCCCAGCAGGTCCATCGAACGTGCGACGTCGCCATGGCGGCTGGCGAACACCAGCGGCACGTCGCTGTCGGCCCCCTGCCCGTCCTCGCACCAGCACGCGGTCTGGATCGCCATGCGGCCCAACCGCTCGATGCGACGGCGTTGCATTGCCGGAACCTCTGCCAGTGCCGGCGTATCCCCGCCGTGCGGCAGGTACGGCGCTTCGGCCCAGCCCAGCCACTGGCTACGCTCGCTCAGGCCGGGCGCCCACGCGGCCCAGTCGACGATGGAGAATTCAATCATTTAGCGTTGGTGCTTCAACGGGAGATCGATAGGCACGAGCCATTACGGCGACGCGCGGCGGCCCCCCATTCCTGCAGCCGTGCGTCCGTCCAGGACGTCGCCGGCTGCCCCCCTGGCTGCCGGAAAGGAGCGCACGCTAGCACGTCCCGCCCGGGGTGTGCAGGTTTCACATTCCCCAACACGGGGCCCGGCACCGGCGGGCCCCGCCTTCAACCCATCAGTGGTAACCGGTGTCGGCGTGCACCTTGCCGCGGAACACCCGGTACGACCACGCCGTATAGCCGAGGATGACCGGCAGCAGAATGACCAGCCCGACCAGGGTGAAGCCCAGCGAGGAGGCCGGCGCGGCGGCCTGCCACAGGGTCATCGACGGCGGCAGCAGGTACGGCCACATGCCCAGCACCAGGCCAAGGAAACCAAGCACGAACAGCGCCAGGCTGAGCAGGAACGGCGGCAGGTCGCGGCGCGGATGGGTCGCACTGCGCCACAGCGCGGCGGCCACCGCCAGGGTCAACAGCGGCACCGGCGACAGCCACCAGAAGTTGCCGTCGCTGAACCAGCGCGCCATCAGCCGCGAATCGAGGAACGGCAGCCAGCTGCTGACCAGGCCCATCGCTGCGATCACCGCCACCACCAGCGGCCGGGTCATCTGCCGTGCCAGCGCCTGCACGCGGCCTTCGGTCTTCAGGATCAGCCAGGTGCTGCCCAGCAGCGCATAGCCGGCTACCAGCGCGGCACCGGTCAGCATCGCGAACGGGCTGAACCAGGCGAACGGCCCGCCCTGATAGACACCGTCCACCAGCGGGATGCCCTGCACCAGGGTGCCGAGGATCACGCCCTGGGCAAACGTGGCCAGCAGCGAACCGAGTCCGAACGCCACGCTCCACAGCCGGCGCGACCGGTGTGCCTTGAAGCGGAACTCGAACGCCACGCCGCGGAACACCAGCGCCACCACCAGCAGCAGCACCGGCAGGTACAGCGCCGACAACAACACCGCATAGGCCTTCGGGAACGCCGCCAGCAGCCCGGCGCCGCCCAGTACCAGCCAGGTCTCGTTGCCGTCCCAGATCGGCGCGGCGGTGTTCATCATCAGGTCCAGCTGCTCCTCGTCCTCGGCGAACGGGGCCAGGATGCCGATACCGAGCACGAAGCCATCCAGCACCACATACATCAGCACGCCGAAGCCGATCACCGCGAACCACGCCACCGGCAGCCAGGTCATCAGGTCCATGTCAGCGCTCCTCCAGCGGTTCGTCGGCCGCCGACAGCGGGCGTGCCGGGGTGTGGCTGCCGTGGTCCAGCGACGGCCCATCATCATGTGGCCGCGGTCCGTGGCGCAGGATCTTCACCAGGTACCAGATGCCCCAGCCGAACACGAAGGCGTAGCCAACGACGTAGACCGCCAGCGACAGCGCGGTCATCCACGCACTCTGCGGGCCGACCGCATCAGCAGTGCGCAGCACGCCATACACCACCCACGGCTGGCGGCCCATCTCGGTGACGAACCAACCCGACAGCAGCGCGATGAAGCCGCTGGGCAGCATCCAGTTCCAGCCGCGCAGCAGCCACGGCGAATCCAGCAGCTTCTTCCGCCACAACTGGAACGCCGACACCCAGGCCAGCAGCAGCATCAGCGTGCCCAAACCGACCATGATGCGGAAGGCGAAGAACACCGGCGTCACCGGCGGCCGCTCGTTGGACGGTACCGAGGTGAGCGGGTCGAAGGTACCGTCCAGGCTGTGGGTGAGGATCACGCTGCCCAGCTTCGGGATGGCAACTTCGAAATCATTGCGCTCTTCCTTCTCGTTCGGCAGCGCGAACACCACCAGCGGTACGCCCTCGCCCTCCTTGGTTTCATGCCAGTGCGCTTCCATCGCCGCGATCTTCATCGGCTGGTGCTTGAGCGTGTTCAGGCCATGCATGTCGCCGACGAAAATCTGCACCGGCACGGTCAGTGCCGCGAACGCCACCGCTGCGATCAGCATGCGCCGGCCCGCTTCCACGTGCGTGCCCTTGCGCAGGTACCACGCGCCCACGCCACCGATCACGAAACAGGTGGTGATGAACGAACCCAGCGCCATGTGCGCCAGCCGGTACGGGAACGAGGGATTGAACACCACCTGCCACCAGTCCACCGGATGCACCACGCCGTTGACCATCTCGTAGCCGGCCGGCGTATGCAGCCAGCTGTTGGACGACAGGATCCAGAACGTGGAGAACAGCGTGCCCAGCGCCACCATGCAGGTGGACAGGAAATGCAGGCGCGGCGAGACGCGGCCCCAGCCGAACATCATCACGCCGAGGAAGCTGGCTTCCAGGAAGAACGCGGTCAGCACTTCATAGGTCAGCAGCGGGCCGATGACCGTGCCGGCCACCTCGCTCAGCCGTGGCCAGTTGGTTCCGAACTGGAAGGCCATGACGATGCCGCTGACCACGCCCATGCCGAACGACACCGCGAAGATCTTCTGCCAGAAGAAATACAGCTCGCGCCACACGGGCAACTTCGTGCGCAGCCAGCGCCATTCGATGAAGGCCAGCCAGCTGGCCGTGCCAATGGTGAAGGCGGGGAACAGCACATGGAAACTGATGACGAATCCGAACTGGATCCGGGACAACAACAACGCGTCCAAGGGACGCCTCCTGCCTGTGACCGGTGGGATACCGGACCACTTTAGGAGGATTTCGTTAAGACGGGATGCGACCGGGTGACGCGCTGCTTCACTTTGTCGCAGGTGAAGCTGGGTGACAGGATGAATGGGCTACAGGGGCTCCAGCAGGGTCAAGGGCGGCTCCTTGGCGATTCTCAGGGCCCGGGGTACCAGTGCAGTCAAGCAGGCCGCCATCACCAGCACAACAGCGCTCGATATCGAGAACCACGGTGAACCGGTGATGCCGTCCTGCGGCGACCCTACCCACTGCAACGACAACGCGCCGAGCAGGGTGCCCAGCGTGGTGAACAGTGAAACCTCGAACATGATTTCGGCAAAGATCACGGATCCGCGAGCACCCAATGTCCGTCTAACCCCAATGGAGTGCCGGCGCTGATCAAGCCACGCGCCCACAACTCCAGAAACGCCGGCCATCAGCACACCGAGAACAACGGCGGTCATGACCGCGAGCACGGTCGTAGCGAAGCGATCAGCTTTGACGTAGGCGTCGCGATAACCCGCCAGCGTCTCGACACCGGCTGGATGCATGATCCGATAAGGCCGCTGCAGCGCATCGGCGGTGCGATCAAGCGATGAACGATCAACCTCCGACTTCCACTTCGCCAGATAATAGCGACTGGCGCCCATGGGAAGGCCCGGGAGCAGCACCCACTGCGAGTCCCGCTCATTGCCGCCTGGCGCCGGTCCAGCAACAGACGCAAATACGCCCACGATGACCCGGCTGCTGCCGGGGCCGAAATACAGGTGGCGGCCAACAGCATTCCCCGTTCCGAACAGATGGGCAGCCAGCGATTCACTGATCAGCACCACCGGAGCGCCTTCAACCATGTCCTCCTCCATGGCATCGCGCCCCAGGACGATTCCCGCGCCCAGCATCGCCAGCAAGCCAGAGCTTGCAGTTACAACGGGAACGCGATCACATCCAGCAACGTCTGCCGTGCCCGCGTTCATCGAATGCACCATGGCCGACTCACTGGTGCATACGCCGTATCGATGGGCTCTTCCCCCGAACGGAACAGCGTCGCTCACAACCGTGTTCTGAACACCGGGCAGCCGGATCGCGGACAGGTCTGCCCGCAGCACTGCCGCATCCGCGCCGTCTTCGACATCAGAGACTCTGACCACACCAATCGATGCTGCCTCCCGGATGCTCCCGGCGTTCAATCTGGCGAAGCTGTCCAGCGCAGATTGCAGTGCGAACGCACATGCCAGGCTTGCAAGCGCTGCCTGCACTGCAAGCAGTGCGGCGCTTCCCAAATGTCGTCGGGTCTCCCTCATCGAGTCGAACATTTCAGGCAGCCCCCTTCGCGAAGGCACTCGACAGGGAGCTGACCCTGCAGATTTCAAACGACGGGACCAATGAACAGAGCAACGTCGTGACGACTCCCAGGCCAGCGGCCATCAGCATTGCCCCAGCATGCATCGCCGTTATCGCGCTGGGCAGAACGTCTCCCGCAGCAACCACCCGGATTCCCAGCGTGTAGGTGACGACAGCGAGCACACTGCTTGCGGCTCCCGCCGCGATGGATTCCCACATGAGCTGGATGAACACGTCCCGACGTCGCGCTCCCAGTGCACGTCGTATCGCGAGCTCCCGCCGACGGCGCCCCAGACTGAAGCTCAGCAGCGCCGCCGCGTTGACGATGCACACACCGAGAAGGATCAGTGACAGCCGAAGCTGCATCCTGGCCCGCTCCGGAACCAATCCCAGCCTATCCAGCCACTCCATCAACGGCCAAAGTGCCACCTGCTGGGTGCCTGGTTCGATCCGAAGGCCCTTTGCCTGTGCATAGGCATCCAGATTCGCCCGGTAGGCGGCGACATCGTCCGCGGTGGGCAGCCACGCCCACAATTGGAGCCATGACACGTTGGCTCCTGCAGGGTCCGTGTCCTGGTCACCCCCCCAGATCGCCGTCCCATCCACAACAGTCAGCCTGTCCGCGATTGCGGTCTCAACCGGCAGGTAGATCTCGTCAGGTTCCACAAACGGCCGGCGTGTGAGATCTCCCTGAAACATCGGCACCGGATGCCAATCCTCCGCGACACCCACAACAGTGTAGGTGCGCCTGCCCAGTTCCAACCGATGACCAACACAGTCCTGCGCACACTCGCGCTCACCAAGCGCACGCGACAGGACCACTATACGACTCGCAGCATGCCCCTCCTCGGCGGTCCATGCGCGCCCTTCAACAACAGCAATGCCAAGAACACTGAACACTTCGGACGTTGCGAACCTCGCACGCAGCCTTGCGCTGGAGGCTCCCGGCCGGGAGAGCGTCACCGCCCCGCCCGCCATGGCGGCCTGCTTCCACGACCTCCCCTGGCCCAGAAGCGCCTTCGCATCCGGCCAGGTCAGTGCCTGTCCCGGATCCGAGGAACCACTGCGCAGAGCATCTGGACGCGCGTCAAGGTACGGGCGGAACAACGCGGAGCTCCGGCCTGGCGCGGGATCCGACGATGCCTGGAGAACAATGGAGAGCATCACGGTCGTGATCCCCACCCCCGCACCCAGCATGAGAGCGATTGCCAGATGAGTCCCGATTCGTTGCTTGAATCGGGCAAGCGAAAGCTGGATGTAGTAGAGCATCATCCAATTGCATCCGGCGTTGGATTACTGGCGCACCTGTCCATGTGATTCTCACTCCATACCCGTGGAAGCTGATGGTTGAGAGTCTCTGATTGTGAAACTCCGACTCAAGCGGAGGCATGGAGTTTGCAACTTTCCTCAGGAAACACACGTAGCTCGCGGACCCTGGATAGAGCGACTGCCACTGATGACGAGGCCGACGTGACGGAGTCTGACGGGAAAGGCCAACTGCCGACGTGGAGACAACGCCCGACGCTTGGATATCTGATCGGAAGTTGGAGGAAGAAGCGTCCCAAAGCAGTTGCGGGCGTCAATGTTCTTCTAGACCCAGATGTACCAGGCCGCTGCAGCCAACAGCGCGCCAAACAACAGCACCTGCACCACCACATAGCCCACGCCACTGTCGCGCGACTCAGCGGCAATGCGCTTCTGCAGCGCCTCACTCACATCCGGCGTTTCTTCCCGCTGCACCTGCTCACGCAACGCCTGCGCCAGCGCGCGCTCTTCCGCATCGCGAGGGTCGGTCGGTCGGTTCACAGCAGTTCTCCGGCGGCGGCACGCCGCGTCAGTTCCTGCTTCAGGACCTGGCGCGCACGGTGAAGGTGGCTCTTGATGGTACCGCGCGCCAGCCCGGTCACCTGCTCGATTTCGGCCAGATCGAAATCCTCCAGGTAGTGCAGGCCGACGATCAGGCGCTGCGGCGCGCTCAGCCGTTCCAGTGCCACGCCGAGCTGGCGCCCGGCCTGCAGCGCCTCGCTCAACTCGGCGGGCCCGGGGCCTTCATCGCCGATCCCCAGTTCCTCCGGCACCTCCACCGCCACCACCCATTGCGCCTCCAGCCGCCGCCGGCGCAGGTGCTGCAGTGCAGTGGTGTAGGCCACCCGCGAAACCCAGGTACGCAACGAAGATTCAAAGCGGAACCGGTGCAGCTGGCGGAACACGGCCAGGAAGGTTTCCTGCAGCAGGTCAGCCACCTGGTCGCGGTCGCCCACCATGCGTCCGATCACATGCGCGCAGGTGCGCTGGTGGGCTTCAACCAGCTGCGCGAAGGCCGACTGCGAGCCATCGATGATGGCTCGCACCAGGGCCTGGTCCGCGTCCAGCGGTGCGGCGGGTGCCGCCGTCGCCGCTGCATCGTGACGGCGACGGCCCCGCAGTGCCGACAATGCTTCGCCGAACAGGCTCATCTACGGGGCGCCCCCTGTGCCCGTGGCATGTTCCAGCTCAGCCCTTGCGGACGGCGGGACGGGTGAAGTGCCAGGCCAGCAGCTGGCCGAGGCCGGCGCTGCCGACCAGTGCGGCGGCGGCGCCGAAGGTCAGGTCACGGGCACCCATCGCTTCCAGCAGGGCCATGGCCAGCGCCAGGCAGACCAGGCTGATGCCCCAGCGCAGCGCGCCCTGGCGGCGGCGCTCTTCTTCCAGCACGGCCAGCGAGCGGATCACTTCCTCGGGCACGTGCGGGGCCACCAGCTTGCTACGCGCGCGGGCATCGGCAATGGCGTGGATCGCGTAGGCGATGCAGATGAAGAGGGTGATCGGGATCAGTTCCTGCATGGTCGGGCTCCTGTTCGGTGGATGATGCGGGTTCAGGAGAATGGATGCGCGAGGCCGGCCAGCGGTTGCACTACTTTGCCAATCCCGCTGCCATGACCTGTGGCCCCTGCCCCCGGCCCGTGCGGCTGCTACGCTTGGCCGGTTTTCCTCTACTGGTGCCGTCCGCCCATGTCCCGAGTGCTGCCCCTGTCCCTCCTGCTGTCGGCCGTGCTGGCCGCACCGGCCGCGCATGCCGCGCCGACGCCGATCACCATCGAACAGGCCATGGCCGACCCGGACTGGATCGGCCCGCCGGTCGAGAAGGCCTGGTGGTCGTGGAACAGCCAGCAGGTGGAGTACCAGCTCAAGCGCAACGGCAGCCCGGTGCGCGATACCTTCCGCCAGCCGGTGGCCGGTGGCGTGGCCGCGCAGGTGGCCGATGACCAGCGCGGCACCCTGGACGTGGCCGAGCCGGTCTACGACCGCAGCCGCAGCCGCAGCGCCTTCGTGCGCAATGGCGACGTGTTCGTGCGCGACCTGCGCAGCGGCGCGCTGACGCAGCTGACCCGCAGCAACGAGCGCGCGGGCAACGTGAACTTCGCCGCCGACAATGGCGTGATCTGGCGCGTCGGCCAGAACTGGTTCCACTGGACCGCCGCCAGCGGCGTGCAGCAGGTGGCCAGCCTGAAGGCCGAAAAGGACCCGCGTACGCCGCCGAAGGCCGACGTGCTGCGCGACCAGCAGCTGCGCACGCTGGAAACCCTTCGCCGCGACCGTGACCAGCGCGAAGCACTGAAGGACCAGGACCAGCGCTGGCGCCAGGCTGACCCGACCCGCGCGCCGGGCCCGGTGTACCTGGGCGCCGACGTGGAGATCGCCGACAGCGTGCTGTCGCCTGACCTGACCCACCTGGTCGTGGTGACCAAGCCGAAGGACTTCGATGACGGCCGTGGCGGCAAGATGCCGCTGTACGTGACCGAGTCGGGCTACGAGGAAACCGAGGACACCCGCACCCGCGTCGGCCGTAACGGCTTCGAGCCGCACACGCTGTGGTACGTGGACGTGCGCACCGGCAAGGCCGAGAAGGTTTCGCTGGCCGGCCTGCCGGGCATCAGCACCGATCCGCTGGCCGAGCTGCGCCGCAAGGCCGGCAAGGACGCGCTGAAGGGCGAGCGCAGCCTGCAGGTGATGAGCGACTTCATGGGCGGTGGCATCCGCTGGAGCCCCGATGGCCAGCAGGCCGCGGTGATGCTGCGTGCCAACGACAACAAGGACCGCTGGATCGTCAGCATCAACGCCGCCGACGGCCGCGTGCAGAACCGCCATCGCCTGACCGACAACGCCTGGATCAACTGGGGCTTCAATGATTTCGGCTGGATGGCCGATGGCCGCACGCTGTGGCTGCTGTCGGAGGAATCGGGCTTCTCGCACCTGTATACCCAGTCCGGTACGGCCAAGCCGCAGGCGCTGACCAGCGGCAAGTGGGAAACCTCGGCGCCGGTGCCCTCGGCCGATGGCAAGGGTTTCTACTTCCTGTGCAACCAGCAGGCGCCGCATGACTACGAAGTCTGCGCGGTCGACACCGGCAGCCGCCAGGTGCGCGAGCTGACCAGCCTCAACGGCGTGGAAGACTTCTCGCTGTCGCCGGACGGCCAGCAGCTGCTGGTGCGCTACTCCGGCGCCTACCTGCCGGCGCAGCTGGCCGTGGTACCGAGCACCGGCGCAGGCCAGGCCCGCGTGCTGACCGACACCCGCACTGCCGAGTTCAAGGCGCGCCAGTGGATCCAGCCGAAGCTGGTGGCGGTGCCGTCCAAGCATGGCGCCGGCGTGGTCTGGGCCAAGTACTACGAGCCCGAAAACAAGGAACCGGGGAAGAAGTACCCGATCGTGATGTTCGTGCACGGCGCCGGCTACCTGCAGAACGTGCACCAGCGCTACCCGGCCTACTTCCGCGAGCAGATGTTCCACAACCTGCTGGTGCAGAAGGGCTACATCGTGCTGGACATGGATTACCGCGGCAGCGAGGGCTACGGCCGCGACTGGCGTACGGCGATCTATCGCAACATGGGCCACCCGGAACTGGAAGACTACAAGGACGGCCTGGACTGGCTGGTCGACACCCAGCAGGGTGACCGCGACCATGCCGGCATCTACGGTGGTTCCTACGGCGGCTTCATGACCTTCATGGCCCTGTTCCGCTCGCCGGGCACGTTCAAGGCCGGCGCCGCGCTGCGCCCGGTGGTGGACTGGCACCAGTACAACCACGGCTATACCAGCAACATCCTCAATACCCCGGACATCGATCCGGAGGCGTACCGCGTGTCCTCGCCGATCGAATACGCGCAGAACCTGCAGGACAACCTGCTGATCGCCCACGGCATGATGGATGACAACGTGTTCTTCCAGGACTCGGTGAACCTGACCCAGCGCCTGATCGAACTGCACAAGGACAACTGGTCGATCGCACCGTACCCGCTGGAGCGCCACGGCTATGTGCGCGCCGATTCCTGGCTGGACCAGTACAAGCGCATCCTCAAGCTGTTCGAGCAGAACCTGAAGTGAGCAACGCCGCGGCCACGATCCACATCGTGGCCGCGGTCATCCTGGATGACCGCGGCCGGGCGCTGGTGGTACGCAAGCACGGCGCCAGCCGCTTCATCCAACCGGGCGGCAAGCCCGAACCCGGCGAAGCGCCGCTGCAGGCGCTGGCCCGCGAACTGGACGAAGAACTCGGTGTGCAGCTGTGCGCCGAAACCGCCATCGCGCTGGGCACCTTTGAGGATTGGGCGGTGAACGAACCCGGCCATCGCGTGCAGGCACAGGCCTGGTGGGTGCGGGTGGACGGCACGCCACAGGCATGTGCCGAGATCGCCGAACTGGCCTGGGTGCCACTGCAGCCGCCGCATGGCCAGCCCTTGGCACCGTTGAGCGAACACCATATCCTGCCGGCCGTCGCCACCCGGGTGACGGCCCGCTGATCGCGCGGGCACCGATTGCAAGGACACCGGATGTCAATGTCGATCCCGCCGATTCCCTCGCTGGTCCAGCCGACCTATCACGCCTGGGTGCGCCCGATCGCACACGCTTCGTTCTGGCTGTCGCTGCTGCTCACGGTGTACTTCGTGATGCAGGGGCTGCTGCTGTGGCCGCTGCACAACCTTCCGATCTGGCATCTGGTTGAGAGGGAAGTACAAGACCAGCACCTGCACAGCCTGATCTGGCTTTTGGCGCATCCGGTAGCCGCGTCGATGATTGCCGCGCTGCTGTGCCTGGCCTCGACGCTGGCCAGCTGGGGCCTGCTGCGCGAGCGCAGCTGGGGCCTGTGGAGCTTTGTGGTGATCCTGCTGCTGAGCGCATTGGCCAACTTTGCGATCGCCGGCTGGTTGGACGTGTTCATGCGTGATGTCATCCCGTTTCTCTCCGACGACGCCGTCCTGCAGCAGGAACTCCATCTGAAACGCTGGTTGATCACGCTGACCGTGGTGGCCATGTCATTGGTGCTCCTCGGCCTGCAGGGCTGGCTGGCCTGGCGCCTGTTGCGGCCGGACATCCGCTCGCGCTTCCACTGAGCCACCCCCTTTCCCGCACGACAAGGACCGTCGCTTGCGCTTTTCGACCCTTCTCCCCGCATTGCTGCTGTTGACTGCGCTGCCTGCCGGCGCCGATGCGCTGCAATGTGGCGAATACCGCAGCGCCGATGGCGGCATGGCGCTGGTGTTCACCACTCCGGGCAGCGGCTACCACCACGATGATGGCAGCGAGCCGCAGCCGCTGTGGGTTGATCGCGGTGCGGCACAGACGCGGTTGGTCATGCTCGACGATGGCGTGGCGCAGCCGATCCGGATCAGCGCCGATGGGCAGCGCATCGAGCACGACGGGGTGGTGCTCTACACCCTGCGCCAGCCCCGCGCCTGCGCCAGCGAGCCCAGCGCGATGGACGGCAGCTGCCGCGCCGCCGGCAGCCACTGCGTTGCACGGCTGCCCACGGCCTCACCCGGCCAGGCCCAGCGTGCGTGCAGCGAAGGCGTTGGCGCGGGCTGCTCGGCGCTGCTGCGCCAGCTTCGCGATGGAACAACTGCAGTCGGCAGCGATGACACCAGCCCCGCGCGCTTCGAACGCCCGCCCATCTGCCGCGAACACACGCCCGGCCATGACCCGCGGGCCTGCGAGACGCTGACCGGCGATGCGCTGGCCGCCGCCATGCAGAAGGTCGGTGAACGCCTGCAACAGGAAGACGAAAACATGCCGGATTCACCGCTTCCGGCCGCTGCACGCGATCGCCTGCAGCAGTTGTGCCTGCAGCACCGCAGTGGCCGCTTCTGCGTCGAACTAGCCGCACAGCAGCTGATCGCGCTGGAGCCCGCATTGGCGGTGCAGGCGCTGCAGGTGGTCTGCGATGCCGGCCGCGCCAGCGCCTGCGAACGCATCGCACCGCTGCGCGGTCCCGGCGCTGACCTGCGCCTCGTCCCGGCCCAGCAGGTGCCCTGCGGCCGCTACCAGGCCGATGGAGGCGTGATCGACAGGCTCGACTTCGGCGATGGCACCCGGGCCCGCCTGCAGAACGGCGCCATCCACCTGCAGCAGAACGGCGAAACCCTTGTGCTGCGCCAGCTCGGCAACGGCGATCTGCTCGGCATGGATGCGCAGACCGCCTACCAGCGTTACCAGTTCGTGCCCGGCACGGCACAATGCACGCCCCCGCGCGAGGGCCGTGGTTCGCCGTAGCGCCTGGAGTTTCCCGTTTGATCGTCAAGGAGACGACATGCATTCACCCGCACCGCGCCGCCGCTGGCTGGCTTGGGCGTTGCTGCTGGCCGCACCGATGGCCGCCGCACAGTCACCACAATGCGGTCTATTCAAGGCCGACGAAGGCAGCAGCACGCTGCGCATCAGCTCACCCAACCGTGGCGAGCAGAAGCACTTCGGCAGTGCACCGTCTCCGGTCGCGTTCCAGCAGATCGACGGGAAGCTGCAACTGGTGAACCTGGAGTACGGCCTGCCCAGCCCGCTGCAGGTACGTGATCGTGGCCGCACGGTCGAGGTGGATGGCACGACCTACATCCTGCTGGCCCCCGAACAGTGCGCCGCCGCAGCCACACCGGCTGAAGGCAGCTGCCTGGCCAATGCCGTGGCCTGCCTGGACAACCGTCACGAAGCCACTCCGGCCGCGCTGGAAGCAGGGTGTCGGGAAGGCGTGCCCGGCATGTGCCTGCAACTGGCTGATCGCTGGCGTGATGAAGCCAAGCCTACGGTGAAGGCCGATCCTGTCCAGCAGAAGGCGGCCCTCGACGCCGCCCTGTCCGGCATCAAGCTCCCCGCTGCCTGTGACAACGGTGGCTTCGAACAGGAAACCCCGGCATGTGCCGCCGCGCTCGAGGCCGACCCCGCAGTGCAGGCGCAGCTGGTCAAGGCCGCGATGACGGCAGCCATGACCGAAGCCATGGTGACGATGACGGCGCCGACCGTGCCGGTGATCATTCCGGCTGAGCGGCGGCAACAGTTGTTGCGGCTGTGCCGCGAGGTAGCGCATGGCGGCTTCTGCGAGCGGGTGGCCGAACTGTCCTGGGACGCGGGAGATCCCCTGCTGGCGGTGCAGGCGCTGGCTGCGGCCTGCACACCGGGCAACGACACCGCCACCTGCGAGCATCTGCCGGCGTTGCAGGCGCTGGGCGCATCATTGCAACCGCAACCGGCAACGGCCCTGCCCTGCGGCAACTACCGGGCCGATGGCGGTCTGATGGACACGCTGGACTTCGGTGACAACGGCCTGGTCGGCGTTGGCTGGAACAGTCATCTCCGCGCCCGCGTCGAAGAGGGCGACATCCGCATCCGCCACGACAGGGGCGGCGACTTCGTGCTGCGTCCGCTGCCTGGCGGCCAACTGCTGGGCCTGGATACCTGGACCCGCTTCCAGGTGTTCACCTCCACTGGAGATGGCCCGGGCCGCTGCAGTGCACCAAAGCAGTACACCGTGCTGCCGCTGCCCCAGGATTGCCCGCAGGCGCTCGCTGCCGGCGGGGCGGAAGCCTGCTGCGCGCAGGGCAGGCTGCAGGGCTGCAACATACTCGGCAACCGCCTTGCGCTGTCCGGGCACTGGCTGCAGGCCGCCGAGCACTACACCACGGTCTGCCGAGCCGGCGTCCGCGAGGGCTGCGAGAACCTGGTCACGGCCCAGGGCAACGATGCCGAGGTGGATGCACATGCACTGCTGGACCGGCTGTGCAAGGCCGACCGCAGTGGCCTGCACGTGGCCTGCGACGTGCTCGGCACCCAGAACTGGGAACTGATCGATCTGGGCCGCGCGCTGCAGAAGGCGGCCGATGACGCGGCATCAGACGACACCCCGCCGCCACGCCATTCCAACCGCAAGCGCTGAGCCGGCCAGGGCCTGTCCGCAGCTTCGGGCGGGCCCTGCGGTAAAGTACGCGCCATGAACGAATTCGAGCGCGTGCGCGCCTACCTCACCGACCTGCAGGACCGCATCTGTGCGGCGATCGAGGCCGTCGATGGCCGGGCCCGCTTCCAGGAAGACCTGTGGCAGCGTGCCGAGGGCGGCGGTGGGCGCACCCGCGTGCTGCGCGACGGCGCGGTGTTCGAGCAGGCCGGTATCGGCTTTTCCGATGTGTCCGGCAGCCGCCTGCCGCCGTCGGCCTCGGCCAACCGCCCGGAACTGGCCGGCGCCTCCTGGCGCGCCACCGGCGTGTCGCTGGTGTTCCACCCGCTCAACCCCTACGTGCCGACCACCCATGCCAACGTGCGCTTCTTCCAGGCGCAGCGCGATGGTGAAGTGGTGGCCAGCTGGTTCGGCGGCGGCTTCGACCTGACCCCGTTCTATCCGTTCGACGAGGATGTGCAGCACTGGCACAAGGTGGCACGCGATCTGTGTGCGCCGTTCGGCGACGAACGCTATGCCGCGCACAAGCGCTGGTGTGATGAGTACTTCTTCCTGCGCCACCGCAATGAAACGCGCGGCGTCGGCGGGCTGTTCTTCGACGACCTGCACGGCGACTTCGAGCGCGACTTCGCTTATCTGCGTGCGGTCGGCGATGGTTTCCTCGACGCCTACCTGCCGATCGTGCAGCAGCGCAAGGACACCGCGCATGGCGAGCGCGAACGCGAGTTCCAGCTGTACCGCCGCGGCCGCTACGTGGAGTTCAACCTGGTCTACGACCGCGGCACGCTGTTCGGCCTGCAGAGCGGCGGCCGCAGCGAGAGCATCCTGATGAGCCTGCCGCCGCGGGTGCGCTGGGAGTACGGCTTCGCCCCGGAAGCGGGCAGCGCCGAGGCGCGCCTGGCCGACTACCTGGTGCCACGCGACTGGCTCTGATCTTCCGGCGCCACGCCTGACGCGTGGCGCCTTCTCGCGCCTGTGGTGCGCCCCGCACCGGACAGGCCCTGCTCACTTCCTTCAAGGATGACCCCATGCCCGCTGCTGTTTCCCCCCGCCCCCGCGCTGTGGGCTGGCGCTCCCTGCTGTTGCTTGCATTGGCCTCGGCCAGCCTGCCGGCCGCCGCGCAGTCGATGGCCTGCGGCACCTACAAGGACAGCAGCGGCAACACCACGCTGACCCTGGAGAGCGAAGGCCACGGCTTCCTGTCCGGCCCCTACCAGGCCACCGAGGAACTGCGCATCGCCCGCCAGGAAGACGTGCTCGGTACCGGCAACCTCTCCACGGGCCAGCTGGAAAACTGGTACTTCTCGGACAACGACCGCACGATCAGCACGCCCTATCGCGAGTTCACCCGTGAGCACGCCGCCGCCTGCAAGACGATGCCGCAGCCCGTCGAGGACGGTTGCGTGATGAACACCTCCGAGTGCCTGGAGGCGCTGCCAGAGGCCGCACCCGTGAAACTGCACGCCTGGTGCGCCGAGGGCGTGGGCGCAGCCTGCATGCGCCTGCTGGAGACCTACCAGCAGCAGGCCAAGGACGCAGCGCCCAGAAAGGAAGAACCGCCGATTCCCGAGATCTGCAGGGAGGAGCTGCCCTCGTTCGACGCCGAGGGTTGCATGACGGCAGCCAAAGAGATTGCCTCGGAAATGATGGGCAAGGCCCTGCTCGGCCTGCAGCATTCCGTGGATGCGCCTCTGCCACCTGCACAGCTTGATGAACTGATCGACCTTTGCCGCGTGCAACAGGGCGAAACGTTCTGCGCCGACACCGCCGAAACCTTGTGGAGCAGTGGCCGCCTGCAGGAGGCCCGCGATGCGCTGCAGCGATCCTGTGCACAGCGCGCGGATGCCCCGGCCTGCGGTCCGGCCAAAGACCTTGCCGTTCTCGCCAGCGCCCCCGCGGCAGCGCTCACGCCGGTGCCGGCCGCCGCACTGCCCTGTGGCAGCTTTGAAGCCGAGCGCAGCGTGCTGTCGCAGCTGCGTTTCCTCGAGGGTGGTGTGGTTGAGGCCCGTGGCCGCGAACAGCCACTGCGGGCAAGCCTGAGCGACGGCCGCATCCTCATCCACCGCGATATCGGCAGCGACTTCGTGCTGCAGCTGCTGCAGAACGGCAACCTGGTCGGTATCGACAGCGGCAATCGTTTCGCCTACTACGAGCGCAAACCGGCGGCCGGCACTACCCGCTGCACACCGTGAATGATGCGCTGTAGCGCCGAGCCCATGCTCGGTGCTGCACGATCAGGTGCCCTTCCGCGGAAGGATGGTGATGTGCCCGGTCGTCTCCAGCAGGGCGATCTGCACATCCTCGATCCGCAGGCCACCCTGCTGGCGCAACGCAGCATCGAAATCGGCCCGGCTGATCAGTTCGCGGCGGAGAACACCCTCCAAAAGCCGGCCATCGCGCGCGATTACGGTAGGTTCTCCTTCGATCATCCGCTCCATGCGTCGATTCCGGGTGGTCAGCCAGCCCACCCCATAGTTGAGCAGGATGAGGGTCGCGGCCAGCAGCAGGCCGCCGCCCAGCGAGGTATCGGTGCCCAGCAGCGCGTTCTGCACCGCATTGCCCAGCAGCACGATCAACAGCACGTCGAAGGGCGTGATCTGCCCTAGAGCCCGCTTGCCGCCAAGCCGGACCATGCCCAGCACCACGACATAGACCACCACCGCGCGCAGGATGAACTCCCACCAGGGCATTGCCAGTGCGAACAGGTCGGGCATGGTCTTCCCCTGTGGGACGGTAGCCCAGCCTAGCACCAAGGATCTGACCCCATCCCTGGTGCTGCGGCGGCACAAATAAAAAGCCCCGCTGACCAGGGGGAGGTCAACGGGGCCGGGGAACGGGCACTTGGGGAGGAGTCCCCGTTCCGAGATCTGCTCCAGGGGATGGGAGAGATCCACAACAGGCGTTGCGCCTGTCGAGAGTTATAGAAGCACTCCGAACACTAACGGTTCGTGAAGGGGCCCAATTTAATGAACCTCGATCAGGACAACATTCATGATCGAGTCAGAAACCTCTGACGAATGAACGAATTCACGTCGTTTTCGGCCTGAAATACCCTCAGTGCGCTTCGTCCCAGTTGTTGCCGACGCCGGTATCGACCACCAGTGGCACCCGCAGTTTGGCCGCTTGCGACATGCGCTCGACCACCTGCAAACGCAAGTCTTCAACGAAACTGCTTTCGGTTTCAAACACCAGTTCATCGTGCACCTGCAGGATCATCCGTGCCGGTGCGCCGCTGTCACGCAGCCACTGGTCCACGTCCACCATCGCGCGTTTGATGATGTCGGCGGCGGTGCCCTGCATCGGCGCGTTGATCGCCGCGCGTTCGGCACCGGCGCGCAGGCCCTGGTTACGTGCATGAATGTCGTTCAGGTACAGGCGACGACCAAACAGGGTTTCCACATAGCCCTGGTCGCGGGCCTGCTGGCGCATCCGCTCCATGAAATCGCGCACGCCCGGGTAGCGGCTGAAGTACAGCGCCACGTAGTCCTGCGCCTGGCCACGGTCGATGCCCAGGTTGCGGGCCAGGCCGAAGGCGCTCATGCCGTACATCAGCCCGAAGTTGATCGCCTTGGCGGCGCGGCGCTCGTTCGGGGTTACTTCCTCCAGCGTGCGCCCGAACACCTCGGCGGCGGTGGCACGGTGCACGTCGGCGCCCTGCTCGAAGGCACGCACCAGGCCCGGGTCCTCGGACAGGTGGGCCATGATCCGCAGTTCGATCTGCGAATAGTCGGCCGCCAGCAGCTGGAAGCCCTCCGGGGCGATGAACGCGCGGCGGATGCGGCGACCATCCTCGGTGCGGATCGGGATGTTCTGCAGGTTCGGGTCCGACGAGGACAGGCGGCCGGTGGCGGCACCGGACTGGTGGTAGCTGGTATGCACGCGGCCGGTGTCCGGGTTGACCATCTCCGGCAGCTTGTCGGTGTAGGTGCTGCGCAGCTTGGCCAGCCCGCGGTACTCCAGGATCACGCGCGGCAGCTCGTGCTGGTCGGCAATCGCCTCCAGCGCCTCTTCATTGGTGCTGGGCTGGCCCTTGGGAGTCTTCACCACCGCCGGCAGCTTCAACTCGTCGAACAGCACCGCCTGCAGCTGCTTGGGCGAATCCAGGTTGAAGCTGCGCCCGGCCAGCTCGGTGGCTTTCTGCTGCGCTGCCAGCATGCGCGAAGACAGGTCCTGGCTCTGCCGGCGCAGTTCGTCGGTGTCGACCCGCACGCCGTTGGCTTCGATGCTGGCCAGCACCGGCACCAGCGGCATCTCGATGCCGCGGTAAACGCTGTCCAGCGCCGGCTCGGCCAGCAGCTGCGGCTGCAGCGCGTGGTGCAGGCGCAGGGTGATGTCGGCGTCCTCGGCGGCGTAGCGGCTGGCCTCGTCGATGCCCACCTGCGAGAACGGAATCTGCTTGGCGCCCTTGCCGGCCACGTCCTCGAACTTGATGGTGCTGTAGCCCAGGTAGCGCAGCGCCAGCGAATCCATGTCGTGGCGGGTGGCGGTGGAATTGAGCACGAAGCTCTCGAGCATGGTGTCGTCGTGGTAGCCCTGCACCTGCACGCCGTGGCGGCGCAGCACGTGCAGGTCGTACTTGCCGTGCTGGCCCAGCTTCTTCTTCGCCGGGTCCTGCAGCACCGGGCGCAGTGCGTCCAGCACCTGCTGCATCGGCAGCTGGGCCGGCGCACCCGGGTAATCGTGGCCGACCGGAATGTACGCCGCCCTGCCCGGCTCGACGGCCAGGCTGATGCCCACCAGCCGCGCACGCATCGCGTCCAGCGCATCGGTTTCGGTATCGAAGCTGATCAGGTCGGCCTGCTGCAGGCGTTCGACCCAGGCCTGCAGCTGCTCGGCGCTCAGCACGGTCTCGTATTCACCCGGCGCGGACAGTGCCGGATCCAGCGTGCCGGCGGCGGGCGCCTCGACGCTGCCACGCGCGAAGCCGGCCGCAGTGCCGCGCAGGCTCGGGGTCGCCTCGCTGGCGGCCACCGGTGCCGGCACCGGCGCACCCAGCTCCTTCAGCGCCTGGGTGAAGCCGTAGCGCGCATACAGCTCGGTCAGCTCCGGCACGTCCTGCTCGCGCAGGGCCAACGTGGTCGGGCTGGCGTCCAGCGCCAGGTCGGTGCGGATGGTCACCAGCTCGCGGTTCAGCGGCAGACGCTCCAGCGCCGCGCGCAGGTTTTCGCCGATCTTGCCCTTCATGGAGGGCGCGGCCGCCATCACCCCATCCAGGTGCTGGTACTCGGCCAGCCACTTGGCAGCGGTCTTCGGCCCGCACTTCTCGACGCCCGGCACGTTGTCGACCGCGTCGCCCATCAGCGCCAGCAGGTCGATGATCTGGTCGGCGCGCACGCCGAATTTCTCCATCACCGCCGCATCCGAATCCATGCGGCTGCCGGTCATGGTGTTGACCAGCTCGATGCCCGGGCGCACCAGCTGGGCGAAGTCCTTGTCGCCGGTGGAAATGGTCACCTTCAGGTCCTGCGCCAGGCCCTGGAGGGCCAGCGTGCCGATCACATCGTCGGCTTCCACGCCGGGGACGCGCAGGATGCTGATGCCCAGCGCCTCGACGATGCGGCACATCGGCTCGACCTGGCTGCGCAGCTCATCGGGCATCGGCGGGCGGTTGGCCTTGTACTGGTCGTACAGGTCGTCACGGAAGGTCTTGCCGGGCGCATCGACCACGAACGCGACGTAGGCCGGGCGTTCCTTCAGCGTCGAACGCAGCATGTTGACCACGCCGAACAGTGCGCCAGTGGGTTCACCCTGTGCATTGGACAGGGGCGGCAGCGCGTGGAACGCGCGGTACAGGTAACTGGACCCGTCGATCAGGACTAATCTGCTCATGGGCCGATTCTACGCGCCCGTGCCTGCACCGCGACGACACGGCACGCACCTGGCGATGGGGCATAATCAGGGCTCTCTCCAGGCAAAGGCCCCCGCCGATGAAGACCCTGATGCTGGCTTCCCTGCTCCTGCTCGCTGGCTGCGCCAGCATGGGTGGCGCAGGTGCTCCCCCGGTGGACGTCAAGGGCGCCGATGTCTCCAAGCGCACCATGGACAACGGCGATGTCATCGAGGAATACCGTGTGTCCGGCCAGCTGCGCATGGTCAAGGTGACGCCATCGCGCGGTGCTCCGTTCTACATGTACGACAAGAACGGCGACGGCCGTTTCGACAACGACAAGGACGGTGTGTCGCCGGTGTACTGGAAGCTGTACAGCTGGTGAGGTGACCGGGGTTGTGACCGGGGTCGGATCCCTTTCCACAGGAAAGGGCTCTGACCCCCTCAGGGTGATTGGCACGGCCCATCCACGCATGGCGTGGATCTACCGGGACAACGAACGTGGGTCCACGCCATGCGTGGGTGACCGCCTATCAGTAGATCCACGCCATGCGTGGATCCGCCCCCGATCCCCCACAAAAAACAACGCCGGCGCGCATCCTGCGGCCGGCGTCGGGTCCCCTCCCCGGGAACGCTTGAATCTGCGGGTATGGATCAGCGGATGACCAGCACCGGCAGCGTGCTGCGTGCCAGCACTTCGGCGGTCTGGCTGCCCAGCAGTACACGGGTCACGCCACGGCGGCCGTGCGAGGTCATCACGATCAGGTCGCTGTTGCGCTCGCCGGCGGTCTCGATGATGCCGTCGGCCGCATAGCGGTCCAGCACGTGTACCGGGTTGGCGGTGATGCCCTGCTCGGCGGCCTTGGCCAGCGCCGGCTGCAGTACCTTCTGCGCCCCTTCCTCGCGGTCGGCCTTGTACTCGGGGCTGTTCATGTAACCCACGCTCCAGCCCATGGCGTCGTACATGCCGACCGCCCACGGCTCGGAAACAGTGACGATATCGACCTCGGCGTTGAGGTCCTTGGCCAGCTCCAAGCCCTTCGCCAGGCCCTTGTCGGCCAGCTCGGACCCGTCGGTGGCAATCAGGATGCGCTTGTACATGGTGGGGCTCCGTGGCGGTCTGCCAGATGGGAACGACACCATTGCACACCGGATGTGGAGGCGGCGCCTTGAGCAGGATCAATCCGGCGTCGCGCAGCGGCGTGTGCGCACCGTCACGTGGTCCGGGGGACAGGCCCGGCCCGCCCTTCTCTGTAGAGCCGAGCCCGTGCTCGGCTGCTTCTGGCGGGAAAGGCAGCCGAGCATGGGCTCGGCTCTACAACAACGTCGCTCAGGCGATCTGCACGATGCGCGCGTTCTGGCACAGCGGGTAGCTGGCCACGAATCCGGCGATCGCATCGCGCATCACCTCGAACGATTGGCCGTACATGTACAGCGCGGTCTCGGTCGGGCCCTGCCACCAGCTGCAGATCTCGCCCAGGCCGTCGATGCTCTCCGACAGCTGCTCGAACACGTGGTTGGAATCGCACTGCTCGTAGACTTCGTCCGGCAGGTTCAGGCCATCCAGGTAGATGCCCAGGCCCTCGGTCACGCCGAAGCTGAGGTCGGCCTCGCCCGCGCCGTGGATCTTCGAGCCCTTCGGTGCACCCAACTGCTCCAGCAGGTCGATCAGCTTCGGCACGCCATCGGCATCGACCAGCGCCACTTCGATGTCGCCGTATTCGACCTCACCCAGATCGGACATCGCAGTGCCGCCGCCCGTCAGCTCGCCCACCTGGGCCGCCTGCAACAACGCGTCAAGCGGATCCTCGAACAGTTCATGGCGATGTTCGGGTTGCAGCTTGGCATTCAACGTCACGGTGACGTGCAGGGTGGGTTCGGTCATGGGGGCGTTCCTGGAAGAAGTACCGCCTATTGTAGAGCCGGGCCGATGCTCGGCTGCTTTTCGCGCCAGATGCCGCCGAGCATCGGCTCGGCTCTACAACAGCCCGTCAACGCAGGAACGGAGTGACCTTGCGCTTCAGCAGCTCAACCAGCACCGGGTCCATGTAGTCGTAGTCGTCCGGGATATCCAGGCAGATCACCCGCTTGCCGTTCAACCAAGTCTTATAACGGCTGGACAGCCGGTTGCGGTGGGCGCGCTCCATCACGAACACCAGGTCGGCCCACTGCAGCAGCTCAGAGCTGAGCACTTCCTCGGCGTCAGCCAGCAGCCCGGCCGAGGCGGTCTCGATGCCCGGCCAATCGGCGAATACCTGCTCGGCGGTGGGGCTGCGCAGGCGGTTCTGGCTGCAGAGGAAGAGCACGTTGCGGGTCATGCGCGCAGCCTAATCGGGGCCGGATCCCTTTTCCAACGGAAAAGGCTCCGGCCCCAACCACGTGCATTCCGCGATGGGGTCAGAGCCCTCCCTGCGGGAGGGATCCGACCCCTGAACGGTGATCAGATCACCGTCAGGTTGGCGTAGGCCATCACCAGCCACTTGCTGCCGGCATCAGCAAACTCGACCTGCACGCGGGCGTGCGCGCCGCTGCCTTCATAGTCGGTCACCATGCCTTCGCCGAACTTGGGATGGGTGACCAGCGCGCCGAGCTTGACTGGCGGCGCCTCGATCGAAGCATGGCCCATCACCCGGCTGGCGCCCATCGAGGCCGGCCGCGAGACCTGCACCTTCGGGCGCACTTCGTGCAGCAGCTCGCGCGGAATCTCGCGCAGGAAGCGCGACGGCAGGCTGTAGTTGTCCTGGCCGTGGATGCGGCGCGATTCGGCGTAGCTCAGCACCAGCTTCTGGCGCGCGCGGGTGATGCCGACGTAGGCCAGGCGGCGCTCTTCCTCCAGCCGCCCGCTTTCCTCCAGCGAACGTGCGCTGGGGAACAGGCCGTCTTCCATGCCCGCCAGGAACACCAGCGGGAATTCCAGGCCCTTGGCCGAATGCAGGGTCATCAACTGCACACCGTCCTCGCCGGCCTGCGCCTGGCCTTCACCGGCCTCCAGCGCGGCATAGGCCAGGAACGCGACCAGCTCGTCCATGTCCTCGCCCACTTCCTCGATGTCGTCGGCGCGGCGCACGAAGCGCGAGGCCACCGAGACCAGTTCGTCGAGGTTGTCGGTGCGCGATTCCGAATCCAGCGAATTGCGGCTTTCCTTGCTCCAGTGCTCGCGCAGCTGCGAGCGGGCCAGCACGTGGTCCACGCGCTCGGCCAGGGTCATGTGCACGGTCTGCGCCTGCAGCTCGTTGACCAGCCCCAGGAAGCCGGCCAGTGCATTGCGCGCGCGTGCGGCCAGCGCGTTGCCCTGGGTGACCAGCATCGTTGCTTCCCACAGCGAAATGCCCTGCGCGCGTGCCTCGCGGCGCACTTCGTCCAGCGTACGATCGCCAATGCCACGGGTGGGCGTATTGACCGCGCGCTCGAAGGCAGCGTCATCGTTGCGGTTGGACAGCAGGCGCAGGTAGGCCAGCGCGTCCTTGATTTCGGCACGCTCGAAGAAGCGCATGCCACCGTACACGCGGTACGGCACCTGTTCGCTCAGCAGCGCTTCTTCCAGCGCGCGCGACTGCGCGTTGCTGCGGTAGAGCACGGCCACTTCGGTGTAGCTGCCACCATCGCGCACCCATTGGCGGGCACGCTCGACAATGTAGCGCGCCTCGTCCATCTCGTTGTACGCGGCGTACAGGTCGATCGGCTCGCCGTCGCCGCTGTCGGTCCACAGCTGCTTGCCGATGCGATCCGGGTTGTGTGCGATCACCGCGTTGGCTGCGCCGAGGATGTTGGCGGTGGAGCGGTAGTTCTGTTCCAGGCGGATGGTCTGCGCGCCCGGGAAGTCGCGCAGGAAGCCCTGCACGTTCTCGACCTTGGCACCGCGCCAGCCGTAGATGGCCTGGTCATCGTCGCCGACCACGAACACGTGGCCGGAATCGCCGGCCAGCACGCGCACGAAGGCGTACTGGATGGCATTGGTGTCCTGGAACTCGTCCACCAGGATCTCGCGGAAGCGGGCGCGGTAGTGCGCCAGCAGCGCCGGGTTGTCGCGCAGCAGTTCATGCGCGCGCAGCAGCAGCTCGGCGAAGTCGACCAGGCCGGCGCGGTCGCAGCGCGCCTGGTACTCGATGTAGGCCTGGCGCATGGTTTCCAGCCACGCGTCGTGCGGCTCGGGCTGGATGTGCTGCGGGCGGCGACCCTCGTCCTTCTGTTCGTTGATCCACCACGCGATCTGCTTGGCCGGGTACTTGCCGTCGTCCAGTTCCAGCGCCTGCACCACGCGCTTGACCAGCCGCAGCTGGTCATCCGAATCCATCACCTGGAAGCCTTCGGGCAGCTTCGCGTCCTGCCAGTGCAGGCGCAGCAGGCGGTTGGCCAGGCCGTGGAAGGTACCGATCCACATGCCACGGCTGCCATTGGGCAACTGTGCGTCGATGCGGTGGCGCATTTCGCCGGCCGCCTTGTTGGTGAAGGTCACCGCGAAAATGCCGTGGGTCGGCACGCCGTCGACTTCATGCAGCCAGGCGATGCGGTGGGTGAGTACGCGGGTCTTGCCGGAACCGGCACCGGCCAGCACCAGGTGGTGGCCGGGGGGAGCGGAGACGGCTTCGCGCTGGGCCGGGTTCAGGCCATCAAGCAGGTGGGAGACATCCATGCCCCCATTTTACGGCATCGCCGTCGCGGCTCCTGCGACCACCTGGGTGGCCAGTGCCTGCGCCTGCTGACGCAGTTCAGGCACCGCCAGGCTTTCCCACAGGCTGCCGATGCGCAGGCTGCCAAGTACGCCCAGCCGTGCCTGCGACTGGCCACCGGCCGCACGCAGGCGGTCGCCCGGCACCGTGCTGTCCAGGCCCAGCCCATGCGGGCCGGGGCGGGCCAGGCCATCGGCCTGCAGCTGCTGCAGCAGCGGATTGCGCAGCGCGCTGGCGCGGGTTTCCACACCGGTGGCGTTGATCACCCCGCTGATCGTCCACTGCTGATCCTTGCCGGAGGCATCACGACCCGACAGCCGCAGGGCATCGCCTTCGCGGCCGACGCGTTGCAGGCGGGACCGGTGAATACGCAGTTGGCCGCTTTCGATCAGCGCCTGCAGCTGTGCGTCGACCTCTTCGGCGATGCGGTGGCGGTGTACGTCCCAGTAGCGCACCACATGGCGCAGGAAGCGGCGCTGGTCGGCCGCGTCGAGGCTGCACCACAGCGCCTGCCCGTGCGGACGGATGCGGTCCATCACGCCCTGCCACGGCAGGCCGTCGGCCTGTGCCTGGCGTGCGAACCCGCGCAACGCGCGCAGGCGCTGGCGCAGGTTCATCGGCAGCAGCGTGGCCGGGTCGAACGTGGGCAGGCCACCATGCGCATGCGGCAATGGCAACAGGCCATGGCGCGAGACCACGTGCAGCGGGCCGGTGTGGCCGGCGGCGACCAATGCCAACACGGTGTCGGCCATGCTCAGGCCGGACCCGACGATGGCCACGGCCTGCTCGCCGGCCAGGGTGCGCACGCCGTCGTAGTCCCAGGCCTCGATCACGTCATCGGCGGGCAGTGCCTCGGCACCGGCTACCGGCAGCGGCCGCATGCTGTTGCCGGTGGCCAGCACCGCCTGCGCGGCGTGCAGCGTGCTGCCATCGCCGAGTGTCAGCTGGTAGCCATGGTCATCCGGCTGCAGGCCCAGCACCGGCTGCGCGATCACCTGCAGCTGTGCCGGGCTGGTCGCAGCGGCCTCCTGCAGGCGCTGCTGCAGATAAGCCGCAAAGTAGTGGCGGCATACGTAACGCTCGCCGAGCACCTCGCGCGCCTCGCCCGGGTAGGCGTTGGCGGCCATCAGGTAGTCGAGGAAATCGCCGGGCTGGTCGGCAAACGCACTCATCTTCGCCGACGGCACGTTCAGCAGGTGCTCCGGCCACGGCGTGGCGTAGGCGATGCCCTGCGCCAGCTGCGAGGCGGGTTCGAAGATGGCCAGCGCCAGCGGCGCCTTGGCCTGGCGCAACACCTGGATCGCCACCAGCACCCCGGCCGCACCACCACCGATGATTGCCAGGTCCAGTTCGCCATTACGCGGTGAATCAGTCATGTGCCAATTGTAGGCCATCGGCGATGACGGGCCGGATTGCCGGAATGGGCGGCCGGCATTGCTTCACATCAACGCATCGGCCAGCCGTGCAATACCTTCGCGGCTGCGCCGCCACGCAGGGCGGCTGCGCCACTGCTGCAGGTCCAGCTGCCGCGACTCGCGCAGGTAGCCATCCTCGATCGCGCACAGCTGCTGCACCAGCGCGCGGTCGTAGCAGATCAGGCCGATCTCGGCATTCAGCGCGAACGAGCGGATATCCATGTTGATCGAGCCGAGCACGGCGATGTCCTCATCCACGCTCATGTGCTTGGCGTGCAGGAACTGCGGCTCGTACAGCGCGATGCGCACGCCACAGCGCAGCAGCTCATCGTAGTAGGCCTCCTGCGCCCACGACGTCAGCCGCTGGTTGTTGCTGGCAGACAGGATCAGCTGCACCTGCACGCCGGACAACGCCGCAATGCGCAAGGCGCTGAGCGTAGCTTCGTCCGGCACGAAGTACGGGGTGACCATCACCAGCCGGCGTCGCGCCAGGTGGATCAGCGCGGCTACCGCGTCGCGCGCGTTGCTGTACGGGTAGGCCGGGCCGCTGGGCAGCAGCTGGGTGGCGATGTCGTCGCCGCATTCGGGCACATCGGTGATCACATCCAGGCGCTGGCCGGTCTCCATGTACCAGTCGCTGGCGAACACCGCTTCCAGATGCGCCACCGCCGGGCCACGCACGCGCGCCACCAGCTCGCGGTTGGGGTGACCGGGCAC
This sequence comes from Stenotrophomonas sp. YJH_SMC_40, assembly GCF_059368615.1. NCBI lineage: Bacteria > Pseudomonadati > Pseudomonadota > Gammaproteobacteria > Lysobacterales > Lysobacteraceae > Stenotrophomonas > Stenotrophomonas sp. YJH_SMC_40. The sequence goes on along the minus strand of NZ_JCAFRX010000010.1, from coordinate 13,473 downwards.
GAACTGCGGGCCCGCCAGGTTCTGCGAACCGACATAGGCCACTTCGTTGTCGATCACCGCGATCTTGCGGTGGTTGCGCAGGTCCATGCGCCCGCTGCGGCGCCAGCGCAGGCCACCGGGCAGCATCGCGCGCACTTCGATGTCGCGCGCCTGCAGGCGCTTGCGATAGGCGCGCAGGCCACGCTTGGCGCCCACCGCATCGAGCAGCACGCGGCACTGCACGCCACGCGCGGCGGCACGCTGCAAGGCCTCGACAATGGCCTCGCCGACCGCGTCATCGAACATCAGGTAGTACAGCAGGTGCACGCGGTCTTCGGCCTGGTCGATGTCGGCGATCAACGTGCGCAGCGACTCGTCGTAGTCGGTCAGCAGATCGACGGCGTTGCCGTGCACCGGCATGAAATCGCCCTGGCGCTGCACCAGCGGCACGATCTCGGCGCTGGCGGTGTCGGGCTGCGGAGTCCAGCGCAGGCGATGCTGCAGCGCCTGCTCCTCACGGATCACCTGCGAGGCCTCGGCCTGGCGGCGGATGCGCTCGCGCGACAGCCACGGATGGCCGAACAGCAGGTACAGCGGCAGGCCCAGCAGCGGTACGAAGCCGACCAGCAGCAGCCAGCTGCGCGCCGCGCCGGGCGTGGTGCGGGTGGGAATCCAGCACAGCGCGACCAGCCGGATCAGCCAGTCGATCAGCAGCAGGTAGGAACCCAGCAACCACTCGAACAGCATCGTGTCGCCCGTCGGGAGGTGATGGGCCATTCTGCCCACCGGCCTTTGTAGAGTCGAGCCGCGCTCGACTGCGTTGAAGCAGCGTGCCAACCAAGGTTGGCACCTACCGGGGGCGGGGACCGCGTGTCGACCAAGGTCGACTCCTACCGGGCACGGGGACAGCATGTCGGCCAAGGTTGGCATCTACCGAGCACGGGGACAGCGTGTCGGCCAAGGTTGGCAGCCACCGGGTGTGGGAACAGCGTGCCGACCAACGGTCGGCACCCACCACCTGGATGCCAGACATGAAAAAACCCGCCACAAGGGCGGGTTTCTTCGCGGGGACCAGCAATCCTTGCGGATTACTTGATCTTGCCTTCCTTGTACAGGACGTGCTTGCGCACGACCGGATCGTACTTCAGGAATTCCATCTTCCCCGGGGTGTTCTTCTTGTTCTTGTCGGTCGTGTAGAAGTGGCCGGTACCGGCCGAGGAAATCATACGGACCTTATCGCGCTTGCCTGCCATGATGCTTTACTCCTCAGACCTTTTCGCCGCGCGCACGCAGCTCAGCCAGAACGGAATCAATGCCGTTCTTGTCGATGGTGCGCAGTGCATGCGCGGAAACACGAAGCTTGACCCAGCGGTTCTCGCTGGCCACCCAGAAACGGCGCTCGTGCAGATTCGGCAGGAAACGACGACGGGTCTTGTTGTTGGCGTGCGAGACGTTGTTACCCGTCTGCACTCGCTTGCCGGAAACCTGGCATACGCGGGACATTGCGCACCTCGATAGTAGTAGTTGTCAGCCCGTAGCCCGGGAGACGGCGGCCTCGATGGTTGCCCACCACACGTCAAGAGAATCAAAGGGTTACGCTGGCGTTGGGCGGCCGGGGACGTGCTCCCGGGGGCGCCGCCCGGTAGAAAACCGGACACAGCGAGCCGCGCATTATGCACGGGTTCAAGCACTTGCGCAAGTTACCCACAGGCTGCGGCTGAACCGGCAGGGCCGGGAGCCCGCCAACCGGCATACTGCTCCGGTTCACTGCGGAGCTTCCCATGCGGCTGCTGGCCCTGACCTACGGAACCGAAGGCGATACGCGTCCCCTGGCCATGCTCTGCCATGGGCTGATCGGCGCAGGCCACGAGGTGACACTGCTTGCCGATGGCGGCACCCTGGGCAGCGCGCAGGCACTGGATGTGCCCCATGCGGCTCTTGAAGGTGACATCCATGACGAAGTGGTCGCGCTGGTCTCGCGTGGCAACGGTGTTGCCGCCGCCAGTAGCGGGCTGGCACGGATGGCGCTGCAGCATGTCAGCGGCTGGATGCGCCAGGCCGATGCCGCTGCCGAAGGCTGCGATGCGATTCTGACCGGTGGCCTGGCGGCCTTTGTCGGCATGAGCGTGGGCGAACGCCGCGGACTGCCGGTCATCGGCACCGGCATGATCCCGCTGACCCCGACGCGGGCCTTCCGCTCTCCGTTCCTGCCACCGGGACGCTCGCCGGGCTGGTTGAACCGCGCCAGCTATGGGCTGGTCAACGGCCTGATCTGGCGCCAGTTCCGTCGGCCGATCAACGCAGCTCGCAAGCAGCTGGGGCAATCGCCGCGCCGCTCGCTGTGGCCCGGCCTGCCGATGCTCTATGGCATCTCGCCGCAGCTGCTGCCGCCACCGGCGGATTGGCCGGCCGACCACATCGTCTGTGGCCAATGGCGCCTTCCTGATGCGCCCTGGATACCCCCGGCCGATCTGCAGGCCTTCCTCGATGCCGGCCCGGCGCCGGTGTATCTGGGCTTCGGCAGCATGACCGGCTTTGATCGCGAGCGCGTGTTGCCGGCCCTGCTGCAGGCGCTGGCGCCACGCCGGGTGCTGCTGTTTCCTGGCTGGGTGGGACTGCCTGCGATGCGCTTGCCCGATTCGGTCTTCGTACTGGGGCCGACTCCACACGAAGCGCTGTTCCCGCGTTGCGCATTCGCCATCCACCACGGTGGCAGCGGCACCACGCATTCGGCCTGCCGCGCCGGTGTTCCTTCGCTGGTGATGCCGTTCGCCGCCGATCAGTTCTTCTGGGCTGATCGTCTGTATCGGTTGCGGGTGGCACCGGCGCCGCTGTCAGTGAAGCGACTGGATGCAGCGACGCTGGCGGCAGCCATCACCTTTGTTGAAACCGACGCAACGCGTACACGCGCTGCTGCCTTGGGCGCGGCGATGAGCCATGAGGACGGGGTGGCATGTGGCGTAGCAATGATCGAACGCCGGTTGCGGCCGGTGTGACATCGGCCAGGCCTCAGCGCAGGTGCGGAATCACCTGCGCCAGCAGGTGCGCATCCTTCAACGCGCCATGCAGGCCGCGCTGGCTGGGAATGCGCAGGCGCTGCAGCACATCATCCAGCTTGTTGCCCTGACCCGGCCAGCGTCCCCGCGCAAGCTTCAGGCTGCAGGTGATGCGGCAGTGCTGGGCCAGCGTGCCGGGGATGCCGGACAGGCGCAGCTCGTTGTCCAGGAAGCCCACATCGAAGGTAGCGTTGTGCGCGACCATCTCGCTGCCGCGCAGGAACTCCAGCAGTTCGACCGCCTTGCTGGAGAACAGCGGCTTGCCCACCAGCATCGCATCGCTGATGCCGTGCACGCGCTGTGCGCCCCAATCCACCTTGCGCTGCGGCTGCAGGTAGGTGTGGAACTGGCGGCCGGTGAGCTGGCCATCGATCAGTTCGACGGCACCGATTTCGATCACCCGGTGCCCCAGGCGGTGGGAGATGCCGGTGGTTTCGGTATCCAGTGCGACGATGCGGCTCATGCGTGAGGCTGTTTCCTGTTGCGTGCTGTGGTGATTTTCGCACGCCCGGTGTGTGTCACCCCAGCGCCTCCACCACCCAATCGATGAACACCCGCAGCCGCTGGCTCATGTGCCGGTTCGGCGGGAACATCACATGCATCGGCATCGGCGGCAGCTGCCAGTCCTGCAACACCGGCAGCAGCTCGCCGCGCGCCACGTGCGGCTCGGCCATGTAGCTGGGCAGCGCCACCACGCCCAGCCCCGCCAACGCAGCGGCCAGATAGGCGTTTCCATCATCGAAGCCGACCGTATAGCGGCCCTGCACCTCAACGCGCTCATCGCCGCGCTGTGCAACGAACACGCGTGCGCGGCCACTGCGCGGGCTGAGGAAGCCGACCATGTGGTGATCGGGGCCTTCCAGCGCGCGCGGATCGGTCGGCAGGCCGAAACGCTGCACATAGCCGGGGCTGGCGTGGAAACCGATCGGCAGGGCGCCGAGCGGTCGCGCCACCAGTGCCGGGTCGGTCGGGGTGCCACCCCGGATCACGCAATCGACGTTGTCTGCGATGACGTCGACCTCGCGGTCGCTGACGCCGATGTCCAGCTGGATCTCCGGGTAGCGCGCCTGGAAATCCGGCAACGCCGGCACCAGCCGCAACCGCGCGTACGGCCCGGGCACATCCACGCGCAGCCGCCCGCGTGGCTGGGTGGCCGCGTCGCCCAGCCCGCCCTCCACTTCTTCCAGCTCGGCCAGCAGGCGGGCGATGCGCGGGTAGTAGGCCGCGCCGTCGGCGGTGACGCTGACCCGGCGCGTGGTGCGGTTGAGCAGGCGCAGCCGCAGGTGTGCCTCCAGCTGCTGCACCAGCTGGGTGACCGTGGTTCGGCTGATCTGCAGGGTCTGCGCGGCGCGGGTGAAGCTGCCGGTTTCCACTACCCGGGCAAAGGCCCGCATTGCCTCGAAACGGTCCATGGCGGGCCATGATTGTTTGGAATTGGCAATCAATCTAGGCCGATCATCGCGGTTTATCCAGACAGCACTGACGCGGAGGATGGCGTTCTCTCCCACGGGATCTTCCCCATGTCACAGCGTGATGTCGTTTTCCCCGCCGGCCGCCAGGCCCTGTACGAGCGCAACCGCTACTCGCCGGCGATCCGATCCAATGGCTTCCTGTTCGTCTCCGGCCAGGTCGGCAGCCGCGAGGACGGCTCGCCCGAGCCGGATTTCGAAACCCAAGTGCGCCGCGCCTTCGAGAATCTCAATGCGGTGCTGGCCGCTGCCGGCTGCACCTTCGATGACGTGATCGACGTGACCGTGTTCCTGGTCGATCCGGAAACCAATTTCGAGAAGACGTGGGCGATCGTGCCCGAGTACTGGGGCGAGGCGCCGCACCCGACCCTGACCGGCATCGGCGTGACCTGGCTGTACGGGTTCCAGTTCGAGATCAAGGTGATCGCGAAGCTGCCTGCAGACCGGTAGTGCCGGCCGCTGGCCGGCAGCAAGGTGTCGGGGCCAGAGCCCTTTCCGGCGGAAAGGGATCCGACCCCGCGCCCGGCCCAGCTGAACGGGAGATTCCGACGTATTCCCGAAGCGTCCATTGATATTGTATCCGGCGAAAACCGCTTGCTAGCCTCCCTTCCATGCGCCGGATCGCCCGCCACCTTCGCTCGTACCTGATGCTGCTGCTGATGGCGGCATTCGTGGTCGTGCCGGTGGCCGACGCGCTGGCCTGCACGGTGGAACCGCACGCCAGCACGGTGCACGTGGAGTCCGCACCGGATGCCGATGGCGATACCGACGGCAAGCATGTTGGTGCCTGTGGCCACAACCACTGCCACCACTCCAACCTGAGCCTGCCGGCCAGTACCCTCGCCGCCTTCGGTGCGCCACTGCCGGCGCGCTGGATGAATGCCGGCGACGCGGCGACCTATGCGGTCGCCCAGGATGAATTGACGCGTCCCCCCCGGGCGTGAGTTGAGCGCGTCCCGCGATTGCGGGCTCCCGTTTCACTCACAACCGGAATCCCCCTATGTCGATCCTGACACCTCGGTCGCCGCGCGCGGCCGGGCTGGTCGTCGCTGTGTTGCTGGGCCTGGCCCCGGCGGCATCGGTGATGGCGCAAGCCGCCCCTTCCTACGACGCCCTGCTTGAACGCCTGGACCAGCTGCCCGGCACCCGTGTGGGTGCGGCGCTGGCCGAGGCCGCCGACGCGCGCGCCGACCAGGCCCGTGCATTGCCCAACCCTTCCCTCTCCTACTCCGCTGAAAATGCCTGGGGCACCGGCTCCTATGGCGGCATGGGCAAGGCCGATACCGTGCTCACTTTGTCCCAGCCGCTGGAGGTCTGGGGCCAGCGTGGCGCGCGCGTCCGTGCCGCCCGGGCCGAAGCACAGGCCGCCAACCTGCGTGGTGCCCAAAGCCGCAGCGACGTGGCCAGCCAGCTGGCGGTGGTCTACGCACAGGCGGAAAGTGCACTGCGCCGCTACACCCTGGCCGAAGAAGCACTGACCCTCACCCGCGCTGACGCCAACGCCGTCAACGCGTTGGTCAAGCAGGGCCGCGAACCGCAGCTGCGTGCGGTGCAGGCGCAGAGCGAGGTGGCCAACGCCAGCGCCGCGCTGGATGAAGCGCAGGCGTTCCGCGATGCCGCGCTGGCCCGCCTGGCCGGTGCTGCACTGCTGGATGCACCGGTGCAGTCGATCAACGACAGCCTGCTCGACCGTGCGCCGCCGCTACCGCGTGGCGCCACCGACGTGGCACTGGCGGTGCGCATCGCCGAAGCCGAAGCCGATGCGGCGGGCAAGCTGGTCGAGGTGGAGCGCAAGCGTGCCCTGCCCGACCTCAGTGTCACCGCCGCGCAGACCCGCTTCCGCGAAGGCGGCGAGCGTGCCTACAACCTCGGGGTCAGCCTCAGCATCCCGCTGTTCGACCGCAACCGCGGTGGCATCCGCGCCGCCAATGCCGACCAGCGCGCGGCCGAAGCGCGCCTGGACCAGCAGCGCCGCGACAGCGAGGCCGAGCGCCTCTCTGCGGTGGCCGGGTTGAAGGCCGCCAGTAGCCGTACCCGCGCCGCTGATGAAAGCGTGGTCGCCGCCGAAGAGGCATATCGCCTGGCCCGCATTGGCTTCGACGCCGGACGCATCTCGCAGCTGGAACTGCGCAGCACGCGCAGCGCCCTCATCGCCGCCCGCGGCACCGCCGTGGATGCGCGCCTGTCGCGCGTCGCCGCGGAAATCGATCTTGCCCGCCTGGAAGGGCGCGCACCCTTTGTGGAGGCTCCATGACTCTCTCCCGTACTTTCCCGCTGATCGGCGGCGTGCTGCTGACCGTCCTGCTGGCTGGCTGCGCCGGCAACGCGCAGACGCCTGCCAATGAAAACCCCGCTGCGGCCAAGGCCGGCACCGACGATGGCCACGGCCATGCCGCCGGCAGCAAGGAAGCCAAGGCAGAAACCGCGAAGGCACCTGCTGACGCCGACGAAGGCGTGGTGCAGCTGACCCCGGAGCAGATCAAGGCCTCCGGTATCGAAGTGGTCGCGATCGGTCGCGGTGGCGGTGGCTCCACGCGCCTGTCCGGCCGGGTCGAACCGTCGGTCGGTGCACGCGCCTCGGTGGCGTCGACCGTGACCGGCCGCGTCGAACGCGTTCTGGTCGCACCGGGCACCGCGGTGAAGCAGAACCAGGCACTGGCGATCGTGGTCAGCGGCGAAGCGGCGGTGTTCCGCGCCAATGCGCTGGCCGCAGCGGCCGAAGCCGAAGCCGCGCGGCTGGCCTATGGCCGCGACAAGGCGCTGGTCGACCAGGGCGTGGTCGCCCGCCAGGAGATGGAAGCCTCGCGTGCACGTTCGCTGGCGGCACAGGCCCAGGCTGCTGCCGCGCAGGCCCAGGCCGCCGCCAACGGTGCGCCCGATGCCAGCGGTCGCGTGCGCATCACCAGCCCGGTGGCCGGCATCGTTGGCAACGTGCAGGTCACCCCGGGCGGCGTGGTCGCCGCCGGCAGCGCGGTGGCCGACGTCGCCGACCCGACGATGAACGAGCTGGTGTTCACCGCACCGCCGGCGCTGGCCGCGCAGGTCACGCCCGGCATGAAGCTGGAAGTCAGCGTGCCGGGTGGCAGCTTCACCGCCACCGTCACCGGTTCGGCCGCCGATGTGCGCCAGCAGGGCGGCGTCGCGGTCATCCGTGCCACGCCGGTGGATGCCTCGTTGCCGCCGGCAGGTTCGCCGGTATCGGCGGTGGTGGTCACCGAAGGCCAGGACGACTCGCTCAGCGTCCCGGCCGATGCAGTGCAGAACGTCGATGGCAGCAGCGCGGTGTTCGTCGCCGTCGAAGGCGGCTTCAAGGCGCAGCCGGTGCTGGCCGGCCGTCGCGCTGGTGAACGCATCGAGATCCTCGGTGGCCTGACCGGCAGCGAGCGCATCGTTGGCAGCAACGCCTTCCTGCTCAAGGCCGAGCTGGCCAAGGGCGAAGCCGAGCACGGCCACTGAGGAGGCGACCATGTTCAAGCTGATCATTGAAACAGCGGTGCGCCACCGCTGGCTGGTGGTGTTCATGGCGGCGCTGATCGCCGCGGTGGGCCTGTTCCAGCTGGGCAAGCTGCCGATCGACGCGGTGCCGGACATCACCAACCGCCAGGTGCAGATCAACACGGTGGCACCGGCGCTGACACCGGAGCAGATCGAGCGGCAGGTGACCTATCCGCTGGAAACCGCGCTGGCCGGCATTCCCGGCCTGACCACCACGCGTTCACTGTCGCGCAATGGCTTCTCGCAGGTGACCGCGATCTTCACCGATGCGACCGACATCTACTTCGCCCGCCAGCAGGTGGCCGAACGCATGCGCGAGGCATCTGAAGACCTGCCCGATGGCGCGTCGCCGATGCTGTCGCCGGTTACCACCGGCCTCGGCGAAGTGCTGATGTGGACCGTGGACTTCACCACGTTCGATCCGGCCAGGTTGGCCAAGCCGGGTGAAGCCGGCTGGCAGGCCGGCGAGGTCTACCGCACGCCGGAAGGCAATCTGCTGCGCACGCCGGAAGAACGTGCGACCTACCTGCGCACCGTGCAGGACTGGATCATCGCGCCGCAGATGCGTTCCAGCCCGGGGCTGGCCGGCGTCGATACGGTCGGTGGCTACGTCAAGGAATATGGCGTGCATCCGGACAGCGCCCGACTGGCCGCGCACGGCCTCGGCCTGGCCGATCTGGTCACCGCCCTGCAGCGTTCCAACGTGCAGGCCGGTGCCGGTTTCGTGCAGCGCGCCGGCGAAGGACTGGTGGTGCGTGCCGATGGCCTGGCGCTGACCACCGAGGATCTGGCACAGGCCCCGGTGGCGACCCGCAATGGCGTGGTGGTGCGCGTGGCCGATGTGGCCGAGGTCGAGCTGAGCCGCGCGCCGCGCCTGGGTGCGGCCAGCCGCAACGGCCATGAAGCCGTACTGGGTACCGCGCTGATGATTGCCGGCGGCAACAGCCGCACCGTGGCGCAGGCCGCTGCGGCGCGCCTGGAACAGGTGAACAAATCGCTGCCGGCCGACATTGTGGCCGCGCCGGTGCTGGACCGCAGCGTGCTGGTCAATTCCACCATCAAGACCGTGGCCAGGAACCTCACCGAGGGCGCGCTGCTGGTGGTGGTGGTGCTGTTCCTGCTGCTGGGCAACCTGCGTGCAGCGACGATCACCGCGCTGGTGATTCCGCTGTCGTTCCTGTTCGCAGTAATCGGCATGAACCGCTTCGGGATCAGCGGCAACCTGATGAGCCTGGGTGCGCTGGACTTTGGCATCCTGGTGGACGGTGCGGTGATCGTGGTCGAATCGACCCTGCTGATGCTGGGCCAGCGCCGCGCCGAACTGGGCCGTGCGTTGACCGCGATGGAGCGGCTGCGCGTGGCCGCCGATTCGGCGATGAAGATGGCGCGCCCTGCGGCCTTCGGCCAGCTGATCATCCTGCTGGTGTTCGCGCCGATCCTCACGCTGGAAGGTGTGGAGGGCAAGACGTTCCACCCGATGGCGGCGACCTTCATGCTGGCCCTGGTCGGTGCCTTCCTGTTCTCCTTCACCTTCGTTCCGGCGATGGCCGCGCTGCTGGTGCGCGAGCCAAAGGTAAAGGACGGCGATACGCATGCCGAAGGTGGCGAGCACGAGACGAAGCTGATCCGCGTGCTGCGTGCACGCATCGAACCGGTGGTGCGCAAGGCCGTGGCGCATCCGCGCACGGTGCTGGCCGGTGCGGTGATGATGGTGGTGGTGGGCATCGGCGCGTTCTCGCTGCTGGGCCGCGAGTTCATGCCGACGCTGGACGAAGGCAACGTGGCGATGCAGGCCCTGCGCGTGCCCTCGACCTCGCTGGAGCAGTCGCTGGCGATGCAGCTGGCTTTGGAAAAAGCAATTGCCAAGCAGCCGGAAGTGGAAACCGTATTCTCGCGTACCGGTACCGCCGAGGCGGCCATCGACCCGATGCCGACCAACATCTCCGACAGTGTGATCGTGCTGAAGCCGCGCAAGGACTGGCCCGATCCGACGCTGGCCAAGGACGCACTGGTGGCGCGCTTCGAAAAGCTGGCCGGGCAGCAGCTGGGCAACAGCTTCGAGTTCAGCCAGCCGATCGAACTGCGCTTCAACGAGCTGATCTCCGGCGTGCGTACCGACCTGGCGGTGATGATCTTCGGCGATGACTTCAGCCAGCTGCAGAAGGTGGCCGATCAAGTGGCGCTGAAGCTGCGTGCGGTGAACGGCGCGGCCGACGTGCGGGTGGAACAGATCTCCGGCCTGCCTACGCTCAACGTGGCGATCGACCACGTGGCGGCGGCGCAGTACGGGCTGACCGCCGCAGACGTCAGTGATGCACTGTCCACCGGCATCGGCGGCACGGCGGCCGGCAAGATCTTCGAGGGCGACCGCCGCTTCAACGTGGTGGTGCGCCTGGACGATGCCTCGCGCAACGATCCGGACCAGCTCGCGTCACTGCCGATCGCCACGCCGTCAGGGCTGGTGATTCCGCTGTCGTCGGTGGCGCGCATCACGGTGAGCGAAGGGCCGAACCAGATCAGCCGCAACAATGGCAGCCGCCGTGTGGTGGTGCAGGCCAATGTGCGTGGCCGCGACCTGGGCGGCTTCGTCGGCGAGGCACAGGCAGCGGTGGCCGACGTGGCACTGCCGCCGGGTGCCTACCTGACCTGGGGCGGTCAGTTCGAGAACCTGCAGCGCGCGGAGAAGCGGCTGGCGACGGTGGTGCCGGTGGTGTTCCTGCTGATCGGCAGCCTGCTGTTCATGGCCCTGCGCAGCGGCAAGGAAGCCATTCTGGTGTTCAGCTGCGTGCCGTTGGCGCTGGTTGGCGGCATCCTCGCGCTGCTGCTGCGTGGCATGCCGTTCTCGGTGTCGGCAGCGGTGGGTTTCATCGCGGTATCCGGCGTGGCCACGTTGAACGGCCTGGTGCTGATGCAGGCGATCCGCGAACGCCTGGATGCCGGTGACCTGCCGCTGCAGGCAGCGATCAACGGTGCATCGAGCCGTATCCGTGCGGTGCTGACCACGGCGCTGGTGGCGATCGTCGGCTTCATTCCGATGGCGATTGCCAGCGGTTCCGGTGCGGAAGTGCAGAAGCCGTTGGCGACGGTGGTGATCGGTGGCCTGATCACCGCCACCGTGCTGACCCTGCTGGTGCTGCCGACCTTCGCGGCGCGGGTAGCCAAGCCGCGGGCGGTGGGGTGAAAGACCACGGGGTCGGATCCTGTGATCCGACCCCGTTTCCCGGTCCGAGGTAGTGCCGGCCGCTGGCCGGCAATGTCGAACGATCGCGGTGCGTGCAGGTTGCCGGCCAGCGGCCGGCACTACCCGGTAGCGGTCAGGCCTTCTTGCGCTCGGCGATGTAGGCCTGGATCTGCTGTTCCAGCACCGGCAGCGGCACCGAGCCCTGCTTGAGCAGGGTGTCGTGGAAGCCCTTGATGTCGAACTTGTCGCCCAGTTCCTTCTCGGCCTGCGCGCGCAGGCGCACGATGGCGATCTCGCCCAGCTTGTAGCTCAGCGCCTGGCCCGGCCAGGAAATGTAGCGGTCCACTTCGGTGGTCACTTCATGCTCGCTCAGCGCGGTGTGGTCACGCAGGTAGGCCAGCGCCTGCTCGCGGGTCCAGCCCTTGCTGTGCACGCCGGTGTCGATCACCAGGCGCGCGGCGCGCCACATCTCATAGGTCAGGCGGCCGAAATCCTCGTACGGGGTTTCGTAGATGCCCATTTCCACGCCCAGCTTCTCGCAGTACAGCGCCCAGCCTTCGCCATAGGCGGAGATGTAGGCATTGCGGCGGAACTCGGGCAGGTTCTTCTGCTCGGCGGCAATGGCGCCCTGCAGCGCGTGGCCCGGATCGGACTCATGCAGGGTCAGTGCCGGCAGGTTGTACAGCGGGCGCGACGGCAGGTTGTAGGTATTGAGCCAGTAGGTGCCCATGCCACCACGGCCGGCGGTCCAGAACGGCGCGATATCCGGCGGCACCGGCACGATGGTGAAGCGCGCGCGCGGCAGCGTCATGTACTTGCCGAGCTGGCCGTCCGCCCGCTTGGAGATCCACGCGGCACGCGACAGCAGCTCTTCCGGCGTCCTGGCATAGAACTGCGGATCGGTACGCAGGAAGGTCAGGAACTCGGCGAAGCTGCCCTTGAACTTCACCTGCTTGATGATGTCGTTCATTTCCTTCTGGATGCGTGCGACTTCATCCAGGCCGATGCGATGGATCTCGTCCGGCGACAGGTCCAGCGTGGTGTATTCGTGGATCTGCTGCTTGTAGTACGCCTTGCCATCAGGCATCGCTTCGGCGGCCAGGGTGGTGCGCGCCTGCGGCACGTACTCGTTGACGAAGAAGGTGCGCAGCTGCTGGAACGCCGGCACCACCTTGCCGCTGATCGCTTCACGCGCCTGCGCCTGCAGCCTGGCCTGCTCGGCGGCCGGAATGCTGTTGGGCAGTTTCTTGAACGGCGCGTACAGCGGCGACTCGGTGGGATCCATCAGCTCGGCGACGGTGGCGATGGAGACCTCGCGGCCATCGAGCACGGCACGCGGCACGCTGAAGCCACGCTTCAGGCCGGCACGCATGTTCTCGGTCTGCTGGCCGAAGTATCGCGGCACATCGTTCAGCCGTGCGATGTAGTTCTGGTAGTCCTGCACGGTCTTCATCTCGCGCCGGGCCATGAAGGACAGGTTGGACCAGAACGAGGAGTCGGCGTTGAAGGGCATCTCGTAGCCGCGCAGGCGCGTCTCTTCGGCCAGGTTGAACACCTGGTCGTGGTAGATCGCGTAGTTGACCTGGTTGTCGGGCGACAGGGTCTTCGGGTCGATCTTCTTCAGCGCGGCGAGGGTCTCGTCCCACACCTTCAGGCGCGCCTGCTGCGCGGCCGGGCCGACATCGGGCATGCGGGTGGCATTGGCCGGCGCGTCTTCGTCTTCGCTGGCCTCGCCGCCGCCCTGCTGGCGCCACTTCCATTCCTTCTCGTACAGCGCGCGGAAGGCGGCATCGGCGGGCGATTCGGTGGCCACGCTGGCCGGTGCGGCGGTGGCAGGCGGCACGGCAAGGGCCACGGCGAGCGCGGACAGGGCAATCAGCAGGGCAACGGCAAGACGGGTTTTCACGAGCACAGGTTCCCGGGAAGGCAGACCCCGATGATGGCACCGCCCACGGCCCGTGGCATGGGACGAAGGTCCTGCCTGCGCAGCAGGCAGGACCGGGCCCCGGCCGCAGGTCGGGGCCCCAGCGCCGAAGGCGCGTGGTAGAGCCGACTGTCAGTCGGCTGCTCTTCCGCCACATGCTGCAAACCCCGCGCTCCGCGCGAAAGTCGACTGACAGTCGACTCTACCCACAGCAGGCAGGACCGGGCCCCGGCCGCAGGCCGGGGCCCCAGCGCCGAAGGCGCGTGGTAGAGCCGACTGTCAGTCGGCTGCTCTTCCGCCACATGCAGCAAACCCCGCGCTCCGCGCGAAAGTCGACTGACAGTCGACTCTACCCACAGCAGGCAGGAC
>NZ_JCAFRX010000009.1:0-204564 GCF_059368615.1 Stenotrophomonas sp. YJH_SMC_40 | reverse complement strand
GATCATGTTCTTGACGTAGTCAGCATGGCCCGGGCAATCGACGTGGGCGTAGTGACGGACCGGGGATTCGTATTCGACGTGCGCGGTCGAGATCGTGATACCACGAGCCTTTTCTTCCGGAGCGGCGTCGATCGAGGAGTAGTCCTTGAACTCGCCACCGAAGCGCTCGGCACCGATCTTGGTCAGTGCGGCGGTCAGCGTGGTCTTGCCGTGGTCGACGTGACCGATGGTGCCGACGTTGACGTGCGGCTTGGTGCGCTCGAACTTACCCTTGGCCATGGCTGCTTATCTCGAATTCGTCTGAGAGGTGATGCTTAAGATGGTGCTCACGAAAGGAATCGAACCTTCGACCTCTTCCTTACCAAGGAAGTGCTCTACCGACTGAGCTACGTGAGCCGAGTTTTGCATTATGACATGAACTCGATAATATTCAAAGTTCATTCAATGGAGCGGGAGACGGGAATCGAACCCGCACCATCAGCTTGGAAGGCTGAGGTTCTACCATTGAACTACTCCCGCGCCGGGAATGTCACAACGTGAAACTGGTGGAGGGAGGTGGATTCGAACCACCGAAGGCGTAAGCCAGCAGATTTACAGTCTGCCCCCGTTGGCCGCTTGGGTATCCCTCCTTACCACCCCATTCCGTTGCCGCCGAAGCGTTGCGGTGTGTGGTGGTGAGCCGCTTATTCTGCTGATGGGACGGGGGGCTGTCAACGCTTTTTTCCATTTTTTTCACACGCTGTCGCAAACCCATTGATACGCAAGGTTATTGCCCTGGGACCGGCAGGGTCTCGTTGGCGAAAATTGCGACATGAGGGACGCCGTCGCCGCCGATCCAGCCCCGATACATGCCCTGGGTGTTGAACGGCGTGGCCATTTTTCCGTCTGCGCCGAGCACGATCGCACCGCCGTCGCCGCCCATCTGCGGAATCGTCTCGTTGATCACGCCCTTGCCGGCCTGCTCCGGGCTCTGCCCCTGGTAGCGCATGCGCGCGCAGATCTCGTGCGCGGCCGCAGTGCGGATGTAGTACTCGCCCCACCCGGTGCCGGACACCGCGCAGCGTGCGTCGGCCCAGGTGCCGGCACCGATGATCGGCGAGTCACCCACCCGGCCGTAGCGCTTGTTGGTCATGCCCCCGGTGGAGGTACCGGCGGCCAGATGCCCCTGCGCGTCCAATGCGACCGCACCAACGGTACCGAAGTGCTTTGCAGTCTCCAGGTCGGCATGCGCCTGGCCGCTGGCCTCTTCCTTCAGCGCGCGCTGCAGCTGCTGCCAGCGCTTCTCTGTACGGAAGTAGGAGGGATCGACCAGAGGAATGCCCTGCTCGGCCGCGAAGGCTTCGGCGCCCTGCCCGACCATCATCACGTGGCGGGATTTCTGCATCACGGTCTGCGCCAGCAGGATCGGGTTGCGCACCCGCTGCACGCCCGCCACCGCGCCCGCCGCCTGGTTCGCGCCATCCATGACCGCCGCATCCAGCTCGTTGCGGCCGTCGTGGGTGAACACTGCGCCCTTGCCGGCGTTGAAGGTGGGATCGTCCTCCAGCACGGTGATCGCGGCGGTGACTGCGGCCAGCGCGGGGCGCCCCGCCGCCAGTTCCGCATGACCCTTCAGCAGTGCCGCCCGCAGCGCGTCACGTGCGGCCTTTTCCTCGGCCGGCGACAGGTCCTTGCGCTCGACGCCGGCGCCGCCGTGGATGACCAGCAGCGGTGAAGCGGCCGATGCGGCCTGGGCAAGCATGGGCAGGGACAGCAGCGCAGACAGCGCCAGGCGCAGTTTCATCGGATACGTCTCCAGCAGTAACGGGGAATGGATTGCAGGGTAGTGCCGGCCGCTGGCCGGCGGGGGGCGTATCAGGGAAGGTGGGTTGCCGGCGAGCGGCCGGCACTACCGAAGCGTGAACTCAAGCTCGCCATCGCTGACGTCGGCCACGGCCTGGTAGTCGGCCTCGGCCTGGACGTCATCCAGGCGCATGCGGCTGCCGCTGGCGACCACCGTTACCGGCACCGCGCGGAAGCGTAGCGGCTCGCCCTCGACCAGGCGGTCGGCATCGCGGCCAGGGCTGACCACCCAGACCTTGCCCTCGCCATCAGCGCTGTAGACCTGCGCCTGGCCATCGGGCTCCACGCACAGGGCGGTGTCCTCGTCGACGCCGATGCCGACGATGTCGGGGTCGCCACTGTCCTGGGCAGCGCGCGCCACGAACACGATCAGGCGACCGAGCCGGTCCCGCTTGTCGAAGTGGGTGTCGGTGACCACGCGCTGCAGGTAGGGCATCTGCAGGAAGCCGCTGTCCATGGTCACCGCGCTGCCCATCGGGTCCGCCAGGGCGCCGGCAGAGGTGATGCTGCCGCCGTCCATCGCGCCGTAGGCATAGCCACCGAGGATGGCGAGCCCCGCACTGGTACCGGCAATCGGCTTGCCAGCGCGCACATGGGCGTTCAGCGCGCGGTTGAGCGCAGTGCCCTTCCAGAAGCGGATGTAGCGCGACTGGTCACCACCGGCAATGAAGATGGCATCAGCTGCGGCAACCACGCGCAGCACGGCCGGATCGTCGGCGCCGCGGCGGCTGTCGAAGACCAGCGTCTGCACTGCGGTGGTACCGCCGATCTCGCGGTACAGGCGGTCCTGCAGCTCATCACTGCCAGAAGCGCGCAGGATCAGCACGCGGCCATTGCCAGCCTGCTTCAGCCACCAGTGGAAGGCCTCCGGCACCCATTCGCCACCGCCCATCAGCATCATGGCCGGTGCGCGCGGACCGGGCCGGGGCGCGTCGAGATCGCCGGCTTCGTAGTAGGCGAAGCCCGGGCCCTGCAGGTCCTGCGCAAGGGCGACCAACGGCACGGCCAAGACCAGCAGCGCCAGCCAGGCGAAGGGGGCAGGCAGGGTCCGATGGAGGCGTCGCATCTTGATCTCCCTGAACAAAATCGACTTGCAAGCGTTTCCACTCTTTGCCAGATAGGGACCCAGTAGTCAAGGACATGAAAAAGGCGTTAAATGCGCGCGCCCGTTCCGGAAATCTGAATGGGGGACAGGGCCCCTCCTCTGCGGGCCGGCTTCATTTCCGAGAATTCCTCATGCGTAGAAAGGCGATGGCGTGGTCGATCCAGCTGGCGTTGATGGGCGTGGCTGCTTCCGCGGCGGCCCAGGCACCGGCTTCCTCCTCGGTTCAACAACTGGATGCGGTGCAGGTCACCGGTTCGCGCATTCCGCGCGCCCAGGTGGAAGGCCCCGCCCCGATCACGGTGATCAACGCCGAACAGATCCGCTCCAGCGGCTTCACCAGCGTGCCGGACGTGTTGCGTGCAATGACCCAGAACGGCGGTGAGACCCAGAGCCAGCAGTCTTCCAGCGGCGCCGACTTCTCGCCGGGCGCCCAGCAGGTGGACCTGCGCGGCCTGGGCCCGAACCACACGCTGGTGCTGGTCAATGGCCGCCGCATCGCCGACTTCCCGATGCCGTTCAAGGGCCGCAGCAACTTCACCGATGTCTCCAACATCCCGCTGGGGATGATCGAGCGCATCGAAGTGCTGACCGGCAGCGCCTCGGCCATCTACGGCTCGGACGCGATCGCCGGCGTGGTCAACTTCATCCTGAAGAAGAAGGCCGACGGCACCACGATCGACATGCGCATGGGCACCACCAGCGAAGGCGGTGGCGAGTCGTTCGACATGAGCCTGGCCAGCGGCTTCAGCCGCGGCAACTTCAACGCCGTGTACAGCGTCGAGCTGCAGTCGCAGACTCCGCTGTGGGCCTATGAGCGCGACATCCAGGATTCGACCCAGGACGGCCCCACCGAGGGCTCGCGCATCGCCCGCCGCGCTTACCTGCGTACGGACTACAACGACGACTACCTGGATCCGGGCGCGGCCACCTGCGAAGCGCTGGCCGGGCAGAACCAGGGCAGCACCTACCGCGCCTACCGCCCGCGCTACGGTTACTACTGCGGCAGCGACAGCTCGATCGGCTACGGCACCATCCTCAGCAAGCGCCGCGGCGCCAATGGCTACGCCTCGCTGAGCTACGACTTCGACAACGGCCAGCAATGGTTCGCCGATGTGCAGCTGGGCTACCACACGATGTCGCTGATGCGCGACGTCACCAAGTGGGGCCGCATGGACGCCAATGGCGATGAGTCGGGCTACTTCAACAACCAGGCCACCGGCGAGATCGAGTTCTGGCAGCGCCAGTTCTCACCCGAGGAAATGGGGGGCCTGCGCAATGCGATGGTACGCAGCACGCAGAAGACCTTCAGCGTGACCACCGGCTTCAAGGGCAATCTGGCCGGCAACTGGGACTACGAAGCGGCGCTGAGCCATTCTCAGTACCAGTCGCGGATCAGCTGGGCGCAGATCATCGCCGCCAAGGCCAATGACCTGTTCCTGGGCCCGCAGCTGGGCGTGGACGACGACGGTTTCCCGATCTACAACGCGGACCCGTCGCGGCTGTACCGGCCGCTGACCCGCGCCGAGTACGATTCGATTGCCGCACGCACTACCTATTCGCCGAAGTCGCGCACCGAGACGGCTGCATTCACGCTGACCAATTCCGCGCTGTTCGGCCTGCCGGGCGGTGATGCCGGGTTCGCCGCGACCGTGGAAGTGGGCCAGCAGGCCTATGCGCTGAATCCCGATCCGCTGGCCACCCAGTACTACTACTACAGCTGGAAGGATTCGGACGGCCAGGGCTCGCGCAACCGCTGGGCGACCGCCGCCGAGCTGCGCATGCCGCTGCACGAGACGATCAACCTGAGCGTGGCCGGCCGCTACGACCAGTACCGCTATTCCGGCCACACCATCGGCAAGGCGACCTGGAGCGGCGGTCTGGAATGGCGCCCGATCGACACGCTGCTGGTGCGCGGTTCGTATGGCACTGCGTTCCGCGCGCCGGACCTGCACTACGTGTTCGCCGGACCGGGCAACGACGAGACCACCGCCGAAGACCTGTACAGCTGCCGCGCCGATGGCGCCAGCGACTGTTCCGACTACGAGCGCAACCTGATCCGCAGCCGCACCGGCAACCGCCAGCTCGACCCGGAAACCAGCACCTCGTGGAGTGCAGGCTTGGTCTGGTCGCCGGCGATCGGCCTGGACCTGTCGGTGGACTGGTTCGACATCGACATGCGCAAGCAGGTGCAGGACATGGATGTGCGCACCCTCCTGGCCAACGAAGCGAACTGCCGGCTCGGCAGTGCCGACATCAATTCGCCGACCTGCGTGGACGCGCTCGACCGCATCACCCGTACCAGCGACGGCCGCCTGTACGGCGTGCGCGTGGCGCCGATCAACGTCGCCCGCGAGTCGACCTCCGGCATCGACGTCGGCCTGCGCTACCGCCTGCAGACCGGTATCGGCGACTTCATCCTCAATGGCACCCACACCTGGGTGAAGAAGCACGATTTCCAGCGCTACCCCGGCGATCCGACCCTGGACCAGTTCGCGGTCAACAGCGGATTCGACATCCCGCGCACCAAGACCAGCCTGAGCGTGACCTGGGAGAAGGACGCGTGGTCGGCCACGATCTACGGTTCGCGCCTGGGCAAGCTGCCGACCTCGGACAACTACGACCAGTCATTCGACTGGGAAAGCGGTGACAGCCCCTACGTGAAGGCGACCTACCGCTACAACGCCTCGGTGCAGTATCGCTTCGACGACCATTCGCGCCTGTCGCTGTCGGTGGTCAACGTGTTCAACAAGATGCCGCCGAAGGATGCCACCTACACCGCGTATCCGTACTACGACGTGTCCTGGTTCGACAGCGTCGGCCGCACCATCAACCTGCAGTACACCCACAAGTTCGGTGGCAGCGCGCTGTAAGGCACACCGTATTGCAGAACGTGGACAACAAGGCCCGCCACTGGCGGGCCTTGTTGTTCATGCACACCGTACCCGGTAGATGCCCACCTTGGTGGGCATTCGTTGCCGCGCACCCGCCCGGGGTTTTCCACACCGCACGTGGAAAGCGATGGGGGTTTGGTGTGGACAAGTCCCTGCGAGCCACGCATTGCAATGGTTTCGAAGGGTGGCAATTTTTTGTCCAGACAGAATCCGGGTTTTCCACATGCGCCGTGGAAAGCGATGGGAACTAGGTGTGGACAAGTAGTTGTGAGCATTGCACCGCAGGCGTTTCGAAGCGTGGTGAAAATTTGTCCACGCTGCACGATCGAGGCAGGTAGCGCCGAGCCCGCGCTCTGCTCACGCCCATCGCAGCCGTGCATCGGCTCGGCGCTGCATCAGGTTCGCCGGTTTTCCACACCCAACGTGGAAAGCGATGGGAGTTTGCTGTGGACAAGTACCGGCGAACGTCACACCGCAAGCGTTTCGCAGCGTGGTGTTTTTTTGTCCATTACCGGAAACGCGAACGCCCCGCACAGAGCGGGGCGTCCGGGGTCGATCCGATGCCGCTGGATCAGACGTTGAAGCGGAAGTGCAGGATGTCGCCTTCCTGCACGCGGTATTCCTTGCCTTCCAGGCGCAGGCGACCGGCTTCCTTGGCGCCGGCTTCGCCCTTGTACTTGATGAAGTCGTCATACGCGATGGTTTCGGCGCGGATGAAGCCCTTCTCGAAGTCGGTGTGGATGACGGCGGCAGCCTGCGGGGCGGTAGCGCCCTTGCGTACGGTCCACGCGCGGACTTCCTTCACGCCAGCGGTGAAGTAGGTCTGCAGGCCGAGCAGGCTGTAGGCCGCGTTGATCACGCGGTTCAGGCCCGGCTCGCTCAGGCCCAGATCGGCCAGGAAGGTGTCGCGGTCTTCGTCGTCAAGCTGGGACAGCTCTTCCTCGATCGCGGCCGACACCGGCACCACCTGCGCGCCCTCGGCGGCGGCGTGCGCGCGCACGGCTTCCAGGTGCGGGTTGTTCTCGAAGCCGTCTTCCAGCACGTTGGCGATGTACATCACCGGCTTCAGGGTCAGCAGGAACAGGTCGCGCACCAGCGCCTTCTCTTCCTCGTCCAGGCCCACCGAACGACCGGCCTTGCCGTCCGACAGCGCAGCCTGCAGCTTGGCCAGGACCGGCTTGCGCGCCGCTGCGTCCTTGTCGCCGCCCTTGGCCGCACGCTCGGCACGGTTCAGCGCCTTCTCGACACTGTCCAGGTCAGCCAGCGCCAGCTCGGTGTCGATGGTTTCGATGTCAGAGATCGGATCGACCTTGCCGGCCACGTGCACGATGTCGCCGTGCTCGAAGCAGCGCACCACGTGGGTGATCGCGTCGACTTCGCGGATGTGCGCCAGGAACTTGTTGCCCAGGCCTTCACCGCTGGCGGCACCGGCCACCAGGCCGGCGATGTCGACGAACTCGACCGCGGTCGGGATGACCTTCTGCGGATTGATGATGCCCGCCAGCTCGTTCAGGCGCGGGTCCGGCACCGGCACGATGCCGACGTTCGGCTCGATGGTGCAGAACGGGAAGTTCGCCGCGGCGATACCCGCCTTGGTCAGCGCATTGAACAGGGTCGACTTGCCGACGTTGGGCAGGCCGACGATGCCGCATTTGATACCCATGGGTGACAGCTCTCTGGGGTGAAAGTGATTGGGGAAACAGCGGCCTGGGCGCTGCTTTTCCAATCATTCTCCGTACCGACCAACGGTCGGTACCTACCGGATTGGTTGGTTCCGTACCGACCAACGGTCGGTACCTAGCGGATTGGATGGTTCCACACCGACCAACGGTCGGTACCTACAGCTTATTTCGGGGTGTGCAGCCGCTTCATCGCTTCGCTGAAATCGCCCTGCACTGCCAGCGGCATCACGTCGATCGCATCGTCGATGGCGCGTGCGATCAGCACGTCGTCCTCCTTGGATGGGCGCCCCAGCACCCAACCCACTACGCGGTCCTTGTGGCCGGGATGGCCGATGCCCACGCGCAGGCGATGGAACTTGCCGTGGCCGAGCAGGCGGATGGTGTCGCGCAGGCCGTTCTGGCCGCCGTGGCCACCGTCGAACTTCAGCCGCGCCACGCCGGGCGCCAGGTCCAGTTCGTCGTGTGCGAGCAGGGTTTCTTCCGGTTCGATCTTCCAGAACCGCTGTGCGGCGGTGACCGACTTGCCGCTGAGGTTCATGAAGGTGGCGGGCTTGAGCAGCCACACCGTCTGCCCGGCGATCTCGACCTTGGCGGTCTCACCGAACAGCTTGCTGTCCACATTCCATCGCGCACCGGCCTTCTCCGCCAGGGCCTCAACGAAATGAAACCCGGCATTGTGCCGGGTCCGGGCGTGTTCCGATCCGGGATTGCCCAGACCGACGATCAGTCGCAGTCCTGCCATGGTTCCTTCCAGTACGGTGCCTGCCCGGAGGCAGGCACCGTAACGGTATTACTCGGCGGCAGCCGCTTCTTCGTCAGCCTCGTCGGCCTTGCCGGCCTTGGCGGTGACGATGGCGTCGTCGTGGTCCTTGCCCAGCGCCAGGGCCGGGATTTCCACGCCCTTCGGCAGCTTGATGTCGGACAGGTACACCACGTCACCGGCCTTCAGCTCGCCCAGGTCGACTTCGATCGACTCCGGCAGGTCCTTCGGCAGGCAGGTGATGGTCACTTCCTTCAGTTCGTGGGTGACCACGACGTCGGCAGCCTTGCCGGCCGGCGAGGTGTCTTCGTTGACGAAGTGCAGCGGGACCGAAGCGGTCAGGGCTTCGTTCTCGTTCACGCGCTGGAAGTCCAGGTGCATGATCAGCTGCTTGTACGGGTGGCGCTGCATGTCACGCAGCAGGACCTTCTGCACCTGGCCATCCAGGTTCAGGTCCAGGATCGAGGCATAGAACCACTCGTTCTGCTGGGCCAGCCAGATTTCGTTGTGGTCCAGGCTGATGGCGACCGGCTCGGCGTTGCCGCCGTACACGATGGCCGGGATCACACCGGCGTGACGCAGGCGGCGGCTCGCACCCTTACGCTGCAGTTCACGCTTGGTGACCTTGATTTCATGGGTCTTCGACATTTTCGACTACTCAGGTTGTTGCCGCGCCCTGCGGCGTGGCGGTTGAAGATGCTTCCGCGACCAGAAGCATCCGGGTATGCCCCCGCCGTTGCCGGCAGGGGCGAAGAACTCAGTCGACGTACAGCGAGCTGACCGACTCGCCGAAGGCGATGCGGCGCATCGTTTCGGCCAGCATTTCCGCCACGCTCAGCTGGCGGATCTTGCTGCACACCCGCGCCGCGTCCTTCAGCGGGATGGTGTCGGTCACCACCAGCTCGTCGAGCTGGGAATTGGTGATGTTGTCCACCGCCGGGCCCGACAGCACCGCGTGGGTGCAGTAGGCAGCGACCTTGAGCGCACCGCGCGCCTTCAGGGCAGCAGCAGCGGCGCACAGGGTGCCGGCGGTGTCGACGATGTCATCGACCATCACGCAGGTCTTGCCTTCGACGTCACCGATGATGTTCATCACGGTGGAGACGTTGGCGCGCGGGCGGCGCTTGTCGATGATCGCCAGGTCGGCGTCATCCAGGCGCTTGGCCACCGCACGGGCGCGGACCACGCCGCCCACGTCCGGCGACACAACAATCAGGTTCTCGGTGCCGTAGGCACGCCAGATGTCGGCCAGCAGCAGCGGGGACGCATACACGTTGTCCACCGGAATATCGAAGAAGCCCTGGATCTGGTCGGCGTGCAGGTCGACGGTCAGCACACGATCAGCGCCAGCGGTGCTGAACATCTTCGCCGCCAGCTTGGCGGTGATCGGCACGCGCGAGGAACGCATGCGGCGATCCTGGCGCGAGTAACCGAAGTACGGCACCACGGCGGTCACGCTGGCCACCGATGCGCGCTTGAGCGCGTCGATCAGCACCAGCAGTTCCATCAGGTTTTCCGCGCTCGGCGCGCAGGTCGGCTGGATCACGAACACGTCCTGCTTGCGGACGTTCTCCTCGATCTCCACCTGCACTTCACCATCGGAGAAGTGCGAGACCAGCGCCTTGCCCGGGCGAACCCCCAGTTCCTTGCAGATGTTCTGCGCCAGACGTTTGTTGGCGTTGCCGGAAAAGACCAGCAGGTTCGGGGACTCTTGCATCATGATTGTCTCGGGCGGGGACGAGTGGCGGGGATCCGGAGTCGGCAAGGACCCCGATGGACCCTTGCTGCTGACAACACCGCGGTTGTTTCCACGTCCCGCGCGGGCGATGCGCTGGAAGGCGCGGACACAGCCGCTATTGGCAGGGGCGGTAGGATTCGAACCTACGAATGCCAGGATCAAAACCTGGTGCCTTGGGCCTCTTGGCGACGCCCCTGCATTGATAAATCAGTGTTGCTCGAGTGCATCCAGCAGTGGCGAACGCGCAACGCCCGCTGCCACCCTTGCCCGCAACTCCTTCGGCAACTTCGACCGTCCCTGCTCTGCGGCAGACTGCGATGCGAACTCGACGAAACAACCACTTCCCGAACCGGTCAGCCGCGCCGTGCCGATGTCGCTCAACGCGGCGAACGCTGCCTCGACGGCAGGCTCACGGCGGCGCAGCACCGGTTCGAACGCGTTCCCGACCAAGGTCCCGGAAGCGAAGTCCTCTATTTTCGCCACTGGGCTGCCGCGCGTCAAATCCGGGTCTGCGAACAGAGCCGGGGTGGGAACATGAACACCCGGTTCAACCACCACATACCAGGCCGGCTCCAGCACGATCGGCTGCAGGCGCTCACCCACCCCTTCGGCCCAGGCATTGCGCCCGCGCACGAACACCGGCACGTCGGCGCCCAGGCGCAGGCCCAGCGCAGCAAGCGCGTCCTCATCCAGACCGGCACGCCAGAGCCGGTTCAGCACCACCAGTACGGTGGCCGCGTCGGACGAACCGCCGCCAAAGCCACCACCTGCAGGAACGTGTTTTTCGACGATGATGTCCGCGCCTTGCACGATATTGGCTGCATCTTTCAGAATCCGCGCGGCGCGGACCGCCAGGTCATCCGCCTCGGCCACGCCAGCCAGCCCCTCGCCCTGCCGGCGCACCTGGCCGTCTTCACGCAGGTGCAGACCGATGCGGTCGCCCCAGTCCAGCAGGCGGAACACGGTCTGCAGCTCGTGGTAACCATCGGCACGGCGGCCGGTGATGTGCAGGAACAGGTTCAGCTTGGCCGGGGCCGGCCACCAGGACCAGCCCGTGTCATCGCGCCCGGCACTCATGGGGTGCCCTGCCCCCATTGGTCGACCAGCAGGCGCACCTTGGCGTCCCCATTGCTGGCCTCGATCCGGCGCGGCAGCGCCGAGCGCCCGGCCTCGGCCGGGTACCAGTCCAGGTACTGCACCTGCCAGCCCATCTGCTGCATGCGACGCGGCCGGCCTTCACCATCACGCTCGACCTTCTCCGGACCGGCAGCATCACCGGCCACCAGGCCACGGATCCACGCCGGCAGCTGGTTGACCGGGATGTCCCAGCCGGTCGCCTCCAGCAGCAGTTGCTGGGCGTCTTCGCCGTCACGCGGCCCGCCGGCCAATCCTTCCAGCCGACCGGCTCCGGAATGGGTATCGCCGGTCAGCTTCCAGCTCTGCCGGGTCACCGGCGCACTCAGCTCGACCACATAGCGGCGTCCTTCCTGCTTCCAGTCGATGCGTCCGCTGCCGCCATCCTTGCCCTTGCTGACCGCGACCCGGCCCTGGAAAGCCCAGTCCGGCTGTGCCTGCAGCGCGGCCACGCGCGCCGCCTCGGCCTGCGCCGCTTCGGCCGAAACAACCTCGACCACCGCCGGCGCCGGGATCTTCTGCGTGCCTACGCTGGTACAGGCGGTCAGCGCCAGGGCCGCGGTTGCCAACAGCAGCGGCCGGATCAGGGAAACACTCATGGATTGAATTTCTCACGGGCGCGCAGCAGCGCGCGGTTTTCAGGGTCGAGCTTGGCCGCTTCGTCGAAGAAATGGCGGGCCTCGTCATGCTTGCCCAGCACCCACAACACTTCGCCGACATGGGCGGCGATCTCGGGGTCCTTGGCCAGGGTCCAGGCACGGCGCAGCTGCACCAGTGCTTCTTCCTTGCGGCCCAGGCGATACAGCACCCAGCCATAGCTGTCGACGATGGCAGCGTTGTCCGGTTCGGCCACGCGGGCGCGGTCGATCAGCTCCAGCGCTTCCTGCAGGCGACCGGTGCGATCGGCCAGGGTGTAACCCAGCGCGTTCAATGCCGGCACGTTCTCCGGGTCGGTCACCAGGATCTTGCGCAGGTCGGCCTCGGCGCGCGGGATGTCGTCGCGGCGTTCCCAGGTGAGCGCACGGGCGTACAGCAGGCCGTTGTCATCCGGGTAGGCGGCCAGGCCGCGGGCCAGTGCATCCAGCTCCCCGGCACTGTCGTCAGCACGCTGGCGCAGTTCGGCTTCCAGCAGGTAGGCATCGCGGCGCACATCGTCGTCGACCACCGCATCGGACTGGATCGCGTGCACTTCATCCAAAGCCTGCGGCAGGCGCCCGGCCAGAGCCTGGGCGTTGGCCGCGCGCAGGCGCGCCTCGCTCAGTTCATCGCCACCGGGCACGCTGTGGTACCACTGCACCGCCTCGGGATAACGCTTCAGGTATTCGGCGATCTTGCCCAGCAGCAGGCGCTGCGCCGGGTCCGGCTTGGCCGCCTGCCGCGACAGTTCGTTGTAGAGGTTGGACAGCGCGGCCTTGTCGCCCTGCTTGGCCAACAGCGAGGCGCGCATGCCCCAGGTCTGCACGTCCTGCGGGCCGAACGCCAGCACGCGCTCGGCGGCGGCTGGCTGGCCGAGGCTGTCGTAGGCAATGGCCACTGCATTGCGCAGTTCCGGGTCCTGGCGGGTCTTCGGCTCCACATCGTGCAGCAGCGACAGCGCCTTGCCGGTCTCCCCGGCCTGCTGCAGCTGGCTGGCGCGCAGCAGCGCCACACGCGGTTCTTCGGGGAAGCGCTTGACCACTTCGTCGATCATGCGCCGCGCCAGCTCGGGCTTGTCCATGCGCAGGGCAAGGCGTCCGAACTCCTGCCACGCCTCGATCTTCGGCGGAATGGCGTTGGCGTCGACCAGCTCGCCCAGCACCTGCGCCGGCACTGCCGGGTCGCGGCCGCCGCCGATCAGGGCGGCCAGGGCGAACTTCCAGCCACGTTCATCCGGGTCGGCCAGCAAGGCCTGCAGATCGCCACGCGCTGCCTTCACATCGCCCTGGCGCATGGCCAGCGCGGCAGCGGCACTGCGCATGGTCAACGAGCTCGGCGCGCGCTGCTGCCAAAGGGCCAGGCCCTTGGCGGCGCTGGCGTCATCGTTGGCGAGCATGGAAATGCGGGTCGCGCGCTCGGCCAGGCCGGCGTCGCCGCCGGTCTGCTGGGCGGCCTGCAGGTACCAGCGGGCGGCCTCGGCCAGCTTGCCAGCCTGCAGCGCGAACTCACCGGCCATCACCGGTTCCAGCGCCAGTTCCTCAGTGGCCGGGGCCCGTACGGGGGCCTTGGCCGGCACCGCCGCCAGGGCCTGGCTGCAGGCCAGGGACAGCAGCAGAACACTGGGGATGCGAATCAATGCGGGCATCGTCGGCATCGGGGCCTTAAAATGTCGTCCAATGGCCAGCAGCTTATCGCAAGCAACTGAACAATGACCCTGTGGGTGCTCGGACTGAATCACCAGACCGCACCGGTGGAGCTGCGCGAGCGCGCGGCCTTCGCCGGTGAGGCGTTGCCGCGCGCGCTCGGTTCGCTGCGCGACACTCCGCAGATCGCCGAGGCGGTGCTGCTGTCCACCTGCAACCGCACCGAGCTGTATGCCGTGGCCGATTCGGCACAGGCACTGGACCAGTGGCTGCAGGCCCAGGCCGGCGACCTGCAGGGCTACCTGTACCAGCATGCCGATGCAGAAGCCGTACGCCACCTGTTCCGGGTCGCCACCGGCCTGGACTCGATGGTGCTGGGCGAACCGCAGATCCTCGGCCAGGTGAAGGACGCATGGTCGACCGCGCGTGACCACGGCCTGCTCGGCCAGCGCCTGGACCGCCTGTTCCAGCAGACCTTCTCGGTGGCCAAGCGTGCGCGCACCGATACCCAGGTCGGCGCCAACCCGGTATCGGTGGCGTCGGCGGCGGTGCGCCTGGCGCAGAACGCGTTCGCGCGGCTGGACGATTCCACCGTGCTGCTGGTCGGTGCCGGCGAGACCATCGAACTGGCTGCACGGCACCTGAGCGAAGGCAAGGTGCGCCGGCTGCTGATCGCCAACCGCACCCTCGCCCACGCGCAGGAACTTGCCAGCCGCCATGGTGGCGTAGCCCTGCCGCTGACCGAACTGGACCGCCACCTGGGCGAGGCCGACGTGGTGTTCTCGGCCACCGCTGCGCGCGAACCGGTGATCCACCGCGAGATGGTGGCCAAGGCCCTGCGCGCGCGCCGGCACAAGCCGATGCTGCTGTTCGACCTGGCCGTGCCGCGTGACATCGAGGCGGAGGTCGGCACGCTCAACGACGCCTTCCTCTACACCGTCGACGACCTGGAGCGCGCGGTGGAAGACAACCGCCGCGGACGCCGCGAGGCAGCCGCCGAGGCCGAGGCGATCATCGACCTTCAGGTATCGCGTTTTATCGAGACCCAGCAGGCCAGCGCCCACCAGGCGCCGCTACGACAGCTGCGTGCGTTCGGCGAGGCCACCCGCACTGAACTGCTGGAACGCGCGCGCCAGCAGCTGGCCAACGGCAAGCCGGCCGACGAAGTGCTGGAACTACTGGCCCACGGCCTGACCAATCGATTGCTGCATCCTCCTACCGCTGCCCTGCGCGCTGCCGCACTGAGCGGCGATGCCGACCTGACCCGCGCCGCCGAGCGCCTGTTCCCGGCTACGCCGGGTTACCGCCACCCACCCGTGAGACCCGATGACGCCGACCCTGCGCCGTAAGCTGGAAGCGCTGGCCGAGCGCCGCGAAGAACTGGAACGCCTGCTCGCCGAACCCGACGTGGTCGCCGACAACACCCGTTTCCGCGACCTTTCGCGCGAATTCGCCCAACTTGAACCGATCGCCATCGCCCTGGCCGATGAATCCCGTGCCAAGGCTGATCTGGCCGCTGCGGAAGGCATGCGCGCCGATCCCGACCTGCGCGAACTGGCCGACGAGGAAATCGCCGCCGCGCAGGCGCGCCTGCTGGAACTGGAGCAGGAACTGGCGCTGCTGCTGGTACCGCGCGACCCGCGCGACGAAGGCAACCTGTTCCTGGAAGTGCGCGCGGGTACCGGCGGCGATGAAGCGGCGATCTTTGCCGGCGACCTGTTCCGCATGTACGCCCGCTATGCCGAGCGCCAGGGCTGGAAGGTCGAGATCGAATCGGACAATCCCGGCGAGCACGGTGGCTACAAGGAAGTGGTGGCACGGGTGGTCGGCCGTGGTGCGTTCTCGCGCCTGAAGTTCGAATCGGGCACGCACCGTGTGCAGCGCGTGCCGGCCACCGAATCGCAGGGCCGCATCCATACCTCGGCGGCCACCGTGGCGATCATCCCGGAGGCCGACGAAGTCGATGACATCGTCATCAACCCGGCCGACCTGAAGGTGGATACGTTCCGCTCCTCCGGCGCCGGTGGCCAGCACGTCAACAAGACCGAGTCGGCGATCCGCATCACCCACGTACCGACCGGCGTGGTGGTGGAATGCCAGACCGAACGCAGCCAGCACGCCAACCGCGACAAGGCGATGAAGCGCCTGAAAGCGCAGCTGCTCGACGCCGAGCGCCAACGCCAGGACGCGGCCCAGGCCGAGTCGAGGCGCCTGCAGGTCGGCAGTGGTGACCGCAGCCAGCGCATCCGCACCTACAACTTCCCGCAGGGGCGCATCACCGATCACCGCGTGGAGGGCCTGACCCTGTACGACCTGCCCAACATCCTGGCCGGCGACCTCGATCCGCTGCTGCAGCGGCTCAGCCACGAACACCAGGTCGACGCCCTGGCCCAGCTGTCGGCAGGCTGAGCACGATGTCGGCCTGGCAGCAGCGACAGCAACTGCAGCAAGCGATCGCCCGCCAGCCCGACGACTTCGTCGCCTGGGTGATGCTGGCCGACGTGGAACTGGAAGCCGGTGACATCGCTGCCGGCGAACAGGCCGCGCGACGTGCGCTGCAGCTGCGCCCGAATCACCCCGAAGCGCTGGCACGGCTGGGCCGCGTGGCGTGGATGGCCGGTGCACATGGCGATGCGGCCAAGCTGCTCGGCCAGGCCTCGGCATTGGCACCGCAGCATCCCGGCATTGCGCTGTGGCTGGGCCATGCACTGGAAGATGCCGATGATGCCGAAGGCGCGTCGGCGGCCTATCGACGCGCGCATGGGCTGATGCCGGCCGAGCCGTACATCGCCGCCCAGCGCCTGGCCTGGCAGCGTCGCCTGTGCGATTGGCAGGACCTGGACACGCTGGCGGCACAGGTGCGCGCCGCCGTTGCCAGCGGCCAGGGCGTGGTCGAGCCGTTCGCCTTCCTCAGCGAGGACGCCAGCGCTGCCGAACAGTTGGCCTGCGCGCACACCCGTGCGCTGGCCGTGGCTGCCTCGGTGCGGCCATTGCCGCCGGCAACGGTGCGCCCGCACGGCCCGCTGCGCGTCGGCTTCCTCTCCAATGGGTTCGGCGCACATCCGACCGGATTGCTGACCGTGGCGCTGTTCGAGCAGCTGCGTCGCGACCCCGCACTGCAACTGCATCTGTTCGCGCTGAACCGCGACGACGGCAGCCGCATTCGCCAGCGCCTGCAGGCAGCGGCGCAGCTGCATGATGTGGCTGGCCTGCGACACACCGATACCGCCGCACGCATCCGCGCACAGGGCATCGACCTGCTGTTTGACCTGCGCGGCTGGGGCGGTGGCGGCACGCCGGAAGTGTTGGCGATGCGCCCTGCCCCGCTGCAATTGAACTGGCTGGCCTATCCGGGCACGTCGGGGGCGCCGTGGATGGACGCGGTGGTCGGCGATGCCTTCGCCCTGCCGCCGGCACTGGAGCCGTGCTACAGCGAACGCGTGCTGCGCCTGCCACGAGCCTTCCAGCCGTCAGACAGTACGCGCGTGCTGGAGCCTGCGCCGACCCGTGCGGACTGCGGCCTGCCCGCGCAGGGCGTGGTGTTCTGCTGTTTCAACAACAGCTACAAGCTCAACCCGCGCAGCATGGGCCGTGCCTTCGCAGTGCTGCAGGCAGTGCCCGGCAGCGTACTGTGGCTGCTGTCCGGACCGGGCCAGGCCGACGCCCGCCTGCGCACTGCCGCGCAGGCTGCCGGCCTGGACCCGGCGCGCCTGGTGTTCATGGCCAAGCTGCCGCATCCGCAGTACCTGGCCCGTTACCCGCTGGCCGACCTGTTCCTCGACACCCATCCGTACAACGCGCACACCACCGCGTCCGACGCACTATGGGCCGGCTGCCCGGTGCTGACCTGCCCGGGTGACACCTTCGCCGCGCGCGTGGCCGGCAGCCTCAACCACCATCTGGGAATGGCACGGATGAATGTCGCCGACGATGCGGCGTTCATCACCACCGCCAGCGCGCTGGGCAACGACCCTGCAGCACTGGTGGCGTTGCGCGCTGAACTGGCACAGGCGCGCGAGCGCAGCGGGCTGTTCGACATGGACGGGTTTGCCCGCGATCTGTCGGCGTTGGTGCAACAGCTGGCGCGCGAACACGGCTGGCTGGGAACAACCGAACCGACTGGGTAATGCCGGCTGGGTAATGTCGATTGGATGACGTCGACTGGGTAGAGTCGACTGCTGGTCGACTGCCCCCGGCAGGAAGCCGAAAACCCCGCGCTGCGCGCGATAGT
The DNA here is from genome assembly GCF_059368615.1 of Stenotrophomonas sp. YJH_SMC_40. Taxonomy (NCBI): domain Bacteria; kingdom Pseudomonadati; phylum Pseudomonadota; class Gammaproteobacteria; order Lysobacterales; family Lysobacteraceae; genus Stenotrophomonas; species Stenotrophomonas sp. YJH_SMC_40. Next base: position 186,902 of record NZ_JCAFRX010000009.1, on the reverse strand, counting down.
CGACTGACCGTCGACTCTACCCGGCGTCGACATCGCCTGGGCAGCCCCTGCGCTACGCTCGGGCTTCCTCCCCGCGTGCTGTGACGATGGCCAAGCTCAAGCGCAAGGACTACGACGAACTGCTGCTGCCGCTGCAGCTGGAACTGACCGCCATGGCGCGCTGGGTGCAGCACAGCGGACAGCGCCTGCTGGTGCTGTTCGAAGGCCGTGATACCGCAGGTAAAGGCGGCGCGATCCAGGCCATCAGCCAGCACCTCAACCCGCGCCAGTGCCGGGTGGTGGCGCTGCCCAAGCCCACCGACCGCGAAGCCACGCAGTGGTACTTCCAGCGCTACGCCTCGCACTTGCCCGCCGCTGGCGAGATCGTGCTGATGGACCGCAGCTGGTACAACCGCGCAGGCGTCGAACGGGTGATGGGCTACTGCAGCGAGACCGAGTACCAGCAGTTCCTGCGCCAGGCGCCGGTGTTCGAACAGCTGCTGGTGGACGACGGCATCCTGCTGTTCAAGTACTGGCTGTGCGTGGACCAGGAGCAGCAGGAGAAGCGCTTCGCCGAGCGCCATCTCGATCCGCTGAAGGGCTGGAAGCTCTCTCCGGTGGACCTGAAATCCCGCAGCAAGTACAGCGCCTACACCGAGGCGCGCGAGGCGATGCTGCGCGCGACCCATCGCGAGGCGGCACCGTGGACACTGGTGGATTTCAACGACCAGCGGCTGGGCCGGCTGACGCTGGTGCGCAACCTGCTGGACCGGTTGCCGGACACGCGCGTGGATGCGCCGTTGCCGGAGCTGCCGAAGCTGAAGGGCAAGCTGCATCGCGAGCACTACGATGTGCTGAAGCCGATCGAGGACTTCCCGGTCGAGGATTAGGGTGGGTCGGCAGGGCCTGCGGCCCTGCACCTGCAGAGGCAACGACAACAGCCGGCTCTGGGAGTTTTGCTTGTTGGCTGGGGTGGTGTGGGTTGGCAGGACACGCCGTAAACCCCGCTCCGCGGTCCGGCCCAGCCGCTGGCGGCTGTGCGTTCGGGCGCTTGCGAAGCAGTGCTTCGCAAACGGAGCGCCCTCACCCATGGGGGCTCGATGGCGCCATCCATGGCGCCAACGGTCCTGCCAACCCACACCGCCCCATCCCCGACGGATTTCCGGTGACGGAGGTAGATCCACGCCATGCGTGGATGAATCTCCATTGAAATCGATTATTTCGACAATTGAACGAAGAGCATCCACGCATGGCGTGGATCTACCAGACATGAGGAATCTGTCAGAGGTGGGACGGTGCCGGAGTGCGGGGTGTCAGCCGCATGGATGCGGCTGCCAAGCCTACAGGGACGTACTTGCAGCGTCCCCGCACTCCGACACCGCCCCGCCATCCCACGGATAGCCCGCTGTTGCTGTTGCTTTTGCTGTTGCTGGGGTTGCCGGCCAGCGGCCGGCACTACCGCGGGTGCAGGGCCGCAGGCCCTGCCGCCCAACCCCATTACTTGGCAGCAGCGATCTGCTTTTCGATGTCGGCGGCCGTCACCGGGCCGAGGAAGGTGTGCGCCAGCTTGCCCTGTGGATCCAGCAGGTGCGTCAGCGGCAGGCCGCGCGGCGTGGCGAAATCGGCCGGCGGATCGAACGGGTCCACGATCACGATCGGATAGGTCACCGGATGCTTGGTCAGGAACGACTGCATTTCCGGCACTTCGATGTCCTCGTAGGCCAGGCCGACCACTTCGATGTTGCTGCGCATCGCATGCAGCGCCGACAGCTCGGGCATCTCCTTGCGGCACGGGGCACACCAGGTCGCCCAGAAGTTCACCACCACCCACTTGCCGCGGTGCGCGGCCAGGTCGTAGTCGCTGCCATCCACCGCCTTCATCTTCAGCGTCGGGAACTCGGCGGTGGTGCGCTCGGCCGGGGTTTCCTCGACCGGTGCCGGTGCGGTCGGCGTCGGTGCCTGCGCCGGCGGTTGGCTGCTGGCCGGCGTCGGCTCCTGGGCCGGCTTGCAGGCCGACAGCGCCAGCAGCAGGGCCAGCGGGAGCAGCAACGGGGTCTTGCGGGTCATGGCATGTCTCCAGAGTCGGTATAGATATCGCTGACCTTGCGCTTCAGGCGTTCACGCAGGGGCAGTCGCAGATCATCCAGCGCCGCCAATGCGGCACGGCCCAGGCTGTCGTCGCGGTACGGCAGGTGCTGCTCGGCTACCGGAATGCGCAACTGGGTACATTCGTAAAGATCGGCCAGGCTCACCTGGTCCAGGTCGCGCGAGAGCAGCCATTCGCCACGTTCATCGCGGCGCAGCAGGCCGATCTCCTGCAGGTTGCAGGCCAGGTCCTGCAGCAGCGAATCGGTCAGCATCGGCTCCAGCCGCAGGATTTCATCGTCGGCCAGGCCCTTGCCCTTGGCACGGGCGTGGTGGAAGCGGCCGAGCAGGCGCAGCAGGCCATAGAACTCGTAGCCCTGCGGCAGGCGCAGTTCCACCGGCTGGTAGCGGAAGGCCGCCATCGACGAAGACAACGATGCGCCCAGCAGCACCGCCACCCAGCACAGGTAGATCCACAGCAGCAGGATCGGCACGAAGGCCACCGTGCCATAGAGCTTCTGGTAGGACTGGAAGCTGCCCAGGTAGGCGCCGATGCCCCACTTCACCAGCTCCAGGATCACCGCGGCCAGGATCGCGCCAGGCACTGCATGCCGCCACTTCACCGTGTGGTGCGGCACCACCCGGAACATCAGCGTGATGCAGACGAACTCGATCAGGATCGGCGCCAGCCGCAGTGCCAGTTCGGCCAGCCAGCGGCCCTCCTGGGTGCCGAACAGCGGCATCGCGAACACCCGCGCCGACACCGCCAGCGAAGCCGCCGCGAGCATCGCGCCCAGCGTCAGTACAGTCCAGTACACCAGGAAGCGGATCAGCTTGGGCCGGGTCGAGCCGACCCGCCAGATCTGGTTGAAGGTTTCTTCAACACTGTTGAGCGTGATCAGCAGCGACACCACCAGCGCGATGAAGCCGGCGGCGGTGAGCTGGCCGGCACTGGCCGAGAACTGCCGCAGGTAGCCCTCGGCCGCGCGCGCGGCGTTGGGAACGAAGTTGGAGAAGACGTAATCGCTGAGCTGGTCGCTCCAGCGGTCGAAGACGGGGAAGGCCGACAGCACGCCGAACACCACGATCGCCAGCGGTACCAGCGCGAACACCGTGGTGTAGGCCAGCGCCGCCGCTGCCTGGAACAGGCGGTCGTCGAGGAAGCGATGCCACAGGAAGCGGCCGAAACTGATGGCCCGTGCGCGATCCCGCGCGCGCTCCATCCACAGGTTGAGCGTATCCAAAGGTTCCATCGGTGGAAGGGTACCCGATGCGGAATGCTGGCAGGATAGCCATACTGGCGACCACACGACGAGGAGAAGCGGGCACGATGGGCGAGATTCTGGTGCTGTACTACAGCCGGGGCGGTTCGGTGGCACGGCTGGCGCGCCAGATCGCGCGGGGCATCGGCGAAGTGCCGGGCATGAGCGCGCGCCTGCGCACGGTGCCGCCAGTGGCCGCCGTGACCCAGACCGCGCAGCCGCCGGTACCCGACGACGGCGCCCCCTACGTGAGCGTGCAGGACCTGGTGGAATGCCAGGGCCTGCTGCTCGGCAGCCCCACCCGCTTCGGCAACATGGCCGCGCCGGTCAAGCACTTCCTGGATGGACTGGGCGCCGAATGGGTCAATGGCACCCTGTCCGGCAAGCCGGCCGGCGTGTTCACCTCCACCGCCTCGATGCACGGCGGCCAGGAATCGACCCTGCTGTCGATGCAGGTGCCGCTGCTGCACCACGGCTGCGTGATCGTCGGCATCCCGTTCACCGAACCGGCGTTGAGCCACACCACCAGTGGCGGCACGCCCTATGGCGCCAGCCACGTGGCCGGTGCCGCCGATGACCCGCAGCCGACCGACGACGAGGCCGTGCTGGCCCGCGCGCTGGGCCGCCGGGTGGCCGACATCGCGCAGCGGTTGGCCCGATGAGCCGCCCGCCGCGCACGGTCCTGCTGCTGGCCCTGATGGGGCTGGCCGCGCTGTTCGCAGGCTGGTTCATCAATGACAAGCACTGGCTGGCCACCCAGCTGGTGTTCACCGCGCCGCCGCTGGCGCTGGCCTTTGCGCTGCGCCTGGGCTGGCGCAAGGCCGGGTTCTGGGCCTCGGTGCTGGCGCTGGGCTGGTTCAGCCACGGCGTGATGAGCGCCTGGAGCCACCCGGAAACACGCTGGCTGGCGCTGATCGAAATCGCCCTGGCCCTGCTGGTGATCTTCAGCGCCAGCCTGCCGGGGCTGCGCGCCCGCTTCGGCAAGCGACGCTGACGCTGCGCCCGCCGGGCCGTATCATCTGTGTCCCTGGCCCCGCGCCGCTGTACCTGTCCTGGTTTCGCGCATGCACATGATGGAAGAGCTCCTGGTCGTCACCACCGGTGGCACGATCGACAAGATCTACTTCGACGACAAGTCGGACTACCAGATCGGCGACCCCCAGATCGGCATGATCCTGCGCGAGCTGGGCGTGACGTTCCGCTTCAACGTGATTCCGATCCTGCGCAAGGATTCGCTGCACATCAACGATGAAGACCGCGAACTGATCCGCGCCACCATCGCCGCGCAGCCGACCCGCCACGTGCTGGTGACCCACGGCACCGACTCGATGGTGCAGACCGGCAAGGTGCTGGCGACGATCCCGGACAAGACCATCGTGATGACCGGCGCGCTCAGCCCGGCGCGGTTCCGTGGGTCGGATGCGGAGTTCAACATCGGCTGCGCGATCGGTGCGGTGCAGTCGCTGCCGAGCGGCGTATACATCGCCATGAACGGTCGTATCTTCGATCCGCAGCACGTGCGCAAGAACGTGGCCGCCAACCGCTTCGAGTCGGTCTGAGGAACAGCGTGCCGACCAAGGTCGGCACGCACCAAAGCGCTGCCCTTGCAAGGCCGGTGCCTACCCAAAGAAAAACGCCCCGGCCTGAGCCGGGGCGTGCCCATGGAGAGGGGCTTGGGCTCAGTACTGGGCGTTGAGGGCCAGGCCCGAGAAGGTGCTGTAGGCCTTCACCCGCACATACCAGGTGCCGGCGGCAGGACTGTTGATGGTGCAGGTCTCGCTGTTGCCGCTCAGGTACGGACGGCAGGTGTAGGTGGTATCGGTCGGGGCACTGCCCTGGCGCACATACAGGTCGGCATCACCGCTGCCGCCACTGATCGCGACGCGCAGCTGGGTGCTGCCGGCCGGAACAGCCACGGTGTAGTTCAGCTCGGCACCGGTCGCAGCGCCCAGGCCGGTCACCGGCACGTTGTTCTGCAGCACGTTGCCACCCGGGTTCGGGTTGCCGCCACCGTTGATCGCCGCGGCCACGGCGGCATTGGCGTCGATGATGCCGGCGCCGCAACCACCCGAGCAGGCGCCCGGCAGCGGGCGTGCCGTGCTCTTGATGATGCTCTCGACCTGCGCCGGGCTCAGCGGGCTCGGAGCGACCGACTGCATCAGCGCGACCACGCCGGCCACGTGCGGCGCTGCCATCGAGGTGCCGTTGTACGACGCGTAGGTCGCGCTGCCCGGCGTGGTGGTGCCGGTGTTGAGGGTGGACAGGATGCTCTGGCCCGGTGCCGAAATGTCGATGCCGGTACCGTAGTTGGAGAAGCTGGCACGTGCACCGGCTGAGGTGGTCGCCGCCACCGCGATCACGTTCGGGCAGTTGGCCGGCACCGACGAGGACACGTTGGTGTTGCTGTTGCCGGCGGCGACCACCACGGTGGTGCCACGGCCGACCGCGCCGTTGATCGCGTTCTGGTAGGTGGTCGAGCAGCTGCCACCGCCGCCCAGCGAGAGGTTGATGACTTCGGCCGGATTGGCGTTGGCCGGTACGCCGCTGACGGTGCCACCGGACGCCCACACGATCGCATCGGCGATGTCGGAGGTGTAGCCGCCGCACTTGCCGAGCACGCGCACCGGCACGACCTTGGCATTGAACGCGGTACCTGCCACACCGGTACTGTTGTTGGTCACCGCCGCCACGGTGCCGGCAACGTGGGTGCCGTGCCAGCTGGAGTTGGAGGCCGGGATGCCCGAGCCACACTCGTTGGCGCCGTACCAGTCGCCTTCGTCGTTCGGATTGTTGTCGCGGCCGCCGCCATCGCGCGCCATCGCGGCGTCGCTGATGAAGTCATAGCCCGGCAGGATGTTGGCGTTGAGATCGGCATGGTTGGTGATGCCGGTATCGATCACGGCCACCACCACGCCGGTGCCGGTGGCCTTGTCCCAGGCCGGCCGGATGTTGATGCCGGCATTTGAGGTGCCGAAGCCCCATTGCTCGCTGAAGCGGGTGTCGTTCGGGGTCAGCGTCGCGCGCATGATCTGGTCGACTTCGACGTATTCCACGTTCGGGTCGGCGGCCAGCTTGCGCATCAGCAGTTCGGATTCGGCCTGGTCGAGCGGACGGTCGGTCTTGACCAGGGTCGGGCCGACGGCCAGCTTGCGGACCTGCTGCAGGCCCAGCGCGCGGCCCTGGCTGCTGGCCAGGCCGGCGGCGGCCGTCTTCAGCGACGAAGCCAGCGCAGTAGTGTTGGCCACGGCGGCGCTGCCGTCGCGGTACTTGACGATGAAGCGCTGGTGCGTCGGCGCGGACTGCAGGCCGCTGAGCTGGACATCACCGGCCAGCGCAGGCGTGGCCAGCAGCAGCGATGACAGAACGGACGCACCAAGGACCACCCACACTCGACGCACACGCGGTTGCGTTACCTGGGACATCGTATTTCCCTTTCTTGTGGTGTGAATGCCGGAATCGGCAGAAGCACCGGCCCGAACCCTGGGCTGGCTTGCATTGGCGAGGTTCGAAGTCCGGTGAGTCAGCGGATCCCCCTAACGATCCGCCGTGCAGATGACGCTAATGGCCGAAACCGGACACCACAAGATTTTCAGCGTCTTTTCAGCAAGATGAAATGTTCGTTCTGAGACTTTTCGGGTCGAGGGTTTGTGAAGGTGAAGGAACTTTCTCGTGTCCTGCACAGACCTGACTGGGCCGTCACGTGTCCTGGAATGACTATGCCGACATCGGCGTTCGCTGCTGACCCCAACGACCGCGCAGCGTGCCCGCAGTGCGCCTGCCCGTCGCGTCGGACGCACTGACTACTTTGCCTGCGGAACGCTCGCTGGCCGGATGCGCTGCCCTTTGACCGGCTCGCCGCGTGCAACCGGCTGGCCATCGGCCACGTAGCCGGAGAACTGTGCCGGCAACGCTTCGCCGACACCGAACACGGGCCCGTCCTGCAGCTGGTAGTGCAGGTGCGGTTCGGAGGAGTTTCCGCTGTTGCCACAGTCACCGAGGTGCGCGCCGCTGCGGACAACCTGTCCCTGGGCGACCCGCACACTGCCCTGGCGCAAGTGCGCCAGCACCGAGTACTCCTCATTGCCGTGATCGAGGATGACGCGATTGCCGGTGAGCTGAGCAGCATTCATCTGCCCCGGCACGTTGTCGGCGATCCCTTCGACCACGTCCACCACCGTGCCGTCGGCCGGCGCGAGGATCGGGCGGCCGAAGCAGTAGTAGTCATCGTTGCGCAGCCCATCGCCACGGTGCGAGCGGCCATCGCGTACCACCAGCAGATCCAGCGCGAAGCGCTGGCCGGCATGGGCCGCATGGTAGTTCTGTTCGACAGTACGCCCGCCCCAGAACACGAAGTATTCATCGTCGAACGGCAGTTGCAGCCGTGTGCGGGTCTGGTAGTCGAGGAACCCGCTCGCCGCAGCCTGCGGCGGCGTGGTCTGTAGCGGGCGGATGTAGAAGCCGCCGATCCGCCCGTCGGCATCGATGGCCCACAGCACCTGGATGATGGCCGGGCTCCTGGCGAAGCGCGCCTGCCGCAGATAGGTGTCGAATCCATCAACCTTCTCGACCTTCTCACTGACCAGCTCGGTTTCTGCGCCCCAGCCAGCGAGCACCTGCTCGCGCAGCGCCACCAGGTTCTGCGGGGACTTCAGCCCCGCCTGCATCTGCGGCGTCATCCGTTCCCACAGGGCGTCGACGTGCCCTTCGTAGAACTGCGTGGTCAGCGTGGCTCCCTGTTGGCGCGGATCTGCGGCCGCGGCCACGCCGGTGAGGGCAGAGAAGGAAACAACCAGAACTGCAAACAGGCGCGGAAGCAATGTCATGTCAGGCGTCCTTTCGATCCGGATCGGGAATGCCGGCAACGATCGCTGCCAGCTGCGTGCGGTACTCGGCCAGGGCAGTACGGCCCATCGGCGTCAACTGCAGGGTGGTCAGTGGGCGCTTGCCACGGAACGACTTATTGATGGCGACCAACCCTGCCGCTTCAAGCTTGCTCAGATGGCTGGAGAGATTGCCCTTGCTCAACCCGCTGAGATGCTCGACAAATCCGAACTCGGCGGATTCAGCACCTGCCAGGATCGACAGGATCAGCAGGCGTGCCGGCTCGTGGATCAAGCGGTCGAGCTGAAGCAACGCTCTGGAATCAGGCAGCTGGGTCATTCGAGGTTCGTCCGCGCCGCCATGAACGCGCGCATCTCCACCTGCAGCCGCTGGAAGCGCTGGTGGTCACGCCAGCCGACCACGATCAGTGCGACGGATGCCAGCGGAAACACGGCCGTGCTCAGGCCGAAGCCATACGCCTGCCCGGTGAAGGCCAGCGCGGCCTGGCACAACAGGAACACACCTACGATGAACTCCAGCGGCGTACGCAGCCAGCGCCACACCACCCAGGGCAGCAGCGCCACCACGGCCAGGTAGCCAATGGCGCGCAGGTCCCAGGGAAGTTGGCCGATCGGCGCCAGCCGGGCCAGCACGCTGCCGATCACCAGCACGCTTACCAGCGCCGTGAAGGCGATGAAAAAGCGCTGGAAATTGCGTTCGACCGGCGTGACCTGCTCCTCGACCTGGCCCAGCCGCTGGTAATAACGGCGTGCCAGCCATTGCTTGCCGACGATCCACAGCACCGGCACGGCAATCAGCACGATGCGCAGCGCCAGGGTGGTCGGCAACAGGGCGCCGGCAAGGAACGAGGCCAGGCAGGCGATGCCGCCAGCCATCGCCGACAGGCCCCCGGCACTTCGCGAGTACCGCGAGTATTCACGGGTCAGCGCCTGCAGGCGCGAGGAAGGATCAATGACGGACGGCTGCTGCATGACACGCTCCATCGGGGTCGCTTGAATTTAGTTTGCATTGCAAACCTATTTGCGTCAAGCAATCGCCTACTGCGGTCTGGCGTCCGGCCCCACAACGCAGAAAGCCCGTCACGGGGACGGGCTTTTCGGAAGAGCAGTCGAGCGTGGCTCGACGCTACAGTTCAGCGTGGGCGGTCAGCCCAGCTTGACCAGCCAGTTGTGGCGGTCCGGCAGGCGGCCGTACTGGATGTCGGTCAGTTCCTTGCGCAGCGACATGGTCACTTCGCCGGCCGGCGCGTTGATGTCGCCCACCGAGAAGCCCTCGCCCTTCAGCTGGCCGATCGGGGTAACCACCGCCGCGGTGCCGCAGGCGAACACTTCGCTGATCGCGCCGGAGGCCACGCCGTCCTTCCACTCGTCGATGCTGACCTTGCGCTCTTCGACCTTCATGCCACGGTCGCGGGCCAGCTGCAGGATGCTCTCGCGGGTGATGCCTTCGAGGATGCTGCCCGACAGTTCCGGGGTCACCAGGGTGCCGTCCTTGTAGACCAGGAACACGTTCATGCCACCCAGTTCTTCCAGGTACTTGCCTTCGACCGGGTCGAGGAACAGCACCTGCGAGCAGCCCTGCGCCTGCGCCTTCTGCTGCGGCAGCAGCGAGGCAGCATAGTTGCCACCGCACTTGGCGGCACCGGTGCCGCCCTTGGCCGCACGCGCGTATTCGGTGGACAGCCAGATCGACACCGGGGCAACGCCCTTGGCGAAGTACGGGCCGGCCGGGCTGGCGATGACGTAGTAGCCGGCCTTGTGCGCGCCGCGCACGCCGAGGAAGGCTTCGTCGCCGATCATGAACGGGCGGAAGTACAGGCTGGACTCATCGGCCGACGGCACCCAGTCACTGTCGACGGCGATCAGCTGCTTCAGCGATTCGACGAAGATCTCCACCGGCAGTTCCGGCAGCGCCAGGCGCTGCGCCGAACGCTGCAGGCGACGGCCGTTGGCATCCGGACGGAAAGTCCAGATCGAGCCATCGGCATGGCGGTAGGCCTTGATGCCTTCGAAGATTTCCTGGCCGTAGTGCAGCACGGCCGCGGCCGGATCCAGCTGCAACGGGCCGTAGGCACGCACGTTGGCGTTGTGCCAGCCGGCATCCTTGTCCCAGCGCACTTCCACCATGTGATCGGTGAAGTGCAGGCCGAAGCCCGGCTTCTCCAGGATCTTGGCGCGCTCTTCAGCGCTGCGAGGGTGGTCCGAACGGGTAACGGCGAAGCTGGGGATGGACTGGGACACCGGAGGATTCCTGTTCTGGTTGCGGGTAGTGCCGGGCCCGCGTCACTGCGGGCCCTGGGTCAAAGCATGCCGGTCTCGAGCCGGGCCGCCTCGGACATCATGTGCTGGTTCCACGGCGGGTCGAACACCAGGTCGACGTCGGCCTCGGCCACCGTCGGGATCATTTCAAGCTTGCTGCGCACGTCGTCGACCAGGATGTCGCCCATCCCACAGCCCGGTGCGGTCAGGGTCATCTTCACGTCGATCTCGCGCTGGCCTTCGTCCAGGTGCTTGATCTCGACCTCGTAGACCAGGCCCAGTTCGACGATGTTCACCGGAATTTCCGGGTCGAAGCAGGTGCGCAGCTGCTGCCACACCAGCTGTTCCACCTGTTCATCAGTGGCGTCGGCCGGCAGTTCCAGCGGTGCCGGTGCCTCCTTGCCGATGGCGTCGCCGTCCTTGCCGGCGATGCGGAACAGGTTGCCCTCGACGAACACCGAATAACTGCCGCCCAGCGCCTGGGTGATGTACCCATAGCTGCCGGCGGGCAGGGTCACGGTATCGCCCTGCGGGACCATCACGGCCTCGCAATCGCGCTCGAAGTGGACAGGTTCGCTGCTACGGGAATACATGGGGACCGATATGGGGCCGTGGCCGGGGCCACGCAAGACGGCATTCTAGCCCAGCCGCTCCGGCACCGCCGGTGCACCGCCGCAAACCACAGTATCCTGTGGGTGATCTTCAGGGAGCTTCGATGTCCTCCAATGCCGCGCGTGCCAGGACCGTGACCTGGCTCTGGCCCATCATGCTGTTGCTGGGCCTGGTTGTTGCTCCCCTTGCCTGGATGGTGCTGGCGCTGATGACCGGCCGGCAGGTCGGCTGGATGGCGGTACTGACCGCCCTGGAACTGGTGTTCATGCTGCGCATGGGTACGCTCGGCCCGGGCCGGCTGCGCATCGTGCTGGTCGTGGTGGGCACCCTGCTGGTGGCCGCCGTGGCCAACTGGACCATCGCCAGCGCCTGGATGGGCGGCTCGATCGGGCTGGACCTGTGGGACGCCACGATGCGGATGGGCCCGCACCTGGCCTGGACCCTGATCACCCTGGCCAATGGCGCGGTGGAGTGGCTGTGGCTGGCGCTGGGCCTGGCCGTGGGCGCCTGGCTGGCGCGCTGAGCGCGCCGGTTGCCACGCCCGCCGGGGATATGCAGGTAGATCCACGCATGCGTGGATGGGATGGTAGTGCCGGCCGCTGGCCGGCAAACGCGCGCGGACCAGGGCCCGCACCTACCCGATGCAGCGGCCACGCGTGGATGCGGTAGTGCCGGCCGCTGGCCGGCAAAGGGGTCAGAGCCCATTCCTGCGGAAAGGGATCCGACCCCGGTCCTCAATGCCCGCCGTCGAGCGCCTTCAACTCGCTGACCAGCGAGGCTGCCGCTTCGGCACCGTCGCCATACAGCATGCGGGTGTTGTCGGCGTAGAACAGCGCATTCTCGATGCCCGCGAAGCCGGTGCCCTTGCCGCGCTTGATCACCACCACGTTGCGCGCATTGACCACGTCCAGCACCGGCATGCCGTAGATCGGGCTGGCCGGATCGGTTCGTGCGACCGGATTGACCACGTCGTTGGCGCCGATCACCAGCACCACGTCGGTGTTGGCGAACTCCGGGTTGATGTCGTCCATGTCCGCGATCAGGTCGTAGGGCACGCCTGCTTCGGCCAGCAGCACGTTCATGTGCCCCGGCATGCGTCCCGCCACCGGGTGGATCGCGAACTTCACCTTCACTCCGCGCTGGCCCAGCCGCTGCGCCAGTTCCCATATCTTGTGCTGCGCCTGCGCCACGGCCATGCCGTAGCCGGGCACGATCACCACGCGCTCGGCGAAGGCCATCATCGCGGCGACGTCAGCCGCTTCGATCGGCTTCTGCGAGCCGCTGATCGCCTGCGCTTCGCCACCAGCACCACCGCCGAAGTTGGAGAACAGCACGTTGCGGATCGGCCGGTTCATCGCCTTGGCCATCAGACGGGTCAGCAGGATGCCCGCCGCGCCGACCATCATGCCGGCGATGATCAATGCTTCGTTGCCCAGCACGTAACCTTCGAACGACACCGCCAGGCCGGTGAACGCGTTGTACAGCGAGATCACCACCGGCATGTCGGCGCCACCGATCGGCAGCGTCATCAGCACGCCCAGCGTCAGCGCAAGTACGAAGAAGGCAACGATCGCCCAGGTGCTGAGCGTGCTGGCGGCGATGATCGCCAGTACCACCACCGCCAGCGCCACCAGCAGGTTCATCACCTGCTGGCCCGGCCAGGTCACGCGCTTGTCCAGGCGTCCATCCAGCTTGGCCCAGGCGATCACCGAGCCGGACAGCGACACCGCGCCGATCGCTGCGCCGACCACCGCCAGCAGCAGCACCGTGCCCGACGGCTGGCGCGCGGCCAGATCGGCCAGCGCCTGCGCGCTCCAGTGGCTGGTATCGCGGTTGGCAAGGAAGGCGTAGCGCAGCAGCTCCACCGCGCCGATCGCCGCCGCCGAGCCACCGCCCATGCCGTTGTACAGCGCCACCATCTGCGGCATGTCGGTGATGGCAACCTTGCCGGCCGACCACCAGGCCAGGCCCGCGCCCAGCAGCAGCGCCACCAGGATCAGCGGAACGTTGTGCAGTTCGGGAAGGAAGAAAGTGGCCGCCGTGGCCAGCAGCATGCCCAGTCCGGCCCAGCGGATGCCGCTGCGCGCGGTCAGTGGCGAGGCCATGCGCTGCAGGCCCAGCAGGAACAGCGTGGCGGCGACGAGGTAGCTGGCCTTGACCAGCCAGTCGAGCAGTTCGACGGTGCTGATGTTCAAGCCTGCGGCTCCTTCGGCTCGTCCTTGCCGCCCTTGGGCGCGCTCGGCTTGAACATTTCCAGCATGCGCGCGGTAACCACGTAGCCACCGGCGGCATTGCCGGCACCCAGCACCACGGCGAGGAAGCCCAGGGCCTTCTCCAACGGTGTCTGCGCGTGCCCCAGCACCACCATCGCGCCGATCAGCACGATGCCGTGGATGAAATTGGAGCCCGACATCAGCGGGGTATGCAGGATCACCGGCACCCGCGAAATGATCACGTGGCCGGCGATGGCGGCCAGCATGAAGATGTACAGCGCTACGAACCCGTCACTCACTGGCAACGCTCCCGCTCTGTCTTCGTCGGCCCATCATAACCATGGGCTGAACCCGGCGTGCACCCGGCGTCAACCGAAGCGGCGCTCACGCGTTGTCGATGGTGACCCCGAGCGAGGAACCGTACCCTGTGCTGGTGAGCAGCCCCGTCCCCCCGAGCGCCGAGACCGATGCCCTGCCGGCATCGCTGGAAGCGTTCCTGGCCAGCGTCGGCCCGCGCGCGTTCCGCTTCGCCGAGGCCGGCCTGCGCCAGCGCGAAGACGCCATGGACGCGGTGCAGGACGCGCTGCTGCGCATGCTGGACTACGCCGACAAGCCGGCAGCCGAATGGGCGCCGCTGTTCTGGAGCATCCTGCGCCGGCGCGTGATCGACGTGCAGCGCCGGCGCCGCTTCCGCCTGCCGTTCTGGCGCGACAACCAGGACGCGGAAGGCGGCGAGATCGACTGGGCCGATCCCGGCCCGGACCCGGCACAGGCGCATGAACAGCGCCAGCAGTACCAGCAGCTGGTGGACGCGTTGCGCCGCCTGCCCGCCCGCCAGCGCGAGGCCTTCACCCTGCGCGTGCTGCAGGACCTGGACGGGGCCACCACCGCCCGCGCCATGGGCTGCAGCGAAGGCGCGGTAAAAACCCATCTGGCACGCGCCTGGCAGGCGCTGCAGGACTACCTGGAGATCCACCCGTGAACCGCTCCCTGCCTTCCGATGACACCCTGCGCAGCCTGCACGCGCAGTCGCTGCACGCGCTGTCGCCGGCCACACTGGCACGCCTGCGCCAGGCCCGACACGGCGCCAGCGCGACCCGGCACGGGCGCCTGCGCTGGTGGCTGGCCAGCGCCTGTTCACTGGTGGTGGCGCTGGGTATCGGCCTGCAGTTCACTGGCCATGGCACGCTGGCGGGCCCCGCGCCGGCACCTGTGCTGGCCTCGGTGGAAGACAACAGCGCGCTCTACGACGAAAATCCCGATCTGTACCTGTGGCTGGGCGATACCGACCTGGCGATGGAGTGAATCATGTCCCGACTGCACACCCTGCCCCTGCTGATGACCCTGTTGCTGCTGCCGGCCCTCCCGGCGCTGGCGCAGAGCGCCGCGCCCGCCCCTGCGGCACGCCCTGCGCCGGCCACGCCGCTGCCGGCCTGGGAACAGTTGAGCGAAGCGCAGCGGGAATCGCTGCTGGCGCCACTGCGCGACCGCTGGAACAGCGCCGATGCCGGCCAGCGCCAGCGCATGCTCTCGCATGGCCAGCGCTGGCAGACGATGAGCCCGGAGGAGCGCGACAAGGCCCGCCGTGGCCTGCGCCGCTTCGAGCACATGAGCCCGGAACAGCGTGAGCAGGCCCGGGCCCTGTTCGGCCAGATGCGGGAACTGCCGCCCGCGCAGCGCGATGCACTGCGCGAGCGCTGGTCGCAGATGACGCCGGAACAACGCAAGGACTGGGTGCGCGACAACCCACCGCCGGCGAAGCCGCGCTGAAACGCCGCGGGGAACGGGGTCAGAGCCCTTTGCTGAGGCAAAGGGATCCGCCCCCTGGCAGATTCCGGGAACCAGGGTCAGATCCCTTTGCCAGAGGCAAAGGGATCTGACCCCATGTCGTTCATGCCTGCCAGCGTGTCTTCGCCAGCAGCTCGTCGTCCCAGTCGAACGCCAGCTGCCCCTCGCGCACGAACAGCGCGACGAAGTTGAGCAGGTTGCGCGCATACATCTCGCTGGCCTGGGTCGCGCCCCGGCTGGCCAAGCCCAGCGGGCCGTCGATGGTCACGCCCTGATGCTCGATGCACTGCCCTGGCTGGGTCAGTGCGCAGTTGCCGCCGCTCTCGGCGGCCAGGTCCACGATCACGCTGCCGGTGGCCATGCCTTCCACCATCGCGGCAGTCACGATCGTCGGCGCCGGGCGCCCCGGTACCGCCGCCGTGCAGATCACCACATCCACGCTGCGCAGGTGGTCGGCCAGGCGGCGCTGCTGCTCGGCACGCTCTTCATCGGTCAACGCGCGCGCGTACCCGCCTTCGCCCGCCGCGCTCACCCCCAGGTCGAGGAAGCGCGCGCCCAGCGACTGGATCTGCTCGCGGGTTTCCGGACGCACGTCGAAACCTTCCACCTGTGCACCGAGACGCCGGGCAGTGGCAATGGCCTGCAGCCCCGCCACGCCGGCACCGATCACCAGCACCTTGGCCGGACGCACGGTGCCGGCAGCGGTGGTCAACATCGGGAAGAAACGTGGTGCGCGTTCGGCGGCGATCAGCGCGGCCTTGTAACCGGCCATGCCGGCCTGCGAACTGAGCACGTCCATCGCCTGCGCACGGGTGGTGCGCGGCAGCTGCTGCAGCGGGAACAGGTGCAGGCGGTCATCGGCAGCCAGTGCCGCCAGGCCCGGATCACTGGCCGGGGTCAACAGGCCAACCACGGTGGCACCCGGCTTGAGCTGTTCAAGCACCGCCGCTGGCGGCGCCTGCACGCACAACAGGATGTCGATTTCGGCCCAGCGGCCGGCGTCGAATGCGCGGGCACCGGCATCGTCGTAGGCTGCATGGGTGAAACCTGCCGCGAGACCGGCGCCGGCCTCGTACCAGACGGTAATGCCGAGGGCGCCGAGCTTGCGGGCGGTTTCCGGCGTCAGCGCCACGCGCCGTTCGCCCGGCGCGGTCTCCTTGATCCCCAGCAACGCCACGGCCATGCAGGTCCCCGCTGATCGGTGAGTTTTCCCGATCCTAGCAGGCGGCTCCACTCAGTGCAGCGTGGCGCTGCCCGGGTCCAGCCGATCGATCACACCCTGCATCGCGCTGTCGAACGCACCGTCATCCACATGGGCGCGCAGACGTCCCAGCCGCACCATCACCGCCAGTTCTTCCGGCGAGGCCACGCAGAAGCGCACGCCGCGACGGTTGACGAACAGCAGGCGCGAGGAAATCGGGCTGACCCAGGACAGCTTGCCGGCCTGCACCTTGCCGTCCTTGTCGACGAAGTCCAGCCAGTTGCCGATCTCCATCCGGCGGAAGCGATCGGCGTCGGCATTGTCGAAATCATCGGCATCGATCTGCCCGCCCAGCTCGACCGCCGGCGATTCGGCCACCGGCGGGGTCGGTAGTGCCACCTGCGGCAGTTCCGGCAGCGCGCGTTGCAGTTCCGGCCGCGATTCGGCAATGCCCTGCAGGGTGTCATGCAGGGCATCGATGGCGCCGGTGGCGGCGTCGCCATGCACGCCCACGCTGGCGAACACCTTGGCCAGCTCCGGCTGCCAGGCCTGCAGCCACGGCTTGCCGACGATCTGGCGGCGGGCCTCGGCCACTTCCTCCAGCAGCCCGTCGCCCAGGCTCAGCGCTTCGGCCACCGATGCGCCCTCCTCGCCCTCGCGCAGCAGCGCCAGGGTCAGGTGGTGCTGCCACGGCTGGCGCAGGAATTCGGCGATGGCCGGCGGCAGGGTGGCATCACCAATGCGGCGGTCCAGCTCGGCACCGGCACGGGTACGGGCCATTTCCAGCTTTTCCTGGCCACGCTGCGTTTCGGCGGCGCGACGCTCGGCGATTTCCACGCGGCGACGATGCTGCACGAGGAACTCGCGGAATTCTTCTTCCAGGGTCAGGAAGATCGCCAGGTTCTCGTTGAACTCGGCGACCAGGCGCTCGATGATCTCCTCGACCTTGGCCATCAGCATGCGCTCGGCCTGGCTTTCGCCGGTGTTGCCTTCGCAGGCCTCGGCCAGCGAGTTGAGCAGCTTGCGCGCCGGATGGGTCTTCTGCACGAACATGCGACGGTCGAGCATGGCGACCTTGACGAACGGCACCACCAGGCGGCCGATCAACTCGCGCGAGCGGCCTTCCAGTTCGCGCTCGTCCAGCATCACGTCGAACAGCATGCCCACCAGGTCGATTGCATCCTCGTCCTGCGGGTCCAGCCGGGTCTGGCCCGGGTCGACACCGAGACGGGTGGCGCTGGACAGCACTTCGCTCTTCAACCGCTGCGCGAGTGATTCGCCGTCCTCGCCGATCGCTGCACGCAGGGTCGCACTGGGCGTGGCCTGCAGCAGCGACAGCACCGACATCATCTCGCGCTGGCTGAGCGGACGCTGCTGGCCGATCGCCACCTGTGCGGCCGACGTCGCGTCCTCGCGCACGTGGCGGGTCTGCTGCAGCAGTTCGTGCAGCGCCTCCAGCAGCATGCCCTGCTGGCCCGCATGGGTCTCGCCGGTGCCGCTGCCTTCGGCGCCCAGGTGCTGCTGCATGTGGCCACGCCGCTCGGACCAGCGTGCGGCAAAGCGCTGCGCCCAGGCCGGCGCGGCCTGCTCGTCATCACCGAATTCGCCGTCCAGGCCCGAGCCCGGGCGCTGCTCCACCAGGTCATCCAGGCCCGAGGCCATGCGCGGGTCGGGCGCGGCCGACGGCGGACGCCGCGGCGCCCCCATCTGCGACATCACCCCGGCCGCGGCCAGTTGCTCGTCCAGCTTCTCGTAGATGCGACCCACCGGCGCACGCAGGTCACGCTCGCACAGCTTGATCAGCACCAGGTGCACTTCCGGGGCCAGTTCACAGCCGGCAAAGGCTTCGTGGATGGCCACGCCCAGGTGTTCGGGGCTGATGGGATTATGGTCGGCATCCAGTTCGGCGCCGCCGACCAGACGGCCCAGGCGACGGTCGAGCCGCGCCAGCACCGGCTTGAAGTCACGCAGCAGCACCGTGGCGAAATTGCGCACCGCCAGCCGCGACTCCAGCACGTGCTCGGCCAGCAGGCTCAGGCCATCCTCGGCTGGGCCGGACAGCGTCGATTCGGCCGACATGTGCTCACCACTGGCCAGCGCATCCCAGGCCCGCTGCAGGTGGCCAGAGAAGGCACCGGCAATGTCCTCGCGGCGGCGGCGCAGTTCGCGCATCGCATCCAGGAACAGCAGCTGCGACGAACCGGCATTGCCGGCCCGGTCGAACAGGGCATCGTCGAAGCGCGCCAGTGCCGCGCCAAAGGCCTGGCACAGCGCGGGCAGGACCATGTCCCGGGCACGCTGGAGCTGGGCCGGGTCACGACCCGGCGATCCCATCGGTGTGGGCGCGCTCATCATTCGGGAAGGCTCCCCACCTTCTCTGGTACGACAGACAACGTGGACATCGCGACGACCGGCACACCCCATGTACCGGTACGTCGATGGTAGGCCGGCCAGCCCGTCACGGACAGTGAAACAGTCCTCACTTCAAACCTCATGACCGGCGGCCCGGCAAGGTAGATATCGTAAGCCGTGCAAGGCCTGCGAGGCGAGGGGAAGCGGCCGCCCGTTTCCCGCCAGTGGCATGACGTTCATCACAGTTTGGTATTCAAAGGCCAGACGCGACACAGACGGTGTCTTTGACCACCCCGACTATAATCAAACCTTCGTGATGACCGGTTCAGACTCCATGCCCGACCCCGCCGCCCTGCTCGCCCTGGATGCCCGCCGCTCAGTGCCTTCGCGGCAACTGGCCGAGCCCGGCCCGGACCCGGCCACCCTGCAGCGGATGCTGGCTTCGGCAGTGCGCGTGCCCGATCACGGCAAGCGCGTACCGTTCCGCTTCCTGAAGATCGCCGGCGATGCACGTCACACTCTGGGCGACTTCCTGGCCGAGCGCAGCCGCCAACGCGACCCGCATGCGGGCGAGGCCGTGTTCGAGAAGGATCGCCAGCGTTTCAGCCATGCGCCGCTGGTGATCGTGGTGGTGGCCAGCCCGCGCCCGGACCCGAAGGTCCCCGAGCAGGAGCAGCTGATGACCGCCGGCTGCGTCTGCTTCGCCCTGCTGCAGGCCGCACAGGCGCTGGGCTTCGGCGCGCAGTGGCTGACCGCCTGGATGGCCTTCGACCCCGCCGTGCACGCCTACCTGGGCCTGGCCGAGGGCGAAGGCATCGCCGGTTTCATCCATATCGGCACGCCGAAGGCCGCCGTGCCCGAGCGCGAGCGCGAGCGTCCGGACCCTGCCACCCTGCTGCGCGACTGGACGCCTCCGGCATGACCCTGCCGGTACCACCGCCGTCGCTGTACCTGGTCGACGCCAGCATCTATGTGTTCCGCGCGTGGCACTCCCTGCCCGACCAGTTCCAGGACGCGCAGGGCTGGCCGACCAATGCCGTGCACGGCTTCGCCCGCTTCCTGCTGGACCTGCTCGAGCGCGAACGCCCGCGTCACATCGCCATCGCCTTCGACGAAGCGCTGGACAGTGGCTTCCGCCACCGCCTGTACCCCGCCTACAAGGCCAACCGCGACCCGGCGCCGGAGGCGCTCAAGCGCCAGTTCGTGCACTGCAAGGCGCTGTGCGCAGCGTTGGGCCTCGCCGTTCTGGCCCACCATGAATACGAGGCTGACGACCTGATCGGAAGCGCCCTGCATGTGCATCGTGGCAGCCACCGCGGCGTGATCATCTCCGCCGACAAGGACCTGTCGCAGCTGCTGCTGGATCACGACGAGCAGTGGGACTACGCACGCAACCAGCGCTGGAACGTGGCCGGAGTGAAGGCGCGGCACGGCGTGCACGCGCACCAGATCGCCGACTACCTGGCGCTGTGCGGCGATGCGGTGGACAACATTCCCGGCATCAGTGGCGTCGGCAGCAAGTCCGCCGCCGTGCTGCTGGCCCATTTCGGCAGCATGGATGCACTGTACGAACGCCTGGACGAAGTGCCGTTCCTGCGCCTGCGCGGCGCCGCCCAGATGGCGGTGCGCCTGCGCGAGCAGCGCGAGCACGCCCAGCTCTGGCGCCAGCTGACCACCATCGCGCTGGACGCGCCACTGGAAGGCAGCCAGCCCGGCCTGCTGCGCCAGGCGGCCGACCCGGAGCTGCTCGGCGGCCTGTGCCAGACCCTGCGCTTCGGCCCGATGACCCGTCGCCGGCTGTTCGATGCCGCCGGCGTGCCCGATATTCTTCCCACCCACAGCGAGCCCGCATGAGCCAGCGCAACACCGAAGCCCCGCGTGTCGTCTATGAAGGCAAGTACCAGCGCATGCTGGTGCGCGGCACCTGGGAATACAGCGAACGTACCCATGCCGGTGGCCTGGCCGCGATCATCATCGCCGTCACCCCGGAGGACAAGGTGCTGTTCGTGGAACAGTTCCGCGTGCCGCTGCAGGCACCCACCATCGAGATGCCGGCCGGCCTGGTCGGGGACATCCACGCCGGCGAATCGATCGAAGTCTCGGCCGTGCGCGAACTGGAAGAAGAAACCGGCTGGACCGCCGATCACGCCGAAGTGCTGCTGATCGGCCCGACCTCTTCCGGCGCCAGCAGCGAGAAGATCGCCTTCGTGCGCGCTACCGGCCTGCGCCGCGTTGGCGAGGGCGGTGGTGACGACAGCGAAGACATCATCGTGCACGAGATTCCGCGCAGTGAGGCAGCGGCCTGGCTGGTGCAGAAGATGGGCGAAGGCTACGAGCTGGACGCCAAGCTCTGGGCCGGGCTGTGGATGATCGAGCACCATCTGGACGGACGCCCGCGTGGCTGACGCCGACCTGCACGCGCTGCCGGCGCTGCTCGGCGCCGACGACCCGGCGATCCATACGATCCACCGGCCTCAGGGTGCCTCGCCGTACCTGCTGCTGGCCGATCATGCCGGCCAGCAGGTGCCGCGTGCCCTCGCAGGCCTGGGCTTGCCGCAGGCCGAACTGGACCGCCATATCGGCTGGGACATCGGCATTGCCGGCACCACCCGCGCACTGGCCGAACGGCTGGATGCCTGGGCCATCGAACAGACCTATTCGCGGCTGCTGATCGACTGCAACCGCCCGCTGGCCTCGCCGACGCTGATTCCGGAGGTGAGCGACCACACCGTGGTGCCGGGCAATGCCGGGTTGTCGGCGGCACAGCGGCAGCAGCGTATCGATGCGATCCACGCGCCCTACCACGCGCGCATCGACGCGGAACTGGATGCGCGCCGAGATGCCGGCCGCCCCACCCTGCTGGTGATGATGCACAGCTTCACTCCGGCGATGAACGGCGCGCAGCGACCGTGGCATGCCGGCGTGCTGTACCACCAGGACACGCGCTTCGCCCATGCCTTGCTGCAGGCACTGCGCGAGGAAGGCGACCTGGTGGTGGGTGACAATGAACCGTATTCGGTGAGCAGCACCAGCGACTACGCAGTGCCGGTGCATGGCGAAGGCCGCGGGCTGGTGCACGTGGAACTGGAAATCCGCCAGGACCTGATTGCCGATGTGGCTGGGCAGCAGGCGTGGGCGGAGCGGCTGGCGCGGATCTTCAGCGCATTGCAGCCGCAGTTGCTGGCGTTCGGTTGAACGCGCGTGGATCCATTCCGGATCGGTAGTGCCGGCCGCTGGCCGGCAACCTCAGGGTAGTTGGATCATTGCATTGCCGGCCAGCGGCCGGCACTACCGCAGGCGTGGCACATCCACCACCCACGCCAGCGCCTTCAATCATGCATCGCTGACCGGGCAGACGGTGGCGGCCGATTCGACCGGCGCCGGGCGCAGGCCCAGCGCGATCACCACGCCGAGCGCGGCGAACAACGCGGCGCCGTACTGTGCATTGACCATGCCCTGCAGGGCGTCGGCACTGGTTGCGGCCTGCGTGCCGCGCGCGGCGTTGGCCACCATCACCAGCACCGCCAGTCCCAACGCGCCGCCGATCTGCTGGGCGGTGGCCGCCATGCCGGACGCGACGCCTTGCTGCGGACCCGGCACGCCCTGCCCGGCCACGATCCACATCGCTGTCCAGCTCATGCCCTGGCCGATGCTGAGCACCACGATGCCCGGCAGCAGCGGCCAGTAGCTGGCACCGTGCGGCATCGCCAGCGCCACCGCGGCAATGCCGATGGCACCGGCGGCGAAGCCCCAGGCCAGTACCTGCCTTGGCGAACGGCGCCGCAGCATGCGTTCGGCAATACGGATGCCGAAGGTGCACACCAACGTCGGCAGCAGGAAGGCCATGCCGGCCTGCAGCGGGCTCCAGCCATAGCCATCCTGGAAGTAGAGCGCCAGGAAGTAGTACTGCACGCCATAGCTGCTCATGAAGGCGAAGGTCAGGCCGAGTGCCGCGCGCAGGCCCGACAGACGCAACAGCGAAAACTGCATCAGCGGGTCACGGCTGCGTTTTTCGATCTGTACGAACACCGTCAACAGCACGGCTGAAAGCAGCAGGCAGATCAGCGTGGCCGGTGCCGTCCAGCCCCACTCCGGCCCTTGAACCAGGGTAGTGACCAGCAGGCTGCCGCCGGCGGTGACGGTCAGGCAACCGGCCAGATCGAAGGAGCGGCCGCGCACCCTTGGACCATCGGACGGCAACCACGCACCGGCTGCGACCGCGCACGCCGTGGCCAGCGGCACGATCACCGCCAGCACCGCCGGCCAGCCGAACGTCTGGGTCAGCACGCCACCGAGCAGCGTGCCCAGCGCCAGGCCGACCGCACTGGCCATGCTCCAGATCGCCAGCGCGCGGTTGCGCACCGGGCCTTCGGCGTACAGCGTGTTGATCAGTGCCAGCGTGGCGGGGAACAGCAGGGCCGCACCGACGCCCTGCGCGGCGCGCGCGATGATCAACAAGGTGGCATTCGGCGCCAACGCACCGAGTAGCGACGCCAGTGCGAACAGCAGCATGCCCAGCCGGTAGAAACGGCGACGGCCAATCAGGTCGGCGGTGCGGCCACCCAGCAGCAGGCTGCCACCGAACGCCACGGTGTAGGCACTGACCACCCACTGCAGCTGCTGCGCGTTGATCTGCAGCGCGCGGCCCATGTCATGGAGGGCGACGAAGATGATGGTGGCGTCCAGGGCGATGATCAGCTGCGCGGTGGCCAGCAGGGTCAACGCCCAGCGCGGGTATTTGAGGGGAGGCATCGGCGGTCTGGATCGATGGGGGAGCGCAGTCTCATTGATGCGGGCTAATCAATAAACCCCTGCCCGACCATATCTGTCATGATTTTCGGCATGAATGGATCCTCGTTGGACCTCAATGCCGTGCGCATGCTGGTGCAGGTGGCCGAGGCACGCAGCTTCACCGTCGCTGCCGGGCAGCTGGGCCTGAGCCAGTCCGGCCTGTCGCGCGCGATCGGGCGGCTGGAAGCCACGCTGGGGGTAAAGCTGCTGCAGCGGAACACCCGCAACGTGGCGTTGACCCCGGATGGCCGCCAGTTCGTGGAACAGGTGGCACCGCTGCTGGCCGGCCTGGACGATGCCGAGCGGCAACTGGCCGACCGCCCGTGCACGCCCTCGGGTACGTTGAAGATCAGTGCGCCGTCGATGTTCGGGCGCAAGGTGCTGGTGCCGATGCTGGCGCCATTACTGGGACAGCATCCGCAACTGCAGGTGGAAGCCGTGCTCAGCGACCGCCTGGTCGATCTGGTCGAGGAAGGCTTCGATGCCGCGCTGCGCACCGGCGTCATCGCCGACCAGCGCATCGTCGCGCGGCCATTGCGGCCGCTGCGCTGGGTGACGGTGGCCAGCCCCGCGTATCTGGCCCGCTGTGGCGCACCGGACGATGTGGCCGCGCTGCAGGATCACGCCTGCCTGGCGGTGCGCAACCTGCGCAGTGGCCGGCTGGTGGACTGGCAGTTCCTGCAGGACGGGCAACTGCGCGAGTTCACGCCGCCGACGCGGATGGTGTTCGACAGCGGCGATCCGCTGGTGGAAGCGGCCATCGCCGGCATCGGCATCGTGCAGGTGATGGATTTCGCGGTGGCCGATGCGTTGGCCGACGGCCGCCTGCAGCGCGTGCTGCAGCCGTTCGAGGGACGCAGCCGCGCGCTGTCACTGATCTACCCGCCGTCGCGCCAGCATTCGCCGAAGCTGCAGGTGCTGGCCGACGCGTTGCTGGCCGGGGATTGGTAGCGCCGGCCGCTGGCCGGCGCCTGCAGGAATCCACCCGTTTCAGGTTTGCCGGCCAGCGGCCGGCACTACCAGGCTGTGGTAGATCCACGCCATGCGTGGACGAGGGTTGGTAGCGCCACGCATGGCGCGGCGCTACCGGTGCGGCGTTGCCGGCCAGCGGCCGGCACTACCGATCAGGCGAAGCTGTCGGTGGCGCGCACCAGCGCGTCCACGTTCTCGGCCTCGAACGCCGAATGGCCCGAGGCCGGCGTGATTTCCAGCTTCGCCTTCGGCCAGACCTTGGTCAGGTCCCAGGCGTTGGCCAGCGGGCAGACCACGTCGTAGCGGCCGTGCACGATCACGCCGGGAATATCGGCGATGCGGTGCGCGTCGCGCAGCAGCTGGTCTTCCACCTCGAAGAAGCCGCCGTTGACGAAGTAGTGGTTCTCGATGCGGGCAAACGCCAGCGCGAAGTGCGGGTCTTCGTGGCTGTTGATGAAGTCATCATCGACATGCAGGAAGCTGGTCGCGCCTTCCCACACCGCCCACGCCTTGGCCGCTTCCAGGCGGGTGGCTTCGTCGTCGCTGGTCAGGCGGCGGTGGAAGGCCGAGATCAGGTCATGGCGCTCCACCGACGGGATCGGCTTGAGGTAGTGCTCCCACGCATCCGGGAACAGGCGGTTGGCGCCTTCCTGGTAGAACCACTCCAGTTCCCAGCGGCGCAGCATGAAGATGCCGCGCAGGACCAGTTCGGTCACGCGCTGCGGATGGGTTTCGGCATAGGCCAGCGCCAGGGTCGAACCCCAGCTGCCACCGAACACCTGCCAGCGATCGACCTTGAGGTGTTCGCGCAGCTTCTCGATATCGGCAACAAGGTCCCAGGTGGTGTTGTCCACCAGGTCGGCGTGCGGGGTGGAACGGCCGGCACCGCGCTGGTCGAACAGGATGATGCGGTACTTGGACGGGTCGTGGAACTGGCGCATCTTGTCGCTGCAGCCACCGCCCGGGCCACCGTGCAGCATCACCACCGGCTTGCCGTCCGGGTTGCCGCACTGTTCGAAGTACAGCGTGTGGCGGTCGTCGACCTTCAGGGTGCCGACGTCGTAGGGGGTGATGGCGGGGTACAGCGTACGCATGCTTGCAGCTCCAGGGTGATGCCCTGCCGGGGCAGGAGAACCTCCATTCTAGGCCGGACGCCGGCCCAGGGTGATGCGGTCGCGCTGCTCCAGATCCTGCACGGTCTGCACCTCGGCAAAACCCGCCGCGTCGAATAGCGCGCGGATCGCCTCGCCCTGGTCCCAACCGTGCTCGATCAGCAGCCAGCCGCCGGGCAGCAGGTGGGCCTGGCCACCGTCGACGATGCGGCGGATGTCGTCCAGGCCATCCGGACCCGAGGCCAGTGCGGTGGCCGGCTCGAAGCGCAGGTCACCCCGCTCCAGATGCGGATCGTCGCTGGCGATGTACGGCGGGTTGCTGGCAATCAGATCAAAACGCGCGCCCTGCAGCGGTGCATACCAGTCGTGCCCGCCTTCAGCGAAGCGGACGTTGCGCAGATCATGGCGGACGGCATTGCGCGCGGCCACGGCCAG
This sequence comes from Stenotrophomonas sp. YJH_SMC_40, assembly GCF_059368615.1. Lineage (NCBI taxonomy): Bacteria > Pseudomonadati > Pseudomonadota > Gammaproteobacteria > Lysobacterales > Lysobacteraceae > Stenotrophomonas > Stenotrophomonas sp. YJH_SMC_40. The sequence goes on along the minus strand of NZ_JCAFRX010000009.1, from coordinate 161,000 downwards.
CGCGCCCGGGCTGGCGTCGGTGGCCAGCACCTGCACCTGCGGCCGTTCGCTGGCCAGTGCCAGTGCAATCGCACCACTGCCGGTGCCCAGGTCGGCCAGCTGCAGCGACTGGTCTGGCGGCAGGCGCTCCAGCGCCAGCTCGACCAGCAGCTCGGTTTCCGGACGCGGGATCAGCGTGGCCGGGTCGACCTCCAGGTCCAGCGTCCAGAATCCGCGACGGCCGGTCAGGTAGGCCACCGGCTCACCGGCCACGCGGCGGGCCAGCAACGCCTCGAAGGCGGCCTGGTCATTGGCGGCCAACGGATCGGTGGCGTGCGCGAACAACCAACTGCGCGGGCGGTCCAGTACGTGCAGCAGCAGCAGTTCAGCCTCGTGGCGGGCCTCGATGCCGCCGAGACGGGCACTGGCCTCAGCCACGGTCTGGCGCAGGGAGGGTTCGGTTTGGAAAGACATGCCGCAATTGTAGAGCCGCAGTCGAGCGTGGCTCGACACTGCAAAAAGCTGCAATCCGTTCAGGTTCTGCCGGAGGGAATAAGGAGGGGCTATCGGCCCCTTTCCGCGCCTCCGGGAGATTTCCCTTGTCACACAGCCAGTTGCAGGATGGGAGCGGCAAGGTTCAGTGCCTGCTCATGACCAAATGATAGACTCCATCTATCGAATAGATGCAATCAATGGATTGTTCTTATCGCCAGCGAGTCGGTAACCTAGCTCCTGTCGATTCACCCACTCCCCTTCACCAGAGGAAAAACGATGTCCCTGATCAACACCCAGATCCAGCCGTTCGAAGCCAACGCTTACCACAATGGCGAGTTCATCAAGGTTTCCGACGCCAGCCTGAAGGGCCAGTGGTCCGTCCTGATCTTCATGCCGGCCGCCTTCACCTTCAACTGCCCGACCGAGATCGAAGACGCGGCTGACCATTACGCCGAGTTCAAGAAGGCTGGCGCCGAGGTCTACATCGTCACCACCGATACCCACTTCTCGCACAAGGTGTGGCACGAAACCTCGCCGGCCGTCGGCAAGGCCCAGTTCCCGCTGGTCGGCGACCCGACCCACCAGCTGACCAACGCCTTCGGCGTGCACATTCCGGAAGAAGGCCTGGCCCTGCGTGGCACCTTCATCATCAACCCGGAAGGCGTGATCAAGACCCTGGAGATCCACTCCAACGAGATCGCCCGTGACGTTTCCGAGACCCTGCGCAAGCTGAAGGCTGCCCAGTTCACCGCCGCCAACCCGAACCAGGTCTGCCCGGCCAAGTGGAAGGAAGGCGAGAAGACCCTGACCCCGTCGCTGGACCTGGTCGGCAAGATCTAACGCAGTACCGGCCTTCCGTGGCCCCACGCCACGGCGCGCCCTTCATCCCCATGCCGGTGCCCTACCGGCGTGGGGGTGAACCCAAGACAGCCAACGCTCGCCCGCCTTGGCCAGCCAGCCCCTTCCACGGTCGCTGTCTTGGGTTCACCCCTACCCCCAGCTGGTCCGCTACCTTGTACAGCGGTGCCACGCCCCCTGTTTGCCTGAAGCCAGGAGAAGACCGATGTTGGACGCCAACCTGCAGTCGCAGCTGAAGACCTATCTGGAGCGCGTGACCCGCCCGATCCAGATCACCGCGCACGCCGACGACGGCGCCAAGTCGCAGGAGATGCTGGAACTGCTGCAGACCCTGGAAAGCCTGTCGGACAAGATCTCGCTGCAGGTGCTGCGCGATGGCCAGGGCCGCGTGCCGTCCTTCGACCTGGGCACCCCGGGCCAGGACATCCATCTGACCTTCGCCGGCCTGCCGATGGGCCATGAGTTCACCTCGCTGGTGCTGGCGCTGCTGCAGGTGGGCGGTCATCCGTCCAAGGCCACGGCCGAGCTGATCGAGCAGGTGCAGAACCTGGAAGGCGAGTACAGGTTCGAAACCTACTTCTCGCTGTCCTGCCAGAACTGCCCGGACGTGGTGCAGGCGCTGAACCTGGCGGCGGTGCTCAACCCGCGCATCCAGCACGTGGCCATCGACGGTGCCCTGTTCCAGGACGAAGTCGAGAAGCGCGAGATCATGTCGGTGCCGACCGTGTACCTCAACGGCGAAGTGTTCGACCAGGGCCGCATGACCCTCGAGCAGATCGTGGCCAAGCTGGACACCAACGCCAGCAAGCGCGATGCCGAGAAGATCGCCGCCAAGGACGCCTTCGACGTGCTGGTGGTGGGCGGTGGCCCGGCCGGTGCTGCAGCGGCGATCTACGCCGCACGCAAGGGCATCCGCACCGGCATCGCCGCCGAGCGTTTCGGTGGCCAGGTGCTGGACACCATGGCGATCGAGAACTTCATTTCGGTGAAGGAGACCGAAGGCCCGAAGCTGGCCACGGCACTGGAACAGCACGTGCGCGAGTACGAGGTGGACATCATGAACCTGCAGCGCGCCAGCGCGCTGGTGCCGGCCGGTGAAGACGGCCTGGTGCAGGTGCAGCTGGAGAATGGCGCAGTGCTGAAGTCGCGTTCGGTGATCCTGTCCACCGGCGCACGCTGGCGGCAGATGAACGTGCCGGGCGAAGACCAGTACCGCAACAAGGGCGTGGCCTATTGCCCGCACTGCGATGGCCCGCTGTTCAAGGGCAAGCGCGTGGCGGTGATCGGCGGCGGCAACTCCGGCGTGGAAGCGGCCATCGATCTGGCCGGCATCGTGTCGCATGTAACCCTGCTGGAGTTCGATTCCAGCCTGCGCGCCGATGAAGTGCTGCAGAAGAAGCTGCGCAGCCTGGCCAATGTCACCGTGCTGACCAGCGCACAGACCACCGAAGTGCTGGGCGACGGCAGCCGTGTCACCGGCCTGGTCTACAAGGACCGTATCGGCGGCGACGCCCACCGCGTCGAGCTGGAAGGCATCTTCGTGCAGATCGGCCTGCTGCCCAACACCGAGTGGCTGAAGGATGTGGTGGCGTTGTCGCCGCGTGGCGAGGTCGTCATCGACGACCGCGGCCAGACCAACCTGCCGGGTGTGTTCGCTGCTGGCGATTGCACGACGGTACCCTACAAGCAGATCATCATCGCCATGGGCGCCGGTTCGACCGCCGCACTGAGCGCGTTCGACCACCTGATCCGCTCGTCGGTGAGCAACAGCAGCGGTGCCGTTGCTGAAGCGGCCTGATCCACCGTTCCCAGATCACCGGGAACATTGTCTGCCTGTCGGGTAACCACGCCGTCAGCCGGTCCGTTACCCCTGGGGTGTAAGGATGAACCTACGTGATCTGAAGTACCTGGTAGCCCTGGCCGACCACAAGCATTTCGGCCGGGCTGCCGCCTCCTGCTTCGTCAGCCAGCCCACGCTGTCCACCCAGATCCGCAAGCTGGAAGAGGAACTGGGCCTGCCGCTGGTGGAACGCGCGCCGCGCAAGGTGATGCTGACCCCGGCCGGCCAGGAAGCGGCGGCACGGGCACGGGTGATCGTGTCCGAAGTGGAACAACTGAAGGAAGCGGCGCGACGCAGCCGTGACCCGGAAGCCGGGACGGTGCGCCTGGGCATCTTCCCGACCCTCGGCCCGTACCTGCTGCCGCATGTGATTCCGCGCATCCGTGAGCGCTTCCCGGAGCTGGAACTGCTGCTGGTCGAGGAAAAGAGCGACGTGCTGCTGGACCGCCTGCGCGAAGGCAAGCTGGACGCCGCGCTGCTGGCGCTACCGGTAATCGACGACCAGCTGCATGCCGAGTTCCTGTTCGAGGAACCGTTCCTGCTGGCGGTGTCCGGGCGCCACCCGCTGGCCCGGCGCGAACACCTGGATGTGCAGGAACTGGCCACGCAGAAGCTGCTGCTGCTGGAAGATGGCCACTGCCTGCGCGACCAGGCGCTGGAAGTGTGCCGCCTGTTCGGCGCCAACGAGAAGTCCGAGTTCCGCGCCACCAGCCTGGAGACGCTGCGGCAGATGGTTGCCGCCGATGTCGGCATCACCCTGCTGCCCAGCCTGTCGGTGCAGCCGCCGGTGCCGCGCTCGAACAACATCCGCCTGCTCGACTTCACCGGCGAGGGCCGTCCCAGCCGTCGCATCGCCATGATCTGGCGCCGCAGCTCGGCCATGAACGACTTCCTGATGGAACTGGCCGACCAGTTCAAGCGCCTGCCGCAGGCGCTGTTCACCCTTGATGCGGTGAATGCCACCGGCGACGCGACCGCCCTGCCCGGCCCCGCCCTGAACGGCTGAACCCCCGCAGCACCGGCCTGGAATCGGCAGGAGTCGATTCCGGCCGCATTTGTCCCCACAATACAGACAGGCGGCGCCAGCAGGTGCCGCCTTTTGCATGGCTTTCAACCAAGGAGCTTCACCATGAGTACCGCCAGCGGCCTGCCGCCGTCGATCACCGTTTCCACCTTCGACATGGACCGCCTGGACGCCATGCTCGAATCCCCTGCGCTGAGCCAGACGCCTGCCGCGCTCGCGCTTGCTGAAGAACTCAACCGGGCCACCGTGCTGGCACCGGACCAGATTCCCGAAGGCATCGTCATGATGCATTCGCGCGTGGAGTGCGAAGATGAAGTGTCGGGCGAGAAGCACGTCCTGACCCTGGTCTTCCCCCGCGAAGCCAACGTCGATGAAGGCAAGGTTTCCGTGCTGGCCCCGGTCGGCAGTGCCCTGCTCGGCCTTTCGATCGGCCAGAGCATCGACTGGAATGCGCCCGGCGGCCGCAAGCTGCGCCTGCGCGTGACCGCGGTCCACAACGACCGCCCCTGATTACCGCTGCGCACTGCGCGCGATTCGATCCCCCTGCACCAGGAGCCGTAATGAGTACCCCGTCCAAACTGTCCCAGCTGCGCGAACTGTCCGTGGTCGTTGCCGATACCGGTGACTACGAGGCGATCAAGCGCCTGCAGCCGGTGGACTGCACCACCAATCCGACCCTGGTGAAGAAGGCGCTGGACCTGCCGGTCTACGCCGAGCTGATCGAACGCGAACTGGCTTGGGGCCGCCAGCAGAGTGGCGACCGCGAAGCCGTGGTGCACGCCGTGGCCGACCGCCTGACCATCGGCGTCGGCGCGCTGCTGAGCACGCTGGTGCCGGGCCGCGTGTCCACCGAAGTGGACGCCGACCAGGCCCACGACACCGCCGCCACCGTGGCCAAGGCCCGCCAGTTCATCCAGATGTACGCCGATGCCGGCGTGCCGCGCGAGAAGATCCTGATCAAGATCGCCGCGACCTGGGAAGGCGTGGAAGCCGCGCGCATCCTGCAGGCCGAGGGCATCGACTGCAACCTGACCCTGATCTTCAACCCGACCCAGGCGCTGGCCTGCAGCGAAGCCGGCGCGTTCCTGATCTCGCCGTTCGTCGGTCGTATCCTCGATTGGTACGTGGCCAACGGCCAGACCCCGGCCACCATCGACGAAGACCCGGGCGTGAAGTTCGTGCGTGGCGTGTACGCCGAGTTCAAGCGCCGCGGTTCGCCGACGGTGGTGATGGGTGCCTCGTTCCGTTCGACCGCACAGATCGAAGCGCTGGCCGGCTGCGACCGCCTGACGATTTCGCCGGACCTGCTGGAGAAGCTGGACGCTGACCACGGCGAGTTGCCGCGCAAGCTGGTGGCCGCTGCAGCGGACGGCGCGGCGGTGACCCCGATCGATGCGGCGAAGTTCGCGGCGGACCTGGCGGCCGATCCGATGGCCACCGAGAAGCTGGCGACCGGCATCGAGGCGTTTGCCAAGGATCTGGAAGCACTGCGCGAGCGGATCCGCGCGGCACTGTGAGGATTACTGCCAACGGCTGAGCCCCTCGTGGCGGGTCGGTTGGTCGCGAAGGGCATGAAGCAACAGCCGTGCTGGGTCGGGCGGGTTGGGTTCGCGGGGGACGCCGTGAACCCGTCCATGGGGGCTTGGCCGCGGCATCCATGCCGCGGACACCCCCGCGAACCCAACCCGCCCGCCCTCTGACAATTTCCTGCGGCCGCCCGCCACGGGAGAAAGAAAGAAGAGCAACAGCGGGTCGCGCGCTTCGCTTGCTCGGAGCCGAGCATGGCTATGCCGGTCGTCCTGACCGGCACCCTCCGGGCCGTCGCGCAAGCGACGTTGGCAGCGGCTCCTGCCGCTGCCTTCAGCTCTACAGAAAGCACTGCAGGATCAAACAAAAAGGACGCGGCGAACGCCGCGTCCTTTTTGTTTTTCTTCAGTTCGTCAGTAACCAATGCTCTCGCCCACCGTCACCGGGAAACTGTCGAAGGTGGGACGGGTGCAGATGGCGGGACCGTCCACGGCATGGATGCCGTGGCCGAGCCCCCAAGGACGGGTTTACGGCGTGTCCCGCCATCTGCACCCGTCCCGCCAAACTCACAGCAAACCAGAGCCGCTTGGCTTTGGCTTTGGCTTTGGCTTTGGCCTTGGCTTTGGCTTTCAGCCGTTGACGTTGCCCGCCGCAGGCGGACCACCGCGCGTCAGCGCGGCGCCTCCACATCCAATCCGATCGGGCAGCTCACGCCGGTGCCGCCGATGCCGCAGTAGCCGTTCGGATTCTTCGCCAGGTACTGCTGGTGATAGTCCTCGGCGTAGTAGTACGCCGGTGCCGGGTACACGATTTCGGTGGTGATCGGGCCGTAGCCGGCCGCATCCAGCTGCGCCTGGTAGGCCTCGCGGCTGGCCAGCGCGGCCTTGTACTGGGCTTCGTCAGTGGTGTGGATCGCCGAGCGGTACTGGGTGCCGGTGTCGTTGCCCTGGCGCATGCCCTGGGTCGGGTCGTGGCTCTCCCAGAACAGCTGCAGCAGGCGCTCCAGGCTCACCACCGCCGGGTCGAACACCACCTGCACCACTTCGGTGTGGCCGGTCAGGCCCGAACAGACCTCTTCATAGGTCGGGTTCGGAGTGATGCCCCCGGCATAGCCCACCGAGGTGCTGTACACGCCCGGTTCGGTCCAGAACTTGCGCTCGGCGCCCCAGAAGCAGCCCAGCGCGAAACGGATCTGCTGCAGGCCGGCAAAACGGTCCTTCAGCGGATGGCTGTTCACGAAGTGCTGGTTGCTGTGCAGCGGCAGCGGCTGGTCACGCCCCGGCAGCGCCTCTTCCGGGCGCGGCAGGCGCTGCTTGAAGGCGCCGATGCCGAGGATGCCCTGGCCAATTCCCAACATGATGCGCTCCTACGCCGGACGTCCGGCTATGTCGTCTGCATCTGAAATGGGGGCGTCCGGCGCGTGGCCCAAGTCCAGCGCCGCCACGATGTCCTCGGCCTGCGGGCGTGCCGCTTCGGGGATTCCCACCCGCAGCACACCGAACAGCGGCAGCTCGCCCATGCCGCCCAGCAGCTGCTCGCCAAACACGAAGGCCGGGATGCCGGCATCTTCCAGCGCGTGCTTGACCAGGTGGGCGTCGAACAGGTTGTCGGCCTTGTACACGATGTGCATGCGGCGGCTCCGTGGGACAGGGTTCCAGCATACGCCCGGGGGCTGAATGGTGGTGCTGACGGCGCATGACCGTTCTGCCGGCCAGCGGCCGGCACTACCCATCCACCTTCCGGTAGCGCCGGCAGCGGGCCGGCGGAATGTGGATCGCCGTGCAGTTGGGTAGTGCCGGCCGCGGGCCGGCATCCCCACACCCCACCGGGCAGCCCTGCCCCGTACGCGCTAGACTGTTGGTCTTTCTGCCCTTTTTCGCCCCAGACTCATGTCCGAGCACACCCCCGCCAGCCCCGAGACCCCCGCCGACAGCCACGAGAAGCGCGATTTCATCCGCCAGATCGTGCGCGAGGACCTGGCCAGCGGAAAGCACCAGGCGATCAAGACCCGCTTCCCGCCGGAGCCGAACGGCTACCTGCACATCGGCCATGCCAAGTCGATCTGCCTGAACTTCGGCATCGCCGGCGAATTCAGCGGCGTCTGCAACCTGCGCTTCGACGACACCAACCCGGCCAAGGAAGACCCGGAATACGTGGCCGCGATCCAGGACGACGTGCGCTGGCTGGGCTTCGAGTGGAACGAGCTGCGCCATGCTTCGGACTACTTCCAGGCCTATTACCTGGCCGCCGAGAAGCTGATCGAACAGGGCAAGGCCTATGTCTGCGACCTGTCGGCCGAGGAAGTGCGCGCCTACCGCGGCACCCTCACCGAGCCGGGCCGCCCGTCGCCGTGGCGCGACCGCAGCGTCGAGGAAAACCTCGATCTGTTCCGCCGCATGCGCGCCGGTGAATTCCCGGATGGCGCGCGCACCCTGCGCGCGAAGATCGACATGGCCAGCGGCAACATCAACCTGCGCGATCCGGCGCTGTACCGCATCAAGCACGTCGAGCACCAGAACACCGGCAACGCGTGGCCGATCTACCCGATGTACGACTTCGCCCACGCGCTGGGTGATTCGATCGAGGGCATCACCCACTCGCTGTGCACGCTGGAGTTCGAAGACCACCGCCCGCTGTACGACTGGTGCGTGGACAACGTCGATTTCGCCCATGACGATGCGCTGACCCAGCCGCTGGTCGATGCCGGCCTGCCGCGCGAAGCCGCCAAGCCGCGCCAGATCGAGTTCTCGCGCCTGAACATCAACTACACGGTGATGAGCAAGCGCAAGCTGATGGCGCTGGTCACCGAGCAGCTGGTGGACGGCTGGGAAGACCCGCGCATGCCGACCCTGCAGGGCCTGCGTCGCCGTGGCTACACCCCGGCCGCGATGCGCCTGTTCGCCGAGCGCGTGGGCATCAGCAAGCAGAATTCGCTGATCGACTTCAGCGTGCTGGAAGGCGCGCTGCGCGAAGACCTGGACAGCGCCGCGCCGCGCCGCATGGCGGTGGTCGATCCGGTCAAGCTGGTGCTGACCAACCTGCCGGAAGGCCATGAAGAACAGCTGACCTTCAGCAACCACCCGAAAGACGAGAGCTTCGGCAGCCGCGAAGTGCCGTTCGCACGGGAAGTGTGGATCGACCGCGAGGACTTCGCCGAAGTGCCGCCGAAGGGCTGGAAGCGCCTGGTGCCGGGTGGCGAAGTGCGCCTGCGCGGCGCCGGCATCATCCGCTGCGACGAAGTGATCAAGGATGCCGGCGGCACCATCACCGAGCTGCGCGGCTGGCTGGATCCGGAATCGCGTCCGGGCATGGAAGGCGCCAACCGCAAGGTCAAGGGCACCATCCACTGGGTCAGCGCCGTGCATGGCGTGCCGGCCGAGATCCGCCTGTACGACCGCCTGTTCTCGGTGCCGAACCCGGATGATGAATCGGAAGGCAAGACCTACCGCGATTACCTCAATCCGGAATCGCGCCGCACCGTCACCGGCTATGTCGAGCCGGCCGCGGCCAGCGCCGCGCCGGAGCAGTCGTTCCAGTTCGAACGTACCGGCTACTTCGTCGCCGACCGCCGCGACCACACCGAAGCCAAGCCGGTGTTCAACCGCAGCGTGACCCTGCGCGATACCTGGTCGGCCTGAGGACCTGCGCGGGCGCCAGCACGGCGCCCGCACGCCATCGACAATGATCACCGCCCTCTCCGTCCTGTTCTGGTTCATCTCGCAGCATCCGCTGCTGACGTTCTTTGCAGCGATGGTGCTGGCCGGGCTGGTCTCGTGGTGGCGGCGCTTTCCGGGCTACGCCATCGTGGTGTTCCCGCTGGCGATGCTCAACATGTTCCTCGGCCACTTCCTCAACGCCACCTTCCTCAACGTGGCGGGCGAGCGTGGTGAAGCGGTGATCGTCAAGGCCGAGCGAACCAGCTCCACGCTCAACGAACAGTACATCTGGCGCTACGAAGGGGTGCTGCGTACCGCCGAGGGCCGCGACGTGGACGTGGTGTTCCACACCAACACCGCTTCGCTGTGGCCGCTGGAAAACGCCATCCGTATCCCGGCGCGCGACCAGCCGTTCGTGGTCAAGTACACGCCGGGCTTCCCACGCAACTTCGTCATCCTCACCAATGAATCCCCGCACGGCGTCGCCCAGGCCCGGGCCAGCGCGCGCGAGCGGGTGGAGGTGGCGGCACGCAAGCTGCATTTCAGCCCGGGCAATGCCGATTTCCGCGCGGACTATCGCCGCGAGCTGGAAAGCTGGCTGCGCGACCACGGCAACGATCCGCAGCAGCAATCCGACGCGCAGCGATATCGCGCCGAACTCGACGCGCTGTGAAGCTGGGGTTGCTTCTTACGGTACGAGAATCCGATTGACAGATCGGTTGAGAGGAATCACGCATGAAGATTGATCGCGATTTCATGATTTTCTGCGCCGCGTTCTCAGGGATCGCTGAAGGAAAGAAGTGTGTCGGCATACAAGGAAGCGAGTCGGAGCCCTTCATGCTGAAGGTGTACAGCGAGTATCTCTCGACTTCACATCCAAAACCCGACATCAAGTGGATCGACTCTGTCCCTGGCGCAATCCAAGCATGGATGATCGAAACGATCGACAGGTACTTCCTCTCGATGGACAAAGCACCTCGTTGGGTACGTGAACCCAGCTGGCGCTTCATTGATGACGACCCCATGGTCTTTGTCAGCCAGATAGATCTTGAAGACAACGCGACAATGAGGAACAACGCTTCGGCAGGTGAGGTTCTTTATCTGTTCAGCGGCAGACAAGCGTGCGACGGGGGCTGGGAGCTGAAGGTGAAGCTTGTCAAGCAAGACAAAGCGACTCCCGGAACAAGCTACCTTGGTTAGTTCGGGCTGGACCGGCACCTCATGCATTTTTGAGACACCAGGCCATGCCCATTGACGGCATTCCTCTTACCGACCTGCCTTTATGACCGACAGTGCTTCTCCACTCCTCCCGCTGCTGCAGCAGGTCCTTCAGGACGCGGGCGTCGCCAGCCACGTCGACGGCAACGCGCTGCTGCTGGACAGCGGCCTGCGCCTGACCCCGCATGCAATGGCCGCACACGCGCGCGACAACGGTGGTTGGCAGACCTCCACCGTCATTGAAAGCCAGCATCCGCAGTTGTTCGCCGATGGTCTGTTCGAGTACCAGCACGCAAATGGTGCCGATGAGCAGGCATCGCTGTTTTCCGGCTTCCAGGCCTGGGCCCGGGTGGACCTGGTGACCCTGCAGACCGCGATCGGCGCCCAAGACGCACAGGGCCTGCCGATGATGGGCCTGACCTATCCGGCCGGTGACAATGGCGAGGAACACGAGCGCACTGTAGTGCTGGGGCCGTTGGCGCACTACCGTGCACAGGAAGTGGATGCCTCCACCTGCAGCGAAGACGATCATGGCTCCTGCCCCTGCTGCCTGTTCACCCGCAGCATGGAGGCCTTCGACGAGCTGCTGAAAGCCCGCCAATTCCTCGCCATCCGCCTGTTCGCCTCGCGCGATGCCGACGGCCTGTGCGAGGCCGATTGCCGGGTCAACGGCCACGACTTCGCCGCCGCCCTGCCCCTGCTGCGCGCCTACGCGGCCAGCTGGCCGCAGGCCGGGCTGGAGTTCCGCAAGCAGTACGTGGTGATCCGCACCGGCTCGCCAGGCTGACCCACGCCCACACCCGATACAGGCCCGTGCGGCTACACTGCGCGCCGGTTCCCCAAGCAACCGCACTTTTTCCCATCCCACACGAGGCACCCCCGCGATGCTGTACGCGCAAGTCCACCTGACCCTTCCCGCCTGGATCCACGACCAGATCGACCTGGATCGTCGATATCCGGGCGATGAGGCCAAGGTCGCGCTGGCGATCGAGCTGTCGCGGCTGAACGTCGAGCACGCCAGTGGCGGCCCGTTCGGTGCGGTGGTGTTCGGCCCGGACGACAAGGTCATCGCCGCTGGCGTGAACCGGGTGATGCCGCACGCGACCTCGCTGGCGCACGCCGAGAACATGGCCTACATGCTGGCCCAGCAGCGCCTGCAGACCCCGCGCCTGAACGCGGTGCTGTCGCCGGTCACCCTGGCCACCAGTTCGCAGCCGTGCTGCCAGTGCTATGGCGCTACCGTGTGGGCGGGCATCGACCGCTTGCTGATCGGTGCCAACTCGGCCGACGTCGAGGAACTGACCCCGTTCGATGAAGGCCCGCTGCCGGCCGACTGGGTCGGCGAGCTCAACAAGCGTGGCATCGAAGTGGTGCAGGGCCTGAACCGCGACGCCGCGCGCAGCGTGCTGCGCGCCTATGGGGAAAGCGATGGCGCCCGTTACTGAAACTGGCATCGGCCTGCTGTGCCTGTGCCGGCAGGGCTTCGAGCCCGAGCTGGCCGGCGAGCTGCAGTTCCGCGCCGGCGAAGCCGGTTTCGCAGGTTATGCGCGTACCCAGCGCAATGACGGCTACGTGCTTTTCATGTGCGACGAAGCCGCCGCGCTGGCGCCGCGCCTGCGCTGGCGCGAGCTGATCTTCGCGCGGCAGAAGCTGGTGGTGCTGGCCGAGCTGCCGCAGCTGGACCCGGCCGACCGCATTACCCCGATGCTCGACGTGCTGGCCGATGCGCCGCGCTTCGGCGACCTGTGGGTGGAACACCCGGACTCGGACGCCGGCAAGCCGCTGTCCGGGTTGGCCCGTGCCTTCGGCAATGCGCTGCGCCCGGCGCTGCGCAAGGCCGGCAAGCTCACTGACAAGCCGAACAACCGCCTGCCGCGCCTGCACGTGGTGTTCGTCGACGGCACCCACGCCTTCGTCTGCGTGGCCGACCCGGCCGACAGCGCGCCGTGGGCACTGGGCATCCCGCGCCTGAAGCTGCTGCCCGAAGCACCCTCGCGTTCGGCGCTGAAGCTGGACGAAGCACTGCTGACCCTGCTGACGCCGGAAGAACGCGAAGCACTGGCCAAGCCCGGCATGCGTGCGGCCGACCTGGGTGCCGCCCCCGGCGGCTGGACCTGGGTGCTGACCCGCCAGCACATGCACGTGTTGAGCATCGACAACGGCCCGCTGCGCCAGCACGTGCTGGACACCGGCCTGGTCGAGCACCTGCGCGCCGATGGCTTCCACTGGCATCCGGAACAGCCGCTGGACTGGATGGTCTGCGACATGGTCGAGCAGCCGCGCCGCGTAGCCGAACGCATGGCCACCTGGTTCCGCGAAGGCTGGTGCCGGCACGCGATCTTCAACCTGAAGCTGCCGATGAAGAAGCGCTGGGACGAAACCCGCCTGTGCCTGGACCTGTTCCAGGGCCAGGCCGGCAAGCCGCTGGTGGTGCGTGCCAAGCAGCTCTATCACGACCGTGAGGAGATCACCGTACTGGCGTCGCCACTGCGCTGAGGCCATCACGTCCGCCGGGCATACCCCGGCGCTGCAGAGGGAGGAGCATCCATGCGACATCGAACGATTCCGCTGCTGATCACCCTGCTGGCCGCCGCACCAGCGGTGGCCCAGCAATTGCCGCACACCCCGGCACAAAGCCAGCCGCTGGGCCCCACCGGCGGCGCGATCCGCCAGCAACCGCTGGATGCGGGCCGGGTCAGCGGCAGCGTCGAGATTCCGCAGCCGGCCGGCGAGGCGCAGGTGACCGTGCGTTCACTGGAACCAAGCAGCGTGGTTGGCCAGTACCGCATCCACTTCGCTGCGCTGGATGTGAACGGCGATGGTTTCATCAGCCGCGAGGAAGCGCAGGCGAATCCGGCGCTGGCCGATGAGTTCAATGCGTTGGACGTGAAGCGTCGCGGCAAGCTGGATCGTGCCGACCTGGCCGGCTGGCTGGTGGATTGAATCCACCCGCGATCTTCATCCACGCATGGCGTGGATCTATTGGAGCAACGGCGGTAGCAGCGCCCGCTTTCGGTAGGTGCCAACCTTGGTTGGCACAACATCGGAACGCCGTCGCCCCATCTGGGCCGACGTGACCTGGCAGACGTGCCAACCAAGGTTGGCACGTACCAGAGCGGGATCCCGTGGTTGCTACCGCGCCAGCGGTGCCCGCAGCATCGTGCGGTTCGCGCTCCGGCTACACCCCGGCGGCGCGCTTCCAGAATGCCTGCACCAGCGGCGGCCATTTGCCGACGCAGCCCAGCGCGCGGCCGCGGGCCAGGGTCAGGTGCATTTCGTCGTTGGAAAACAGGCGGTTGATCGCATCGAAGCTGTAGGCGGCGATGTGGTTGTCGCTGCGCCGTTCGCGTGCCCAGCGCTGCAGGCGCTGCGGCGACAGCCGCGGCTGGCCGCGGCGCTCGGCCGACGGCGCCAGCCACTGCTGCAGGGCAGCGACATCGCGCAACCCCAGGTTCACGCCCTGCCCGGCCAGCGGGTGCACCACATGCGCGGCATCGCCCAGCGCCAGCACGCGGCCGGCGACGTAGTGACGGGCCAGCTGGCGGCGCAGCGGGAATGCTGCGCGCGGTGATGCCAGCCGCAGCTCACCCAGCCGCGCCGCGAAGGCGCGGGTCAGTTCGCGGTTGAAGCTGTCTTCGTCCAGCGCCAGCACGCGCGCGGCCTCGTCCTCGGGCAGGGTCCAGACGATCGAGCTGCGGCGCTCGGCCACCGGCAGCAGCGCCAGCGGCCCGCTCGGCAGGAAACGCTGCCAGGCGGTGGCCTGGTTGGGAAGATCGCTGTCCACGTAGGCCACCACGCCACGCTGGTGGTAGTCATGCTTTTCAACCTCGATCCCGGCCAGTTGGCGCAGGGTCGATTCGGCGCCGTCGGCGGCTACCGCCAACGCCGCTTCCAGGCGACGACCGTCATCCAGGCGCAGGCGCACGCCGTCGTCGTCCTGCTCCAGCGCTTCCACCCGCGCCGGGCAGTGCAGCTGCACGCCCGCCGCCGGCAACGCCGCCCACAGGCGATCCTGCAGCAGGCCGTTCTCGACGATGTAGCCCAGTTCACGACGGCCGAAGCGATCGGCATCGAACAGCAGATCTTCGCCACCGGCCGCATCCCACACCTGCATGCGCCGGTAGGGCCAGGCGCGGGCCTGCACGATCGCCGGCCACACGCCCAGGCGGTTCAACAGTTGTACGTTGTCAGCAGCGAAGGCGAACACGCGCAGGTCAGGCTGTGCGGCCTGCCACGGCGCGGGCTCACGACCTTCCACCAGCGCAACCGACAGGCCGGCATCGGCCAGCGCCAGCGCGCACGCGGCACCGACCACGCCACCACCGACGATGGCCACATCAAGGCGCATGCGCCGGCTCATGCGGCTTCTCCGCGGCACAGGCGCGGCACTTCGCCGCGGAAGCCCATCGCGCCACCGACCAGCATCGACTGCACCGATGCGCGTTGCGCGGCCACCAGGCCGAGGCTGCGCAGCGGCCGCATCAGCGGCGCCGGGTTGCTGGTCAGGCGCGCCAGGCCGCCGGAGAACGCCACCGTCTGCCGGCGATCTTCCTCGCGGCGCGCGACATAGGCCTGCAGCAGTGCATCACTGCCGGCATCTTCATGCGCATCCTCCAGCAGCTCGGCCAGGGTCAGCGCATCGCGCAGGCCCAGGTTGAAGCCCTGTGCACCCAGCGGATGAATGGTCTGCGCGGCATTGCCCAGCAGCACCGTGCGCTCACCGGCCAGGGCGCGCGCCAGCACCTGGATGAGCGGGTAGGCG
The DNA here is from genome assembly GCF_059368615.1 of Stenotrophomonas sp. YJH_SMC_40. Classification (NCBI taxonomy): domain Bacteria; kingdom Pseudomonadati; phylum Pseudomonadota; class Gammaproteobacteria; order Lysobacterales; family Lysobacteraceae; genus Stenotrophomonas; species Stenotrophomonas sp. YJH_SMC_40. The sequence goes on along the minus strand of NZ_JCAFRX010000009.1, from coordinate 145,641 downwards.
CTGCGCGGGCCGGACTCGAGCAGGCGGCCGGCACGCCAGCCGATCGCGTTCTGCAGGCGTTGCAGCCAGGCGGCATCGTCCAGCGCCATCACCGCATCGGCCTGGTCGCGCGCAACACCATGCACGGTGCCGAAGTGACGATCGCCGCGCGGCAGCAGGGCCGTCGGGCCGGTATCGGTGAAACGCTCCCACGCGGTGCCATCCGGCGCGCGCTGGCTGCGTACACGGGCCACGAACAGGGTCTGCTGGAAATCATGGCGGTCGACCTCGATGCCCAGCGCACCACGCACGCCACTGGTCGTACCGTCGGCACCCACCACCAGCCGTGCCAGCAATACGCGCTCGCCGGCCTCATCGGCGACCCGCACCTGGCGGTAGCCGTCGACCACTTCACCCAGGCCCAGGAACCGCATCGGCCGGTAACGGCGCAGCCGCGGCAGCTCCTGAAGCCGCGCTTCCAGCGCCTGGCCGAAGTCGCGGGCGACCACCACCTGGCCGAACCAAGGCCGGTCGTAATCGGCCGCTTCCAGCTGCACGCGGCCGAAATCGCCGGCACGGCTGACGTGGATGCGCCGGATCGGGCCCGGTGCCATCGCCAGCTTCTGCATCACCCCCAGCGCGGTCAGCGCATTGACGGTGGCAGCGGCGAAACTGAGATTGCGCTGGTCGAACACCGTCGGCAGCTCGCCGGCCGGGCTGGCCTCGAGCAGGCCCACGTCGCGGCCGAGGCGGTCCAGGGCAATGGCCAGGCTGGCGCCGACCAGGCCACCACCGACAATCAGCACGTCATGTCGTTCACTCATGCGTTCATGATACGCGCTCGCCCCGTCTGTACGCCGAACGGCCGGTCCTGCGCCAACCCGCGCGGCGGGCTAGAATGAAACCTGAATCCGCTCCGGGCCCGCCACCATGTCCGACACTGCCAACCGCGCCTTCGTCCTGTCCGTGCTCGTTCTGGTGCTGGCAGCGACCCGTGTCAATCACTTCGCGGCGATCCCCGATGCCTCATGGGCGGTGTTCTTCATCGGTGGCTTCTACCTGGCCCGCTGGACGCGCTGGGCGTTCCCGCTGCTGATGGTGTTCGCGGTGCTGGTGGACTGGATCGTGATCCGCAGCAGCGGCCTGGACTTCTGGCAGCACTACTGCGTGTCGCCGGGCTACTGGCTGCTGCTGCCGGCCTATTTCTCGCTGTGGGCCGGCGGCATGCTGCTGGGCCGCAACTACCAGAGCGCGCGCTGGCCGGTACTGGCCAAGGGCGCGCTGCTGCTGGTCGCCTCGGTGGCGGTCTGCCACCTGCTGGCGCAGGGCGGCTTCTACTGGACCAGCAGCAACGTGGCCGAGCCGACCCTGGCCGGCTGGGCACAGAACTACGCGCAGTGGTTCGGCCCCTACCTGCGCACCACGGCGATCTACGTGGCGCTGGCCGCCGCCCTGCAGCTGGCCGTGGAGCAGGTGTTGAAGCTCCAGCAGGCCCGCCGCGACATCCGCCACTGAGCCGCGACATGGGTCATCGCCTCTCGCGCATCTACACCCGCACCGGCGACGACGGCAGTACCGGCCTCGGTGACGGCCAGCGCGTGCCCAAGGATGACGCCCGGGTGGCGTCCTACGGCACCGTCGACGAGGCCAATGCCGCGCTCGGCCTGCTGCTGGCCGTGCCCCTGCCCGAGGATGTGCGCGCGCTGGTGGTGCATCTGCAGCACCAGTTGTTCGACCTGGGCGCCGAACTGTGCATCCCCGGCCACGCGGCGATCCAAGCCGCCGATGTCTCGGCCCTGGAACAGCAGCTGGACCATTACAACGCCGACCTGCCGATGCTGAAGGAATTCATCCTGCCGGCCGGCGGCGAAGCCGCCGCGCGCTGCCATCTGGCCCGCACCATCGTCCGCCGCGCCGAGCGCGAAACGGTCACCCTGGCCCGCCACGAGGCCGTGCGCAGCGAGGCGTTGCAGTACCTGAACCGGTTGTCGGACCTGTTGTTCGTGCTGGCCCGGGTGCTGGCCCGCGCCGACGGCCAGGGCGAAGCGCTGTGGCAACCACAGCAGCGCCAGCGCTGAGCCTGCACGATGCTGGTCTACACCCATCCGTCCTGCCTGCTGCACGACCCCGGTCCGGGCCATCCCGAGTGCCCGCAACGCCTGCAGCATGTGCTGGACGCGCTGCACACCGCGTTCCCCGGCCAGCTGGAGTGGCGCGAAGCGCCACCGGCCAAGTTCGGTGAACTGACCCGGGTCCACGACAGCGCCCTGCTCGACTTCGTGCTGCAACCGCAGACCGCACCGCTGCGCCAGCTGGACATGGACACCTGGACCTCACCCGGCTCGGCCAGCGCCGCCGTGCACGCCGCCGGTGCCGGCGTGGCCGCGGTCGATGCGGTGATGCTGGGCGACGACCCGCTGGCCTTCTGCGCGGTACGCCCGCCGGGCCACCACGCCACCAGCAGCACGGCGATGGGCTTCTGCCTGCTCAACAACATCGCCATCGCCGCCGCCTATGCCCGCGACCGCCACGGCCTGGAACGGATCGCGGTGGTCGACTTCGACGTCCACCACGGCAATGGCACCCAGGACATCTTCCAGCACGACGCCCGGGTCTCGTACTACAGCACCCACCAGGCCGGGCTGTTCCCCAATTCCGGCCTGCGCCGTGACCGCGGTGCCGGCAACCTGATGAACATCCTGCTGCCGCCGGGCAGCGGTGGCTTCCGCTTCCGCAACGTCTGGGCCGACGAGATGCTGCCGGCCATCGACGACTTCCGCCCGCAGCTGCTGCTGATCTCGGCCGGCTTCGACGCCCACCTGCGTGATCCGCAGGCGGACCTGATGCTGGAGACCGACGATTTCGCCTGGATCACCGGTGAACTGCACGCGCTGGCACGCCGTCACGCGGCCGGCCGGGTGGTCTCGATGCTGGAGGGTGGCTACGACCTGCAGGCCCTGGCCGAGTGCAGCGTGGCCCATGTCCAGGCCCTGCTCACGCCGTCCGTGGGCACCTCCGCCGGATGAACCCGAACCGGCAGGCTCTGGCGTCCTTCATTGCCCCTATGCAAGGGATGGGGCAAGCTACCGTCCGTTTTCGCCCGAATCCGAACCGCGTGCGCCGAGCCCTCCGCCTGCTTCCCCTGCCTCTTAGCATCGCCATCAGCCTGCCGGCGATGGCCGATGAAAAGCCGCTCAACTGGGGCCTGTGCCCGGCCACCGACGTCATTCCCGCGTTCACTGACGCCCCCACCCCGGTCCCGGCCCAGGACAAGGCTGCCGCCGCGGCCGCCCGCGAGCAGCAGCCGACCGACATCGAGGGTGACCAGCTGCTGGGCACCACCACCGTGCCGCAGTACGAGGGCAACGTGGCGCTGCGCCGGGGTGACCAGTTCGTCGGTACTGACAAGCTCAGCTTCGACACCGAGACCGGCAACTACATCGCCGACGGCAATGTCCGCTACCAGGACGGGTCGATCCGGATGGTCGCCAAGCGTGCCGAAGGCAACCAGGAAAGCGATACCCACAAGATCTCCGACATCAAGTACCAGCTGGTGTCGCGCCGGGGCAACGGCGATGCCGAGTCGGTCGACCTGCAGGGTGCGGTCGGCCAGATGCACCGCTCCACCTACACCACGTGCGACCCCTCGCAGCCGGTGTGGAAGCTGTCTGCGCCGCAGATCGAAGTGGACAACGACGAGGGCTTCGGCACCGCGCGCAACGCCGTGCTGCGCATCGGCAAGGTGCCGGTGCTGTGGGCGCCGTACTTCAAGTTCCCGATCGATGATCGCCGCAAGACCGGCCTGCTGTTCCCGCAGCTGGGCATGTCCGGGCGCAACGGCTTCGACTACGCCCAGCCGATCTACTTCAACCTGGCGCCGAACTACGACGACACGCTGACCCCGCGCTACATGAGCCGGCGCGGCCTGCTGCTCGACAACGAGTTCCGCTACCTCTACAACGGCGGCCGCGGCGAGGTGTTGACCTCGTTCATGCCCAACGACCGCCTGCGTGACCGTGACCGCGGCCGGGTGATGTTCACCGGCTACCACAACGTGGACAGCCACTGGCAGGCCCGCGCCAACCTGGCCTGGGTCAGCGACGAGCGCTATGTCGAGGATTTCGCCAACCGCCTGGTGGGGGTGACCGCCTCCAACCTGCAGAGCACGGTGGGCCTGTATGGCACCGGCACGAACTGGACGGCCGGCATCATGGCCGACCGCTGGCAGCTGACCGACTACACGCTCGACGAGCGCGCCCTGCCCTACAACCGCCAGCCACGCCTGTACTTCAACTGGGACAAGCCGGTCCGGCCCTGGCTGGAAGCCGGCATCTACGCCGAAGCGGTGCGCTTCACCCACGACGACATCAACTTCAAGAACGCCGTCGGCACCGGTAAGGATCTGCAGTACACCCGCAACGGAGTGCAGTGGACCGACGGCGTCGGTGTCAGCGGCGGTTCGCGATTGGACGTGAAGCCGTATGTGTCGTTCCCGATCAGCGGCGCGGCCTGGTATGTGACCCCGACCCTGGCCTACCGCTACACCGCCTATCAGCTGGACCGAGGCCTGGTGGATGGTGTGAGAGGCATCCAGGCCCAGATCCTGAGTTCGCAGGGCATCGACCCGAACACGGCCACGCCCGAGCAGCTGCGCGGCAATACCTCGCCCAGCCGCAGCCTGCCGATCGGCAGCATCGACGCCGGCCTGTTCTTCGATCGCGAAACCAGCATCCGCGGCAAGTCGTTCCTGCAGACCCTGGAACCGCGCCTGTTCTACCTGCGCACGCCGTACCGCAACCAGGACGAGCTGCCGATCTTCGACACCCGTGACTTCACCTTCAGCTGGGGCCAGCTGTTCCGCGACTCGCGCTACACCGGCGCCGACCGCCAGAACGACGCCAACCAGCTGACCCTGGCGGTGAGCACCCGGTTCATCGACCAGACCACCGGCAAGGAACGTTTCTCGGCCTCGATCGGCCAGATCCAGTACTTCGATGAGTCGCGGGTGACCGTCACCCCCGGCGGCGCCCCGGTGGAAAAGGGCAAGTCGGCCTGGATCGCCGATGGCAACTACATGATCAACGACCGCTGGACCCTGGGCGCCACCTACCAGTGGGACCCGAAGTACAAGCGCGAGGATCTGGCCAGCGTCCGTGCCCGCTACCTGATGCCCAACGACGGCGTGGTCAACCTGAGCTACCGCTACCGCATCAATGCCGGTGCTCTGCCCGGTGCCAACAAGCATGACCGCACCCTGCTGGAGCAGGCCGACCTGTCGTTCCTGTACCCGCTGAATGCGCGTTGGAGCCTCGTCGGCCGCTATTACTACTCGCTGCAGGACAAGGAGCCGCTGGAAATCATCGGCGGTGTCCAGTGGGACAGCTGCTGCCTGGCCGTGCGTGTGGTCGGCCGCCGCTATGTCCGCAATCGCGAAGGCGAGATGAACAACTCCATCCAGGTGGAGTTCGTCCTGAAGGGCCTGAGCTCCATCGGCCAGGACACGGACCGCACTCTGCGCCGTGCTATCCTCGGCTACAACCGCGACGACCTCTATCTCGTGCCGCCCAGCAACACCGGGGCGACCCGCGATGACTACGATCCGAATCTGATCCCATGACCAAGCGCTTCCCCGTTCTACTCGCCTCGCTGCTGGCGGTGTCCAGCGTGTCCGCCCCCCTGCAGGTGCTTGCCCAGGAGGCGCAGCCGCTCGACCGCATCGCCGCCGTCGTCGATGAGGACGTGATCCTGCAGAGCGAGCTCCAGCGTGCGATCGCCAACATCAAGGCGCAGTACGCCGGGCGGGAGAACCAGCTGCCGCCGGAAGACGTGCTCAGCCGCCAGGTGCTCGAGCGCCTGGTGCTGGTCAAGCTGCAGGTGGCCCGCGCCCAGGGCAGCGGCATCCGTGTCAGCGACCAGGAGCTGAACCAGGCGATGAACTCCATCGCCCAGCAGAACGGTTCGAACCTGGACGCCCTGCGCCAGCGCCTGGCCCACGACGGCATCGATTTCAACGATTTCCGCGCATCGGTGCGTGATGAGATCACCGTGCAGCGCCTGCGCCAGAGCTTCGCGCAGAGCCGCATCAGCGTCAGCGAGGGTGAAGTCGATGCCGCGCTGAAGCAGCAGGCCACGGTAGGCAACCAGTACCACCTGGCGCACATCCTGGTCGCGTTGCCGGACGGCGCCAACGCCGACCAGATCGCCACCGGCCAGAAGAAGGCCGATGGCGTCAAGGCCCTGCTGGACAAGGGCGAGCTGGACTTCAACGCGGCGGCCGTGCGCTATTCCGACAGCCCCAATGCGCTGGAAGGCGGCGACCTGGGCTGGCGCAGCCTGGATGAAATCCCGCAGGCCTTCGCGCAGATGATGGAAAAGATGAAGCCCGGCGAAGTGGTCGGCCCGATCCGTGGCCCCAGCGGCTTCCAGCTGTTGAAGCTGGTGGAAGTGCGTGATGCCAGCGCCACCGCTGGCGCCAGCACCGTCACCGAGTACCACGGTCGCCACATCCTGGTGCGCGTGGACGATCATCAGACCGACGCGGCCGCCAAAGCCAAGATCGATACCCTGCGTGCCCGCATTGCCGGTGGCGCGGACTTCGAGACCGTGGCCAAGGAGTCCTCCGAGGACAACAACAGCAAGGGCCAGGGCGGCGATCTGGGCTGGTTCCCGGCCGATGCGTTCGGTCCGGCCTTTGGCCAGCAGGTGGCCGCCATCCAGGACGGCGGCGTCAGCCAGCCGTTCCGCACCGATGCCGGTTGGCACATCCTGCAGCGCGTGGCCACTCGCCAGACCGACGTGACCAACGACAACCAGCGTGCCCAGGTCCGCGAGACCATTGGCCGCCGCAAGCTGGAAGACGAGTACAACCGCTTCCTGCAGGAACTGCGCGGCGAAGCCTACGTCAGCTTCCGCAGTGGCGACCGCGCGGAAAACACCGCCACGCCGCCGCAGTCCTGATCGATGCGCCCCGAGCTCGCTCTGGTACCGGGCGAGCCGGCCGGGATCGGCCCGGAGCTGTGCGTCCGCCTCGTCCAGCAGCCGCGTGAAGATTGCCGGCTGCTGGCCTTCGCCGACCCGGACACCCTGCGCGCGGCCGCGGCCGCGCTGAACCTGCCGCTGCAACTGCTGCCCGAGGATGCCGAAGCGCGCGTCCCCGGCGACCTGCGCCTGCGCGTGGTGGCCAATGCCACCCCGAGCCGTTTCGGCCAGGCCGATCCGGCCAATGCCGGCGCGGTCATCGGCGCCCTGCTCGGTGCCGGCCAGGCCTGTCTGTCAGGCGAACTGCACGGCGTGGTGACCGGCCCGGTGCACAAGGCCGTCATCAACGAAGGCGGCATCGCCTACAGCGGCACCACCGAACTGCTGGCCGACCAGGCTGGGGTGAAGGTGGTGATGATGCTGGCCAACCACATCGTGCGCGTGGCCCTGGCCACCACCCACCTGCCACTGCGCGAGGTGGCCGACGCGATCACCACGCCCAGCCTGGAACACACCCTTCGCACCGTGCACGCCGCGCTGCGCCGCGAGTTCGGCCTGCCCGCGCCACGCATCGCCGTGCTCGGCCTGAACCCGCACGCCGGCGAAGACGGCCATCTGGGCCGCGAGGAACTGGACCTGGTCATCCCGCTGCTGCAGCGCCTGCGCGCGGAGGGCATGGACCTGATCGGGCCGCTGCCAGCCGATACCGCCTTCCTGCCGGCCAAGCTGGCCGGCTTCGACACCGTGCTGGCGATGTACCACGACCAGGGCCTGCCGGTGCTGAAGTACTCGGGCTTCGAGCAGGCGGTGAACCTGACCCTGGGCCTGCCCTACCCACGCGTTGCAGTGGACCACGGCACCGCGCTGGACCTTGCCGGCCGTGGCGTTGCCGACCCTTCCAGCCTGCAGGCGGCAACGACGTTGTGTGCGCAGCTTGCGCGGCAACGTACACTGAGCGCATGAATTCCCCGCATTCCCCCTCCGGCCCGGTGTTCACCGCCCCGGCCAAGAAGCAGCTTGGCCAGCATTTCCTGGCCGACCGCCACTACATCGACAAGATCGTGATGGCGGTCAACCCGAAAGACGGTGACCGCCTGGTCGAGATCGGTCCCGGCCAGGGCGCGATCACGCTGCCGCTGCTGCGCGTGCATCCGAAACTGACGGTGATCGAGTTCGACCGTGACCTGATCGCGCCGCTGACCGCCGCCGCCGAGCCGCTGGGCGAGCTGACCATCGTCCACCGCGACGTGCTGCGCGTGGACTTCACCGAGCTGGCCGCCGGCCAGCCGATCCGCCTGGTCGGCAACCTGCCCTACAACATCTCCTCGCCGATCCTGTTCCATGCACTGGAACATGCCGCGGTGATCCGCGACATGCATTTCATGCTGCAGAAGGAAGTGGTCGACCGCATGGCCGCCGGCCCCGGCAGCAAGGTGTACGGCCGTCTCAGCGTGATGCTGCAGGCCTACTGCCAGGTGACCTCGCTGTTCGTGGTGCCGCCGGGCGCGTTCCGGCCGCCGCCGAAAGTCGATTCGGCCGTGGTGCGGCTGTTGCCGCGTGACCCGGCCACGATCAACATCAACGACCACAAGCGTTTCGCCGAGGTGGTCAAGGCCGCCTTCGGGCAGCGCCGCAAGACCCTGCGCAACGCCCTGAACAACGTGGTGTCCGCCGAACAGTTCGTTGCCGCCGGCGTGCGTCCCGATGCCCGCGCCGAACAGCTGGACGTGGCCGAATTCATCGCTTTGGCCAATGCCTCCTGATTACACTGCCGGTATGGAAGACGCTGACGTTTACGCCATCTCCGTCGAAGTCGCACCGCGCTTCCTCGACGATCAATCCGCGCCGGAAGACGGACGCTATGCGTTCGCCTACACGATCCGCATCCACAACCAGGGGCGTGTTGCCGCGCGCCTGGTCGCACGCCACTGGCGCATCACCGATGCCAACGGCCGCGTCGAGCATGTCGATGGCGACGGGGTGATCGGCGAGCAGCCACGCCTGCGTCCCGGTGAAGACTTCCATTACACGTCCGGTGTCATGCTGGGGACCGATCACGGGACCATGCAGGGCCACTACGACATGGTCGCCGACGACGGCACCGAATTTGCCGCGCCGGTCGCACCTTTCGTGCTGGCCATCCCGCGTACCCTGCACTGACACGGAGGCCGGACGATGAGTGTGTGGGCGATCGGCGACCTGCAGGGCTGCTATGACGTCACCCAGCGGCTGCTGGAGAAGATCCGCTTCGACCCGGCGCAGGACACCCTGTGGTTCTGCGGCGACCTGGTCAACCGCGGTGGCCAGTCGCTGGAAACGCTGCGGCTGGTGCATTCGCTGCGCGAGCACAGCGTGGTGGTGCTGGGCAACCATGACCTTTCGCTGCTGGCCGTCGGTGCACGCACCGAAGAGGAACAGCGCAAGGTCAACCCGGACCTGCTGCGCATCGTGCAGGCCGAGGACCGCGACGAACTGCTGGACTGGCTGCGCCTGCAGAAGCTGGTGCACGTGGACCGCGAGCTGGGCTGGATGATGGTGCACGCCGGCCTGGCGCCGAAGTGGACCACGCAGATGGGCGAAAAGCATGCCGCCGAGGTCGAGGCGCAACTGCACGGTGCCGGCTACCGCAAGCTGTTCCGCAACATGTACGGCGACAAGCCGAGCTGGGCACCGAACCTGTCCGGCTACGACCGTTCACGCGCGATCATCAATGTGCTCACCCGCATGCGCTACTGCACCCCGCGCGGGCGCATCGGCATCGAGGACAAGGGCACGCCGGGCACGCAGGAACAGGGACTGTACCCCTGGTTCGAAGTGCCGGGCCGGGTCGAGCGCGATCTGAAGATCGTCTGCGGCCACTGGTCGGCGCTGGGCCTGACCATCACCCAGGGCGTGCATGCCATCGACACCGGCGCAGTCTGGGGCGGCAAGCTGACCGCGATCCAGCTCGATACCGATGAACTGCGCGTGGTGCAGGTGCCGGGCCGCGATGTCCCCGCACCCGTGCCCAACGCACGCCCGCCAGCGCGACCGGCGCACGAGCGCCCGGCGGCATCGGCGCAGGGCAAGGAACAGGGCGGCGGCAACACCCCGGCCGCCAACCCGGGCAACCGCGGCCCACGCCGTCGTCGGCGCCGTGGCGGCGGCGCGGGTGGTGGCTCTGCGGGCCCCGGCAGCAACAGTCCCCCGCCGCAGGCATGACGCGGCGCGGTGGGGCACCATGGACGGTGCTGCTGCTGACGGTGGCCCTGGCCAGCGGCTGCCAGCCCCCTTCGGCCCCGGCCCCCGCCGACGGCGGAAACGCCGGCCTCACGCCATCGCAGCCGCAGGCGCCTTCGCCGCCGCTGGTGGCAGCGGCGCGCGCACAGGTCGGCGTCACCACCCGCTACGACCCTGCCTATCAGGTGCTGGCCTATCCCGGCGGCGACGTTCCGGTTGATCGCGGCGTGTGCACCGACGTGGTGGTGCGTGCCCTGCGCAGCCAGGGCCTGGACCTGCAGGCGCGCGTGCATGAAGACATGCGCGGCAATTTCAGTGCCTATCCCGCGATCTGGGGCCTGTCACGGCCGGACCGCAACATCGATCATCGCCGTGTGCCGAACCTGATGCGCTGGTTCGAACGGCAGGGCTGGCAGCAACCGATCACGGCCGCCGCCACCGACTATGCGGCCGGCGACATCGTCGCCTGGAAGCTCAACGGCAACGGCCTGCTGCACGTGGGCATCGTCTCCGACCGGCGGCTGGCCAATGGCACGCCGCTGGTGCTGCACAACATCGCGCGCGGCACGCGCGAAGAGAACCTGTTGTTCCAGCACGCCATCATCGGGCATTACCGGATGCCGCAGCGACAGCCCAGGTAGAGTCGACTGTCAGTCGACTATCGCGCGCAGCGTGGGTTTTTCGGGTGACCGCCGAGAGCAGTCGACCAACAGTCGACTCTACCCCGTCGACATCCCCGTCGGTGTTTTCGTTGGTATTTGCGCGATCAGCGGCGCACGTAGTGCGCGAAGCGGAACGCGTAGGCATGGCGTTCGTCGGCCGGGTGCGGCTCGCTGCTCACTTCCCGCCAGTCCTGCATGTCGACTTCGGGGAAATGGGTATCAGCGGGGATTTCGGCATCCACCCAGGTCAGGTACAGGTCACTGGCCTGGTCCAGCAGCTGGTGGAAGATCTCGCCGCCGCCGATGATGCACAGCTCGCTGGCGCCCTCGCCTTCGGCAATCGCCTTCGCCTCGTCCAGCGACGCCACCGCGCGCATGCCCTCGAACGGCACCTGGCCGCTGCGGGTCAGCACCAGGTTGGTCCGTCCCGGCAGCACGCGGCCGATCGATTCGGCCGTCTTGCGGCCCATCAGGATCGGCTTGCCCAGGGTGAGCGCCTTGAAGTGCTTGAAATCATCCGGCAGGTGCCAGGGCATGGCATTGCCCTGACCGATGCCACGGTTGCGATCCAGCGCCACGATCATCGACAGCTTCATCGCGCTCATACCGCCACCGGCGCCTTGATGGCCGGGTGCGGATCGTAGCCGTCGATGCGGATGTCGTCGAACTGGAAGCCGAACAGATCGGTCACCTCCGGGTTCAACCACAGCTTGGGCAGCGCGCGCGGTTCACGCGACAGCTGCTCGCGCGCCTGCTCGAAGTGGTTCGAATACAGGTGCGCGTCGCCCAGCGTATGCACGAAATCGCCCACGCCCAGGCCGGTGGCCTGCGCCACCATGTGGGTCAGCAGCGCGTAGCTGGCGATGTTGAACGGCACGCCGAGGAAGATGTCGCCGCTGCGCTGGTGCAGCTGGCAGCTGAGCTTGCCGTCCACCACGTAGAACTGGAACAGGTTGTGGCACGGCATCAGCGCCATCTGCGAAAGCTCGCCCACGTTCCAGGCGCTGACCACCAGCCGCCGCGAATCGGGGTTGCGCTTGATCTCGTCGACCAGCCACTGCATCTGATCGATCTCACGGCCATCGGCGGTGGCCCAGCTGCGCCACTGCTTGCCGTACACCGGGCCGAGATCGCCGTTCTCGTCGGCCCACTCGTCCCAGATCCGCACCTGGTTGTCCTTCAGGTAGCCGATGTTGGTGTCGCCCTTCAGGAACCACAGCAGCTCGTGGATGATCGAGCGCAGGTGCAGCTTCTTGGTGGTGACCAGCGGGAAGCCGTCGGCCAGGTTGAAACGCATCTGCCAGCCGAACACGCTGCGGGTACCGGTGCCGGTGCGGTCGCTCTTCTCGGCGCCGTGCTCGAGCACATGCGAGAGCAGGTCCAGGTAAGCCTTCATGCCTTGCCCCCGGCAGTCACCGGCAGCTGCGGCTGCAGTACCGGCGCACGGCGCGACATCACCAGCAGCACCAGGCCGAAGGCAATCAGCGGCAGGCTGAGGATCTGGCCACGGGTCAGCCAGTCGAAGGCCACGTAGACGCCGTTGTCGGGCATGCGGACGAACTCCACCGCGAAGCGGAACAGTCCGTACATCAGCGCGAACAGACCGCCGACCAGGTAACGGTGGCGCGGCTTGGCCGACACGGCCCACAGCACCACGAACATCACCAGGCCTTCCAGGAAGGCTTCATACAGCTGCGACGGATGGCGCGCGAACTGGTTCAGCGCGCCGGTGGCGAACTGCGCCTGCAGGGTCGCGTGGTCCAGCTGGTTCAGCGGCGCCGGCAGGCCGGACGGGAACACCACGCCCCACGTGCCGTCGGTGTACTTGCCCCACAGCTCGGCACCGATGAAGTTGCCGATGCGGCCGAAGCCCAGGCCCAGCGGCACCAGCGGCGCCATGAAATCCATGGTGTCGAAGAAATGCAGCTTGTGCTTGCGCGACCACCACCAGCAGGCGCCCAGCACGCCCAGCAGGCCGCCGTGGAAACTCATGCCGCCATCCCACACCTTGAACAGCAGCAGCGGGTTGTGCAGGAAATCGCCCAGCGCGTAGAACAGCATGTAGCCGATGCGCCCGCCCAGCACCACGCCGAGCATGGCGTAGAACAGCAGGTCGGAGAAACCATTGGCGTCGACGCCCGGCAGGCGGCCGGCGGCGATGCGCTTGCGTCCCAGCAGCCAGGCGGCGGTGAAGCCCAACAGGTACATGATGCCGTACCAATGCACCTTGATCGGCCCCAGCGAGAGGGCGATGGGGTCGATGTCGTGGAAATAGATCATGGAAGGTGCCTTGCGGTTGAACGCCTATTCTCGGGCCAGTGCCGCCCCGGCTCAACCAAGGAGCTGGGGCGAGTTCGGCAACGCGTCATCGTTCGACCGGGTCGAGGCCGGAAAGTGCCCTTCGATCAGGCTGGAGACCTCGTCGATGGCATCCTGCAGCGCTTCCACCGGATTGGAGCCACGCAGGCCCTCGCGCAGGTGGGTGCAGACCCGCTGCCATTGTGCCGGGCTGACCCGGCCCTGCAGGCCACGGTCGGCGACGATCTCGATGGCGTGGTCGGCCAGCAGCAGGTAGATCAGCACACCGTTGTTGTGGGTGGTATCCCAGGTGCGCAGGCGCGCGAAGGCATGTTCGGCGGCCTGGCGCGGGGTGACCTTGTGCCACAGCGCGGCCAGCGGCAGGTCCGCTTCCACCGCGAACATCACCTGGCCACCGTGGCGCTGCTCACCGGCTGCGATGGCCTCGGTGATCGCCTGCAGCGTGGCCGGCGGGAACGCGCGCCGTACCGACGGCGAAAATACATGACGACACAGTCGTTGGATCATCACCAGCCCCCCGAAGCACCACCACCGCCGGAGCGGCCACCGCCGCCGCCCCAACCGCCGCCGCCGCCGAATCCACCGCCCCCGCCGAAGCCGCCTCCGCCGCCCCAGCTGCCACCGCCCCAGCCACCGCCACCGGCAAAGCGGCCCGGGTGACCGGAGAGCATGGCAACAATCAGGCCCACGACGCCAGCCAGGCCACTGGCGAGTAGTGTGGAGGTGAACAGGAATGCCGCCAGCGCCGCACCGGCACCGCCGAGCAGGCCACGCAGCGGACGCGGCACGCGCGAGAAGATCCCGCGCAGGATGCTGCCGGCGAACACACCGATGAACAGCGTCAGGAACCAAGTATCGCCACCGCCGCTGGGCTCACGCCCGCGATGGCCGCTGACCGGCGCCGGCAGCGCTTCACCGTCGATCAGCTTGACCAGCACCGCCGTGGCGTCGGTGATGCCACCGGCGTAGTCGCCGCTGCGGAAGCGCGGCACCAGGTACTCCTGGATGACCCGGTTGGCGATGGCATCGGGAATCGCTCCCTCCAGACCATAACCGGGTTCAATGCGCACGCGCCGGTCGTCCTTGGCCACCACCAGCAGCACCCCGTCGTCCACGCCCTTGCGGCCGATCTGCCACTGGTCGAAGACCCGCGTGGTGTACTGCGCGATGTCTTCCGGCTGGGTGGTGGGCACCACCAGCACCTGCAGCTGGCTGCCCTTGCGCTGCTGCAGCTCAATCGCCTGCTGCACCAGCGCCTGCTTCTGCGTGGCGTCCAGCGTGCCGGTGGTATCGACCACCGGCGAATCCAGCGCCGGAATCGGAGCGAGCTGCTGTGCATGCGAAGCCAGCGGCAGCCACAGCAGCAGGGCCAGGAGCGCAGTGGCCAGGCGCATGGGTCAGTGGCCCGGCTGCGGTGCCGGCTGCTGCTGCGGCGCGCTGCCGAAATCGACCGCCGGCGCGTTGGAGATCTGCGCTTCGTTTTCCACGGTGAAGTTCGGCTTGGTCTTGTAACCGAAGATCTTGGCGGTGATCACCTGCGGGAACGAGCGGATGTAGGTGTTGTAGTCCTGCACCTGCTGGATGTAGCGGCCGCGGGCGACGGTGATGCGGTTTTCAGTGCCTTCCAGCTGGGCCTGCAGGTCGCGGAAGTTCTGGTCCGACTTCAGCACCGGGTAGTTCTCGGTGACCACCAGCAGCCGCGACAGTGCGCTGCCGAGTTCACCCTGGGCCTGCTGGAACTGCTTGAGCGAGGCTTCGTCGTCGGCGTTGACGTTGATCTGGCCAACACGCGAGCGGGCGTTGGTGACTTCGGTCAGCACGCGCTCTTCCTGGCTGGCGAAGCCCTTCACGGTCTGCACCAGGTTGGGCACCAGATCGGCGCGGCGCTTGTACTGGTTGAGCACTTCGGACCAGCTGGCCTTGACCGCTTCATCCTTCTGCTGGATGGCGTTGTAGCCGCAGCCGGACAGCAGGGAGGCCAGCAGCATCAGGGGCAGGACACGGGTGAACAGGCGCATGGCGGAGGTTCCGGGTGGACTGGGCACCGAGCATGCCACGGTTCGGGTGAAAGACCGGCCATCGGGCGCCGCCCCCCCTCCGCGGTGGTTGGCGAGGAAGCGTTATCGGGGTCGGTCGGGAGGGGGGGTTGGCTCGGGGGCGCGGCAAGTACGGCCATGTAAGCTTGATCGCCGCATCCATGCGGCTCACGCCCCCAGCCAACCCACCCTCCCGGCCACGGACAATTTCCTGCGCACCGCGGGAAGATCAAAAGAAAAATCAAAAGCAAAACGCGGTTCTTCAGGCATTCGTGTCGACCAAGGTCGACACCTACCGGAGCGGAACGCCGTTCCGGCAGACCGCGGGAAATTGTCGAAGGCGGGGTGGGTCCGGTGGCGGGGGTGTCCGCGGCATGGATGCCGCGGCCAAGCCCCCAGGGACGGGTTTACGGCGTCCCCCGCCACCGGACCCACCCCGCCAACCCACGGAATGCAGGCTTTTGCCGTTGACGTTGACGTTGATTGCAGCGGGTGCAGGGCTGCAAGCCCTGCCGGAATCCAACACCCCTCAGCAGGCCTCAGCCACCGCAGTGCGGGGACGCCCCAGCCACGCCAGCAGCAGGCCCGATGCCGCCAGCAGGCCACCGGCCACCGGAATCGCCGCGTAACCCAAACCCGAGCTGATCACCGCGCCCCCCAGCGCGGCACCCACCGCATTGCCGAGGTTGAACGCACCCACGTTGATCGACGACGCCAGGCCCGGCGCCTCGCTCGCCGCCTGCATCACCCGGATCTGCAGCGGCGGCACGATGGCGAAGGTCGCCGCGCCGAACAGCAGCACGCCCAGCGCCGCAGTGGCGTGGTGCATGAAGGCCAGCGGCAGCACGAACATCAGCACGGCCAGGACCGCCAGCAGGATGCGGGTCGCGCCATCAAGCGACCAGTCGGCCATGCGCCCACCGATGCCATTGCCAAACGTGAAGCCGATACCGATCAGGGCCAGCGACATCGCGATGAAGGTGTTGGAGGCGCCGGTCAGTTCGGTCAGCACCGGCGCCACGTAGGTGTACAGAGTGAACATCGCACCCGCGCCGAGCACCGTGGTGCCCATCGCCAGCAGTACCTGCGGCTGCAGGATGGCCTTCAGTTCGCGGCGCACGTCCGGGCGCGGCCCCGGTGCAGATGCCGGCAGCGCGAAGCCGAGCGCGGTGATCGCAATCAGGCCCAACACTGCAGTACCGGCGAAGGACAGGCGCCAGCCCAGTTGCTGGCCCACCCAGGTCGCCAGCGGCACGCCGCCGATATTGGCGATGGTCAGGCCCATGAACATGGTGGCCACGGCGGCGGCCTGCTTGTCCTTCGGCACCAGGCTGGCGGCAACCACCGCACCGATGCCGAAGAAGGCACCGTGGTTGAGGCTGGTGACCAGGCGCGACAGCAACAGCAGGCCGTAGTTCGGGGCCAGTGCCGAGAGCAGGTTGCCGACCACGAAGATCGACATCAGCAGCATCAGCGCGGTGCGCTTGCCGAAGCGGCCCATCAGCAGGGTCATCACCGGTGCGCCCAGCATCACGCCCACGGCGTAAGCGGTGATCAGCATGCCGGCAGTGGGAATGCCCACGCCCACGCCGTCGGCGATGACCGGCAACAGGCCCATCGGCGCAAACTCGGTGGTTCCGATGGCGAAGGCGCCGACGGCAAGCGCCAGCAAGGCCGCTCTGGAATTCATGGGGGGGTCCTGGGGGAGGGATTCGGGAGTGCGTAGCCTGCGCGCTTTGCTGTGGCGGATTAAGCCTCGCCCCGGGAAAACACTGTTGATTCTGGTTCACAAGTGAGGCACGGAAACCCGCTGCAAGTGCAAAAACCGCAGCGCCGTAGCAGAGCCGTGCCCCCCACAAACGCAGAACCCCCGGCCGGGCCGGGGGTTCTGAGGGACTTACATGCCAGAGGCGCTTACCAGTTACCAGCGCCCGGCACGTTGTGCTCGCGCGCGCGACGGCGCATCAGCAGGTTCAGCCATTCCACCAGCACCGAGAAGCCCATCGCGGCGTAGATGTAGGGCTTGGGCACGTGCACGTCCAGGCCGTCCAGGATCAGCACCGCACCGATCATCAGGATGAAGGCCAGCGCCAGCATCTTCACGGTCGGGTTGGCGTCGATGAAGCGGCCCAGCGGGTTGGCGGCCAGCAGCATCACCAACACCGACAGCAGGATGGCGGCGACCATGACCGGGATGTGGTCGGCGATGCCAACCGCGGTGATCACCGAGTCCAGCGAGAACACGATGTCGATCACCGCGATCTGCGCGATCACGTAGCCGAACACGGCCGAGGCCTTGGTGGTGCTCGGATCTTCATCCTCGCCGCCGCTGATCAGTTCCTTGATCTCCATGCAGCCCTTGATGATCAGGAACAGGCCACCGACGATCAGCACCAGGTCACGGATGGAGATGCCCATGCCGGCCACCGTGAACAGGTTGGCCGCCATGTGCGCCAGATACGCAAGCGACACCAGCAGACCGATACGGGTGATGCAGGCCACGGCGATACCGAGCTTGCGTGCGAACGGGCGACGTTCTTCCGGCAGCTTGCTGACCGCGATGGAAATGAATACCAGGTTGTCGATGCCGAGCACGATTTCCAGCGCGCTGAGCGTGAACAGGGTTACCCAGGCATTGGGGTCGGCGAGGAACTCAAAGGACATGGAATCTCTTCAAGGCAGTGGGGGAATGGGGTTTCAGCCGTAGCTGCCGGCCAGCGCGTGCGGAACCACGACCAGGGCCCAGCACAACAGCACGTTCATCATCAGCACGAACACCGCCGCCGAGCCCATGTCCTTGGCGCGGCCAGCCAACTCGTGGATTTCGCTGCCGTAACGTTCGATCACCGCCTCGATCGCCGAGTTGGCCAGTTCCATCGCCAGCACCAGCAGCATCGAACCGATCATCAGCGCACGCTCGACCGGCGTCTGCCCCAGCCAGACCGCGACCGGGGCCAGCAGGATCAGCAGGTAGACCTCCAGCCGGAACGACGATTCGTGCAGCCAGGCGGCGCGCAGGCCCTGCCAGGACCAGCGGGCGGCCTGGAAGATGCGGCGCGGGCCGCGGGGCAGATGGCCGAACTGATCAGCCACGGGTGGAACATCCAGCAACAGGGGCGCGGCGCAGCGACCGCTCAGACGCACGGCAGGGAATCATGGGTGCACAGGAATAGGCAGATGGCCGCCATTTTGCCACAAGGCCACCAGCCGCATCCCGGCACCGGCCCGGTGAATGGACCGCCAGGGGCAAGCCCCGGCCCGCCCCAGCTTCTATGATGGCGTTCCCTTCCCTGCTGGAGCGCCTGATGTCCCGTCGCCGTACCTGCCTGCTGATGCTGGGCCTGCTGACCGCCGCACCGCTGGCCCAGGCCCTGGGCCCGACCACGTCGCCCCGGGTACCCGAACAGGTCTCCAACGTGGCCTGGGCCGGCGACATGGCCCGGTTCGCCAGCGCCGACCAGGCCAACCCGCCGCCCCGCGGTGGCATCGAATTCATCGGCAGCTCCTCCATCCGCTTCTGGGAGAGCCTGGCCACCGACTTCCCCGGCCAGCCTGTATTCAACCGCGGTTTCGGCGGCTCGGAAGTGCGCGACAGCACCTGGTATGCCGGCCAGATCGTGGTGCCGTATGCGCCGTGCAAGGTGTTCTTCTACGCCGGTGACAACGACCTCAACAGCGGCCGCACCGCGACCCAGGTGCGCGACGACGTGGTCGCCTTCGTGCAGCGCGTGCATCGCGACCTGCCGAAGACCAAGGTCGAGTACCTGTCGATCAAGCCGAGCCCGTCGCGTGCGCACCTGCTGCCGGCGATCAACGAGGCCAACACGCTGATCAAGGCTGCGCTGGCCAAGCTGCCCAACACCGGCTTCACCGACATCTACACGCCGATGCTGCGCGCGGATGGCCAGCCGGATGCAACGCTGTTCCGCGAGGACATGCTGCACATGACCCCGGCCGGCTATGACATCTGGACCAAGGCGCTGGCGCCGAAGGTCAACTGCAACTGAGCAACCCCATCCACGCATGGCGTGGATGTACTGCGGATCGCGGGAAACTGTCGAAGGCGGGGCGGAGTGGGTTTGCAGGACCGTTGGCGCCATGGATGGCGCCATCGAGCCCCCATGGACGGGTTTACGGCGTGTCCTGCAAACCCACACCGCCCCGCCATTCCACGGAATGCCCGCTTTTGATGTTGATGTTGCCTCGGCGGGTGCCGGGCGCAGCCCGGCAAAATCCCTCTACCGGAAGATCACCGTTGCCTCGGTGCCCTGACCCGGCTCGCTGGCCAGGCTGACCTTCCAGCCGAAGCGATCACACAGCCTGCGTACGATCGACAGGCCCAGGCCGGTACCCTGCGGCCGGCTGGGTTCGGCGCGATAGAACGGTTCGAACGCCCGTGACAGCGCTTCGGGGGACATGCCGATGCCGGTATCGTGCACCACCACCCGATCGTTGTGCACATGCACGTCGATGCGCCCCTCGTCGGTGTAGCTGCATGCATTGCGCACCAAGTTGCTGACCACCACCTGCAGCACCCGCGGCGGCGCATGCAGCTGCACCGGGCCATCGCTGTGCAGGTGCACCGACACCGGGCGAGCCCCCAGCAGTTCGTTGGCGTTGTCCACTTCATAGCGGACGATGTCGTTGACGTCGAACAGCTCGATCTGCGGTTCGACGTCTGCCTCGCGGGCCAGGATCAGGAACGCATCGATCACCGCTTCCATGTCGCGGCCGGCCCGCTGGATGCGCTGCAGGCTGCGGCGCAGGCGCGGCTGCAGGCTTTCATCACCCAGTGCCATGTCGCTGGCAACGCGGATGACGGTCAGCGGCGTGCGCAGTTCATGGCTGGCATCGCGGGTGAAGTTGCGCTCGCGTGCCACGTGCGCGCTGACCCGGTTGGCCAGCGAGTGCAACGCGGCCGCCAGCTGCCGGGTCTCGCCCTGCATGTCCGCCGGCAGCTTGTTGGGCTCCAGGTCGGCCGCTTCCGGATGCCCCGGGTCCCAGCGCGAGACGCGCCGAGCCAGCCAGTTCACCGGCGACACCAGGCGCTTGGACGCGCGGTAGGTCACCCAGCTGGCGCCATACACCGCCAACAGGGTCAGCAGCACCGGCACGATGCCGAACCAGAACGCCAGCATCTCGGCGCGCGAGCGCAGGAACACCAGGTACAGGCGGCCAGCCGGGCGCACATCAACCAGCACCAGCTGGTCGTCCTTGGGCAGTTCGTGGAAGCCGGGCTCCAGATTGCGCAGGTTGGCCGGCAACGACAGTGCCGACTGCCCGCTTTCCAGCAGGTAGCCGCGGATGTTCTGGGTATTGGGCGGTGGCTGCACCGGGGACGCTTCGTGCAGCGTCCAGTAGTACGCCGCCTCCTCGCGCAGGGCAGCGCCCACCAGGCTGTGCTTGATCACCAGCGAGACCAGCCACGCACCCAGCAGGATGCCCAGGCTGGCCAGCACTGCCTGCAGGATGAAGGCGATACGGATCTTGCGCGGCAGGCCGTGCGGCATTGCGGAGTCCCGGTCAGAGCGCTGCGATTATAGGCAGCGCGCCACGCCGTGCGGGTGCATGGGCGATGACCGGCGGCAGTGCCGACCGGTCATGCCCTGCCCTCGTACGTGGCCACAACCCGGCCGGGCCTGCTGCTGCACCGGCGAGTATCCTGCTCAGGCCATCGGCTGGGCGATGTCGGCAATGCGGTAGCCGGCACTCTGCACGGTGTGCAGCAGCGGACGGTCGAACGGCTTGTCGATGATCTTGCGCAGGTTGTACAGGTGGCTGCGCAGGGTGTCCGAATCCGGCAGGCCATTGCCCCAGATCTCGCGCTCGATCTCCTGGCGGGTGACCACGCGCGGCGATTCGCGCATCAGGATGGTCAGCAGGCGCAGGCCGATCGGCGAAAGCTGCAGCTCGGTGCCGGCACGGGTCGCACGCATGCTGACCGGATCGAGCACCAGGTCGGCCACCTTCAGCACTTCCGAACCGACCTGGCGACGTTCGCGACGGATCAGCGCGCGCAGGCGGGCTTCCAGCTCCTGGATCGCGAACGGCTTGGTCAGGTAGTCATCGGCACCGAAACCCAGGCCGGTGAGCTTGTCGTCCAGCGTGTCGCGTGCAGTGAGCATCAGCACCGGGGTGGACTTGCGCGCATCGTTGCGCAGGCGACGGCACACTTCGATGCCATCCAGGCGCGGCAACATCAAGTCGAGCACCACGACGTCATAGCTGTTCTCCGCCGCAAGGCGGTAGCCATCCAGGCCGTCCTGTGCATAGTCGACTTCGAAGCCGCGACCTTCCAGGTATTCCCCGATCATCTCGGAGATGTTGCGGTTGTCTTCGACCACCAGCACCAAGCCGGAGGTCTCCTTCGTCTGACGCATGTGATTCCCTCTAACTTCAGCTTTGTGAAACATGCCGGATCGACGGTGGACGCGATGTGAAGTTCCGTCAAGAGGTACACAAACGGTTCAGAGCAGCGGCCTCAGCAGCGGCCAGACGTTGTCGAGCACCTTTGGCTGCGCCTGTGCGGTCGGGTGCAGGCCGTCGGCCTGCATCATGCCCGGCTGCAGGGCGACGCCCTCCAGCAGGAAGGGCAGCAGCGGCACCTTGTACTGCGTGGCCAGCGCGTTGTAGGCCGCCGCCAGGCGCTGGCGATAGGCCGGCCCGTAGTTGGGCGGCACGTCAATGCCCAGCAGCAGCACCTTCGCGCCGGCCTTCTGGCTGGCCTGCACCATCTTTCCCAGGTTGCCCTGCACCTGCGCCGGGGTCAGCCCGCGCAATGCGTCGTTGCCGCCAAGGGCGATCACTACCACGGTCGGCTTTTCCTTCGCCAGCAGGCCAGGCAGGCGGGTCAGCGCGCCGGCGGTGGTCTCGCCGCTCATGCTGGCGTTGACGATGCGCGCCGGGGTTTTCGACTGCTGCCTGACCCGCTGCTGCAGCAGGCTGACCCAGCCGGCGTCGGCAGGGATATTGTGGGCAGCACTGAGGCTGTCGCCGAGCACCAGCACGGTGCCGGCCGGACCTTTGGCACAGGCCAGCCCCGGCAGCAGCAGGAACCCTAGCAGCAGCACCATCATCGCGCCGGCTCGCCGGCTCCATCCCGTCTTGCGCATTGGAGTCTCCTCATCGACAGCCTGTCCCCCCGCAGCGCGCCCGTCGCCATCGCCGTCGACCAGGTCGGCAAGTCCGTGCAGGGCCCGGAGGGTGAAGTCCACATACTGGACAACATCACCCTGACGGTCCATGAAGGCACCAGCGTGGCCATCGTCGGCGCCTCCGGTTCCGGCAAGACCACCCTGCTTGGCCTGCTGGCCGGGCTGGACCTGCCCAGTCGCGGCCGCATCGCGCTGGCTGGCCAGGACCTGTCGGCGCTGGACGAGGAGGCCCGCGCCCAGCTGCGCGCGCGTGAGGTCGGCTTCGTGTTCCAGAGTTTCCACCTGCTGCCGGCGCTGACCGCCGCCGAGAATGTCGCGCTGCCGCTGGAACTGGCCGGGCGCGAAGACCGGGCGCGGGTCGATGAAGTGCTGGCCCAGGTCGGGCTGGCCCATCGCGCCCGCCACTATCCGCGCCAGTTGTCGGGCGGCGAGCAGCAACGCGTGGCATTGGCACGTGCGTTCGTCACCCGCCCGCGCATCCTGTTCGCCGACGAACCGACCGGCTCGCTGGACCACGCCACCGGCCAGCACATCAGCGACCTGCTGTTCGAACTCAACGCCGGCAGCGGCACCACCCTGGTGCTGGTCACCCACGACCTGCGCCTGGCCCAGCGTTGCCAGTACATCCACCGCATCGACGACGGCCGCCTGCTGCCGGTCGAGCGTGGGGCGCAGGCATGAACCTGCTGCGGCATGCGTGGCGCGCGCTGCGCCGCGAGGCGCTGGCCGGTGACCTGCTGACCGTGTTCGCCGCGCTGGTGCTGGGCGTGGCGGTGATGACCGCGGTCGGCACGCTGGTGAACCGGGTCAACCTGGCACTGACCGGCAGCGCGGCGGAAATGCTCGGCGGCGACCTCGGCATCGCCGGGCGCGATGACCCGCCGCAGGCATTCGCCGACGAGGCGCAGCGGCGTGGACTGGCCTTCACCCGCATCGCCAGCTTCGGCAGCGTGCTGTTCAACGGTGATGCCAGCCAGATGGCCAGCATCAAGGCGGTGCAGGCGGGCTATCCGCTGCGTGGCACGCTGAGGGTGCGCAGCACGCCCGGTGGCGCGCTGATCGCCAACGCCGGCATGCCCCCCAAGGGCCAGGCCTATGCCGACCCGCGCCTGCTGCAGGGGCTGGGACTGAAGGCCGGCGATGATCTCGAATTCGGCGCCGGCACGCTGCGCATCGCCGGCATCATCGAGGCCGAGCCGGATGCCGGCGGCGACCTACTGACGCTCTCCCCCACCCTGCTGGTCAACCGCGCCGATGTGGAGGGCACCGGCCTGCTTGGCCCCGGCAGCCGCATCAACTACCGGCTCATGTTCGCCGGCTCCGCCGACCAGGTTGCCGCGTTGCGCCAGTGGCTGCTGCCACAGGTAAAAGGCCTTCGCCTGCTGAGCGTGGACGACACCCAGCGCGGCGTGCGCCAGGCCTTTGATCTTGCCGGGCGCTTCCTCGGCCTGAGCGCGCTGCTGGCGGTATTGCTGGCCGGCGTGGCGACCGCGCTGGCGGCCAACCGTTTTGCCCTGCGCCGCATCGACCAGGTGGCGATCCTGCGCTGCCTGGGCGCGCGCCAGCGCGACATCCTGCTTGGCCTGGCGCTGCAGCTGCTGATGCTGGCGGTGCCGGCCTGCGCACTCGGCATCGGCCTGGGCATGGCCGCGCAGGAAGGCCTGGTGCAGGTGCTGGGCAGCCTGGTGCCGCAGCGCTTGCCGCTACCCGAGGCAATGCCGGCGCTGACCGGCGCCGGCATCGGCCTGTTGCTGCTGTTCGGCTTCGGCCTGCCGCCGCTGCTGCGCCTGCGCGGGGTGCCGCCGATGCGCGTGCTCAACCGCTCCTTCGCCGCCCTGCCCCCGGCCTCGCTGCTGGCCTACGTAGCAGCGCTGGCGGCCAGCCTGCTGCTGGCGGTGCAGGTGACCGGTGATCTCAAGCTGGCGCTATGGGTGCTGGGCGGCCTGGCCGCGTTGGCGGTGGCGGCCGGCATGGTCGGTTTCGTGCTGCTGCAGCTGCTGCGCGGCCTGCAGCACCGTCTGCACGGCCACTGGCGGCTGGGCCTGGCGGCGCTGACGCGGCGCCGGATGCTGGCGGTGATGCAGCTGGTCGGGCTGTCGCTGTCGCTGTGCGCGCTGTTGCTGCTGGCGGTGACCGGCCCCGGCCTGCTGCAGCAGTGGCGCGAGCGACTGCCTGCGGACACGCCGAACTACTTCCTGATCAACATCCAGCCCGAACAGCGCGACAGCGTGCTGGCCGCGCTGCGTGGACTGGGTGCCAACGACGCCAGCATCGAACCGATGGCCACCGGCCGCCTGATCGCGATCAACGGCAAGCCGCCGCTGCGCGTGGATCGCTCGCCGGACCAGAGCGGACAGCCGGCGTCAGGCGAAGCCCAGCGCGATGACGACGACGAGAACCGGCCGTTGAACTTCAGCTGGCGCAGCAGCTTCCCGCCGGCCAATACGCTGATGAACGGCACCTTCTGGACGCCCGACAGCACGGCGTCGGAGGCGTCGGTTGAGATCGGCTGGGCCAAGCGCTACGGCGTGTATCCCGGCGACCGCATCACCATTGCAGTAGGCGAGCAGCAACGCGAATTCACCGTGACCAGCGTACGCAAGGCCGACTGGAACACCTTCCGGCCGAACTTCTTCGTGCTGCTGAACCCGAACGCGGTGGGCGATACACCGCACAACCTGCTGTCGGCATTCCACCTGCCGGCCGGCAAGGCAGCCGGACTGGGCGAGCTGATACGCGCGCAGCCCAACCTGTCGCTGCTGGACGTGGACGCGGTGATCTCGCAGGTGCGCGATGTGATGGAACGGGTGGCACAGGCGGTGCAGCTGGTGATGGTGTTCAGCCTGCTGGCCGGCGTGCTGGTGCTGCTGGCCGCGCTGCAGGCCACGGCGGGCGAGCGTCGCTACGACAGCGCGGTGCTGCGCACGCTGGGCGCGACCCGGCGCCAGCTGCGCGGTGCGGTGCTGGTGGAGTTCGGCGCGCTGGGCACGCTGGCCGCGTTGCTGGCGGTAGGCGCCGCGGCTGCGATCGGCGTGGCGGTCTCGCAGAAGGTGTTCGAGCTGCCGTTGCTGCCGCCGTGGCCGGGCCTGCTGGTCGGCGGCGTGGTCGGCATCGGGCTGAGCCTGCTGGCGGGCTGGTGGGGTACGCGGGCGATCCTGCATACGCCGCCGGCATTGGCGCTGCGCGAGGCCTGAAGCAGCGCCGGACCGGGGCGCGTGCCGAGCAAGCTCGGCACCTACCAAGTGCACATGACGGCGTTGCCAGTGTTCAAGGAACAAGCACATCCACGCATGGCGTGGATCTACTGGGCCTTTTCCACGTACTTGGCGAACACTTCGTCGATCTGCGTGTCCTTCACCTTCTTGCCGGACTGGATCTCTTCGGCCTGGGTGAACAGCGGGATGATCATCGCCATGCCGTCGATCCTGGTCTTCAGGTGCACGCCCGGGGCCTGGGTCAGGAAACCGTCCCAGCGCTGGCGAACCTTGGCCCAGTAGCCGGCGGTGGCCTTCCAGTAGTTGCGCGCCGGGGTGAAGTCGACCTCGGTGGTCTTCACGTAGTCGTTGAAGCCGAACTCGCGTGCGATCTCCACCTGGCTGCCATCGGCGTTGCGCTGCACCTTGGTGTTGAACTGCTCGTGGGTCCAGCCATTGGGCGTGAGCGTGTGGCGGTTGACCACGGCCAGCGCGTTGTAGTCGCTGCGCTTGGTGTACTCACGGCGCGGCAGCGGGCGCCAGCTCAGATCGCTGGTCCAGCTCGGCACGTTGTTGGTGTAGGTCCAGGTGCCGGTGCCGCAGTAGCGCGGTGCGTCGCTCACTTCGTACACGCACTGGGTCCAGGCGCCCTGGTTCACCGCCGACGGAATATTGCGCACCTTCCAGGTCTGGTCGGCGCTGAATTCGAAACGGTTCGGTGCTTCGTACACCCAGTCCTGGCGCCAGTGCTTGGTGATGTGGCCGCTCTTTTCATCCAGCAGCAGGTGCTGCAGCACGATGCGCTTCGGCGTGTCCTCGACCACGATGACCACTTCGCTGCCGCCGCTGCGCATCGCCGGTGCACGCTCGTAGCCCGGCTTCAGCAGCACGGTCTCGTCGAAGGCGAAGTCCACGGTGTACTCACCCTGCATGGCGAGGATGCTGTCGTGGTCGCGGGCGATATCGGAGGGCTGCGCGCTGGCCACGCCGCTGGCGGCGAGCAGCAGCATGGCGCTGGCTGTCTGGAGCTTCATCGGGGTCTTCCTTCGGGGTTGCAGATTCATTGAGGGGCCATCCGTGGCCAACGGGCGTTCCATCAGGAGAGGGTCACAGGCGGATCAGCGGTAGGTCGCCGGGAATCTGGGGAGCCGGACGCCGGGCGGCGTCGGCACAGCAGCAGTCGTCGATCGCCAGCTCGCCTTCAGCACCTTCCAGGCGTGCGATGCGGCGCGCGGTGGCCGCGCCCAGCGAGGACAGGGTCGACAGACTGGCGGCCAGCGTGCGTCCGTCGTCGGCGGCATGCAGGCGCAGCGCGCACAGGCGCCAGCGCTGGCCGCCAAGATGGCCGGCCAGGCGCCGCCACAGGCGTTCGCCAACGCTCGCCTCGCTGTCGTGTTCCGGTCCCGGCGGCAGCGCCGCGACCAGACGGTCCCAGGCCAGGAAATCGCTGTCGGGCAGCAGGTACAGGCGCCACACGCAGCGGCCACGGCCATCAAGGAAGCACAAACTTTCGCGCAGGCCCTCGCTGTCCACGCCCTGGCAGGCGTGTACGCGTACGGCCTGGCGCCAGCCGCCCAGCTCGTTGCCGTCGGCGTGGTACAGGCACAACACGGTGCCGAGCGTGGCCAGCTGTGCCGGGGTCGGCCAGGCCGCGCTGTTCGGCGCGGCGATGGAGTCATTCCTGCGTGCGGACAGTGCTCGGCTCATGAGGTCACCAGGAAACGGCAAGGCTGGCGGAGAAGGTGCGGCCCGGGCTGCTGAAACGATCGCTCAGTGCGCGATCGGTGATCAGGCTCGGGGTGATCGACGACCATTCGATGTAGCGCTTGTCGGCCAGGTTGAACACGCCGACATTGAAGGTGGCACCCGGCGCGAAGTTCCAGTGCGCCATCAGGTCCAGCACGCCGTAGCCGGCCGGCTGGTAGACGAACGGCGCCGGTGCGTTCGGATTGGTCTGCGCCGCAGGCGGCGGCAGGCGCTTCTTGCGCTGCACGAAGGTACCGGCCAGTTCGACGCCCCAGGTATCGGTGTCGTACATCAGGCCCAGCGTGCCACGCAGCGGATCGACCGAGGCCAGCGGTTCGTCATCGGTCCGGTTGTCACCACGCGACCATGCCAACGCACTGCGCAGCGCCCAGCCCTTCAGTGCCGGGCTCAGTTCGCCGAATTCGATGCCGGCCTTCATTTCCGCGCCATAGATGCGCGCGTCGGCGATGTTCTGCGACTGGAACACGGTCAAACCCTGTGCGTTGCGACCGGTATCGACGTTGGACTGGATGAAATCCTTGTAGTCGTTGTAGTAGCCGCTGACGCTGACGTACGCCGCCGGCGCGATGAAGCGCAGGCCCAGTTCGTAGCCGTCGCTGGTTTCCGGCTTCAGATCCGGGTTGGCGATGGCGGTATAGCGGAAGGCGACGTTGGTCAGGCCGATGTTGACGTCGTTGTACGGCGGCGAACGGAAGCCACGCGCATAACCGGCGAACAGCGACCATTCGTCGGTGAAGCGCCAGACCATGCCCAGCTTCGGCGACACGCTGGTCTTCTTCAGCTGCGCCACGGCCGTGGTCGGGTTGTCTTCGGCGAAGATGCTGTCCACTTCCGGCTTCAGCTCGTAGCGGTCCACGCGCACGCCCGGCACCAGCGACAGCCGGCCATCGGCAAAGCGCATCTCATCCTGTGCATACAGGCCCAGCTCGGTGGTCTTGCTGATCGGGAAGTCACGCACCGGGAAGGTGTCCGGCAGCACCGTGTTGCTGACCACGCCAGCCTTGCTGACCTGATAGCCGTCGCGCTTCTGGCGGATCTCGGTACGGGTGCCTTCGAAACCATAGGTCAGTGCGTGCTCGACGCTGCCGGTGGTGAACGCCTTGTTGAACTGCGCCTGCAGGCCATAGGCATGCTGGTCGAAGGAGAACACGCGGTGGCGGCGGGTGCCGTCGGTGCGGGTCTCGTCGGTCTGCTGCCGGGTTTCGCTGTTCTGCGCGTACACCTGCCAATGCAGGCTGTCGGCGAACGGCTGGTCCAGCGCATCCATCTCGTGGGCGAAGGACACGCGGTTGCGCTTCTGGGTGTCGTGGGACTTCATGCCAGTGGCCGCAGCCATCGCGCCGGGGCGCGGTGCAACGCTGGCAATCGCCGACAACACATTGGTATCGGTGGTGTCTTCGTTGCCTTCCACGGTCAGGCGGAAGCGCTGGTCTTCGCTGGGTGCATAGACCAGTTTGCTGAGCAGGCTGCGGCCGTCGCGATCCTGCGGATTGGACGCGGTGCGGGTGTCGTTGTCGCTGCGCACCGTGCCCTTGTTGTCCGTTTCCTGGCCCTGGTGGTGGTTGACGTTGACCAGGCCGCTCCAGTGGTCGCCACCAAAGGCGGCCGTGGCACCGCCGAGCAGGCCCTTCCACTCGCCGTCGTAGCCGAACTTCAGGCCGAAGTAGCTGTTCTTGCCGTCCTTGAGGTAGTCGGCCGGGTCCTTGGTCACGAACGCGACCACGCCACCGAGTGCATCGGAGCCGTACAGCGAGCTGGCCGGGCCACGCACGATCTCGACGCGCTTGAGCGTATCGAGGTCGGTGAAGTTGCGGTTGGAACTGGCGAACGAACCGATGTCGAACCGGGTCGGCATGACGATGCCGTCGGTCTGGATGCGCACGCGGTTGCCGTCCAGGCCACGGATGCGGAAACCATCCAGGCCGAAGCGGGTCGCGCTGCGGGTGACCGACAGGCCCGGCTCGTAGCGCACCAGATCCTTGATGTCCTGCACCAGGTGCCGGTCCATCTGCTCACGGTCGATGACATCCACCGTGGCCGCCACGTCGCTCACCGCCCGCTCGGTGCGGGTGGCGGTGACCTGCACCCGATCGAATTCGCGCGCATCGGGGGCAGCAGTGGCAGCAGCGTGGGCGGACAGCGGCAGCGCCATCCAGACAGCAAGGCAAAGGGCGGTATGGCGGGTCATCGGGTTCGTTCGGTCAGGCAGGGGAACCCCCGGTTACCGGCACACCCGGAAGGTGCACGCGGTAGACCGAGGGGGAGAGAGCGGGAGCGGACGGGTCGCCCACCCTGTCGGCGCTGCCGGCAGGAGGGAGGGAGGCGGGCGACCAGACCGCGATTACTTGGTCAGGATCAGCTTGTCGTTGCTGGTGTGCCGCAGGCGATAGAAGCGGTCGCCGTGCTGGATCAGGATTTCACGACGGCCCTTGAGCAGGGCTTCGCTGTCGATGACCTCTTCCGGCGGAACGACGCGGACCGGTCGATCGCGGAGGGTCAGCGTTTCGGGGCGCAGCAGTACAGGTTGAGCATTCATGAGCATCTGGACTCGTGCGAGGGACGAGTTAAATGATAATGATTCTCAGTTGACAATCAACAACCATTCTCAATTTCATTGATGGGATTAATGATCGAATTCCGTAATTCGATAGATCGCATCAATTAAATGGCGACGCAGGTGTGTAGAGTCGACTGTTGGTCGACTGCTGTTGCTCGAAGCAGTCGGTTATTCGAAGCAGTCGACTAACAGGCGACTCTACCGTTCCCGTTCCCGTTCCCGTTCCCGTTCCAGTTCCAGTTCCCGTCCTGTTCCCTCGGCCGAACCGGCCCGACCGAGGCCCCCGAGGCCCGGCCGGCCCCGGGGTTCAGGCGAAGACGGCTTCGACCTGCGCCCAGCCGGCCGCGTCGACCTGCTCCAGCACGTCCAGTGCCTGCAGGTTCTGCAGCAGCTGGCTGACCCGGCTGGCGCCGAGGATCACGCTGGAAACGTTCGGGTTGCGCAGGCACCAGGCGATGGCCAGCGTGGCCGGGGCGTGGCCCAGCGCGCGTGCCACCTCGCTGAAGCGCCGCACCTGGCCCAGGCGGGCCCCGGCGTCGGCCCCCAGCACCAGGTCCTGCAACCACTCCATGCCTTCCCGCCCCAGCCGTGCATCGGCCGGAATGCCCTGGTCGTACTTGCCGGTGAGCAGGCCCGACGCCAGCGGCGAGAAGATGGTGGTACCCAGGCCGGCACCGGCATACAGCGGCGCGTACTCGACCTCGACCCGCTCGCGGTGCAGCAGGTTGTACTGCGGCTGCTCCATCGACGGGCCCTGCAGGTTGCGCGCCTCGGCGATGTCCAGCGCCTGCTGGATCTGCACCGCCGACCACTCCGAGGTGCCCCAGTAGAGGATCTTGCCCTGCCGCACCAGGGTGTCCATCGCATGCACGGTCTCGGCGATCGGCGCGTCCGGATCCGGGCGGTGGCAGTAGTAAAGGTCCAGGTAGTCCACCCGCAGGCGCTTGAGTGCAGCGTGGCAGGCGTCGGTCACGTGCTTGCGCGACAGCCCGCGCTGGGTCGGCCGCGGGTCCTTGGCGCTGCCGAAAAACACCTTGCTGGACACGCAGAAACCGTCGCGCGGCAGGCGCAGGTCGGCGATCACGTCACCCATGACCTGTTCGGCACGGCCGTTGGCATAGCCCTCGGCGTTGTCGAAGAAGTTGACACCATGATCCCAGGCGGCGGCCACCAGGTTGCGCGCCTCATCACGCGGGATCTGGTCACCGAAGGTCACCCAGGCGCCGAAGGAAAGGGCGGAAATCGGCAGGCCGGTGGAGCCCAGGCGACGGTATTGCATGCGAATCTCCTGCTGCGGGCCCGCATCCGGGCCGGGATCGACCCCCATTCTACCTGCCGCCGCCAGCCGCAAGCCCTTGCCGTTGCTGGCCTGATCGGTACCGTTGGCCGCGCGCACGCTGCTTTTTCTTGCCCCGGCCCCTGCCCTGCACTAGGCTTCCCGTTTTTCGCGACGCCCCAGGGGAGTCACTCACATGGTCGAAGGTTTGGGCAGGATCGGCTTCGGCCTGTTCGGGTTGGCGGTGCTGATCGGCATCACCTGGTTGTTTTCCAATAACAAGCGCGCGGTTGACTGGAAGCTGGTTGCCACCGGTATCACCCTGCAGATCGCCTTCGCGGCGCTGGTGATCCTGGTGCCGGGCGGGCGCGACGTGTTCGACGCGCTGGGCCACGGCTTCGTCAAGGTGCTGAGCTTCGTCAACGAGGGTTCCGGTTTCATCTTCGGCTCGTTGATGGACACCAAGAATTACGGCTTCATCTTCGCCTTCCAGGTGCTGCCGACCATCATCTTCTTCTCGGCGCTGATGGGGGTGATGTACCACCTGAACATCATGCAGGCGATCGTGCGCGTGATGGCGTGGGCGATCACCAAGGTCATGCGTGTGTCCGGTGCGGAAACCACCAGCGTCTGCGCCAGCGTCTTCATCGGCCAGACCGAGGCGCCGCTGACCGTGCGCCCGTACATCGCCAGGATGACCCAGTCCGAGCTGCTGACCATGATGATCGGCGGCATGGCACACATCGCCGGCGGCGTGCTGGCGGCCTACGTGGGCATGCTTGGCGGCGGCGACCCAGCGCAGCAGGCCTTCTACGCCAAGCATCTGCTGGCGGCCAGCATCATGGCCGCGCCGGCCACCTTGGTCGTGGCCAAGCTGCTGATCCCGGAAACCGGCACCCCGCTCACCCGCGGCACGGTGAAGATGGAAGTCGAAAAGACCTCCAGCAACATCATCGACGCGGCTGCGGCCGGCGCCGGCGACGGCCTGAAGCTGGCGCTGAACATCGGCGCGATGCTGCTGGCCTTCATCGCCCTGATCGCGCTGCTGAACGCCCCGCTGACCTGGATCGGTGAAGTGACCGGCCTGGCTGCGCAGATCGGCAAGCCGACCAACCTGTCGACCATCTTCGGCTACCTGCTGGCCCCGATCGCCTGGGTGATCGGTACGCCGTGGGCCGATGCCACCACCGTCGGTTCGCTGATCGGCCAGAAGGTCGTGATCAACGAGTTCGTGGCCTACACCGAGCTGTCGCAGATCGTGAACGGCCAGGTGGCTGGCGTCAGCCTGTCCAGCGAAGGTCGCCTGATCGCGACCTACGCGCTGTGCGGCTTCGCCAACTTCAGCTCGATCGCGATCCAGATCGGCGGCATCGGTGGCCTGGCCCCGGAACGTCGCCACGACCTGGCCAAGTTCGGCCTGCGCGCGGTGCTGGGCGGTACCATTGCCACCTTCATGACGGCGACCATCGCCGGCGTGCTGACGCACTTCAGTTGAACCCTTGGTTGAGAAAAGATTCCCTATGAGCAGCAGTGTCGTTGTCGTCGGTTCCTTCAATGTCGATCACGTGTGGCGGTGCGAGTCGCTGCCGGCACCGGGCGCGACCATTGCCGGCCGCTACAGCACCGGCCCCGGTGGCAAGGGCTTCAACCAGGCCGTGGCGGCCTGCCGCGCCGGTGCCGAGACGCACTTCGTGTGCGCGCTGGGCGACGACGCCGGTGGCGCCACCGCGCGCGAACTGGCGGCGCAGGATGGTTTCGGCCTCATCGCCGAAGCCAGCAGCGAACCGACCGGCACCGCCGGCATCTACGTCGATGCCCGTGGCCGCAACACCATCGTGATCGGCCCGGGTGCCAACGCTGCGCTGAGCACCGACTTCCTGCAACAGCAGCAGGCCCTGCTGACCGGCGCCAGGGTGGTGCTGGTGCAGCTGGAATCGCCGGTGCAGACCATCGAAGCGGCACTGGCCACGGCCCGCGAGGCCGGCGTCACCACCGTGCTCAACACCGCACCGGCCGATGCCCCCTCGACCATCGGCCTGCTCAAGCTGGCCGATGTGATCACCCCGAACGAAACCGAGTTCGCTGCCCTGCTCGGCCGCCATGTCGGTGAGCGCGTGGATGCCAACGACGTCGCCGCGCTGGATGGAGCCAGCCTGCACGCGCTGTGCCGCAAGCTGGTCGGCAACGGCACCGTGGTGGTCACCCTGGGCTCGGTGGGCGTGTTCGTGTCGCATGCCGACGAGAACCTGCGCGGCGATACCCAGCCGTACTACCGCGTGGGTGCCGAACAGGTGCAGGCGATCGACACCACCGGTGCCGGTGACGCCTTCAACGGTGCGCTGGCCGCGTCGCTGGCGCAGGTGGCCGACGCCCCGTTCGCCCGCCACGTGCGCTTCGCCAACCAGTTCGCCGGTCGCTCGACCGAGAAGGAAGGCGCTGCAGCGGCGATGCCGCGCTTCACCCCGGCCGACGCCGAAGCAAAGTAGATCCACGCCATGCGTGGATGAAGAAGCCCGGGTGTGCAGACACCCGGGCTTTTCTGTTTGCCTTTCAATGAGGCAGATCCACGCCATGCGTGGATGAACGGGACCGGGCAAGCCGCCGCAGCAGCAGGCCCGCGACGATTGCCAGCAGGGCCACGGCAGCGGCCACCACGCCCAGCGAGGCAAGCCCGAAGCGTTCGATGGCGCCACCTCCCAGCAGCGCGCCCAGGCCGATGCCGGCGTTGGCCGCGGACACATTCAAGGTTCCCGCCAGCGCCTGCGCCTGCGGCGCCGCACGCATCACCCGCACCTGGCACAGCGGGAACAATGCGGTATGCGCCACACCCCACAGGGCCAGTGCGATCAGCACGAGCGTGCCGTGGCCGGCCAGCCCGACACTGGCCAGCATGCCCAGCGCCAGCACCGCGCAGAACACCAGGGTCGCGCCCAGCGGCGCACGATCGACCCAGCGCCCACCCAGTGCATTGCCGATCAACCCGACAGCTCCGAAGCCCATCAGCCACCAGCCCACCTGTGCCGCCGGTACCTGCATCAGCCGCTCCAGCACATCGGCCAGGTAGGTATAGGCAGCAAACATCGCGGTAAACACCAGCACCGACAGCAGCACATCGCCCAGCAACTGCGGCTGGCGCAGTACTCGTGCCTGTTCGCCCAGCGCGCGCCGCGGTCCGGCCACGGTGTCCGGCATCCACAACGCCAGCGCGCTGGCCATCAACAGCGACAGGGCCGCCAACAGCCAGAAGCTGCCGCGCCAATCGAGGGCGTCGGCAGCCAACGTACCCAGCGGGATACCGAACAGCATTGCGGCGGTGATACCCAGGTAGACCCGCGCGACCGCACGACCTCCCTGCCCTGCAGGTGCCAGCTGCGCAGCAGTCTCACTGGCGGTGCCCCAGAACACCGGCAGGGCCAGTGCCGGCAGCACCCGCGCCAGCGCCAGCAGCCACGGCTGCGTGGCCATCGCGGCCAGCGCGTTGGAACCCGCGAACAACAGCAGGATGGCCACGAACAGGCGGCGCCGGCCGACGTGTGACAGCAGCGCGGTCAACGGTGGCCCGGCCAGCATCACGGTGAACGCGAACAAGGTAACCAGCTGCCCGGCGCGGGCGATGCCCAGGCCAAGGTCGCGCGCCAGCGCCGGCAACAGGCCGACGATCAGGAACTCGGTGGTGACGATGACGAAGGCGGACACCGCCAGCAGGACAACCGAAAGGCGTGCGCGGCCGTTTGCGTGGACAGCGGCCGCGGCGGAATCGAGGGAGGACATGGGCGGGCATCAGAACAGGGGCCGCCAGCCTATTTCCTCCCCGGATTCCGATTACTGCTATGTTTTCCATCGATTCCGGACAGAAATTCCCCATGCTTCCCACCGAGCGCCTGCGCGGCATCGAGGCCTTCGTCGCCACCGCCGATGCCGGCAGCTTCACTGCCGCCGCTGAACGCCTGCACCTGACCAGTTCGGCGGTGGGCAAGACCATCGCACGGCTGGAGGCACGCCTGGGCGCGCGGTTGTTCGAACGCAGCACGCGCCGCCTTCGCCTGACCGAGGCTGGTGAGGGCTTCTATCGCACCTGCGTGCGGGTGCTGGGCGAGCTGGCCGATGCCGAGTCGGTGCTGGTCTCGCACGCAGACGCGCCCGTGGGCCGCCTGCGGGTGGATGCGCCGGCCACCTTCGGGCGCCTCAAAGTCTGGCCGTTGCTGCTGCAGCTGGCCGCCGAGTTTCCACAGTTGCATCCGCAGGTGACCTTCAGCGACCGCTTCAGCGACCTCGCCGAGGACGGCGTCGACCTCGCCGTGCGCATCGGCGGTCCCGAGCCGCTGCCCGCCACGCTGGGCAGCCGCCTGCTCGGTTACGAATGCCTGCGCTTCTGCGCCTCCCCGGCCTACCTGCTTCGGCATGGCCAGCCCCGCTCGGCCGCCGAGCTGGCCGGGCATGACGGTGTGCTGTTCGGACGCGCGGACGGCAGCATCGGGCCGTGGCAGGTGGCCGATGGCAGGCAGCGCAGTACACCGCTGCAGGCCCGCGCGCGCCTGGTGGTTGGCAGCGCCGAGGCCCAGGTGGCGGCGGTCGAGGCCGGCTTCGGCATCGCGCAGCTGGCCACCTGGCTGGTCGATGACGCGCTGGCGCGCGGCAGCCTGGTCTCGATCCTGCCGTCGCTGGACTGCCGCGGCCTGCCGCTGCGCCTGCTGTGGCCGCAGGGCCGGCAACGGCTGCCACGCGTGGACGTGGCCCTGGACCGTCTCGGCGCCGGGTTGCCGATCGATCCGCCGCGCTGAGCGAAGCGCCATCGGCGGCGGTCGCATCGAACAGCTGCGACTGCCGGTCGCATTGCCCGCATCCCGCCCCTCACCCACCATCCGCGCAGCGTTTCAGCGTGGGCAGGACATGGACGGATTCCCCTGGTTGCTGGTTGCCGCCGCCGGTAGTGCCATCGCAGCCTTGCTGCATATCGGCTGCATTGCCTTCGGCGCCGCGTGGTACAGGTACTTTGGTGCTGGCCAGCGCATGGTCCGGCTGGCACAGGCCGGGCATTGGTGGCCGCCGCTGATGACCGCCGGCATCACTGCCGTGCTGGTGGCCTGGGCGCTGTACGCACTGGCCGCCGCGGGCTGGCATTCGCCGCTGCCGGCCAGTCGTCTGGTCCTGACGGGCATCGCCCTGCTGTTGCTGCTGCGCGCGGCGATGGGCTTCGGCCTGGCGCTGCTCCGGCCCGGCTACAACGGCCGGCGCTTCTGGGTAGCCAGTTCACTGGTCTGCCTCTGCCTGGGGCTGGCCTTCGCGCTGGGGACCCGGCAGGCCTGGCAGAGCCTGGGGTAGCCACCTACCATCGCCCGCCCTTGGGGGCGGCGGAAGCAACCGTCAAGCATCTGCTGATGCCGGTACGGCATGAGGTCGGTGCCGATGGGCCTGAACCGGGGCGGGGCTGACACGGCCGTACCGCCGCCCGCGCCCTACAATGGGCGCATGCAGATCGGCCCCTACACCATTGCCCCCAACGTCGTGCTGGCGCCCATGGCCGGCGTCACCGACAAGCCCTTCCGCCTGCTGTGCAAACGGCTGGGCGCGGGTCTGGCCGCCTCGGAAATGACCATCAGTGATCCGCGCTTCTGGAACACGCGCAAGTCGATCCACCGCATGGACCATGACGGCGAACCGGCCCCGATCAGCGTGCAGATCGCCGGCACCGAGCCGCAGCAGCTGGCCGAGGCCGCGCGCTACAACGTCGACCACGGCGCGCAGATCATCGACATCAACATGGGGTGCCCGGCCAAGAAGGTGTGCAACGCCTGGGCCGGTTCGGCGCTGATGCGCGACGAGCAACTGGTGGCGCGCATCCTCGAGGCCGTGGTCAACGCGGTGGACGTGCCGGTCACGCTGAAGATCCGCACCGGTTGGGACTGCGACCATCGCAATGGCCCGCTGATCGCACGCATCGCCGAGGACAGCGGTATCGCGGCACTGGCGGTGCACGGCCGTACCCGCGACCAGCACTACACCGGCCAGGCGGAGTACGCCACGATCGGCGAGATCAAGGCCGCGCTGCGCATTCCGGTGATCGCCAACGGCGATATCGATTCGCCGCAGAAGGCCGCCTACGTCCTGAAGGAAACCGGCGTGGATGCGGTGATGATCGGTCGCTCGGCGCAGGGCCGGCCGTGGATCTTCCGCGAAGTGGCGCACTACCTGGCCACCGGCGAGGAACTGCCACCGCCATCACTGGCGGAAGTGCGCGACATCCTGCTTGGCCACCTGCACGCGCTGCATGCGTTCTATGGCGAGCCGCAGGGCGTGCGCATCGCGCGCAAGCACCTGGGCTGGTATGCCAAGGACCGGCCGGAGAATGCCGCTTTCCGCGCGGTGGTCAACCGTGCCGAGGATCCGGCCAGCCAGATCGCATTGACCACCGAATACTTCGACCGCCTGATCGCCGGGGAACCGGCGCTGCCTTCGGCGGCCTGAGCCACCAGCCCCGCGTCTGCGAACAGTCGAGCCAGCTCGACGCTACAAGAGCCCACCATGACCCCGCCGATTTCCTCCCCGACCTATCTGCACGGGTTTTCCGGCACCGAGCAGCAGCGCCTGATGACCCAGGCCCGGCTGCTGGAATCGAGCATCTTCGGCCAGATCGACTACAGCGGCGCGCGGCGCCTGCTGGAAGTCGGCAGCGGCGTGGGCGCACAGACCGAGATCCTGCTGCGCCGCTTCCCCGAGCTGCACGTGACCGGCGTGGACCTGAGCGAAACGCAGCTGGCCACCGCGCGCGAGAACCTGGCGCGCACGCCGTGGTGCAGCGACCGCTATACCCTGCAGCAGGCCGATGCCGGCGAGCTGCCGTTCGAGGCACGCAGCTTCGACGCGGCGTTCCTGTGCTGGGTGCTGGAGCACGTGCCGTCACCCGCACGTGTGCTGAGCGAAGTGCGCCGGGTGCTGGCACCGGGTTCGCCGGTGTACATCACCGAAGTGATGAATGCTTCGTTCCTGCTCGATCCGTATTCGCCGCACATCTGGCGCTACTGGATGGCCTTCAACGATTTCCAGTACGACCACGGGGGCGACCCGTTCGTCGGCGCCAAGCTGGGCAACCTGCTGCTGGCCGGCGGCTTCCGCGACGTGCACACCGAGATCAAGACCATCCACCTGGACAACCGCGAGCCGGCGCGTCGCAAGACGATGATCGCGTTCTGGGAACAGCTGCTGCTGTCGGCCGCCGACCAGCTGCTGCAGGCCGGCTCGGTGGACGAGGAAACCGTGGAAGGCATGCGCCGCGAGTTCCGCCTGGTGCAGAACGACCCGAACGCGGTGTTCTTCTACTCGTTCGTGCAGGGCCGCGCGACGGTGTATTGAGCCAACGCAGCACTGCCGATGGTCCCGCCATCCACGCATGGCGTG
The DNA here is from genome assembly GCF_059368615.1 of Stenotrophomonas sp. YJH_SMC_40. NCBI lineage: Bacteria > Pseudomonadati > Pseudomonadota > Gammaproteobacteria > Lysobacterales > Lysobacteraceae > Stenotrophomonas > Stenotrophomonas sp. YJH_SMC_40. Next base: position 107,105 of record NZ_JCAFRX010000009.1, on the reverse strand, counting down.
GATCTACGGGTGCGCCGCACCAGTCCCTGAGGCTGCCGGCTCGTGCCAGATCCGCTGCCACATCGCCGCCAGCCGGCGCCCGGCATCCGCGCGCGCGGTCGGGCTGCTGTAATCCGTCCGCACCTGCTCCGGCGTGATCGGTCGCCACTGCCCGTCGACCTGCTCGGCCACGGCGAAGTTGAAGGTGTAGTCGGGCTCCAGCCCCATGCGCAGGTCGCTCAGCACCAGCCGCCCATCCACCACCTGTGCACGCATGAAGCCCCGGTTGAACCACGTCAGCTGCTGCACTGCAGGGATGCTCCCTGCTTCGCGCAACGCCTGCACATTGGACGCATGGCCTTCGAACTGCATCGGTCCATGGTCGGCCACCAGCGAGCGGTCGCCCACCACGTAGCCGTTCGGCGTCATCGCCACCACGCGCCACAGCAGGGTGTTGAACGGCATCGGCACCGAGAAGCGCGGTGCATCGCCCAGACCCATCGCCGCCAGGCTCTGCTGGGCAGCACGGTCGACCTGGGCCTTTGCGATCAGGCCCCAGCCCAGGTAGGCGCTGCTGAGCAGCAACGCCACGCCCAGCACCTTGCCAGCCCAGGGGCGGGCGCGGCCAAACCAGGCCAGCACGCAACCCAGCAGCAGCCACACCGTGTAGCCAAGATCGATGATGAAGACACTGGAACCCATGGTCGGGTGTGGGCGCAGCGGCCACCACAACTGGGTGCCGTAGACGGTGAACGCATCCAGCACGGGATGGGTGACCAGCGCCAGCTGGATTGCCCAGAACCAGCGCACCGGTGACTGCGCGACGCGGCCGTTGCCGAAGCGCTTGAACAACCACCAGATCAGTGCCGCCACCCAGGGCAGCACCAGCAGCGAATGGCTGAAGCTGCGGTGCTCGATCATGTTCGCCACCGGGTCGGCGGCGGTGAAGCCCAACCACAGGGCATCGAGGTCCGGCAGGGTGCCGAGCGCGGCACCGGCCAGCAGGGCCGCGCGGCGATGGCCGGGCGGAGCGATGGCAGCAGCGACGGCGCCGCCGAGCACGATCTGGGTCAGGGAATCCATGGGCCGATGCTAGCGGCTTGCGGGCGCGCCGTCTCACTCCCGGACACCGCGTCTGTAGAGTCGACTGCTGGTCGACTGCTGGTCGACTGCTCTCCCATCAGGCTGCGGAAACCACGCGCTACGCGCGACAGTTGACGAACAGTCGACTTTACGGAAACGGGTTACGCCGCCTGCGACAAGCGCGCGCCCGGCAGTTCCACCAGAGTCTGGCCATTGTGGTCCAGCAGGCGCAGCGCGCCATCATGGTCTTCGGCCAGTGCGGTCAGGCTCTCCACCCAGTCGCCGTCGTTGGCATAGACCAGGCCATCGCGTTCGATCAACGCAGCGCGATGGATGTGACCACAGACGATGCCATCCAGTCCGCGCCGGCGCACGTCATCCAGCCCGGCCTGCACGAAACGCTCGATGTAGCGTTCGGCGGCACCACTGCGCTTCTTCAGGAATTCCGACAGCGACCAGTAGCGCATGCCCAGCCGGCGCCGCACCGCGTTCAGCGCCTGGTTGCCGGTCAGGATGCGGTAGTACAGCCAGTCGCCGAACTTTTCCTGCAGGCCGCCGAAGTGGGTCACGCCGTCGTACTCGTCCCCGTGCGCGACAAGCAGGCGACGGCCATCGGCGGTCACATGGATGGCGCGGCGGCGCACCTGCATCGCTGGCAGCATCAGCCCGCACACCTGGCGCAGCGAGGCATCGTGGTTGCCGGGGATGTAGACGATCTCGGTGCCGGCACGGCGCAGCGCGTGCAGGGCCTGGATGACCTCGCTGTGCGACTGCCGCCAGTTGGCACGGCGATGGGCCATCCACCACAGGTCGATGATGTCACCGACCAGGTACAGACGCTCACAGCGCAGCTGCGAGAGAAAACGTGCCAGTTCGGTGGCATGGCAATGACGTGAACCCAGGTGCACGTCGGAGACGAACACTGCGCGCCGGTGCGGCGACAGGTTCGCCAGCACGCTCATGCCGGCATCCCCGCATCGCGCAGGTAGCGTTTGCGCTTGTTCGGCCGGATCGCGCACAGGTCCACTTCGATCAGGCCGTCGATCGAATCGCTGAAGTCCGGGTCGACACCGAAGGCGAGGAAGCGCGCGCCACCGGGTTCGCACAGATCGGTGTACTGGCGATACAGCGTCGGCACGCCGGTGCCGAGTGCGGCCAGGTTGGCCTTGAGCACGTCGAACGCGGCGCCTGCATCCAGCTCGCCAAAACTCGGCGGCGCGGCGAAGTACTGGAACGGGCGGTTCGATTCGGCCAGGCCGGCGGTACCGCCGTAATAGCGCTGGTAGTACGCCACCAGCTGCTCGCGCGCATCGCGTGGCAGCGCCGCGCTGATCGACACGGCGCCGAACAGGTAGCGGATACCCGGCCGGCACTGCAGGTAGGCACCGATGCCCTGCCACAGGTAGTCCAGGCTGCGGCTGCCCCAGTAGTCGGGCACCACGAAGCTGCGGCCCAGTTCCAGGCCTTCGGCGATGTGGGTGATGGCATCGTCGGAATAGCGGAACAGCGACGCGCTGTAGAGCCCGGACAGTCCGTGCCGGGCCAGCGCATGGGCGCCGCGCATGATCCGGTACGCGCCGGCGATGCGCTGCGCGGCCGCGTCCCAGATCACGATGTGCTCGTACTGCGGGTCGTAATCGTCCAGGTCCCGGCTGCGCCCGGTGCCCTCGCCCACCTGGCGGAAGGTCAGTTCGCGCAGGCGGCCCAGCTCCAGCAGTAGCGGCGAATCGGCAGTACAAGTGGCCAGCAGAATCTGCTTGCCGTCGGCGGTCTGGCCCAGCTGGGTGGCTGCGGCAATCCCAGCGGCGACCTGCGAGGGTGGCACCGGGGCCGCCAGCGGCTCGGGGCCTGCGAAGGCAGCGGCATTGCCGGCCGCGCCATTGCGGCCCAGCGCATACAGCGCGCGGCGTACCGACAGCAGCTGCGCGCCCGGGTCACCGCCCTTGCCCAGCTGCATCGGCTCACCGATGCTCAGGCGCAGCGGGCGGCCGCGGCGGGTGAACATCTCGCGCGCCAGCAGCGCGGTGCCGGCCGGCTTGAACAGGGTCGAGGCGCCGTAGAACAGCGCCGAGTTGCGCGCTTCCACCCGTACCGGCAGCACCGGCGCGCCGGCGGCACGGGCAAAGCGGACGAAACCGCGCTGCCAGCGACCATCGCGGATGCCTCGCAGCGAGAGGCGCGAGACCTCGCCGGCCGGGAACACGATCACGCACTGCTCGGCGGCCAACGCCTCCTCCACGGCGTGCAGGCTGCCACGCTGGGCCTTGCCACCGAGGATGCGCACCGGCAACAGCAGGTCCTGCAGTGGCGCAATCGCCCCCAGCAGGTCGTTGGCCACGATCCGCACATCGCGGCGGATGCGGCCGACCGCGTCCAGCAGGGCCAGCGCGTCCAGTGCGCCGGACGGGTGGTTGGCGACGATCAGCAAGCGACCGGTGGCCGGGATCTTCGCCAACGCGGCCGGATCCACCTGGTACTGGCCATCGATGAACTCCAGCCCGGCGGCGACGAAGCCGAATCCGCGCAATCCTGCACTGCGCTGCAGGAATGCATCGATCTGGTCCAACCGCGACCAACGCCCGACGCTGCGCAGCAATGGCCGCGCCAGTTGGCCACGACGGCCATGGAACCAATCGGGAAAGCGTTGCTGGAGACGCTGTTCAAGTTCCTGCATGGCGGATCCACTCATGCCCGGCGGCCGTATTGGCCGACAGCCTGCGCCCGGCAGGCGGCAGCCAGATGGCGGTTTCGGGGCAGAACGATGACGGTCGTCCCCGGCCGGAGGGGGCCGCAACCGCCCCCCCTCGGCACCCGGCCCGCTGTCACGCTGGTGGAACACTGGGCCTCGAGGCCGGGGCCCAATCCCGTCAGGACGGCCCTTGCCGGGCCTACGCGGGCTTAACCACCGGCAACCGGTACAGGTTCACAATGCACAGGCGGCGCACCCCGTGTATCATGCGCGCCCATCTTTCCATCCGAATCAAGGGATATTACGCCTGATGTCCAGCTATCTCTTCACCTCCGAGTCGGTCTCCGAAGGCCATCCGGACAAGGTTGCCGACCAGATCTCCGATGCGGTGCTGGACGCGATCCTGACCCAGGACCAGCGCGCCCGCGTGGCCTGCGAGACCATGGTCAAGACCGGCGTTGCCATCGTGGCCGGTGAAATCACCACCAGCGCCTGGATCGACCTGGAAGCCCTGACCCGCAAGGTCATCACGGACATCGGCTATGACAGCTCCGACGTCGGCTTCGACGGCGCCACCTGCGGCGTGCTGAACCTGATCGGCAAGCAGTCGCCGCACATTGCCCAGGGCGTGGACCGCAAGAAGCCGGAAGAAATGGGCGCGGGCGACCAGGGCCTGATGTTCGGCTATGCCACCAACGAGACCGACAGCTACATGCCGGCCGCGATCCACCTGTCGCACCGCCTGGTCGAGCAGCAGGCCAAGATCCGCAAGAAGAAGAACTCGCCGCTGTCGTGGCTGCGTCCGGACGCCAAGAGCCAGGTCACCCTGCGCTATGAAAACGGCGTGGTCTCGGCCATCGACGCCGTGGTGCTGTCGACCCAGCATGCCCCGGGCATCAAGCAGAAGGACCTCATCGAGGCCGTCCGCGAAGAGATCATCAAGCCGGTGCTGCCGGCCAAGTGGCTGCACAAGGGCACCAAGTTCCACATCAACCCGACCGGCAAGTTCGAGATCGGCGGCCCGGTGGGCGACTGCGGCCTGACCGGCCGCAAGATCATCGTCGACACCTACGGCGGCTGGGCCCGTCACGGTGGTGGCGCCTTCTCCGGCAAGGACCCGTCCAAGGTCGATCGTTCGGCGGCCTACGCGGCCCGCTACGTCGCCAAGAACGTGGTTGCCGCCGGCCTGGCCGACCGTTGCGAAGTGCAGGTCTCCTACGCCATCGGCGTGGCTGAGCCGACCTCGATCTCGGTCACCACCTTCGGCACCGGCAAGATCAGCGACGACAAGATCGAGAAGCTGATCCGCAAGCACTTCGACCTGCGCCCGTACGGCATCATCAAGATGCTGGACCTGATCCACCCGATGTACCAGCAGACCGCGGCCTACGGCCACTTCGGCCGCAAGCCGAAGGAGTTCAGCTACCTCAACGGCGAAGGCGAGACCGTCAACGCCACGGCCTTCTCCTGGGAGAAGACCGACCGCGCCGCCGCCCTGCGCGCCGATGCGAAGCTGAAGTAAAGCCGGCGGGTAGAGCCGACCGGTAGAGCCGACTGTTAGTCGGCTGACCTTGAAGAAGGGCCGCGCAAGCGGCCCTTCTGCTTTCTGGTAGAGCCGGCCGCTGGCCGGCTTTTTCAAGGCCTCCGGAAACAATCGCGCGGTTGCCGATACAATCCGCCGCATGTCGACCGAACTGAAAACCCACCAGCTGTCCATGACCGTGCTGATGTCGCCGGAAATGGCCAATTTCTCCGGCAAGGTCCACGGTGGTGCGATCCTGCGCCTGCTCGACCAGGTCGCCTACGCCTGCGCCAGCCGTTACGCCGGCAGCTACGTAGTCACCCTGTCGGTGGACCAGGTGATGTTCCGCCAGCCCATCGCGGTGGGCGAGCTGGTCACCTTCCTGGCATCGGTGAACTACACGGGCACCTCGTCGATGGAGATCGGCATCAAGGTGGTGGCCGAGGACATCCTCAAGCGCAGCGTGCGCCACGCCAACAGCTGCTTCTTCACCATGGTGGCGGTGGATGAGGAAGGCCGGCCGACGCCGGTGCCACCCTTGCAGCCGGTCACCTCGGACGAAAAGCGCCGCCAGGCGGCTGCGCTGATCCGCCGCCAGCTGCGCCAGGAAATGGAGCAGCGCCATCTGGAACTGCTGGCGTCGAACCCGCCGTCGCCGGAGGAATGAGGTAGTGCCGGGCGCTGGCCGGCAACCTCGTGCGTGCCGCCAGACATCATGAGGTTGCCGGCCAGCGGCCGGCACTACCGCGACACCTCACCCGGTGTTCTGCACACCCTGCGAAACACCGTTCACGCAGGCCACCAGCGCGCGCAGCAGATCGTCATCCTCGCGTCCGCTGGCCCGCCAGCGCTGCAGCAGGTCCACCTGCAGCACGCTGATCGGATCGACATAGGGATTGCGCAGGCGGATCGACAGCGCCAGTCGCGCATCGTGGTCCAGCAGCGTCTGCTGGTCCATCAATGCCAGCAGCCAGTGCCGGGTGAGTTCCAGTTCGCGCTGCACCTGCGGGAAGAAGCGGTCGTGCAGGCCGCCCGACAACAGCGAGAACTGCTCGGCGATGGTGATATCGCCCTTGGACAGCACCATCGCGATGTCATCCAGGAAGGTGCGGAAGAACGGCCAGTCACGCGCCATTTCGCGCAGCGTCTCTTCATGGCCAGCATCCACCGCCGCCTGCAGGCCGCTGCCTACGCCGTACCAGCCGGGAATGACGGCACGCGCCTGGCTCCAGGCGAACACCCAGGGAATCGCACGCAGGTTGCCCAGTGCTGCGTCCTGGCCGAGCCGGCGCGACGGACGCGAGCCCAGCGTCATCCGTTCGATCACATCGATCGGCGTGGCGGTACGGAAGTAATCCATGAAGCCGGCCTGGCCAACGAACGCGCGATACACCTCGCTGCTGGCCGATGACACTGCATCCATCACCGGTCGCCACTCATCCTCGCGCGGCTCGGCGGCACGCGGGCGCAGGCTGGCGCGCAGCACCGCGCCGGTGGCCTGTTCCAGCGAGCGCAGGGCCAGCGCGCGGATGCCGTATTTGCGATGAATCACCTCGCCCTGCTCGGTCACCCGCAGGCGGCCATCAATGCTGCCGCGCGGTGAAGCATCCACCGCGTGCGTGGTCTTCCCACCGCCACGGCTGATGGAGCCGCCACGGCCATGGAAGAAGGTCAGCCGGATGCCGGCCTCGGCCGCCACCTCCAGTAGTTCCACCTGCGCGCGCTGCAGGCCCCAGCGCGAGGCGGCGATGCCACCGTCCTTGCTGCTGTCCGAATAGCCCAGCATCACCATCTGCACGTCGTCGCGTGCCTGCAGATGCGCGCGATAGATCGGGTCGGCCAGCAGGTCACGCAGGGTCGCGGTGCCGCACTTGAGATCATCCACCGTCTCGAACAGCGGTGCGATATCCAGCGGTACTGATCCGTTCTCTTCCACCAGGCCGCCACGGCGTGCCAGCGCCAGCACCGCCAGCACGTCGCTGCGGTCGTGCGCCATCGAGATGATGTAGCTGCCCAGCGCATCGCAGCCATGCCGCGCACGCGCATCGGCCAGCGCGGCGAACACCGCATCCAGCCGCTGGTTGCCCTCGTCGTCGCCGTTGGGCAATGCCGTTTCACCGCTGGCATGCGGGCTCAGCAGCCGCGCACGGCCCACCGCATCCAGCGCCTGCCAGGCCTCTTCGCCGCCCAGCGCCGTCGCCAGCGCACGCGCATGCACGCTCGATTCCTGGCGCACATCCAACCGCGCCAGATGGAAGCCGAACGTCTTCACCCGCCACAGCAGGCGCTGCACGGCGAAGCCGCCGGCATGTTCGCCACGATTGGCCCGCAGGCTGTCGAGGATCAGCTGCAGGTCGTCGATCAGTTCAGCGGGGCCGGCGTAGGCGCCCTCGCCATCGTCCAGCGTCGCCTGCAGGCGTGCGCGCATGCGGTCGTTGAGCAGGCGGTACGGCATGTCGGCATGGCGCGGGCGTGACTGCACCTGCGGCAGCAGCTGCTGGTACTGCGCCACGCGTGCCTGCAGCGCATCACTGACACCCACCCGCTCGGTGGACTGGCTGAGCAGGCTGGCCAGCTGCAGCAGTTCCTTCTGGTAGCGCCCGAGCACCGCCTGCCGCTGCGCATCCAGCGTATTGCGGATGGTGTGGGCATCCACGTTCGGATTGCCGTCCATGTCGCCGCCCACCCACGTACCAAAGCGCAGCAGCCGCGGCAGCGGCAATTCTTCGCCATAGGTATCGCGCAGCGCCTGCTGCAGCGATTCGTACAGCACCGGGATCACCCGGTACAGCACCTGCACCAGGTAGAAGCCGAAGTGCTCGCGCTCGTCATCCACGGTCGGCCGCACCGGTGAGGAATCGGTGGTCTGCCACGACGCGGTGAGCGCCATGCGGAAGCGCGCGGCATCGGCGGCGGCCTCACCCGGGGTGCGCTGGCCGTCGAGGTTGTCGACCAGGCTGGCCACCATCAGCTGTTCCTTCTCCAGCAGCGCACGGCGCACCGCTTCGGTCGGGTGCGCGGTGAACACCGGTTCGATGTCGATGCGCGGCAGCCACTGCGCCAGTTCGTCCAGGCCCACGCCCTGCGCCTTCAGGTGCTGCAGTGCATCCTGCAGGCCATCCGGCTGCGCACCCGCGGTACCGGCGCGCTGGTAGTCACGGCGGCGGCGGATGCGATGCACGCGCTCGGCGATGTTGACCACCTGGAAGTAGGTGCTGAACGCCCGCACCATGGTCTCGGCCTGCTGCGGCGTGCGCCCGGCCAGGCCATCGGCCAGCTCCGACAGCGGCGCCTGGTTCTCGCGGCGGGCGATGGCACGGGTACGCACGTCCTCGACGTCATCAAGAAACGCGGCCGACACCTGTTCGACCAGCAGGTCGCCGACCAGTGCGCCAAGCCGGCGCACATCATCGCGAAGCGGAAGATCGGGAGAAGCAAATTCGATGCTGCTGCGGTACTCGTTCATCGGCGACGCACAGGCCTCGGTCAACGGATCCAGGCCCCAAGCCTATCCCAGATCGGGCGTCGTGCTGCGATGCAAAAATGGTTTCATCTGGTAGTGCCGGCCGCTGGCCGGCAACCTCAGGTTGCATGGCTCCATGAGGTTGCCGGCCAGCGGCCGGCACTACCGGGTCACGTCAGCGCTTCTTCTTCGCCTTGCCCTGCTCGGCCGGGCCGATGGTCTGCTCCAGCCAGCGCTCGCTCTCGGCCAGCATGGTCATGATCGATTCGCGTGCGCGGTAGGCATGCGATTCGTTGGGCAGCATCACCAGCCGCGCGGTGCCGCCCAGGCCCTTCACAGCGGCGAACATGCGCTCGCTCTGGATCGGGAAGGTGCCGGAGTTGTTGTCGTCCACGCCGTGGATGAAGAGGATCGGATCCTTGATCCTGTCGGCGTAGTTGAACGGCGCCATCTTCTGGTAGACCTCCTGTGCCTGCCAGTAGTTGCGTTCCTCGGCCTGGAAGCCGAACGGGGTGAGCGTGCGGTTGTAGGCGCCGCTGCGGGCGATGCCGGCCTTGAACAGGCGGGTGTGTGCCAGCAGGTTGGCGGTCATGAACGCACCGTAGGAATGGCCGCCGATGGCGATGTGATCGCGATCGGTCACGCCACGGCGCACCACCTCATCCACCGCTGCCTGCGCGTTGGCCACCAGCTGTTCGATGTAGGTGTCGTTCGGCTCCTTGTCGCCCTCACCGATGATCGGCATCGACGGGCTGGCCAGCACCACATAGCCCTTGGCCAGGAACGCCTGCGGGCCCCAGTAGCTGACCGCGTTGAAGCGGTACGGCGAATCGGTCACCTGGCTGGCCGCAGCCGCGCTCTTGAACTCACCCGGGTAGGCCCACATCAGCAGCGGCCGCGGGCCGTCCCGCTTGGGGTCGTAGCCCGGCGGCAGCAGCAGGGTCGCGGTCAGGTCGACCCCATCCTTGCGCTTGTAGCGGATCTGCTCCTTCTGCATGCCCTTCAACTGCGGCAGCGGGTGCGCGAAATGGGTCAGCGCGCGCGGTGCAGCACCGGCATCGGCCAGCGACTGCACGTAGAAGTTGGCCGGCTCATCCGGGCTCTCGCGGCTCAGCAGCAGCGAGCTGGCCTGGTCGTCCAGCAACGCCACCGGCAGCGAATAGCTCGGCGCCTGCGAGTGGAACAGGCGCGTTGCCTTGCCCGTGGCGATGTCGAAGCGGTCCACGAACGGACGGTCGCCTTCCGGCGAAGCACCGGCACCGGCCAGGTACAGGCTGCTGCCATCGGGGCTGGTCTGCAGCAGCGAACGGCCCCGCTCGTCACTGGCCAGCAGCGGCCGGCCCGGATCGGCATAGCGGTCCTGCGCGTCACGATCCCACAGCAGGCGCGGCTCGGCACCGGCGTTGTCCGGGGCGATCAGCCAGGTCTTGGTCCTGCGGGTCTTCCACCACGATTCGGTCAGCAGGGCCAGGTCACCGCGGCCCCAGCTGATGCCGGCCAGACGGCTGCCAAGCTGGGCCAGGGTGACTGGCGGTTTGTCGAACGGCGCGGCCTGCATCAGCACCGCATCGCGCACCTTGGCCTCCCTGCTCGGGTCGCCGCCGTCCTGCGCTTCGGCCCAGACCAGAGTGGCGTCGGCATCACCGCGCCAGCGGATGTCGCGCACGCCGGTCACTTCGGCATCGTTGCCGGTCGGCAGCCCTTCCACCAGCGGGCGAACGGCGACGGTGTGCACCAGCTTGCCGCTGGCACGGTCGATCACTTCGATGCGGCGCGGGAAACTGCTCACCGGCACCACGTAGGAGTACGGGCGCTGCACCGGCTGGCGCAGCACGAAGCGGCCATCCGGCGACACCGAGAAGCCCATGAAGATGCCGGCCGCGCCGATCGCGCGGGTGCTGCCATCCAGGCCGACTTCCATTGGCTGGGTAGTGGCGTAGTAGTCGAACTGGCGTGCGTCGGCCTCGTTCTTCAGCAGGTCCTGGTAGGTACGGATCGACACCACGCCGCCGCCCTGGCTGGTCTGCTGCACGGCCGGGCCGGTCGGAATGCCATCGGCGGCCGGGGCCGCACCGAGGTTGGCCGGGCGCGTGAACACCACCAGGCCGCGGCTGTCCGGCAACCACTGGTAGCCGCTGCCGATCACCGTGTTCAGGCCGGCAACCAAGCGGCGGGCGCTGCCGCCGGCCACGTCCACCAGCCACAGTTCATTGGCGCCACTGGCAGCGTCGACCTGGTTGAAGGCAAGCCACTTCTGGTCCGGCGACCACATCACACTGGCGATCGACAGCTTGGCCGGCAGGCCGCTGATCTGCCGCTCCTTGCCGTCGGCCACGTTCATCAGCCACAGCTTCTCGCCGAAGCTGAAGCGGCTGTCGGAGAACGTGCGCGGGTTGATGCGCAGGCCAGCCAGCTTCAGTTCCGGCTGCGCCACCACCTGGATCGAAGGCAGCGACGGCATCTGCATCATCGCGGCCACGTCGCGGCGCGGCGACAGGAACAACGACGGCGCGCGCGGGGCGTCGACCACTGCCTGCAGTGCGGCCGATGGCAGTTCGTAGCCATTGACGCCCTGCGCCTGCGCCGGAGCTGGCTGCGAGGCGGCCGCCCAAGCCAGCGGGGCCACCGCCAGCAGCCCCATCGACAGGACCAGGCCGGTCCAGCGCCGTGTGCGGCGCGCGTGCATGCTCATCGTTCCACCTGTGTGATGCGTGAAAACACCGACCTTAACAGGCCGTGCACGCGGCCCCATCTGCCGATGGTTGGGTCATGCCGATGTCATGCCGGGGCCGCGATATAATGGGGGTTCTCCCCTGCCGAGGGGCGCTGCGACCGGATCCCACGAGGCCCGGCCAGGCTCGGTAAGGTGGCTTTGTAACAACGGCGCCCGGCTAGATGCGAGCACCCGCTCGTCCACAACCGGAGCACACGAATGAACGCTGTTGCCAAGACCTTCTCCACCGAAGGTGACTACAAGATCCGCGATATCACGCTGGCCGACTGGGGCCGCAAGGAACTGGACATCGCCGAGCACGAAATGCCGGGCCTGATGTCGATCCGCCGCAAGTACCAGGCCGAGCTGCCGCTGAAGGGCGTGCGCGTGACCGGCTCGCTGCACATGACCATCCAGACCGCGGTGCTGATCGAGACCCTGAAGGACATCGGCGCCGACGTGCGCTGGGCCTCGTGCAACATCTTCTCGACCCAGGACCACGCCGCTGCCGCCATTGCGGCCACCGGCACCCCGGTGTTTGCCTGGAAGGGCGAGACCCTGGAAGAGTACTGGGACTGCACCCTGGACGCGCTGACCTTCACCCTGGCCGATGGCACCCTGACCGGCCCGGAGCTGGTGGTGGACGACGGCGGTGACGTGACCCTGCTGATCCACAAGGGCTACGAGCTGGAAAACGGCAGCGACTGGGTCAACACCGCCTCCTCCTCGCACGAAGAACAGGTCATCAAGAACCTGCTCAAGCGCGTCGCCAAGGAACGCCCGGGTTACTGGGGCCGCGTGGTCAAGGACTGGAAGGGCGTCTCCGAAGAGACCACCACCGGCGTGCACCGCCTGTACCAGCTGGCCCAGGCCGGCACCCTGCTGATCCCGGCGATCAACGTCAACGACTCGGTCACCAAGAGCAAGTTCGACAACCTGTACGGCTGCCGCGAGTCGCTGGCCGACGGCCTGAAGCGCGCGATGGACGTGATGCTGGCCGGCAAGGTGGCCGTGGTCTGCGGTTACGGCGACGTCGGCAAGGGCTGCGCGGCCTCGCTGCGTGCCTACGGCGCGCGCGTGATCGTCACCGAGATCGACCCGATCTGCGCCCTGCAGGCGGCGATGGAAGGCTATGAAGTCAACACCATCGAATCGACCCTGGGCCGTGCCGACCTGTACGTCACCACCACCGGCAACAAGGACATCATCCGCATCGAGCACCTGAGCGCGATGAAGGACCAGGCCATCGTCTGCAACATCGGCCACTTCGACAACGAGATCCAGGTCGATGCGCTGGTGTCGTTCGCCGGCATCAAGCACGTCAACATCAAGCCGCAGGTGGACAAGTACATCTTCCCGAACGGCAACGCGATCTTCCTGCTGGCCGAAGGCCGCCTGGTGAACCTGGGCTGCGCCACCGGCCACCCGAGCTTCGTGATGTCCAACAGCTTCGCCAACCAGACCCTGGCACAGATCGACCTGTGGGCGAACAAGGACAGCTACGAGAAGAAGGTCTACCTGCTGCCGAAGAAGCTGGACGAGGAAGTGGCCCGCCTGCACCTGGAAAAGATCGGCGTGAAGCTGACCACCCTGAGCCAGGAACAGGCCGACTACATCGGCGTGCCGGTGGAAGGCCCGTTCAAGCCGGACCACTACCGCTACTGATGCCTGCGGGGTGCCGGCCAGCGGCCGGCACCACCGGTGCATGCAACACACGGAACGGGCGCCTTCGGGCGTCCGTTCTGCGTTTGCGCGTGGTCGTACACCCCGCATCCAGTCCCCACTGGTAGATCCACGCCATGCGTGGATGCTCCGGCAGTAGCTTCGGTCAAGGCAACGCGCCCAGTGCGCGCTACGATGCAGCCATGACCCCGGCCATCAACCTGCTCAAGCGCGAGAAGATCGCCCACACCGTGCGCAGCTACGTGCACGACGCCCACGCCGAATCCTATGGCGGCGAAGCCGTGGACAAGCTCGGCCTCGATCCGGCCCAGGTGTTCAAGACCCTGCTGGCCAGCACCGAGACACACGAACTGCTGGTGGCGATCGTGCCGGTGGCCGGCCAGCTGGACCTGAAGGCACTGGCCGAAGCCGCCGGCTGCAAGAAGTGCGAGATGGCTGCTGCTGACGCCGCGCAGCGCGCAACCGGTTACCTGGTGGGTGGCATCAGCCCGCTCGGGCAGAAGAAGCGCCTGCGCACCTTCCTGGACGCCAGTGCCGAAGCGCTGCCCGCGCTGCATGTCAGCGCCGGACGCCGTGGCCTGGAAGTGGAACTGGTACCCACCGATCTGCTGCGCCTCACCGCCGGCCACTACGCCGCCATCGGCAAGTCACGCTGATGCGCTGGCCGTGGTCTGCAGCGCCGATACCCCGGCTCGACGATGCACAGGCCGATGTGCTGCTGCAGGCCCTGTTGTCGCGCGACGCAACGCGCATCACCGATGCCGCACGTACGGTCGCACGACTGTTCAGTGCCTCATCGTTGGACGCGTTGAGCGCACATGTGGATCTGATCGAACAACGCTGCCAGGGCATCGCGCTTGGCGGCATGCTGATCAGCAACCAGGCGTATCTGAAGGCCGCCCTGCGTCGGCTGCGTTACTGGCGTGCACGCGAGGGTTGCCTGTGCGCGCTCAACCCCGGCTACCCGTTCTTCGATCCCCGTCGCCTGATTGAACAAGGACAGATGCAGCTGCTCTCGGTGGAAGAGGCTGAGGGCTGCTGGGGCGACTGCCACACCGTTGCCTGCACGCAATGCGGCCAGCATTGGCAGGCCATCGACCGCGAGTACCATTACCCGTGGTGGGAATGGAAAGCTGCCTGAAGGCCAAGCGGCCACGCATGGCGTGGCTCTACTGCGGTCCGCACATTCACGCGATGCGTGGATGACAAATGTTGCTCACGGCCGCCAGTTCGCGTTGTTCTCCCAGAACTCGACGGAACGCCGGTAGGCTTCGCGGTCCAGCGGCACGCCGGATCCGCCCTCGTCCACGCCCAGCGCATTGCGCATCATCGTGATCGGTGCCATCGGTACCTCTTGCGGTTCGGCGGTGTAGATGCAGCCGACGATGCCCCAGTCGGCCTCGATCGGCGAGCCTTCCCTGGCCAGCTGCTCGGCGCTGTACAGGATCACCACCAGGTAGCTCGCACGCGGTGATTCCACGCCCTCGAACCAGCGCACCAGCACCGGTAGTTCCTCGCGGTTGCGCGCTTCGTAACCACTGCGCAGCAGGTGGCGGTTGGCCTCGGTGATCGGTACGGTCAGGCAGCGCGTGCTGGTCCAGTTCTCGTAGACGAACAGCTTGCAGAACGGCGCGTAGCCATCCAGCACCTTCAGCGGCGCATGCGCATTGAGGTGTGCCTCGAACTGCTCGGCAGTGCAGTCCTGGATGGTGTTGCCACGCGGCACGCGCGGGAACAGGCGGGGACGGGCGAAATCGGTGAGAACGATGGACATGGCGCGGGTGTGATCAGGAGTTCTGCTGCACAGGGTAACCGCCCCGGAGGCAGACAGGGCCGGATGCCGATGGTCACTGGCGCCAGCGTCCCGCTTGCAGCACCCTGCGGGCGACCCACTACAAGGATCGCCGGCTCATGGATGCAGCATGCGCATTGCCCCGTTCCGCCCACCGTCGGCAGTGGCCGATTGTACTGGTCATCCTCCTGCTGGCGCCGCCATTGCTGTTCGCCGCCGCTCTGCTCTGGCCGCTGTCGGCTCCGCCGTTGCCCGAGCCGGGCAACAGCCGCGTGATCGTCAACGCGCGGGTGGTGGACGTGGCGCGCGGCCAGGTCAGCGAACCCACCACCGTGACAGTGCGCCACGGCACCATCACTGCCATTGGGGAAGATCCGCAGGACGCGCGGCTTCCCGTGCTCGACGCCGGCGGCCGCTGGCTGCTGCCCGGTTTCTGGGACATGCACACCCATGCACTGCAATTGTCGCCGCAGCTGCAGTTCCCGCTGATGCTGGCCAACGGCATCACCGGCACCCGCGACATGATGGACTGCCCGCAGACCACCGATCCGCTGATCGCCTGCGTGGCCGACAAGCGCCGCTGGACCGCACAGGCCATTGCCGGGCAGCAGGTTGCACCGCGCTTCGTACAGATCGCCAGTTTCTACTTCGAAGATCCGTCACTCACGCCGGAGGCCGCCGCTGCGCGTGCACGGACGTACAGCGCGCGCGGGGTCGACGCGTTGAAGGTCTACAACCGGCTGCGTGCGGACACCTATCAGCGGCTGGCCACCGAGGCGCAGCAGCTGCGCCGTCCGTTGGTCGGCCACCTGCCCAAGGCGGTGCCTCTGGACGACGCGGTGCAGGCGGGCCAGCGCAGCTTCGAGCACGCCCATCTGTTCGTGCGCCACTGCTTCGACAACGCGGCGGCATGGCGCGGTGGCACGCTCGACGGCGAATACCCGATCGTATTGGCCGAACGCATGGTTGCCAGCTATCAGCCCACGCTCTGCAACAAGGCGTTCGCTTTGATGCAGGCCAGCGGTGCCGCGTTCGTACCGACCCATGTCACCCGCGAAGAAGATGCACGCGCAAGCGACCCCGCCTTCGTCGACGATCCGCGCCTGGCCTATCTGGACCCGCTTTCACGCTGGGCGTGGCGTGATGACCTGCAGGCCACCGCAGCGCGCTATCCCGGCCGACGCGGCCAAGACGCACTGAAGACCTACTTCGAGCATGGCCTGGCTCTCACCGGTGCGGCCCATCGTGCCGGCGTCACCGTGCTGGTCGGCACCGATACCGGATTGGGCGGCTTCCGCTACCACGATGAACTGCAGTGGCTGCGACAGGCCGGCCTGAGCCAGGCCGACGTGCTGCGCGCAGCTACGCTGCAGGCCGCACGTCATCTGCAACGGCAGGCATCGCATGGAAGCGTCGAGGTCGGCAAAGCCGCAGACCTGGTGCTGCTTGATGGCAACCCGCTGCACGACATCGCCAATACCCGCCGCGTGCATGCCGTGCTGCTGGCCGGCCACCTCTATGACCGCCCGCGGCTGGATGCGCTACAGACTTATGCGCGCAGGCAGGCACGCTCGCCCGCAGTGATGGCACGCCTGCTGTGGGGATTCATCACCAGCCCGGTCAGTGCCGAGCTGTAGCGGCAGCTACAACGCCATCCGCTCGCGCAGTTCACGTGCCTGCCGCCGCGATACCTCCACCTCGCTGCCGTCGTCCAGCGCCAGGTCGTAGCCATCAGCGATGCTGGGCGTCACGCCTCGGATGCGGCGCAGGTTGACCAGCGTGTTGCGGTTGGCACGGAAGAACAACTCCGGCGGCAGGCGTGCTTCCAGCGCGCTCAGGCTGCGGGTCAGCAGGGCGTTCTGGTCGCGGAACCATAGCCGTGTGTAGTTGCCATCCACCACCAGCCGACGGATCTCCGAGACCGCGACGAACCAGCAGCGTTCGCCCTCGCGCACGAACACCTGGTCCTGCGCGCCCAGCGTGCTGCGCGGCTCCGGCGTTTCGCCCGCCACCACCTCGCGCTGGCGCGCCCGCTGCAACGCTTCCAGCAAGCGCGGCGCCTCGACGGGCTTTACCAGATAGTCCAGCGCATTGGCCTGGAAGGCGCGCACCGCGTAGGTGTCGTAGGCAGTAACGAAGACCACCGCCGGCACCGTCTCCAGCCCATCCAGCACATCGAAGCCGCTGCCGGAGGGCATCTGCACATCCAGCAGCACCAGGTCCGGCGCCAGTGTGGCGATCGCCTCGCGTGCAGCGGGCACATCGTCTGCTTCGCCCACGCACTGCACCCACGGCAGCGCCGACAACAGCGTGCGCAGCTCCTGCCGCGCCAGCCGTGCATCATCAACGATCAACACACGCAGCACGCCACTCATTGCGGAATCTCCAGCAGGGCCTGCATGCGGTCGCCGACCGGCTGCAGGGTGAAACGACCCTGCGTGCCGAGCTGCGCACGCAGGTAGGCAAGGCCGACGCCATGGCCATGGGCTGGCTCGCTGACGCCGCCCAGCGGATTGTCGACCTGCAGACGCAGCACATCATTGTCCAGCGTGGCGCGGATCTGCATCTCACCGCCGCCCGGGCGGCTGGCGATGCCATGCTTGATCGCATTCTCCACCAGCAACTGCAGCGCCATCGCCGGCAGCTGTGCCTGCAGGGCATCGGCATCAATGTGCTGGCTTACCTGCAGGCGCTGTTCGAAGTGGACTGCCTCGATGGCCAGGTAGTCGTCCACGACCACCAGTTCCTCGGCCAGGGTGACCTGCTCGCTGCGGTTGTGTGCCAGCGCCTGGCGCAGCGTGCGCGACAGGCGGGTGACCATGTCGCGCGCACGCTCCGGGTCTTCCAGGATCAGCGCACGCAGGTTGTTCAGCGCATTGAACATGAAATGCGGGTTGAGCCGTGCACGCAGTGCATCGCGCTCCAGCGCGCTGCGCTCGGCCTCGGCACGCAGGCGCGCCAGTTCCGCACTGCGTATCCGGCGCAGGCTGTGCAGGCCTGCCCAGAGCGCTGCCCACAGGGCCAGCATCACCGCAGTGGTGTACCAGTAGAGCAGCAGCGCCTTGGGGCTGAAGTCGGCTGTCTGCCGCCCCAGGCTCACCCAGTTCCAGGCCAGCGCCGAGCGCAGCGCGATGTTCACCAGCAGCTGCGCCACTGCCGCGCCCAATGCCACCGACAGCGCCAGCCGCAGCAACAGCCCGGCCGTGCCGCGCGCCCACCAGTCGGCACGCAGCGCCAGCGCGCGGATGGCACCGCTGCACCCGAACAGGGCCAACGCCAGGCCCAGCGTGATCAACACGCCTGCGCTTCCGGCATCGCTGAAATAGGCCTGGCGCAGGCCGATTCCGGCAACACCATAGAGCGCCCACACCAGCGCATTGAGCAGCCAGAAGCGTACCGTCGAGGAGGAATCCGGCATGTCCATTCCGAGGCGTGTTGAAACTCAGTGGTGGTGGTCGAGGAAGGCCTGCACCTGACCGCGCAGCCAGCGCGGATCATCCCACATCAGGAAGTGGAAACCCTGCGCGCTCATCGCGATCTGCACGCCCTGCAGTTTCGCGTACTGCGCCTGGAACACCGCGCGCGTGCTGTCCTCGGTGCCGCCCATCGGCTGGTAGCCGGCCCAGCTGCCCAGCACCAGCGTCGGTGCGGTGATCGAGGCGATGCTGTCACGCAGGTCGGTGGTCATTACCGCATGCATGGCGTCAGCGGTGGTCTGGCGGTCGCTGGCTTCGCCCCAGCGCCCCAGCTCGGCCTGCCGCTGCGGATCGCGGGTCATGCCCGGCAGGCCGGCCTTCAGCTGCGCCTGCCACTGCGCGGCATCGGCGGCGAGCATGCCCTTGCGCAGCTGGTCAGCCATTGGCCGCACGCTGTCTGAGGTGGCGTTCGGGTCACGCGCGGCCGGCAGGAACGGCAATGCGTCGACCACCACCAGCGCACTGACTGCCTTCGGCTCGGCCTGCGCCATCTGCAGCCCCAGCAGGCCGCCAAGACTGTGGCCGATCACCACCACCGGGCCCAGCTGTTGGTCATGCAGGTAGGCCAGCAGCTGCCCGCGCATGGCCGGCAGGAATTCGGCCGGGCGCGGGTCGGCGGGCGCAGCGCCGGCAAAGCCCGGCAGCTGCACCAGATGGCACTGCACGTCCTTCAGCGCCAGGCAGGTCTCGCGCCAGACCTCGGCGCTGCTGTTAAGACCGGGGATCATCAGCAGTGGACGGCCCTTGCCGACCACCTCGACCTGCACCTTGCCGGTGCCGGTGGCGGCCGCCGCATGCGCCGAGCCGGAACCGAGCACGGCCATCGCCATGCCGATCATCGCCAGCCGGGCCAGGGCCTTCATTGCGTACCAGAGTGCCAGGAAGATCTTCATCGTCTGCTCCTTCATTGGGTGGGTGGTGCCGGGATGGGAGCAGCGTGGGCCTGGCGGAGGCACCCCGGTTGCGATTTCGGAGCAGCGGCCGCACGGCGGGGCGAACGGTCGCGGGCCGGGGACGGCGGGCTCTCACGCAATCTTCAAGAATCCATCTTGATGAAGAGATATACTGCTTCGCACCGACCGCCGCCATCCGCGCCATGACCGCCATCAGCTTCGAGTTCTATCCGCCCAAGACCGACGAACAGCGCAGCCAGCTGGACCGTGCTGCGGCCAAGCTGAAGGACTACGCCCCCGAATACGTGTCGTGTACCTTCGGCGCCGGTGGCTCGACCCTGAGCTACACCTCCGAGACCGTGCGCCACCTCAACCAGCACCATGGCTTCGATGCCGCGCCGCACCTGTCGTGCGTGGGCGGCACCCGCCAGGAGATCCGCGAACTGCTCAAGCTGTACCGCGCCATCGGCTGCCGTCGCCTGGTCGCGCTGCGCGGTGACCTTCCCTCGGGCATGGGCTTCCCCGGCGACATGCGCTACGCCGCCGAGCTGATCGACTTCATCCGCACCGAGCATGGCGATGCGTTCCACATCGAAGTGGGCGCGTATCCGGAAACGCATCCGCAGGCGACCGATGCGCTGGCTGACCTGAAGCACTTCAAGGCCAAGATCGATGCCGGTGCCGATGCGGCGATCACCCAGTACTTCTTCAACCCGGATGCCTACTTCCACTTCGTCGATGAAGTGCGCCGGCTCGGCGTGCAGGTGCCGATCACGCCCGGCATCATGCCGATCGCCAACTTCAGCCAGCTGCGCCGCTTCTCCGAGCAGTGCGGCGCGGAAATACCGCGCTGGATCGGCCGCAAGATGCAGGCCTACGGCGATGACGCCGAGTCGGTACGTGCATTCGGCACGGAAGTGGTGGCCCGGCTGTGCCAGCGCCTGATCGAAGGCGGCGCGCCCGGCCTGCACTTCTACACCTTGAACCTGGCCAAGCCGACCACCTCGGTGCTGAAACTGCTACGGGGCTGAAAGCACGCCATGCGGACCGGATCGGCGCTACCCTGCGAGGATGATCCGGCTTTCCTTCCTGCTGTTGCTGCTGCCGCTATGCGTGCTGTCGAGCGTCGCCCACGCACAGTCCACGCGCCTGAACCGCTGCACCGATGCGCAGGGCCAGAGCGTGTATACCGACCGGCCCTGCGACAGCGTGGGTGCACGGTCACGGCTGCCGCCGCCCTCCCCCACCGGCAATACCGCAGCGCGCGACACGCTGGGTGCACGTTGCCCGCGCCGGCTGAGCGAGCTCGTGGACGCATTGCGCAACGGCATCCTCAGCAACGACGTCAATCGGCTGTCTTCACTGTACCTGTGGGGCTCGGTGTCCGACGCGGGCGCGCAGCGCATTCTCGGCCAACTGGAATCGTTGGCGCGGCGGCCGCTGGTGGACGTGGTGCCGGTGTATCCGTGGCAGGACCAGGTCGCAGAGCCGGAGGAGGGTCAGAGCCCTGCTGCGCAGGGGTCCGACCCTGAGCCGCCGGCCGTGCGCCATCCGGTCGGCCTGCGCCTGGAGCAGACGTTGCCGGGCAGCGTGGCGCGCGCCTCGACGGTGCTGGGATTGCGGCGGCAGTACGGGTGTTTCTGGATCACGCTGTGATCGGGAGGGGTCAGAGCCCTGCTGCGCAGGGATCTGACCCCGCATGCCGGCTCACTCCGGCCACAGCCCGCGAATGGCGGCAATGCCTTGCCCGCCATGGCGACGCGCTTCGGCGATGTGACCGCGACCCACGCCGCCCAGCGCATAGATCGGCAGTGACACCTGCGCGCGCAGCTCGGCGAAGGCATCCCAGCCCAGCGGTACCGCGTCCGGATGGCTGGCCGTGGCCTGCACCGGGCCCAGCACGGCGAAGTCGCAGCCCAGCTGCTGTGCGGCCTGCAGCTGCTGCAGGTCGTGGCAGGATGCGGCCACCAGCTGGCCTTCGGGAAGTGGACGCTGCGACAGTTCCTGCAACTGCTCGCTGCCCAGGTGTACGCCCACGCCCAACGCACGCGCCAGTTCGATATCGCGATTGAGCAGCCACTGCACCCCACTGCGACGATGCGCGCGCACGGCCTGTTCGACCATCGCCTGCCGCTGCGGATGCGCCGTCGGCAACCGCAGCTGGATGCGCTGCTGGCCCGCGGCCACCACGCGCTGCAGCTGTTCATGCCAATGCTGCACGCCGCCCTCATCATCGGCCGGCGCCGGGGTGATCAGGTAGCTGTCGGGCTGGCGCAGGGCAGCCACCACCGGCAGGTCGGCCGGTGGCATTGAATAGCGGCCCAGCTTGTCCGGCGCCACCCAGGTGATTGCCTGGCCCTCCCGCCCACGCGGTGTCCCCTTCCAGCTGCGCACGTGGCGCACCTCCAGGGTCAGGTGCTTGTCCGGATAGCGCTGCGGCACATCCATCAGCCACTCGCCGACATCGGCCTCGATGCCCAGTTCCTCGCGCAGCTCGCGCACCAGCGCCTGTTCGGAGGTCTCGCCGGATTCGCGTTTGCCGCCGGGAAACTCCCACAGGCCGGCCATGTCGCGGTTCTCGGTACGGCGGTTGAGCAGCACGCGGCCACGGGCGTCGGTGATGACGGCGGCCACGACATGGATCGATCGGGTGGGGGAAGGCATGGGGGGAAGCATGCCCAGAACAGGGCGGCCGGCGCAATCACGGATCCGCTGCAACTCCCCTGCCACAAACGAAAAGCCCCGCTTTCGCGGGGCTCTTCGGCATCAGCTCAGCTGGCCGTGGCAGTGCTTGTACTTCTTGCCACTGCCGCACGGGCACGGATCGTTGCGGCCGATCTTCGGCTCGTCGCGCTGCATCTGCGCCACGCCCTGCTGGGCAGCCTGCACCTGCGCGGCTTCCTCGTCGGCGCTGTAACCGCCCACGTCCTGGTGCTGGAACTGCGACTGGCTCAGGCGGGCTTCGGCCTGCTGGCGTTCGGCCGCTTCCAGCGCCTGCACTTCCTCGTCGCTGCGGATGCGCACGCGCGACAGCAGGGTCACCACTTCGCGCTTGACGTTTTCCAGCATGTCCGAGAACAGCTCGAAGGCTTCCTTCTTGTATTCCTGCTTGGGCTGCTTCTGCGCGTAACCACGCAGGTAGATGCCCTGGCGCAGGTAATCCATGCGCGCCAGGTGCTCCTTCCAGCTCTGGTCCAGCACGGTCAGCATCACGTGCTTCTCCAGCGCGCGCATGGTTTCTTCGCCCACGCCGGCTTCCTTCTCGGCGAAGTGCTGGTTGACGCGTTCCTGCACCTTGGCGGCAATCGCCTCGGCGTCCAGCTCCTCGTGTTCCTTGACCAGGTCGGTCAGCGACATCTGCAGGCCGAAGTCCGACTCCAGGGTCGCTTCCAGGCCACGCAGGTCCCACTGCTCGTCGATCGAGTTCGGCGGCACGAAGCGGGCCACCACGTCGAAGATCACATCGTCGCGGATGCCGTCGACGTTGTCCTTCACCGACTCGGCGTCCAGCAGTTCGTCGCGCTGGGCGTAGATCACCTTGCGCTGGTCGTTGTTGACGTCGTCGAAGTCCAGCAGGTTCTTGCGGATGTCGAAGTTGTGGGCCTCGACCTTGCGCTGCGCCTTCTCGATCTGGCGGCTGACCAGGCGGTCTTCGATGACGTCGTCTTCCTTCATGCCCATCATGCGCATGGCCTTCTGCACCCAGTCGGAGGCGAAGATGCGCATCAGATTGTCTTCCAGCGACAGGTAGAAGCGGGACGAACCCGGGTCACCCTGGCGGCCCGAACGGCCACGCAACTGGTTGTCGATACGGCGCGACTCATGGCGCTCGGTGCCGACGATGTGCAGGCCGCCCGCCGCCTTCACTGCCTCGTGGCGCTTCTGCCAGTCGGCCTTGACTGCGGCCTTCTGCTCGTCGGTCGCGTCCTCGCCCAGCGCGTGGAGCTCTGCTTCCAGCGAACCGCCCAGCACGATGTCGGTACCACGGCCGGCCATGTTGGTGGCGATGGTCACCGCGCCCGGACGGCCGGCGTTGGCGACGATGGTCGCTTCGCGGTCGTGCTGCTTGGCATTGAGCACTTCGTGCTTCACACCGGCCTTGCTCAGGTGCTCGGACAGCATTTCCGAAGTTTCAATCGAGGTGGTACCGACCAGCACCGGCTGGCCGCGCTTGGCGCACTCTTCGATGTCGGCCAGCACCGCATTGAACTTGCCCTTGCGGTTGAGGAACACCTGGTCCGGGCTGTCCTTGCGGATGGTCGGGCGGTTGGTCGGGATCACCACCACTTCCAGGCCGTAGATGCTCTGGAACTCGAAGGCTTCGGTATCGGCCGTGCCGGTCATGCCGGACAGCTTCTTGTACATGCGGAACAGGTTCTGGAAGGTGATGCTCGCCAGCGTCTGGTTCTCGCGCTGGACCGGCACGCCTTCCTTCGCTTCCACCGCCTGGTGCAGGCCATCGGACCAGCGGCGGCCGGCCAGGGTACGGCCGGTGAACTCGTCGACGATGACCACTTCGCCGTCGCGCACGATGTAGTCAACGTCACGCTGGTAGATCGCGTGCGCGCGCAGGGCGGCGTTGAGATGGTGGACCACGGTCAGGTTCTGCGCCGCGTACAGGCCTTCGGTTTCGCCGTTGAGGATGCCGGCTTCCACCAGCAGCTGCTCGGCGTGCTCCATGCCCGCTTCGGACAGGTGCACCTGCTTGCCCTTCTCGTCGACCCAGAAGTCGCCCTCGCCGTCTTCCGCTTCCTGCTTGACCAGGTGCGGCACGACGCGGTTGACACGGATGTACAGCTCCGGGGAATCGTCGGCCGGGCCGGAGATGATCAGCGGGGTACGCGCTTCGTCGATCAGGATGGAGTCGACTTCGTCGACGATGGCGTAGTGCAGGCCGCGCTGGTAGCGGTCGGCCTTGGACAGCGCCATGTTGTCGCGCAGGTAGTCGAAGCCGAATTCGTTGTTGGTGCCGTAGGTGATGTCGGCGGCGTAGGCTTCGCGCTTGTCGCTGTGCGGCATGCCCGGGTAGACCACGCCCACGCTCAGGCCCAGCCAGTTGTACAGCTTGCCCATCTGCGCGGCGTCGCGGCGGGCCAGGTAGTCGTTCACGGTGACCACGTGCACGCCCTTGCCTTCCAGCGCGTTGAGGTACACCGGCAGGGTCGCCACCAGGGTCTTGCCTTCACCGGTGCGCATTTCTGCGATCTTGCCCAGGTGAAGCACCATGCCGCCGATCAGCTGCACGTCGTAGTGGCGCATGCCCAGCACGCGGCGGCCGGCTTCGCGGCAGACCGCGAAGGCTTCCGGCAGCACCTTGTCCAGGGCTTCACCGTCAGCGATGCGCTGCTTGAACTCCGGCGTCTTGGCCTGAAGCTGCTCGTCGGAAAGCTTCTCGATCTCCGGCTCCAGCGCATTGATCTTGGCGACGATGCGGTTGAGCTGGCGCAGCTGTCGTTCGTTACGACTGCCAAATACGCGGGTAAGCAGGCTGTTGATCATTGAAGGAACCGGGTTGGATGGACACGACGCCCGGCCTCCCCCTTGGGATCCGTCCGCCGCAAACGAAACAGGGCGCCTGGCGCCCTGTCGATGGCAACACCCATTGTAGCTTGGGACGGGCGGCTGAGGTTTCAACCCCGAGGGGTAGTGCCGGCCGCTGGCCGGTGACCCGCGATGCTGCCGAAGATCATGAGGTTGCCGGCCAGCGGCCGGCACTACCAGATCAACCGCATCGGGTCAGAGCCCTCCCGCGGCGCGGAAGGGATCCGACCCGGGCATCAGCCGCGGCTGATGCGGCCGACCGGCGTGTTGCCGCCGTCGCCGAGGAACTTGCGCGGGTTGACCACGTTGCCGTTCTCCCACACCTCGAAGTGCACGTGGGCGCCGGTCGAACGGCCGGTGGAACCGGCCTTGGCCACTTCCTGCCCGGCACGGACCAGGTCACCGGCCTTCACCACCAGGCGCGAATTGTGCGCGTAGCGGGTGACGTAGCCATTACCGTGGTCGACATCGACCACGTTGCCGTAGCCGCCCTTCACGCCGGCGAAGCTGACCACGCCTTCGGCCACGGCCATCACCGGGTCGCCGACCTTGGCGTGGAAGTCCATGCCCTTGTGGGTGGCGGCACCGCGGCCGAACGGGTCGGCACGGGTGCCGAAGCCGGAGGTCACGTAGCTGTTGCGGATCGGCATGCGCGACGGCACGGCGTTCTGCTGCAGCTGGTGGTCGAACATCAGCGATTCCATCACCGACAACTGGCGGCCTGAAGCAGCGAAACGCTGCTCCAGCACCTGTAAGTCGGCGTTGACGTCCTTGACCGGGATGTCGCTGGTCGGGCCGCCGGCATCGCCGTCACCGAGGCCAGGGGTCTCGTTGAAGTCGAACTCGCCGTCTTCCAGCTTGCCCATCTGGGTCAGCCGTTCGCCAAGGGCGTTCAGGCGGGTAGCCTGCGCCTGCAGCTCGCCGAGGCGTGCCGCCAGCGCGTTGACCTGGGTCTGCGCATCGCGCTTGACCTTGGCCAGTTCCGCATCCTGGCGCTCGACCTTGGCCTGCAGCCGGGAATCATTCAGCGCGCTGGCGCCAATGCCGCCAGCAAGGCCGATAATGCAGCCTACCCCGAGCACGCTGCCCAGCAGGGCGCGGGGGCGGTCCTCGAAATAGAACCGCAAACGCGCGATCGGCGACGACTTGGCCTGTCCTTCACGCGTTTTGATTACGATCTTTTTGAATGCCATCAGTGAGTTTTCATGTCTGAGCCGAAATCCAGCGTTCGCCCCGCGTCAGTGCCGAAGCCGGCGCTGGATGCGGTGATGGCGGACAAAAGCGGGAACCCGCTGCGGCGTGCCTTGTGGCTCGACGCGCTGGACCGTCAGTTGCGCCCCCAGTTGCCGCCACCTCTGCGCAGCCGTTGCCGGCTGGCCAATGTGGACGGGGAACACCTCGTTTTTCTCGTCGAGTCCCCGGTCTGGCATGCCAAGTTGCGGCTTGCCGAAGCCCAGTTGCTCGACGCGGCCCGTTCCATCGGGCTGAAGGCCACCAGGGTGACCATCAAGACTGCGTCTCCCACTCCCACGCGCTCCCCAGCGCTCGACAACCGGAATGGACCCCACGCAGTTTCAGCCGCCACGCACAAAGGGCTACGCGACGCCTTGGCTTGCCTGCAGGACGTTCCTTCGAAGCCGAAGAAGCGGTCCTGACGACAACGGAGCATCCGGCTCCGCTCCCCGTCGCGCGTGTCACCACGGCGTGAAACATTTCGGGGGCCGGGTCGCATCCTAGCTGCCATCCGGGGGCCTGTCGTTAGATTGTTGTTAAAACTGCGTTAAATTCAGGCTTCCGATCCAACAGGTTCACAAAACCGTGACCTCGAACCGGCCTTGACGCGTGTCAAGCATGCTGAATGCGCCGGACACGCATGAAACGACAACGCCGCCCTGGAAGGCGGCGTTTTTGTCTTTTAATTCAACAACCTACATAAATCAGGCGTAGGCCGGAGTGGCATATTCGACCGGATCCGGCGTCGCCGGCGAGTCGAAACTGACCCATTCCCAAGCAGTGGCGTCGGCCATCAGCGCCCGCACCAGCTTGTTGTTGAGGGCGTGACCGGACTTGAAGCCTTCGTAGGCACCCAGCACTTGGCCACCGGCCAGGTAGAGGTCGCCGATCGCATCGAGGATCTTGTGGCGCACGAATTCGTCGGCATAGCGCAGGCCGTCTTCATTGAGCACGCGGAACTCGTCCAGCACGATGGCGTTGTCCATCGAACCGCCCAGGCCCAGGTTGCGCTCGCGCATGTATTCCAGGTCGCGCATGAAGCCGAAGGTGCGCGCGCGGGAGATTTCCTTGGTATAGGCCAGCGTCGAGAACTCGATTTCCTGGCGCGACTGCTTGGCCGGAATCATCGGGTGGTCGAACTGGATGGTGAAGCCCAGCTTGTAGCCCTCGTACGGGCTGAAGCGGGCCACCTTGTCGCCTTCGGTCACTTCCACGGTCTTCAGCACGCGGATGAAGCGCTTGGGCGCATCCTGTTCCACGATGCCCGCCGACTGCAGCAGGAACACGAACGGGCCGGCCGAACCGTCCATGATCGGCAGCTCGGCCGAGGACAGTTCGACAATGATGTTGTCCACGCCCAGGCCGGCCAGCGCCGACATCAGGTGTTCGACGGTCTGGATCTTGGCGTCGTTGCAGGTCAGGCCGGTGCACAGCGTCACTTCGGTGACCAGCTCGGCCTTGGCCGGCACTTCCACCACCGGGTCCAGGTCCACGCGGCGGAACACGATGCCATGGTTGACCGGTGCCGGGCGCAGGGTCATGTAGACCTTGTCACCGCTGTGCAGGCCAACGCCGGTGGCGCGGATCGTGTTCTTGAGGGTGCGTTGCTGGATCATGGGGGATGGACCGGAAGTGACACATTAGATTAACACGCACGGTCCCCTACCCCGGCTGAAAGGCAGGCAGGACACACCGGCGCGCCAATGGGACGCACATGAAGCAGGGCGGCCGGGCCCATCCTGGCCCGGCGCCCGCGTTTTCAGGACATGGTGGCGCAACCCGGGGAGGACAACCCTGGGCCGGCCCGCTCAGTCCGCCTGGCGGCGCAGGAACGCCGGGATGTCCAGGTAATCGTTCGGCAGTTCTGCCGCGGCCGGGGCCGAAGAGGACGGCGCCGACGGGGCCGAAGCCGCCGCGGTATCGCTGCTGGCGCGACGCAGGCCCAGGCCCATGCCGCCGACGGCCTTGGACACGGCGTCGCCGCCGTTGTCGAAGTCGCCGAACTCCGGCTGGCCGGTGGTGGCGTTGCGGACCAGCTTGATCGGCGCGCGCTCGCCCGGACGCTGGGCCTTGCTGGCCGACACGCGGTTCAGGCCGGTGGCAACCACGGTCACGCGCACTTCGTCCTGCATGTCCGGGTCGAGCACGGTGCCGACCACCACGGTGGCGTCTTCCGAAGCGAAGCCGTCGATGGTGCGGCCGATCTCGTCGAACTCGGCCATGGTGAAGTCCGCACCGGCGGTGATGTTGACCAGGATGCCGTTGGCACCGGCCAGGTTCACGTCGTCCAGCAGCGGGTTCTGGATGGCCGATTCGGCAGCGGCCTGGGCGCGGTCATCGCCACGGGCGGTGCCGGTACCCATCATCGCCAGGCCCATTTCGGACATGACGGTGCGCACGTCGGCGAAGTCGACGTTGATCAGGCCCGGACGCACGATCAGGTCGGCGATGCCCTGCACGGCGCCCTGCAGCACGTCGTTGGCGGCGCGGAATGCCTGGATCATGGTCGCATTGCGGCCCAGCACGGTGATCAGCTTCTCGTTCGGGATGGTGATCAGCGAGTCGCAGTGCTGGCTCAGTTCCTCGATGCCCTTCAGCGCCACCTGCATGCGGCGACGGCCTTCGAACGGGAACGGCTTGGTGACCACGGCCACGGTCAGGATGCCCATCTCCTTGGCCAGCTGCGCCACCACCGGTGCAGCGCCGGTACCGGTGCCGCCGCCCATGCCGGCGGTGATGAACACCATGTCCGCGCCCTGCAGGGCGTCCATGATGCGCTCACGGTCTTCCAGCGCGGCCTGGCGGCCGACTTCCGGGTTCGCGCCTGCGCCCAGGCCCTTGGTCACGTTGGTACCCAGCTGCAGCTGCAGCTTGGCACCGCAATTCTTGATGGCCTGCGAGTCGGTGTTGGCGGTGATGAATTCCACGCCGTCCACCGCCGAGTTGACCATGTGCGCCACGGCATTGCCGCCGCCGCCGCCCACGCCAACCACCTTGATCACCGCATTGGGTGCCATCTTTTCGATCAGTTCAAAATGCGCCATGTCCGTGTCCTCGTTGTATCCGCTTGTCGGTGGCATGGACGGTCGGGCCTCCTGCCTTCGCGTGTCATGTTGCCGTTGCGGCTGTGTGGGTTGTGTATTGCGTTGCTGCGTTGTGATGCGGGTACTGCAGGTGCTGCGCCGGGTGACCCCGGTGTTACGGGTTCCGCGTCAGAACTCGCCGCGGAACCAGGTCTTGAGTTTCTTGAACATGCTTCCGGCGCGCCCGGTCGGCAGCGACGGCCGCCGCGGGTGCTCGATCTGGCTGCCCATCAGCAGCAGGCCCACGCCGGTGGCATGCACCGGGTTGCCCACCACTTCGCCCAGGCCGGTAACGTGCTGCGGGATGCCCACGCGCACCGGCATCTGCAGCATTTCCTCGGCCAGCTCGACCACGCCTTCCATCTTCGAGGCACCACCGGTCAGCACCATGCCGGCGCGCACCAGTTCCTCGAAGCCGGACCGGCGCAGTTCGGCCTGCACCATCTCGAAGATTTCCTCGTAACGGCCCTGCACCGCCTGCGCCAGCGAATGGCGCGGCATGCGGCGCGGCGGACGGTCGCCCACCGACGGCACCTGGATGCTTTCCTCGGCGGTGGCCAGCTGGGCCAGGGCGCAGGCGTAGCGCACCTTGATCTGCTCGGCTTCCGGGGTGGGCGTGCGCAGCATGTGCGCGATGTCATTGGTGACGTGGTCGCCGGCGATCGGCAGCGAAGCCGTGTGGCAGATCGCGCCCTGCACGAACACCGCGATGTCGGTGGTGCCGGCGCCCATGTCGACCAGCACCACGCCCAGCTCGCGTTCGTCGGCGGTCAGCACCGCAACGCTGGAGGCCAGCGAGGACAGCACCAGGTCGTCCACCTGCAGGCCGCAGCGCTGCACGCACTTGCTGATGTTGGCCGCGGCCGACTGTGCGCACACCACCAGGTGCGCATGCACCTCCAGGCGCACGCCGGTCATGCCGACCGGATTGCGGATGCCTTCCTGCGAATCGTCCAGCACGTACTCGCGCGGGATCGCGTGCAGGATCTTCTGGTCGGCCGGAATCGCCACCGCCTTGGCCGCATCGAGCACGCGATCCAGGTCGCCCCAGGTCACTTCCCCGTCGCGGATCGGCACGATGCCCGGCGAGTTCTTGCACTGCACGTGGTTGCCGGAGATCGAGGCGTACACCGAGCGGATCTCGCAGCCGGCCATCAGCTCGGCTTCTTCCACCGCGCGCTGGATCGACTGCACGGTCGATTCGATGTCCACCACCACGCCGCGCTTCAAACCGCGCGACTCGTGCGAGCCGATGCCGATCACTTCGATCGGGTTGCCCGGCGAATACTCGCCCACCAGCGCCACCACCTTGGAGGTGCCGATGTCCAGGCCAACGATCAGCGATTTGTCACCCTTGCGATTCATGTCCTTTCCTGCGTGCTTCTGGCCGGGGTCGCCGGCGTTTTCGCCGGCGTGGCCGGGGTACCCCAGCTCAGCGTGAAACCATTGGTGTAACGGAGGTCGGCGCGCTCGATCGGCGCGTCCTGACGGTTGAGCTGCGGCAGTACCTTGACGAAGCGCTGCATGCGCGAGCGCGCGTCGTCGCGGCCGACCACCACTTCGGTGCCGTTGCTCAGCACCAGCGACCAGCTGCCGCGTGCATCCATCGTCACCCGGCGCACATCGACGCCGGCCGGTGCGAACAATGCACGCGAGTCGCTGTACAGCTTCATCACTTCTTCGGTCTGGCTGTCCGGGCCATCCAGTTCGGGCAGCGCAAGGTCGGCCAGCTTCTTCGGCGTGGGGAACAGCTTTCCCTGCTCGGAAACCAGGCGGTCGTTGCCCCAGCGCGCGAACGGCTTGTGCTCGACCAGGGTTACTTCCAGCACATCCGGCCACTGCTTGCGTACCCGTGCGCTTTCCACCCACGGCAACTTTTCCAGTGCGTCCTGGGCATCCTGCAGCTTGACCGCGAAGAACCCGGCGCGCGCATACGGCAGCAGCACCTGCTGCAGCTGTTCGGCCGGTACCCGCTTGAACTCGCCATGCACGCGCAGCTTCGCCAGCGGCCAGCGCTCGGCGCCGACCCAGCCATTGACCACGGCCACCACCGGCAGTGCAACCACCGACAGCGCCAACAGCCAGACGAAGATGCGCAGCACCGCGTTCATGCGTGCGAGGCCTCCAGGGTCTGTTCCAGCACGCGCCACACCAGCTCTTCGAAGCTGATGCCGGCCTGGCCTGCGGCCTTGGGCACCAGCGAATGGCTGGTCATGCCCGGCGCGGTATTCACTTCCAGCAGGAAGAAGCGGCCGCTGCTGCGGTCGCGCATCACGTCCACGCGGCCCCAGCCACGGCAGCCAGCAGCGCGGAACGCGGCCAGCGCGATGCGGCGGATTTCCTCTTCGTCGCCACCGTCCAGGCCCGGGCACAGGTACTGGGTGTCCTCGGCGATGTACTTGGCGTTGTAGTCGTACCACTGGCCCTTGGGCACGATGCGGATCGACGGCAGCGCGACGTCGCCGAGAATGGCCACGGTCAGTTCGTCGCCGACCACCATCTGCTCCATCAGCAGCTGGCCGTCGTAGCGCGCAGCCAGGGCCACGGCCTCATCCAGGCCGGCGTCGTCGGTGACCCGGCTGATACCCACGCTGGAGCCTTCGTTGGCCGGCTTCACCACCACCGGCAGGCCCAGCTCGGCCGCCAGTGCATGCACGTTCGATGCGTCGACCTTGCGGTATTGCGGGGTCGGCAGGCCCAGCGACAACCACACCTGCTTGGTACGGATCTTGTCCATGCTCAGCGCAGAGCCCAGCACGTCCGAGCCGGTGTACGGCACGCCGAAGGCGTCCATCAGGCCCTGCACGATGCCGTCCTCACCACCACCGTTGTGGCCGTGCAGGATGTTGAACACACGGTCGATGCCGCCGGCAGCCAGCGCCTTGGCCAGCGCCGGAATGCCATCCACCGCGAACGCATCGACACCGCGCGACTGCAGTGCTTCCAGTACGTTGCGGCCGGAATCCAGCGACACCTCGCGTTCGCTGGAAGTGCCACCGAGCAGCACGGCGACGCGGCCGAATACAGCCGGGTCGGTCACGCGCAGCGGCGGGAAGGTCAGCGCGCTCACGCCTCGCCCTCCCCCTTGAAGCCTTCCACCGCGATGTGGGTAGCCACGGCGCCGATGTCGCCCGCCCCCATCATCAGCAGCAGGTCACCGTCCTGCAGCACGTCCGGCAGCACGCTGGCCAGCTCGGCGGCCTTGCCAACCACCACCGGTTCGCTGCGGCCGCGCGCGCGGATGGCGCGGGCCAGCGCATGCGAGTCGGCACCGGCAATCGGTTCCTCGCCAGCCGGGTAGACCTCGCTCAGCACCAGCGCATCGACGCTGGACAGCACTGCGGCGAACTTGTCGAACTGGTCGCGGGTTCGGCTGTAGCGGTGCGGCTGGAAGGCCACCACCAGGCGCTTGTCGGCCCAGCCACCACGGGCGGCGGCGAACACGGCTTCCAGCTCGCTCGGGTGATGACCGTAGTCATCGATGATGCGCACCTTGGCGCCACTGGCGGTGGTCACTTCGCCCAGATCGTTGAAGCGACGGCCGACACCGGCGAAGCCTTCCAGCGCACGCGCGATGGCGTCCGGGGCCACGCCCAGCTGCCAGCCCACTGCGGCGGCGGCCAGTGCGTTGAGTACGTTGTGCCTGCCCGGCAGTGCCAGTACCACTTCCTGGCTGGTGCCCTGCGGCAGGCGCAGGGTGAAGCGCATGCGCGACCCTTCCTGCACCACGTTCTCGGCGCGCACGTCGGCCTGCGGGCTCATGCCGTAGCTCATCACGTGGCGCGGGGTCCTGGCGGCCAGCGCAGCCACTTCCGGGTCGTCGATGCACAGCACCGCCAGGCCATAGAACGGCAGGCGCTGCAGGAACTCGGCAAACGCCGCCTGCACGCGGGCAAAGTCGTTGCCGTAGTTCTCCAGATGATCGGCATCGATGTTGGTGATGATCGACATCAACGGATTCAGGCGCAGGAAGCTGCCATCGCTTTCGTCGGCCTCGGCCACCAGCCACTGGCCACCACCCAGCTTGGCGTTGGCGCCGGCGGCCAGCAGCTGGCCACCAATCACGAACGTCGGGTCCAGGCCGCCTTCGCTCAATACCGCAGCGGTGAGGCTGGTGGTGGTGGTCTTGCCATGCGTACCGGCCACGGCGATGCCGCGACGGAAGCGCATCAGCTCGGCCAGCATGGCCGCACGCGGCATGATCGGAATGCGCTGGCTGCGCGCTTCCATCAGTTCCGGGTTGTCTTCGCGGATGGCGCTGGAGACCACCACGCAGTCGGTGCCCAGCACGTTGGCCGCCGAGTGGCCGCGCATGATGCGCGCACCCAGGCTGGCCAGGCGGCGGGTCGCCACGTTGTCGGCGTTGTCCGAGCCGGACACTTCATAGCCCAGCGTCAGCATCACTTCGGCGATACCGCTCATGCCGGTGCCGCCGATGCCGACGAAATGCACGCGCGGGAACGCGCGCACCAGGTCGTTGGTGTCGTGCAGGCGGCGGATCATGCGCGGCCTCGCGCAGGGCAGGCGCGGTGGCATGCCTTCTTCATACAGCTTCCTCGAGAATGATATCGGCGATGCGCTCGGCGGCATCGACCTTGGCCAGGGCACGCGCGGCTTGCGCCATCTGCATGCGGCGGGCGGGATTTTCGGACAGATCGCGCAGCAGTGCGGCAATGCCGTCGGCCAGCGTTCCGTCCTGCTTAAGCAAAACCGCCGCGCCGCGCTCGACCAGGTACTCCGCATTGCGGGTCTGGTGATCGTCGACGGCAGCGGGGAATGGCACCAGCACACTGCCGACACCGACCGCGCAAAGCTCGGCCAGGGTCGAAGCGCCTGCGCGGCACACCACCAGGTCGGCCCAGGCAAAGGCTTCGGCCATGTCGGCGATGAACGGCGTGATTTCAGCCTGCACGCCGGCCTTGGCATAGGCCTCGACCGCTTCGGCATGCATCTTCTCGCCACTCTGGTGGCGCACCTGCACCGGAACCCCGGCACCGAGCGCGGCGATCGCCTGCGGCACGCCGGTATTGAGCGCGCGTGCACCCTGGCTGCCGCCCACCACCAGCACGCGCAGCGGACCCTGACGGTCGGCGAAGCGCTGTTCCGGCGGTGCGATGGCGGCGATCTCCGCACGCACCGGGTTGCCAACGAACTCCTCGCCCTTGGCGAAGGTGCCCGGGAAGCCGGTCAGCAGACGGCGTGCATAGCGCGACAGGATGCGATTGGTCAGGCCCGGTGCGCGGTTCTGCTCATGCACGATCAGCGGCAGGCCATGCAGGCGCGTGGCCATGCCGCCGGGACCGGAGGCGAATCCACCGAAGGCCACCACCGCACGCGGCTGGCGCTTGCGGATGATCATGCCGGCCGCGCGCAGCGCGCGCATCAGCCGCCACGGCGCGCCCAGCAGGGCCAGCTTGCCCTTGCCGCGCAGGCCGGTGATGGCCAGCGTGTCGATCGGAATATCGTGCTGCGGCACCAGACGGGTTTCCATCGCACCGTCGGCGCCCATCCAGGTGACCGGCACGCCGCGCGCGCGCAGCACGCGGGCCACGGCCAGGCCGGGGAAGATGTGACCGCCGGTACCACCGGCCAGGATCATCACCGGGCGCACGTTGTCGGTGGCTGTGCTCATGACAGCCTCCCGAAGGTCGGTTCGATGCGCGACTGCAGGCGGCTGGTGCCACGCGCAGCGTTCGCTGCAGCGGCAGCCACCGGCTCGGCGCTCATCGGTACGCTGGCGGCCACCGGCGCGGCCGGCTCGTCGCTCGGCTCGGCAGCGGCGTCTTCGCTGCCGCCGATGCGCACGGCCTGGCGGCGCTCGGCGCGCTTGAGTTCATAGGACACGCGCAGCAGCAGGCCCATCGCCACGCAGGTCATCAGCACCGACGAGCCGCCGGAAGAGATCAGCGGCAGGGTCAGGCCCTTGGTCGGCAGGATGCCCAGGTTCACGCCGATCGAGACGAAGGTCTGCATGCTGATCCACAGGCCGATGCCGAAGGCGATGTAGCCGGAGAAGTGCCGCTTCATTTCCACGCAGCGCATGCCCAGCCAGAAGGTCCGGCCAACCAGCAGCGCGTACAGCGCCACGATCACGCAGGTGCCCAGGAAGCCGAATTCCTCGGCGGTAACCGAGAAGATGAAGTCGGTATGCGCTTCGGGCAGGTAGTACAGCTTCTGCACCGAGTTGCCCAGGCCAACCCCGGTCCATTCACCACGGCCCACGGCCATCAGCGCGTTCGACAGCTGGTAGCCGTCACCCTGCTGGTCGGCCCACGGGTCCAGGAAGGAAGTAATGCGGCGCATGCGGTACGGCTCGATGATCGCCAGCGCGCTCATGCCGACCAGGCCGATGATCACCGGCATCGACATGCGCGGCATGTTCACCCCGCCCAGCACCAGCATGCCGGCGGTGATCGCCAGCAGCAGGGTCGACGAACCGAAGTCCGGCTGCAGCAGCAACAGCACCACCAGGGCACCGGCCACGCCCAGCGGCTTGAGCATTGCCGGCCAGGTCGCATTGACCTCGTCGCGGAAACGCACCAGGTAGCTCGACAGCCAGACGATGTAGAGCACTTTCACCGCTTCGACCGTCTGGAACTTGGAGATGCCCAGGTTGATCCAGCGGCGTGCGCCGTTGACCGTGCTGCCCAGGCCCGGTGCGAACACCGCCAGCAGCAGCACGAAGCAGCCCAGCAGCAGCATCTGGTTGTACTGCTCGATGGACTTCAGCTCGGTGCGGGCGGCGATGACCGCCAGCACGATACCTACCGCCAGGAAGATCAGGTGGCGGTTGAGGTAGTAGAACGGGCTGCTCATCAAGGCGATCGAGCTGGACGCCACCATCACCACGCCCACGCCGGTGAGCGCGATGATCGCGCCCAGCAGCCACTTGTCGTAGCTGCCTTCGATGGCTTCAAGGCGTGTTGCCTGGCGGGACAAGTCGTTCATCTCAGCGCACCTTCAACGTGGCCAGGCCGATCAGCACGAGCACGACGGAGATGATCCAGAAGCGCACGATCACGCGCGGCTCGGGCCAGCCCTTCAGTTCGAAATGGTGGTGGATCGGCGCCATGCGGAACACGCGCTTGCCGGTCAGCTTGAACGAGGCCACCTGGATCATCACCGACAGTGTTTCGATGACGAATACGCCGCCCATGATCACCAGCACCAGTTCCTGGCGGGTGATCACCGCGATCGTGCCCAGCACCGCGCCCAGCGCCAGCGCGCCGATGTCGCCCATGAAGACCATGGCCGGATAGGTGTTGAACCACAGGAAGCCGAGGCCCGCACCGGCGATGGCCGCACAGATGATGACCAGCTCGCCGGCGCCCGGAATCTGCGGAATCTGCAGGTAGTTGGCGAATACCACGTTGCCCGAGGCATACGCGAACACGCCCAGCGCGCAGGCCACCAGCACGGTCGGCATGATCGCCAGGCCATCCAGGCCGTCGGTCAGGTTCACCGCGTTGGAGAAGCCGACGATCCAGAAGTAGGCGATGGCCACGAAGCCGATGCCGGCCAGCGGCAACGCCACCGACTTGAACATCGGGATGTAGAAGGTCAGCGCCGCCGGCACGTCGGCCGTGTAGAACAGGAACAGGCCAGCAGCCAGGCCGAAGATCGACTGCAGCAGGTATTTCCAGCGCGACTTCAGGCCGTTCGGGTCGCGGCGGACGATCTTGATCCAGTCGTCATACCAGCCGATGGCGCCGAAGCACAGCATCACCGCCAGCACCAGCCACACGTAGCGGTTGCGCAGGTCGGCCCACATCAGCACCGACAGGGTGATGGTGAGCAGGATCAGCGAACCGCCCATGGTCGGCGTACCGGCCTTGGAGAAATGGGTCTGCGGACCGTCCTTGCGGATCGGCTGGCCGCCCTTGAACTGGGCAAGCTTGCGGATCATCGCCGGGCCAAGCCACAGCGACAGGAACAGGGCCGTCAGCGCGGCAAGGATGGCGCGGAACGTCTGGTAGTTGAACAGCCCGAACAGGCTCTCCAACTGCTGCAACCATCGAGCCAGTTCATACAACATGCGGGGATTCCTCTCCTTGCGCCAGCAGCGCTTTGACGATCAGGTCCATGGCACTGCCACGGGAACCCTTGACCAGGCAGCGCACACCAGCGTGCAACTCGTCCTGCAGCGCCTGCGACAGCGCACCATGGGTAGCGAAATGGCGTCCGCCTTCACCGAAGGCGGACGCAGCGGCGGCACTGAGCGGACCCAGTGCATACAGCCGCTTCAGGCCGGCGGCGCGTGCACGGATGCCGGCCTGCGCATGCAGCGCCTCGCCGTCCGGACCCAGCTCGCGCATGTCGCCCAGCACCAGCCAGCCCTCTTCCGGCGCGGCGGCCAGGGCGTCGATGGCCGCAGCCAGCGAACCGGGGTTGGCGTTGTAGCTGTCGTCCACCAGCACCGCGCCATTGCGTAGCTGATGGGCAATCTGGCGGCCCGGCACCGGCTGCGCTTCGGCCAGGCCGGTCGCGATCAGCGCCAGGTCGACACCGGCGGCCAGCGCCAGGCTGGCGGCGGCCAGCGCATTGCTGACGTTGTGGCGACCGGGCAGGCCGAGCACCACGCGGGCTTCGCCGCTCGGTGCGACCAGGGTGAACTGGCTGCCCTGCGCGCCGGCGCGGATGTCGCGCGCGGTCACCTCGGCGGTATGTTCCAGGCCGTAGCGCAGCACGCGGCAACGCGGCGGGGTGCCGACGAAATGCTGTTCGAACCAGCGGCCGTAGGCATCGTCCACATTGATCACCGCCACGCCATCGGCCGGCAGCGCGGCATAGATCGCGCCCTTGGTCACCGCCACGCCGAGCAGGCTGCCCATGCGTTCCAGGTGCGCCGGGGCAATGTTGTTGACCAGCGCATAGCGCGGGCGGGCGATGTCGGTCAGGTAGGCGATATCGCCCGGCTTGCCGGCGCCCATCTCGTAGACGGCGTAGTCGGCATCTTCCGGCGCATCGATCACCGCCAGCGGCAGGCCGATCTCGTTGTTGCGGTTGCCCGGGTTGGCGTAGACCACCTTGTGGGCGTGCTGTGCCACCTGCTGCAGGATCGACAGCAGCAGGCTCTTCACGCTGGTCTTGCCGTTGCTGCCGGTGATCGCGAACACCTCGGTGCCGCGGTCGCGCTGCATGCCGGTGGCGATCTTCGCCAGTGCCAGTTCGCTGTCGGCCACCAGCACCTGTGGCAGTTCGATCGGCAGCAGGCGCTCGACCAGCACCGCACTGGCACCGCGCGCCTGCGCGTCAGTCGCGAAGTCATGGCCGTCGAAACGCTCGCCGCGCAGCGCCACATACAGGCTGCCCGGGCCGAGGCTGCGGGTGTCATTGCTGACCGCATCGATGGCCACGTCGTCGCCGTGGATCTCGCCGCCGGCCCAGTGTGCGATCAGCGAAAGCAGGGTGCGCTTCATGCGGTGCCCTCCCCGGCCTGCGCCTCTAGTACACCGGCCTTGGCCGCCAGTGCAGCGGCGGCCACTTCGGTGTCGTCGAAATCATGGCGCACGCCATTCACTTCCTGGTACGGCTCGTGGCCCTTGCCAGCGATCAGGATGATGTCACCGGCACCGGCACGCTTCACCGCCAGGCCGATCGCACGCGCGCGGCTGCGCTGCACCGTCACGGCGGAGGCATCGGTGAAGCCGGCCAGGATGTCGGCCACGATCACGTCGCCATCCTCGCCACGCGGGTTGTCGTCGGTGACGATGACCTGGTTGGCCAGACGCTCGGCAATGGCCGCCATCTGCGGGCGCTTGCCGGTATCACGCTCGCCGCCGCAGCCGAACACGCAGAACAGCGTGCCCTGCAGGTGGCCATGCAGGCTGTCCAGCGCCTGTTCCAGCGCGTCCGGGGTGTGTGCGTAGTCGACCACCACGGTCGGCAGGCCGTCTTCGCCGCCCAGGCGGTTCATGCGGCCACGGATCGGCTGCAGCGCCGACAGTACTTCGGCGATGCGCGGCAGCGGCTGGCCCTGCGCATGCAGGGTACCGGCCACCGCCAGCAGGTTGTCCACGTTGAAGCGGCCCAGCAGCGGCGACTGCACCGCCGCGCGCTGGCCGTCGATGACCAGTTCGAAGGCAATGCCACGGCCATCCAGCTGCAGCGCCTCGGCGCGCACGCTGGCGTCGGTGGCACCGCGCGAGCTCAGGCCGATCGGTTGTACGCCCGCCGGCAGGCCGGCGAACAGCTGGCGGCCGAACGCGTCGTCCAGATTGATCACCGCGGCCTTCAGGCCCGGACGGTGGAACAGCCGCGCCTTGGCCGCGCCGTAGCTGGCCATGTCGCCGTGGTAGTCCAGATGGTCGCGGGTGAGATTGGTGAACACCGCCACGTCGTAGTGCACGGCATCCACGCGACCCTGGTCCAGCGCATGCGAGCTGACTTCCATCGCCACCGCGCGCGCACCGGCGTCGCGCAGCTGCGCCAGCAGCGCATGCATCTGCAGCACCAGCGGCGTGGTGAAGCCGGTCGGCTCGACCGCGCCATAAAGTCCGGCACCCAGCGTGCCGATACTGCCACTGGGCGTACCGAGCAGGTGCCAGGCCTGGGCCAGCAGCTGCACGGTGGAGGTCTTGCCGTTGGTGCCGGTGACACCGACCATCGCCATCGCCCGCGACGGCGCGCCATGGAACTGGTCGGCCATCGCACCCATGCGTGCGCGCAGGCCCGGCACGGCGATCGCATCGGCCGGTGCCGGCAGTTCGGCAGGCGCCGGCGGTTCAAACAGGATGGCGCTGGCACCGGCGGCGCGGGCCTGCTCGACAAAGCCCAGGCCATGCGCGCCGAAACCGGCGATGGCGACGAAGGCATTGCCGGGACGCACGGCGCGGCTGTCCAGCACCAGGCCGGTCAGAACGGGGTCGTGCCCTGCAAGGGCAACATCCGGAAGCAACTGCGAAAGCAACATCGAAGGACTCATTGCGTGCCTCCCGTAGTGGGCGGCGTCTGGGCGTGCGCGCTCGGCAGCGCAGCATCGAATTCAGCGGCGGCATCCACTGGCAGCGCGGTCTCGGCCGGCGGCGCAGGCAGGATCGAGGCCGAGTGGCCAACCTTGCCGGACTGCTGTGCGGCCAGCCACGACTGCAGGTCGTCCAGTGGCACGTCCATCAGGCGCAGGGTGCCTTCCATCACGTTGTGGTAGACCGGCGCCGACACCAGGCCGCCGTAGAACTTGCCGGCCTGCGGATCGTTGATGACGATGACGGTGGCGAAGCGCGGGTTGGTGGCCGGTACCACGCCAGCGAACAGCGCGTTGTAATGGCCACGCTCGTAACCACCCGGGCCGGCCTTGCGCGCAGTACCGGTCTTGCCGGCCACGCGATAGCCCAGCACCGCCGCCTGCTTGGCGCCGCCCTGGGTGACCACGGTTTCCATCATCGCCACCACCTGCCTGGCGACGTTTTCGTCGATGATCTGCTGGCCTTCATTGCGCTGGCCCTTGACGAAGGTCGGCGCGATCAGACGACCGCCGTTGGC
Source organism: Stenotrophomonas sp. YJH_SMC_40 (assembly GCF_059368615.1). Classification (NCBI taxonomy): domain Bacteria; kingdom Pseudomonadati; phylum Pseudomonadota; class Gammaproteobacteria; order Lysobacterales; family Lysobacteraceae; genus Stenotrophomonas; species Stenotrophomonas sp. YJH_SMC_40. The sequence goes on along the minus strand of NZ_JCAFRX010000009.1, from coordinate 66,474 downwards.
CAGTGCCGAATAGGCGGTAGCGATCTGCAGCGGCGTCACGTTCAGGCCGTAGCCGTAGGACATCGTGGTCTTGGTGGTACCCGACCAGCGCGCCGGGCGCAGCACCACGCCGCCGGATTCACCGGGGAAACCGCTGTGCGGTACCGAGCCATAACCAAAGCGGCGCACGCCGTCGTAGAACACCTGGTCCGGCATCTTCGCCGCGACCTTGGCCGCACCCACGTTCGAACTGCGGGTGATCACGCCAGTCACGTTCAGCACGCCGTTGTTGCGCGGCACGTCACGGATGGTGAAGCGGCCCAGGGTCATGTAACCCGGATTGGTATCGATGATGGTGTCCTTGGTCACCGCACCGGCCTGCAGCGCGGTAGCGATGGTCAACGGCTTCATCGTCGAACCCGGCTCGACCAGATCGGTCACCGCACGGTTGCGGCGCGCATCAGGCAGCGCGCCGGTCAGCGAATTCGGGTTGTAGGTCGGCAGGTTGACCATGGCCAGGATCTCGCCGGTGGTCACGTCCATGATCACCATCGAACCGCCCGCTGCCTTGTTGGCCACCAGCGCGTTGCGCAGTTCCTTGAACGCCAGGTACTGGATGCGGCGGTCGATGCTGAGGGTCAGGTCCTTGCCCGGCTCGGCGGCGCGCAGCAGATCGCTCTCGACGGTCTCGCCCTTGCGGTTGCGGATCACCCGCTTCGCACCAGCCTTGCCGCGCAACCATTCGTCGAACGCCAGCTCCAGGCCTTCCTGGCCGCGGTCGTCGATGTTGGTGAAGCCCAGCACGTGCGCCATCGCCTCACCCTGCGGGTAAAAGCGGCGGAACTCGCGCTGCGCGGCCACGCCCGGAATCTTCAGCGCGACCACCTTCTCTGCCTCGTCCGGATTGATCCGGCGACGCAGGTACATGAATTCCTTGTCCGACTTCTGCGACAAGCGGCTGCTCAGCTCATCCACCGACATGCCGACCGCCTGGGCCAGCTCCGGAATGCGCTCGGGCGAACGCAGCAGGTCCTGCGGATTGACCCAGATCGAGGCGACCGGGGTGGACACCGCCAGCGGCTCGCCGTTGCGGTCGGTGATCATGCCGCGCGAGGTCTTGATCGGCAGCTCGCGCAGGTAACGGGCCTCGCCCTGGCGCTGGTAGAAGTCGCTGTTGATGATCTGCACGTAGGCGGCACGACCGACCAGCGACACCGAGCACAGGCCGAGCGCCAGCGCTACCCAGCGCAGGCGCTGGCGCAGGTTGAAGGCGTTGCGCGGGCGGTTGCGGCCGGTCTTGCTCATGGCCGCACCACCACGATGTCGGCGGCCTCGGGGAACTTCATGCCGAGCTTCTCGCGGGCGATGCGATCGACACGGTTGGCTTCGGCCAGCGTGGCCTGCTCCAGCTGCAGGCGGCCGAATTCCAGATTGATGTCATCGCGCTTGCGCTCGGCGCGCGACAACTCGATGAACGTCTGCCGGTGACGGTGACGCACGAACACGACGCCGATCGCCGAGGCCACGGTGGACGCCAGCAGGATGATCAGCAGCAGCCGGCTCATGCGTCGGCCTCCCGCTTCTGGGCCACGCGCAGCACGGCGCTGCGGGCGCGCGGGTTGGCGGCCAGCTCTTCGTCGGTGGCCTTGATGGCACCGCCGATCAGGTCCAGCGTCGGCACGAACGCGACCGCCTCGGGCAGGCGGCGGTTGGCCGGCGGCGCCTTGGCCAGGCGGTTCATGTACTGCTTGACGATGCGGTCTTCCAGCGAATGGAAGCTGATCACCGCCAGGCGGCCACCGGGCTTGAGCCGCTCCACGGCCGCATCGAGCCCGGCTTCCAGATCGGCCAGCTCGCGGTTGATGTGGATGCGGATGGCCTGGAAGCTGCGCGTGGCCGGGTGGATCTTGTCTTTCCCACGCGGCATCACCGAGGCGATCAGCTCGGCCAGTTCGGCGGTGCGGGAGAAGGGCTGCTTCTCACGGCGGGCCACGATGGCACGGGCGATGCGGCGGCTCTGGCGTTCTTCGCCATAGGTCCACAGCACGTCGGCAATTTCGCGCTCTTCCACGCGGTTGATCCACTGCGCGGCGCTTTCACCGCTGTCCGGGTCCATGCGCATGTCCAGCGGGCCGTCCTTGCCGAAGCTGAAGCCACGTTCGGCCACGTCCAGCTGCGGCGACGACACGCCCAGGTCGAACAGCACGCCGTCCAGGCCTTCGGCCGTCGCATCCCACTGCAGCAGCTGGGCGAAGCTGCCACGGAAGATGGACACGCGCGGGTCCGGCGCGAAATCGCGCTCGGCAACGGCGATGGCTTCCGGATCCTTGTCCATGACCAGCAGGCGCCCCTCGGGACCGAGCTGGGTGAGCACGCCACGTGCATGACCGCCACGACCGAACGTGCCATCCAGATAACGTCCGTTTTCGATCACCCTCAGGCCTTCAAGGACCTGGGTGTACAGGACCGGCAGGTGCACCGCCGGCGACTGCGACACCGGAAGGTGACCGGTCTGCGCTTCTGGGCGCATCCGGGCACCCCGGCTCACAACTTCAGGTCGAGCAACCCATCACCCAGATCCTCGTCAGACAACGTCTGCTGGATCAGGGCCCGATGCGCCTGCTCGCTCCACAATTCGAACTTGTCGCCCATACCGAGCAATACCGCCTTCTTCTCAATGCCCACCGCACCGCGGTGGCTGGCGGGGATGCTGATGCGACCGTTGCCGTCCAGTTCCAGATGGGCGGCCGAGCCGACCAGCTTCTGCTGCAACAGGCGCACGACGCGCTGGGTGTTGGGCTTGGACATGACGTCGTCGCGGACCCGCTCCCATTCCGACTCTGCATACAGCCACAGGCAGCCGGCTTCGAACGGGTTGTAGGTCAGCACGAGACGGTTGTTGCTGGCGCGCGCGACGAGGTCGCGGTAAGCGGTGGGAACCGCCATGCGCCCTTTATCGTCAACTGTGATGGCCGTCTCGCCCTGGAACACGACGCGTGCACCTATCCTTCGCCCGGTGAAACATTGAACCACGAAAACCCACAAAACACCCGGATTTCCCTCTGATGCCCACCTTAGCAGCGGCCGAAGGGTTGTCAACAACTTTTCAGCGGGGAAATCGCCAGCCGCATCAATGGCTTGCAACAACCTTTAGAGAATTGTTCAAGGCTTATCCACAAGTTGCTGATCCGTCTCAATTTTTGAGATTGAACGGAAGTTCAGGGCTGTGGACAAGGCGTGAAACATCGCCCGCGCATTCATCCGGAACCGGCCGGAAACGCCGCCGGACTGCGCAAACGATGCACAATGAGGCCATGTGCCTGCTCGCTCTTGGCTGGATGCACCACCCGCGCTGGCGGCTGGTGATGACCGGCAACCGTGATGAGTTCCACGCCCGCCCGACTGCGGCGCTGGCCCCCTGGCAGGATGAGACCTCCGTCATCGGAGGGCGCGACCTGCGCTCCGGCGGTGGCTGGGCCGGCGTCGGCGCCGGCGGCCGCATGGCCGTGGTCACCAATGTCCGTGATCCGCTGGCCGCACAGACCGGCCCGTCCCGGGGTGCACTGGTAGCCGACTTCCTGCGCGGCCGCGACCCCGCCGCCGTGCATATCGACCGGCTGGCCACCGTGGCGGGCGCGTATGCGCCCTTCAACCTGCTGCTGGCCGATGGCGACAGCCTCGAGTACCTGGGCAACCACCCCGCCGAGCGCCAGAGCCTGGGCCCGGGTGTGCATGGCATGTCCAACGGCGCGCTGGACGCGCCCTGGCCGAAGACCCGACGGCTGATGGATGCGCTGTCGGCGTGGCTGCAGGCCGGCGATGAGGACCTGACCCCACTCTGGGCCGCGCTGGCCGACGAACATCGCCCCGCCGACAGCGACCTGCCCGACACCGGCATCGGCCTGGAACGCGAGCGCTGGCTGAGCCCGGCCTTCATCCGCGGCGACGATTACGGCACCCGCGCCAGCACCGTGCTGCTGATCGACGCCGACGGCCACGGCGAGATCCACGAGCGCCGCTTTGGCCCGCAGGGCGCAGCCAACGGACAGAGCCACGTCATTTTCTGACCCGGTCATGCTGGCCGCTGGCCGGAATCTCTTTCCAGCAGGGTAGTGCCGGCCGCTGGCCGGCAACCTCCGGATCTTCGGGCAGGCCACGCAGCTGCCGGCCAGCGGCCGGCACTACCCGCTCCAGGACTGCCAACGGCGTCATTCAGCTTCCCGGCGCAGCGCCTTCTCGCCCGTACCACAGGGCCTGCGCCACCGCGGCCATCCCACTGTGCCCTTTTTGCGTCTGCCACTGTGTCTATAAATGCCGCCCGCAACCTCTCAAGGTGGTCGTGCCCGGCACCAGGCCGCGCGATCCACATCCACATGGAGGCCCCATGCGCCGCACCCTCATCCTGCTCGCCACCCACCTGCTCACCCTCGGCCTCGGCTTCGGCCTGGGCGTGTACTTCCTCCCGATCCTGATCGCTCCTGATGATCCGCCGGTGGCACAGGTGCAGGCTGCCATGAGCGACGCCACTCATCACACCACGTTCCGCCGTGACCTCAAGGGCAGCGACGCGGTGCACTGGGCCGAAGGCAAGGTCAGCGTCAGCGCGCGCCAGGTGGCCTTCGACGGCAAGATGGGGCCGGGACCGGACTACAAGGTCTACCTGGTCCGCGACTTTGTCGACAACAAGGCCGATTTCCTGAAGATCAAGGCGCAGGCCCAGCGCATCGGCGAGGTGAAGACCTTCAACCGCTTCCTGGTGGAGGTGCCTGCGAACGTGGACGTGGACGACTACACCACCGTGGTGGTGTGGTGTGAACGGTTCGAGCAGTTCATCTCCGCCGGGCAGTACCGTACGCCGGGTTGAAGACCGCGCGACGTCGAGGTAGTGACGGCCGCTGGCCGGTATTCTGTCCGCCGCTGCTGGCAGCGTGAAGCTGCCGGCCAGCGGCCGGCACTACCGATGCGCGGTTCACCCATATGGAAGCACGCATGTAGAAGAAAGAGGCGGAGCCGGCCGATAAGCCGGGTTCTGTCGTGGACAGTCATTCCTCTAGGCGTTACGTCACCGCAACGCTCAAGCAACCTACCCGGATCCAACGCGGGCCGCGCCAAAGGATCCCTATTTGGTCTTGCTCCAGGTGGGGTTTGCCGTGCCGGTCTGTTGCCAGACTCGCGGTGCGCTCTTACCGCACCATTTCACCCTTACCGGCCTTCCGAAGAAGACGTAGGCGGTATCTTTCTGTTGCACTTTCCGTCGGCTTGCGCCGCCCAGGCGTTACCTGGCACCTTGCCCTTTGGAGCCCGGACTTTCCTCGGCACCCCCGAAGGGATGACGCGACTGTCTGGCCGGCTCCGCCAGCGCACATTCTAGCCTACGCGCGCCCTTCCTGCCGTGCTGATAGCGGCATCCGGTTCATCCATCCACGCATGACGTGGATCTACCGACTCCGCTGCTCTGGTGGGTGCGGATTCCGCTTTGGTGGGTGCGGACCTTGGTCCGCACGATCCATCAACTGCCGTACAACGCCTTGCGCGGTGCACCGGTCAACTCTGCCGCCAGCTTCGCCGCGGTCGACGGCGGCAGATGCTCGCTCAGCTTGGCGTAGACGCGGCGGCCATGCGCCAGCTGCGCTTCTTCATCGTCGCCAGCGCCCTGCACCATCACCACGAACTCGCCCTTGCGCTGGTTATCGTCAGCTTCCACCTTCGCCAGCAGTCCGGCCAGATCGCCATCGAGCACGGTCTCGAACAGCTTGGTCAGCTCACGCGCCAGCACCGCAGGGCGTTCGCCGCCGAAGATCGCCGCCATGTCCGCCAGCGACTCGGCGATGCGATGCGAGGATTCGTAGAACACCATCGTGCGTACTTCACCGGCCAGCGCCTGCAGGCGGTCGCGGCGGCCGCTGGCCTTGGCCGGCAGGAAACCCTCGAAGCTGAAGCGGTCACTGGGCAGGCCGGCCACGCTCAGCGCGGCGATGGCGGCACAGGCGCCGGGAATCGGGCTGACCTTGATGCCCGCCGCACGCGCGGCACGCACCAGGCGGAAGCCGGGATCGCTGACCAGCGGGGTACCGGCATCGCTCACCAGCGCCAGCGACTCACCGGCCTGCAGGCGCGAGACCAGGCGCTGCGACAGCGCTTCCTCATTGTGCTCGTGCAGGGCCACCAGCGGTTGCTGGATGCCGAAATGGGACAGCAGCTGGCCGCTGCGGCGGGTGTCTTCGGCACAGATGGCCGCCACCGAGCGCAGCACCTCCTGCGCGCGCGGGCTCAGATCGGCCAGGTTGCCGATCGGGGTGGCGACGACGTACAGGGTTGGCACACTCATTTCAGCGGTACTCACGGGGCAAGGGTAGAATCGTAGCGTGTACCCGGCCAAGGCCGCTGCCCTCATCGCATGGACCCGATCATGAACAAGCCCGCCGCACGGATCTCCGCCCTGTCGCTGTCGTTGATGCTGCTGGCCGGCTGCGCCACCACCAGCCTGACCAGCGCGCCCGAATCGCCGGCCCAGAGCCAGGCGCTGGCGCTGATCGACCAGGGCAAGCCGCGCGACGCCGCACTGCAGCTGGAAGGCCTGGCTGCCACCCTGCGCGGCGGAGCCCGCGCCAATGCCCTGGCCGATGCGGCCTGGGCCTGGCACCTGGCCGGCGACAGCGCCCGCGCGCGCAGCCTGCTGGGCCAGCTCACCGCCCGCCAGCTGACCGGCGCCAGCCTGCAGCGCTACCAGTTGACCAGTGCCGAGCTGGCGCTGGCCGACAAGCAGCCGGGGCAGGCCCTGGCCCTGCTGAAGGACCACGGCGACAACGTTCTGCCGGCACTGCGGACGCGCTGGTATCTGGCCCGCGCCACTGCGCTGCAGGGCACCGGCGATGCCTTCGGCGCTGCCACCGAACGTGCCCGCGCCCATGCCAGCCTGACCGGCAGTGCGCGCAGCGAGAACCAGGCCGCCATCGCCGGCCTGCTCGGTACCCTCGACGACGCCACCCTGCGCAGCCGTGCCGCCGCCCTGCCGGCCAACGACCCGCTGTACAACTTCGCCGGCCGCGCACTGATCGCACGCGGCCTGCCGCTGCCGCGACCGTTCGACCGCGATGGCGCCGCCCAGTTCGACACCAGCAAGCGCCCGCCGGCGATGAGCGACGGTTACCGCCCGCCGGCCAAGCTGGCTGTGCTGCTGCCGCTCAGCGGCCGCCTGGCCACCGCCGCGCAGCCGGTGCGCGATGGCCTGCTGGCCGCGTACTACGGCGAGACCCGCCGCCGCCCGGACATCAACTTCATCGACACCGCGGGTACCCCGGCCGGTGCCCTCGCCGCCTATGACAAGGCCGTGGCCTCCGGTGCCGACTTCGTGGTCGGCCCGCTGGGCCGCGACGAAGTGGACGCGGTGTACGGCCGTAAGCAGCTGCAGGTGCCGGTGCTGGCGCTGAACCGTGGCAAGGATGGGCCGCCGACCGGCAGCGCCGGTTTCTCGCTGGCACCGGAAGATGACGGCATCGTCGCCGCTGAATACCTGCGTGGTCGCGAGCGCGGCAAGGCGCTGGTGATCAACAGCGCCGACGATACCGGCCGCCGTGCCGCCGCCGCCTTCGCCCAGCGCTTCGCCCAGCGTGGCGGCCAGGTGGTGGCCACCATCGGCGTCAGCGATGCAGTCGGCGATGTCGGTGCGCAGGTGCGCAATGCCGGCCAGGTCGATGCCGTATTCCTCGCCGTGCGTGCGCCGCAGGCGCGCCTGCTGGCGCCGCAGCTGGCGCTGGCCGGTGCCGGCGGCGCCACCCGCGTCGGCACCTCGCAGCTGACCATCGGCAGCGGCAAGGTGGAAGAAGACGTGGCGCTGGACGGCATCGTCTACCCGAATGAGGCCTGGAACGTGCGCAGCGTGTCGGGCCTGCCGTCGGCCAGCCAGGTCGCCAGCACCCTGCCCAGCGCACGCGGTGCAGCCGGCCGCCTGTTCGCGTTCGGCGCCGATGCCTGGAAGATCACCGCCTATCTGGACAAGCTGTCCAACGAAGGCGGCCTGGACGGTGCCACCGGCACCCTGTTCCTGGACAGCAACGGCAACATCCTGCGCCAGCCGGCATGGTCCACCTTCAATGGCGGCCGGCCGATGCCGATCGTCGGTGGTCGCTGAGCGCAGCCAACGTGGCTCGGCGGTGGAAGCCGCCGCCGAGCAGCATCTGCAACAGGCGGGACTGCAGCCGCGTGCGCGCAACGTGCGCTATCGCGGCGGTGAACTGGACCTTGTGATGGACGATGCCGGCACCGTGGTGTTCGTGGAAGTGCGCTATCGCGCGCGATCGGATTTCGGTGGCGGTGCCGCTTCGGTGGATGTGCGCAAGTGCCGACGCCTGGCGCACGCCGCGCAGCTGTACCTGCAGGACAACCCGGCGCTGGCCAATGCACCCTGCCGTTTTGATGTGGTCGACGCCACCGGCGAGCCGCCGCAGCTGCGGTGGCTGCGTGATGCGTTCCGGCTGGATGATTGCTGATGGGTACCGTCCGCTCTGGTAGAGGCCGACCTTGGTCGGCGCTTCTGTGCCAACCAAGGTTGGCACCTGCCAGAGCGCAGCCAGGCCGGCACGACCACGGTGTGTGACTGATGCCTTCGATCATCACCCATGCTGCTGTGCCGCTGGCGCTGTGGTGCGCCGCTGATCGCGGCCGCATCCCGCCGCGCCTGCTGGCGGCCGGCGTGATTGCAGCGATGCTGCCCGATGCCGATGTACTGGCCTTCGCGCTGCACATTCCCTACGCCGATGCGTTCGGCCATCGCGGCGCCAGCCATTCGCTGCTGTTTGCCGGCGTGCTGGCGGCATTCGCCGCGGTGCTGGCGTTCTTTGGTAACCGCCGATCTTGGTCGGCACCACACAGCTCCGGTAGTCGCCAACCTTGGTCGGCGGCTTCGTGCCAACCAAGGTTGGCACCTACCAAGGCAGGGCCAACGGTGGCATCGACCGTACAAGCCGCTGTATTCGTCTTCGTCTGCGCTGCCAGCCACCCGCTGCTGGATGCGATGACCTCCGGCGGCCTCGGCGTGGCCCTCGCCTGGCCCTGGAGCGAACAACGCTTCTTCGCGCCGTGGCGACCGATCCGCGTTTCACCGTTCGCCCCACAGTTCTTCAGCGCGCGCGGCCTGGCCACCCTGCTGTCGGAACTGCGCTGGGTGTGGCTGCCACTGGCTGGCGCCGTTGTTGCCTGGAAACTGATCCAACCCGCTCCTGCTGCCCCACGAGATCCGTCATGAGTCCTGCCCTGCCTGCTGCCCTGGTTGCCGAACTGTCCGCCCTGCTGGGCGCGGAGGGCTGGCGCATGGATGACAGCGCGCTGGAGGCCAACGCGCAGGACAACTCGTGGCGTCATCAACGCCCCGCCGCCGTCGCGCAGCCTGCCAGCATCGAACAGGTGCAGGCACTGGTGCGCGCATGCCGGGCCCATCACGTAGCGCTGGTCGCACGTGGCGCCGGCACTGGCACCACCGGCGCGGCCGTGCCGCTGCCCGGCAGCATCGTGCTGTCGTTCACCCGCATGGACCGCATCGTCGAGATCCGCGCCGGCGATCGCTGCGCGGTGGTGCAACCGGGCGTACTCAATGGCGCCCTGCAGCAGGCACTGGCCCCGCATGGCCTGTTCTGGGCGCCGGATCCTTCCAGCGCCGAGATCTGCAGCGTCGGTGGCAACCTGGCCTGCAATGCGGGCGGCCCGCGCGCGGTGAAGTACGGCACCAGCCGCGACAACGTGCTGGGCCTGGTGGCAGTGACCGGCACCGGCGATGTGATCCGCTGCGGCGGCGCCTACACCAAGGACGCCACTGGCTACGACCTCACCCATCTGCTGGTGGGCAGCGAAGGCACGCTGGCATTGATCGTGGAAGCCACGCTGAAACTGACCCCGCTGCCGGTCAGCCAGGCCGGGCTGCGCGTGCTGTACCGCGATGCCGATGCCGCCGCAGCCGCGGTATCGCGATTGATGTCGCAGCCGGTAGTACCCACCCGCCTGGAGTTCATGGACGCACGTAGCCTCGAGCTGCTGCGGCTGAACGGTGCCGACGTGCCGGAGGCCGGTGCAATGCTGCTGGTGGAAGCCGATGGTGACCACGACACCCTGCCTTATCTGCTGCAGGCCCTGGCCAGCGCCGCTGAAGGCGACGGCATGATCGAACTGGACGTGGCGATGGAAGGCCGTGCACGCGACCAGCTGTGGGCCGCGCGCAAGGCACTGTCGCCGGCACTGCGCACCGTCGCGCCCGGCAAGATCAATGAAGACGTGGTGGTGCCGGTGTCGCGTATTCCAGAGCTGGTGGCTGGCGTGCAGGCATTGGCACGCGACTACACGCTGACCATCGTCACCTTCGGTCATGCCGGCAACGGCAACCTGCACGTCAACATCCTCTATCACCCGGACGATGCCGAAGAGAACGCGCGCGCGCATGCCGCACTGCCGAAGATCTTCGAGCTGACCTTGGCACTGGGTGGCACGCTGTCCGGCGAACACGGCATCGGCCTGGCCAAGCGCGATTTCATGGCGCAGGCCTTCACCCCGGCTACCTTGGCGACGATGCGTGCGATCAAGGCCGCGCTGGACCCGGATGGCATTCTCAACCCGGGCAAGGTGTTGCCGCCGGCATAGACCGCGCGCACTCCTGTAGAGCCGAGCCATGCTCGGCTCACCGCGCGCAGCGCGGACTTCCCGCCTGCGGAACGAAGAGCAGCCGAGCGTGGGCTCGGCTCTACAAAGGCTTGTCGTTCGCGATATCGATCAGGGTCTGCCGGAAACTGGGCAGCAGCACGCGATTACCGTGCCCACTCAGATGATCGTTGTCGAAAAACAACGGTCCGCCCTCTTCCACGGCCGAACAGGTCTGCGGCCCGCACAACAGTGGCAGCGGATCCCACACCGTCAGCGATGGATAGCGCGCTGCCAGCTCAGCCAGCAACGCCATCTGCGGCGCGCGCAGCCTCTCCAGATCGGAACGCGGCATGCTCAGGCCACCGGCGCAGGCGGGATTGCGGCGGTTGAACCAATCCGAACAACGGTAGGCCCCGGCCTTGAACAACGGCAGCGGTGCATCCACAACCACGCGCACACCCAGCCGCTGCAGCCGCCCCAATACCCGATCAGCCTCATCGCGTGCCGCCTGCGCATGGGCCGGCGTGCGTTCGGCCAGCAGCTGCCGATAGATTTCCTGTGCATCCTGTCGCTGCCAGTCGAATCCGCGCAGCTCCGGCATGCGCAACGCCGCCAGCAGCACGATGTCTCCGGGGCGGGCCTCGCGCTCGATGGTCGACAACGCGTCTTCAATGAAGCCCTGGCAATCGGCCGGGCTGGCCCGCAACAGATTGACGAAGCTGCAGCCACCACGATCCTGCTGGCGCACCTCCATGCCGGTCTGGCGCGCGACCATGCTGGTCATGGTGCGATAGGCCGCTGCGTGTGAGTCACCGGCCACGAACAGGCGCCGCCCTTCAAGCGCCGGTGCACTCACCGGCTCCAGCGGGCGCCACGCCGGGTAGCGGCGCGCCTGCCATGCATAGCCGTCGCGGGTAACGCTCAGCGAGACCTGCTCGTGGTACTCCACCGTGGCCCAGGCGCCTGCGCCGCATAGCGCGACCACTGGCAGCGCCATCCCCAGCACCTTGGCCGGTGCCAGGCTCAGCAGTGATGCCGCATTCCGCAGTGGACGCTCGATGAAGTGATACGACACGGCGGAGACCGCCAGCAACAACACCGGATACAGCCACAGCGCGACGCCATGCAGGCCATACGTCCAGCGCAGCAGCACCAGCAGTGGCCAATGCCACAGGTACAGCGAATAGGACAACCGGCCCAGGTAGGCCAGCGGTGCGCAGCCCAGCGCGCGCTCAATGCGCGATGTACCTGGTGCCGACACGCTCGCCAACAGCATCAACGTACCGGCCGTGGTGGCCAGCACGCCCGGCACCGGCATCGCCAGCTGCGGTGCGATCACCACGCCTGCACCCAGCAGCACCAGACCGGCCACTGCAACCGCATCACCGCTCCGGCCCGGCGTACGCGTGCGCATCCACTGGTAGAGCAGCGCGCCCGCAGCCAGCTCCCAGAACCGCGCCGGCAGCAGGTAGAACGCTGCCGCCGGCGCCGTCTGCGCCTGCCAGCCTGCCCACGCCAGCGACAGCAGGGTGAGCACCGGCAACAGCCAACGCGACCACGGCCAGCGCTCACGCCCGCGCAGCCACACGAAGAACAGCAGCGGGAAGACCAGATAGAACTGCTCCTCTACGCCCAGCGTCCACGTGTGCAGGAACGGATTGAGTTCCGCACCGGGCGAGAAATAGTCGTCCTGCTGCCCGGCCAGCACGATGTTGCTGAAGCCGACCAGCGCAGCCCAGCCGGCTTGGTCGAACTGCTCGTTGCGCCACGCGCGGGGAATGAACAGCGCCGACAGCACGAAGGTGGCCATCAACATCACCAGCAGCGCCGGCAACAGGCGCAGCACGCGGCGCCGGTAGAAGTCGAGCAGCATCGCGCCCAGCGACGCATGGGTGCGCGAGGCCAACGACTGGCTGATCACGAAGCCGGACACCACGAAGAACAGGTCCACACCGGTGAAGCCACCGGGCAGCCACTTCGCATTGGTGTGGAAGACCACGACGGCCAGCACCGCCAATGCACGCAGGCCATCGATGGTGGCGTTGTGGGAACGCTCGGGAGGGGACATGCAGGCAACCGGCAGAAGACAGGGCGGCAGCATCGCCACCGTTTGCGCAGTCATTCAATGGATAATCGCGACAGACCTGGACATCGTTCAGGTCCGGTCCCGGAGCGACGCGATTGTAGAGCCGAACCATGCTCGGCTGCTCTTCGTTCAGATCGCGATGAGCCGAGCGTAGGCTCGGCTCTACGGCAGCAGCCAGGGGGCAGAGCCCATTGCCATGGCAATTGGATCCGACCCCGCTGCACGTCCGCTTACCAGGCCATGCGCAGGCCCAGCTGGCCGCCCACATTGCGGTAGCCGTAATCACCGCGCTGCACGCTCACGCCCCCCCACGCGCCCCAGCGCTGGCCCAGCTTCAACTCGGCACCGGCCTGCACCTCATAACGGTTGCGCGGCACGTCTGCGCCCAGCGTGTCACCGTTGAACTGCAACGTGCTGGTGCCGCTGCCACGCAGCCAGTTCACGCCCAGGTACGGCTGCACCGTGTTGCCGGCTGCAGTGTCATGGCCAAACACGCGCACGCCCAGACGCCCGCTCAGGCCGCCAGCATCGGCATGGTCGATCACCGTGCCATTGCTCTCCACGTGGCGATCGGCGCGGAAATCGACATAGCTCAGCTGCAGTTGCGGCTGCACATACAGTGCGCTGGCGGTGCCCTGCCACACGTTGAAGGTGTAGCCGGTCTCCAGCGACGCACTGGCCATGCGCGAATCGTAGTGCTCCGGCTCCAGGCCAATGCCCTGCACCCGGTTATCGAAACGGCCGTACTGCAGGTTCGCATCCATGTACGCACCCTGCGTACCGTCAGCCGCCTGCATCCAGGTGCCGTACACACCTACCGCGCTGCCACGCACCCGACCCTTGGCGCTGTAGCCGGTCAGATCGGACACTGCGCTGCTGTCGGCACGCCCCGTGCCCATCATCACGCCGAACGCTGCATTGCCCCGGCGAACCAGGTCAGTGCCAATCTGCAGCACCGAGGTGTTGCCATCAATCGACAGCTGGCCACCGACCGCGCTGAAGTCCGCCTGCTGCCGGCCCACGCGCGCCCATGCGGCACGGCCTTCATCCAGCGAAACGGCACCGATGCGGTCATTCAGACGATGGGAAAACATGTTGATGGCTGCCGACTGGTTGGCCAGGTACGCCCCGGCTTCGGGACGCAGCACCGGCACCGGGTCCACCGGATCCACGGGGTCCACCGGATCGATGGGGTCAACCGGATCAACCGGGTCCACCACACAGCCCGGCGCGGCCGGATTGTCCTTGCAGATATCGAACCATTGCGAACGCAGATACCAGTTGCCATCGGTGGGATCTATCACGCCCCCCTTGAACAGGAAGTACTCATAGGAGCCGCCCACGGCGCGGCCGGCCAGCGCATAGGTTGCCAGCGATGCACCATCCACTTCGATCAGCTGGATGCCATCGGTGGTCTGAGCGCCAACGCCGCCAATGTTCTTCACCGCAATGCTTGCATCGCCCGAAGTATCGCCACGCACATGCAGGCGATCAAAGGCGCTGTCGTCACCGCCCAAGGCGCCCTGGAACAGGAACGTCGCGCCCTCGCTGTGCAGATCACCGTCTACGGTGAGCGTGTTGAATCGGCCACTGCCGTCGGACAGCGCCACACCACTGTTCAGTACGCTCAGTTCGCCTACCGTGGCATCACCGGTCAGTGTCCACTGGCTTCCGCTTTCAATTGCCATCGTCTGCACCAGGTTGGACGTGCCCTGCCACAGCGACCCGTCTGCCAGGCGCACGTGCACATCGGACTGCGGCACCAGACCGGCATCCTCGTCCTCGGGCGTGATGACGATGTCGCCGACCATCTGCGAATGCCCCTGCAACACCACGTCGAAACGCCCCGCCACCGCCGCATCCAGTGCGATGGCAATGCCATTGCCACCCGATACGTAGGCGTTGTTGGACAGCGTCAAACCGGAGTCACGGCTGCTGCGAACCCACACACCACCGTGCTGCACGCTTTCCAGCGCACTGCCGTCGATGCCCAGGCTGCCGTTGTCATTGATCACCGCAGCCCAGGCGCCCTCGCCCTCGGTGCGAATGTGCGAACCGGTCAACGTCATCCCGCCGCTGCCCCCGGTCAGCACACCATGGGCCTGCTGGCCTTCGGTACGGATGATGTTGTCGTCCAGATGGATGCTGCCGCCCTGGCGCGCAACCGCACCAATGGCACCCGCGCCCGTGGTGTGAATCTGGGCCGCACGCGCAGTGATGATCGGGCCGGCGCCGATGCCAGTGAAATCGGCATACAGGCCATGGCTGCTCTCACCGGACGTGGTCACAGTCACGCGGTCCAGATCCACCGTACCGGTTCGGGCATCAATGCCCACCGCACGGTCCCCCTCGCTGATGACGGAACTGCGGGCCATTGCCAGCGTCGAATCGGAGAACATCTTGACGGTTGCGGTCCCGTTGCCGGTGCTGTGGAAGCTGGAGTCCGCCACAGTGACTGCATTGCTGCGACCATTGATGTCCAACGCGATGCCGCTGGCGTTCACCGCGCTTCCTGAAAGATCAAGCTGGTTGTTATCACCCAGCCAGATGCCCGACTCGCCTTCAATCGAAACGCCGGTCAGGGTCATGTTCGCCCCGGTGGCCGACACCGCGCGGCTACCCAGCCCCATCGCCGAGATCGAGCCACCGGTCATGCTGATGTCACCGCCGCCGGCGAGGCCGACCGACGACACGCCTTCCATGCGGATGTTCACATCCTGCAGCGTGGCCTGGCTGCCGGTATGCGCCACAACCCCCATGCCGGTGCCCTTGTTGATGACGTCGGTCGCCGTCAGATGCAGTTCACCGCCCGTCGTTGCCAGCGCGGTGGTGGCACCAAAACCGCTGGTGACCAAAGTCGAACCATTCAGTTCGATACGACTGCCAGCACCTTCGGCGCGGGCGGCGGATGCGCCATCGCCATCGGCACTCACGTTGACCGCACCCAGCGGAACGATGCTGCCGCCGTTGAGCGCATGGAAGGCGTGGTTGCCCACGCCGGTGGCGCTGTAATCCCCCGCTGCCGGGGTCTGTGCGTCACCGTCTGCGATGACCTGCTGTGCGTGTGCACGAACAGGTATGCCAACGGCGAGTGCCGCCGTCAAGGCGAGGGCCAGCGCCGAGTATTGGATCTGATGGGATCGCATGTTGAGGCCTCCTTTTGTCGAGACCGGCATAGTGCATGTCGCGTTCAACGCCCACCATGCAATTAGTTGTAATGTCGGATGCGACACCGCCGCTGCACATGCGCCACCAAGTTTCGTGAAAAGGAACCTGAGCCTGGCAACCCGGCGTAGTGGTTGCGCGACTGGCCCCCAGCGCCATCCTCACGGCTTCAATACGGGCGCCAGGTAGTAATCGCCGCTGCTGTCCAGCTCGGGATACTCCGGTGACCGCAGCGAGATGAGTCCGGTACGGACGGGGGAGCTGCGCATCAGACCGCCACGCGAAAACACCAGCGCGGTATAGCTGATGACGTACTGCAATCCGTCACCGGCGGTAGTGTCGAACTCCATCTCCAGTTCCTCACCCAGGCGGAGCGGCCTTCGATCCAGCAGATTCCAGTAGACATCGAAAGCCAACAGCACCGAATCGGGAGAGCTGGCATAGGATGCGTACGTTCTTCCCTGGTATTGCAGGTCACCTGCGTACGTCAGACCTGGCACATCCAAGCGCACGAAGACACTGATGGGCCCGCCCGGAAACGCGCACTTCCTCAAGGATGAGCGCCCTCTTTCCTGATCCATGAAGACGCGTGGTTGTACTGGAGCAGCTGCATAGACCGTATCAAGCACAACGTCCGGATAGGCTGTGTAGTGTTCGCATGCCATTGCCGGCCCGGATACCAGTGACAAGCCGGCAAGAACGGATCCAAGCAGTGAGCGAAGACGCGTGTAATGGACGATGGCCAGACGCATTGAATATCCTCATCGAAATTCAGCTCATCGTGCCCACCCTCGTCAACGCAGCCCATCAAATCCGTTGCAGATGTCCGACGTGGTCCTACCAGTAGTCCACGTTGAGCACTGCCTCTCCTTTGATCATGCCTGGAACAAGAGCATCCGCGGTGCGGTAATAGCGAGCGGTGAAAGCATGGTCATGCACTCCCCCCGTGCCGGGATTGAAGTGCCAGGCCCGCCCAAACTGCACCTCGCTGCCGCCACGTAGAAGCTGTACACGGACCCCCTTGGCACCGGAATCCGCTGTAGGGGTCAACAGGCTTCCGGTGTTTCCCCCATCCCCCGCATCCTTCAACATCAGTTCCGCGCGCGGCACGTTGGCTCCGCACTCCATGCGAACCACCACGATCTTGTCTTTCGCCGTATCCCCCGGCGCGATCAACTCCGCGACGCTGACATCCTGTAGCACCTCCGCAACGTCCCGCACAGGGCAGGTTGTCGGAGGAAACTGCATGTCAATACTGATGGGAAGACTTGCATTGATCGTCGAATGGTCAACGGAGGAAAATTCCAGATCCAGCGTGGTATGGAAGTCGCGCATTCTCTCGCCGCGGCTGTACACGTATGCGATCACAATGAAGTTCGTGTTGCCAGGAACACCTGGAAAACGGTTGGGACCAAGTCGCAACGGCCAGTACGAACGGTCTCCATCGCTTGCAACAAATCCCAGCAGCGCCGAATCAGGACCAACTTCGTACAGCGGAAGCCGACCTTGGATGGGATACGCGGTGAAGTCCACATCCGAGACCCAACGCAGTGCCGGGCCCACCAGGGTCATATCCAGAGAGTGCTTACTGGAAACGGGGCAACCGCTGGAACTGATATTGGTTCCGTCGTCCCATATCATGCGGACCGTGTCAGGATGCCCGGGCCTGCTCTTGTTGATGACGATGGGCGCTTGTACGGTGAACGTGCAGCTGCTTGCATGGCCCGCCAGGGCAAGCAGCAAGGAAACTACCATGGCGAGGAAAACCCGACGAAACCATCGGCGCGTGTCAGTAGCAGTGTGCAATTGATCAATCTCCTGCCAGTAGCCCGGCGATCGGCGTTCATAGAAGAAAGCGAAGGGGGTGGTGACGCGCCCATTGCTCTTGGCCCGTCCAGGACCATCGATTGGGCCGTGATTGTCCGCTGGCAACTGCAATGCACTCACCAGTAGTCCACGTTGAGCAAGGCTTCGCCCTTGATCAGGCCGGGCACCAACGATTCATTGGTGCGGATGTAGCGCGCGGTAAAGGCAATCTCATGCGTGCCGCCGGCACCGGGCTCGAAACGCCAAATGCGCCCGAACCTCACTTCACGGCCTGCTTGCAGGAGCTGCACCCGCACGCCTTTCGCATCTGAATCCGGCGTCGGCGTCAGCTGGCTTCCAGAATTTGTCGCGTCGCCAGCATCGGTCAAGGTGATCTGCGCACGCGGTGCGTCCGAGCCGCAGTTCATGCGCACCGCCAGCGGCTTCTCCTTGGCTGTACTGCCCGGACCAGGCAGTTCCGCCAGCTGCACATTCGGGAGCACTTCCGAAACATCCTGCAGGGGACAGGTTACGGCCGGGAATCGGGGCGCCAGGTAGTAGGCTGCGCTGGAGTCCAGGCCCGGATATTCCGGCGATCGCAACGAGATCTGACCGGTGCGGACACTGGACGTGCGCATGCGCCCACCGCGCGAGAAGACCAGCGCTGTGTAATTGATGGTGTGCTGGAGCCCGTCACCGGCGGAAGTCTGGTAATCCATCGCCAGCTCCTCCCCGAGACGAAGCGGCTTTCGCTCAAAGATATTGGAGTAGACATCGAAGGCGAGCAGCGCTGAGTCTGGAGAGGACGCATAGGACGCGTAGGTCCGACCTTCATAGTGAAGCTCCCCGGCATAGACAAGCCCGGGAACATCCAGCCTGACGAGCACTGCAATGGGGCCACCGGGAAACGAGCACTTGCGCAAGGCGGACCGCCCTCGCTCCTGCGCCATGAAAACATATGGCGCAACCGGGGCGGACAGATAGACCGAATCAACTACAACATCCGGATAAGCGGTGTAGTGCTCGCATGCCTGCGCGGCCCCTGTAACCAGCAGGAGTGCCACGAGAAGAATGTACGGTAACGCACAGGGTGGCATGCAGCGGGGAATGGCAGGATGCACAGCGAGTCTCTGACGAATTTCAATTCATCGTCATCGCTTCCACCACACCACGCCATCGAATCTCTTGCAGAACGCCAGGAAAACCGCGGCAAAGATACCGCCTGAATGTGCTGACGCCGCATGGAACCACGACGCTGCCCCCTTTACCAATAGTCGACATTCAGTACCGCTTCGCCCTTGATCTGCCCGGGCTCCAACGCCTCGTTGGTGCGGATGTAGCGCGCAGTGAACGCGATGTCATGCGTGCCACCCACGCCGGGTTCGAAATCCCAGATACGTCCAAAGTTCACTTCACTTCCGCCCTGCAGGAGCTGCACCCGCACGCCTTTCGCATCCGAGTCAGCCGTTGGCGTCAGTTGGCTACCTGAGTTTGTCCGGTCGCCAGCGTCGGTCAAGCTGATCTGCGCACGCGGTGCATCCGTACCGCAGCTCATGCGCACTGCGACGGGCTTCTCCTTGGCGGTACTACCCGGTACGGGCAGTTCCGCCAACTGCACATCCTGGAGCGTCTCCGAGACATCCTGCAGCGGACAGGTCACTGCGGGAAACTGGGGAGCCAGATAGTAGGAGGACGTCAGATCAAGCTCAGGGTGTGCCGGTGATCGCAGCGAGACCTGCCCGGTCCGCACGCTGGACGTGCGCATGCGCCCGCCCCGCGAAAACACCAGCGCCGTGTAGTTGATGGTGTTCTGCAAGCCATCCCCCGCAGCGGTCTCATACGGCAGTTCCAGCTCCTCACCCAAGCGCAGTGGTCTTCGGTCAAAAATGTTCGAGTACGCGTCGAACGCAAGCAATGCAGAATCAGTCCCGGTAGCATAGGAAGCGTAGGCCCGCCCCTGGTACTGAATGTCCCCGACGTAGACCAAGCCAGGAATCTCCAGCCGCACGAAGACCGACACCGTGCCACCGGGCAGTGAGCACTTCTCATATGCGGCCCGACCGCGTTCCTCGGCCATGAATACATTGGCTCCGGACGGCGGGGATGTGTAGACGGTGTCGAGCAGTACATCCGGCTTCGCTGAATACTGCTCGCAGGCCATTGCGGCTCCCGCCGTCACAACGAGCGCCAAGGCAGTGAACAGTTTCGCCGGAATCGATTTGCGCAGCACCATGCCGGTAGATGCAGTGCGAACATGAGCAGACATGCAACATTCTCCGTTATGGACAGTGGCCGCCGCACGTTGCGTGCGCACGGCCATCACTCACTCGTAGTCAGCAGTGACCACGATCTCGGTAGAAACCTCACCCGCGCTCGGCGCTTCGCCGGTGGGCAGGAAATAGGCGGCACGCAGGTCGTAACGCGCGGTGGCGCCAGCCACCGGCACATCGATGCCGGTGTCACCATCCTTCAGATAGTTGCTGCCGGTGGTACCGGACAGCAGCGAGATCGACACGCCTTCGGCGGCATCGCTTACAGCGGTGTTCTTCCAGCGCGTTGCATCGCCGTCGGCGGCGGTACCGGCGAAGGACAGCACGGCCTTGCTTACGCCAACGCAGCCCGCGAATTGCAGCGCCCCGGCCTTGATCTGCGCATCGGCGCCGGGCGTCAGGTCGCTGGCCTTCACCGGGTCCAGGGTGATCGGCGCTGCGGTGAGCGTGCAGGTGCCGGGAAGCACCTTGCCGCTGATGGTGAGGGTGGCGCTATCGGCCAGAGCCAGCGGCGCGGCGGCCAGCAGTGCGGTGCACAGAGTGATGCGGTTGAACAGGTTCATGAAAGAACTCCTTGGGTTGAAAGAATGGAATCAGGACATCAGAACGAGGTGGCTTCGACCGCATCCAGGGCGGCCTGCAGCCCATTACTCGGGGCCGGCAGCGGCGTGCACACCGCCTGGCTCCACGACAGCCCATAGGCATCGGGGGCATCCGGGGTGGTGTATTCCAGGCGGCAGCGATGTGGGCCGTCCGGGTCGACGATCAGCTGGCCCTGTTCGGGTGCGCCACGCAGCTGGATCACACCGCCCTGGCCCACTGCGCCATAGCTGCGGCCGGTCTCATCTTCGATACGCGCGGCAAATGGCAGCGGCTGGCCCAGCGCATCGGTGGCGTCGATGAACAATGTGCGCTCGCGCTTGGCATTGAACGCAACCCGCACGATGCTGCCCGCCGTCGGCGCAATCCGCTGCGAGGTCTGCAGCAGCTCCACATCCATCGGCAGGCCCGACGGGTCCAGTTCGATCTGGTTCCAGCGGTAGGGGCTCACGTGCGGCAGCAGCGCATAGCCGTTGCGACCGATGCGCACGTCGCTGCCGTAGCCGATGCGAGCGCCCTGCGCGCCATCGGCCTGTACCAGCGCGAAGCCATCGCCCACCGGCGCACCGAAGTTGATGCCATCGCGGTGCACCACCACACTGCCGGCCGCGCTGGCGTTGAAGGCGTTGTAATCACCCGACCGGCTGTAGCCGGCGGTGACCGTGCCATGCCCACCGCGATAGGACGCGTAGGCATTGGCGCTGCCCGCCCCGTCACTGGAATCGCTGGCAGACAGGCTGTAACTCAGCTGCTGATCAGCACCCAGCGTTCCGTTCAGGCCCAGCTGGCCCTGATCACCGCGTGCCGAATGGGCCACCTGGGTGCTCAAGCGCGGCGCACGCGGGGCCGAGCCCAACGGAATGCTGAAGGTCGCCGCATAGCGGGTGTCCTGGCGGCCATCGCCCATCTGCAGGCGCATGGCAGACAGGCTCAGATTGGCGCGGCCCATGCTGGTCTGGAAGCGCAGCTGCAGATCGTTGTGCTGCTGCGCGCTGTCCCAATAGCGCACCTGTCCGCCATTGAGCGAGAGCGTGCTGCGCTCGCCAATACGCTGCGAGAAGTTCACCTGGAAGCGCTGGCGCGCACGGCCACTGACGCCCCACTCGTCGTTGTACGCCTGGGCGAAATCATTCAGGGAGAGATAGCCGCGCGTGCTGTAACGCAGCGCTGCCAAGCCGAAGTTGGTACCCGTTGCGGTGATGTAGCGCTGGTAGTTCAGCCGGAAGCTGTTGCCGGTCACCTGTTCGCCATTGGCCAGGCGTGCGCGCGAATGGGTAACGTCGGCACCGAACGCACCGAGCGGTGTATTGATTGCACCGCCGAACAGTGCGGACTGGAAGTCTTCGGCAATCTGCACCCCGCCCAGCGCGGTGAAATGGTTGCTGATGCCACGTGCGTAGGTGCCTTCGGCAAAGCGCAGTGCTTCACGCACACCGCGTGCATCGCGAAGTTCACCGGCGGTGACGCTGAAGCGGCTGGCGCCCGGCCGCAGCGCCTGCGGCACTGCGGAGAAGTTGACAGTGAACTGCTGCTGGCGGCCATCGGCTTCAGTGACGGTGACGTCCAGGTCGCCACCGAAGTTGGTCGGGTACAGATCTTCGATGGAGAACGGCCCCGGCGCCACGCTTACTTCGTGGATGACGTGGCCATTCTGGCGGATGCTCACCACTGCGTTGGTTTCGGCAACGCCCTGCACCACCGGCGCGAAGCCGCGCAGCGAGTCCGGCAGCATGCGCTCATCGCTGGCCACCCGCACACCGGTGAATGACAGCGACTCGAACAGTTCGCCACCGGTCGTGCCCTGCCCCAACAGCAGCTGGGCATTCCATGCCGGAAGATCGCGCTGCAGCGTGCTGCTGATCACATCATGACGCGAGCCATGGCTGCCCTGGCTGAAGGACGAACGGTGACGCAGCCGCCACGCGCCCAGGTTCACGCCCGTGTTCAGCCCCAGATAGGTCGCCTGCTGGCCCTGGTTGCGGCTGTGGTTGATGTTGTAATCGAAGAAGGCTGCCGTGACGCCGTGGTCGCGCTGTGCAGGTGCCACGTAGCCGCGCGCATCGCGCGCCTGCGCAGCCTGCGGCACGTTCACTAGAAGCTGCAGATTGCTTTCATCGAACTCGACCGTGGCACCGTCGATCAGGCTGGGAAGTGCGACGCAGCCTTCATCATCCTGGTCCAGCTCGGCCAGGAACATCTCCTTCAGCGGCAACTGGCGTACCAGCCCGGCCGGCAGGCACGGGGTTGCCCCCAGAGGTGCCGGCGCCGCCACGAAGGTGATGTCGCGCTTGTCGTGGAACTGGCCATTGACCACCACGTCCAGGGGATACACGCCCGGCTCCATGGGATTGCCCTGCGCATAGCGCTGCATGTCGATGGCCCGGCCACCAATCAGGAAGCCCTCGCTGAACTGCAGGGACTCATCGCCATGGGCACTGGCATGACCGGCAATCGCCATTGCCACGGCGGCGGCAATCGCCAGCCCCAGTGGACGGCTGGCAAAACGATGCGGCGTGCGGAGATGAAGGAGGCGCATGTGCATGGTTAGCGTCACTCGATGAGGCCGAAGGCGACATCGCTCGTAGTCGAAGTGGGCCGAAGCGTAGACAGCGTGCGACCGGCTTCCCATGCAATTTGTTGCAAAGCGACAACGCGCCACGAAACCACGCGGTTTCCAGCCAAGCCACTGTTTCGGCGCAATTCAGGCTTGTTTTCAACAAATGACAGCAGTCAATCGAATGCATTGCAGATGCACCGAACGCCGCATGCGACAGCTTGTCGCAGCCGGAAATGACGCTTCTTAACCGGACGCTGTACCGCAAGCACGGACTCAACTGCCCTGCAAGCACCTTGCAACTAATTGCATATCCACGTGCCGCCCGGCTGGGAACACTGTGCGCATCCGCTGGCTCGTCCAATGCGGATTCCCCTGATTCCCTACCAAGGACACTCCCATGTCGAACCGATTGAACCTGATTGCCGCCGGCGCGCTCGCGCTGGCCCTGTCTCCCGCCGCATTCGCCGAGAAGCTGGAAATCACCGGCGAGCTGATGACCAGCACGTGCTCGGTGGATGCCACCGGCGGCACCATCACCGTGCCGATGGGCAAGGTGGACGTCGCGTGGGTGAATGAAGCCGAGCGTGCCGGCATGAAGAACTTCAGCATCCTGCTGGACTGCACCGGCTCCGGCGCTGCGCAGGATGTAGGTGTGCGCTTTGGCGGCACGCCCGACGGCAGCACCGGCAACCTGGCGCTGACGGCTGCCTCTACGGCCACAAACGTGGGTGTTGCGCTGTACGACGCTTCAGGCAACCACCAGAAGCTGGGCGAGGACCCGCTGCAGTGGGTGAACATCCCGGCTGCCGGCAAGGGCCAACTGGACTACAGCGCCTGGTATTCCTCGCCTGGCAAGAACGCCACGGCCGGCACGGCCAACGCCTCGGGCGATTTCGTCGTGCTTTACAAGTAACGCACACCCGTGCGCGCCACCCCCGTGGTGGCGCGCCTTATTGGAGGACGACCTGATGAAGATCCGTGCAATGACGTGGATGACCGCGCTGCTCGCTGGCGCCCTGGCGCTGCCGGCATCGGCAGCGGTGACGCTGCAGGGCACGCGCATCGTGCATGACGCGGCCCAGGGCCGCGATGTAACCGTGAAGGCCACCAACGGTGGCGACAAGGCCGCCATGGTGCAGGTCTGGATTGACGATGGCG
Source organism: Stenotrophomonas sp. YJH_SMC_40 (assembly GCF_059368615.1). Classification (NCBI taxonomy): domain Bacteria; kingdom Pseudomonadati; phylum Pseudomonadota; class Gammaproteobacteria; order Lysobacterales; family Lysobacteraceae; genus Stenotrophomonas; species Stenotrophomonas sp. YJH_SMC_40. The sequence continues at coordinate 42,227 of NZ_JCAFRX010000009.1, read as the reverse complement.
ACAGCCATGCACGCCCCGAGAACGTGCGCACGCCCTTCCGCCTGACGCCGGCCGACCCGCGCCTGCTGCAGGCCCACCAGGGGCAGGCGTACCGCATTACTTACGCGCCGCGCCCGTCGGAGACACCGCTGCCGACGGATCGTGAATCGCTGTTCTACTTCAACCTGCTGGACATTCCGCCCAAACCCACCGATGCCGCCGGCAAGAACCTGCTGCAGTTCGCCGTGCGCACGCGGGTGAAGCTGTTCCACCGCCCGGCCGGCCTGCCCGGCAAGCCGCGTGATGCGGCCGGGCAACTGCAATGGCGTGCGCAGGCCGGTGCCCTGCTGGTGAGCAACCCCAGCGCCTACCACGTGACTGTAAGCACGCTGACCCTGCCTGACGGCCGCAAGGTAGAAGCAGAGATGATCGCACCGGGCGCACAGGTACGTCTGCCGCTTCCGAGTGGCGCGGCGATGCCCGCGACGGTGACGTTCCAGTGGCTGGACGATTACGGCACGCCGCGTGATGCCGAGGCGAAGATCTCCTCTTGAGCGCAGCCTGACGCGCGAGCCGTCTTCTGTAGAGCCGAGCCCATGCTCGGCTGCTGTGCGGCCAGATCGGGCCGAACCCCGTGCATTGCGCTATGAACCGAGCATGGGCTCGGCTCTACATGCTTTGTCGTAATTGACGCGCTCCCGTGCGCGCGGGCCATCTGCAACGCTTTCGAACTTTCCAACAATTCTCATTGGCAGCAAGGGCGCTGCATGCAAATGATGGACCGCCACCGACAACGGGTGGCACGGGCTTCCAATCCCGTTAGGTTGATGTGTTGGTTACGCTTGCCTGCCGGCGTCGCTCTTTCCTTGTTGGGTGGCGTCGGCAGGCATTCTGTCCGCGCTTACATGGCGGGCGGTGCGTGGGGGCCTTGTGCCCGCCGGCGCTTCTACATCGACCTCCGGTATTGGAACCATGCACCGTCCGCCACCCTCGCTGTTAAGCGGGGTGGCCCCTTGTTTCCTGCACAAGGATGCCGCCATGACTGCTGCGCACTACCCTTACCTGTTCGCCACCCTCGGTGAAGCTGCCAACCAGCTGCCCGAGACCATCGCCCGCGCACTGGAAACCACGCTCAGTGCCACGCACGGCAGCACTGCGCCCGCCAGCAACACCTTGCTGGCGTGCCTGCAGCGCATCCGCCATGTGGAAGCCGCCGATGGCCAGCCGTGGCCCGACAGGGGCCGTACGTCGGGACGATGCATGGCTATGGCACGAGCGGACCGGGCCAATGCCGGCCTGACGTTGCTGCTGGAACTGCTGCATGCCACCGAACGCGTGCGCGTGGACGGCGATGATGATCAGCAGGTAGGCGACGACGTGCGCGAAGGGCTGCTGCTGGCCTGCCGTGGGCTGGCCGAGTATGTGGATGTGCAGTTGCACGCGACTTGAGCAGCGCGCGTTCTGAACTGCAGAAAGGCGCTCAGTTCCAAACTGCGCGGCTCGCGATTACAACAGATCTGATGGCCCACCGTCACGCTGGCACGGATAGTTCGCACTTCTTTTCAGGGAGTGTACCGATGCACAAGATGATGGTTCCGCTGAAGCGCTATACGCAGTTCAGTGGGCGCGCCAGCCGTAGTGAGTACTGGTGGTTCCAGTTGTTCATGATGATATTCACCATTCCGTTGAACGTGCTGGGTTTCATCGCCGGGTACATCAACTCCACATCGCTGGCGCTGGTTTCGTCCGGGCTGATGCTGGTGGTATGGCTGGCACTGGCGCTGCCGCTGATCGCGGTGACCATTCGCCGGCTGCACGATACCGATCGTTCGGGCTGGTGGTTGCTGCTGGGGCTCGTGCCGATTGCCGGCCTGGCCGTGCTGGTGTTCATGCTGCTGCCCAGCACGCCGGGCGACAACCGCTTCGGCGCGCCAGTTCCGCACGTGTAGCCTCCCCGCTTGGGTAGGTGTCGACCTTGGTCGACACGGTGTTGCCACGGGCGGCTCGCACATTCGCTTTGGTAGGTGTCGACCTTGGTCGACGCGGTGCTGCCACGGGCAGCTGACACGTTCGTGCCAACCAAGGTTGGCACCTACCAGAGCAATGCCGATGTGCCTCCACGGCCGTGTGTGCACGGGCGGCTGATACGTTCGTGCCAACCAAGGTTGGCACCTACCAGAGCAATGCCGAGGTGTCTCCGTCTGGGTAGGTGTCGACCTTGGTCGACACGGTTTCGTGCCAACCAAGATTGGCACCCACCAGCACAGTACCGCTGCGGCTACGCGAAGTGCTGGTAACCGCCGTCGGCGGCTTCGCCATCTACGTGTACGCCCTGTCCATTGGCAACGCGGCCGATGCGGGTGAGCGGCACGTCCAGCGATTCGGCCAGGTAGTGCAGCGCGTCGCGCTGGTCGGCGGCGGCGGTGAAGCACAGTTCGTAATCGTCGCCACCACGCAGTGCGCAGTCGCGTGCACCGTCGCGGCCGAGCAGCTCACGCAGCGCGTGCGAGATCGGCAGCGAATCGGCATCCACATGCGCGGCCACGTTGCTGCGTGTGGCGATATGGCCCAGATCGGCCAGCAGGCCATCGGACACATCCACCGCCGCATGCGCGAAGGCACGCAGGCGCAGGCCCAGGGTCACGCGTGGCGTCGGCCGCAGCAGACGCAGGCGCAGGCTTTCGTAGTCGGCCAGCAGCGTGGCGGTGGTTACGCTCAGTGCCCCCTGCTGCCACAGACGCAACGCGCCGGCGGCATCGCCCAGCGTGCCGCTGACCCAGAGATCGTCACCCACCTGCGCGCGATCGCGGCGCAGGGCTTGGCCACGCCCGACCTGGCCCATCGCGGTCACCGACAGCGACAGCGGGCCACGCGTGGTGTCGCCACCGATCAGCGCGATGTCATGCTGGTCGGCCAGTGCGAAGAAACCATCGGCGAAGGCGTCGATCCAGTCTTCAGAGGCTTCCGGCAGCGACAACGCCAGCGTGCACCACGCCGGGCGCGCGCCCATCGCTGCGAGGTCCGACAGGTTGACCGCCAAAGTCTTCCAGCCAATGTCGAAGGCCGGTGTTTCCATCGGGAAGTGCACGCCGCTGTTGAGCGTGTCGGCGGTGACCACCAGCTGTTCGTTGGCGCGCGGCTGCAGCAGCGCGGCGTCGTCACCGATGCCGAGCAGGATGTCGTCGCGCTCGAGGGTACGGGCGCGGATGCGGTCGATGAGGGCGAATTCGGCCAGGGACATGGGGCGTTCCGGCGGGTTGCATGGATGGGCGGCGGGCGCGGATGCCGACCAGGTGAACCGGCTGGGGGGTAGAGTCGACTGTCAGTCGACTGCTCTCCGGTCCGACACTACGACTGCTGATCGAAAGGCAGTCGACTGACAGTCGACTCTACCGAAGCAGATTCCCGCGCCGTTCAATGAACGATGCGGGACGCAGGGGGTCAGTGACCCGATTCGACCTTGCGCCATTCCACGGCGGCACGATCCAGCACGCCGTTGACGTAGGTGTGGCCGTGCTCGGAACCGAAGCGCTTGGCCGATTCGATGGCTTCGTTGATCACCACGCGGTACGGCACGTCCAGGCGGTAGCGCAGCTCGTAGGCGGCCAGGCGCAGCACCGCGCGTTCGATCGCGTCCACTTCTTCGATGCCACGGTCCAGGTACGGGCCGAGCGCTTCGTCGATGTCGCGGCGGTTGTCGAGCACGCCGTGCAGCAGCGCCTCGAAGTACGCCAGGTCGGCGATTTCGCGGGCCTGCTCGTGGGCGAACTGGGCGATCAGCGACTGTGCGTTGCCGCCGGAGATCTGCCAGGCATAGATGGCCTGCACGGCACGACGGCGGGCGCGCGAGCGCAGCACCGGATCGACGCCATCGCGGCGGACGGGTTTACCGGAGGGCTTGCCCTGGGTGTTCTTGTTCATGGCAGCTGCTCCAGAAGATTGACCATTTCCAATGCGGCGAGTGCGACTTCCTCGCCCTTGTTGCCGTGGCTGCCGCCTGCGCGGGCCTCGGCGTCTTCAACGCGTTCCACCGCCAGCACGCCGTTCAGCACCGGCACGCCGAAATCCAGCTGCACGCGCATCAGGCCTTCGGCACAGCGGTCGGCCACGTGCTCGTAATGACGGGTATCGCCACGGATCACGCAGCCCAGGGTGAGGATGGCGGCGTGTTCGTGGGCGGCGGCCAGGCGTGCGGCCACCAGCGGCAGTTCCCAGGCTCCCGGCACGCGGATCACGTCGATGTTGGCTTCGGTGATGCCGTTGCCGGCCAGGCTCAGGCGGGCGCCAGCGACCAGCGCGTCGGTGATGCGGGCATTCCAGCGGCTGGCCAGGATGGCGAAGCGCGCCGATTCGGGAGTGCGAAGATCGCCTTCGAAGTGGCTCATATGCGGCTTGGGGGACTCGATAAGGGGGTAATTCTAGCGTGGATGGGCCCCGGCCGTGGCTGGCGGGGGCGCAAGGGCGTGCCGACCAACGGTCGGCACCCACCGATGGCAGGGGTCGGCACCCACCGGTAGTGCCGGGCGCTGGCCGGCAAGCCCGGGGATGCGGTTGCCGGCCAGCGGCCGGCACTACCCATTACAGGGTGACCGTCTCCACCACTTCCAGGCCGTACCCGGCCAGGCCGATCTGGCGGCGCGGGGTGCCCAGCACGCGCAGCTTGCCCAGGCCCAGGTCGGACAGGATCTGCGCGCCGGCACCATTGCGGCGCCACTGGCTCACGTCCTTGTCCTTGCCCGGTACCACCGGCGCCGGCTGCTGGCGCAGGCGGGCCAGCAGGGCTTCACCGTCGCGCGGGGCCTGCAGCACCACCATCACACCGGCGCCTTCAGCATCGATCGCGCGCAGGGCATCGGTGGCAGCCACGCCGAAGTCGTCACGGCGCCAGTGCAGCAGGTCGGCCAGCGGATTCTCCACCTGCACGCGCACCAGGGTCGGGGTTTCCGCATCCGGCGTGCCACGAACCAGCGCGAAATGCAGGTCGTGGGCGATGCGGTCGCGGTAGGTCACCAGCTTGAACGGGCCGAACTCGGTGTCGATCTCGCGCTCGTCCACGCGTTCAACGGTCTTTTCGGTGGCCAGGCGGTAGGCGATCAGGTCGGCGATGGAGCCCATCTTCAGGCCATGCTCGCGGGCGAACACTTCCAGCTCCGGGCGGCGCGCCATGCTGCCATCCGGGTTCAGGATCTCCACCAGCACGCCGGCCGGTTCCAGCCCGGCCAGCATGGCCATGTCCACGGCGGCTTCGGTGTGGCCGGCGCGGGTCAGCACGCCACCCGGCTGGGCGATCAGCGGGAAGATGTGGCCCGGCTGGTGCAGGTCCGACGGCTTGGCGTTGGGCTTCACCGCGGTGCGGATGGTATGCGCGCGGTCATGCGCCGAAATGCCGGTGGTGACGCCCTCGGCGGCCTCGATGCTGACCGTGAAGTTGGTCTGGAACTGGGCGGTATTGGCCTGCACCATCGGCGCCAGGCCGAGATCGGCGGCGCGGGTACGGTTCAGCGGCAGGCACACCAGGCCGCGGCCATGGGTGACCATGAAATTGATGTCGCTGGCCTTGACCAGCTCGGCGGCCATGATCAGGTCGCCTTCGTTCTCGCGGTCTTCGTCATCGACGATGACGACCATGCGGCCCAGGCGGATGTCTTCCAGGATGTCCGGAATCGGGGCGAAATTCATGCGACATCTCCCTGTGGGTGCTGACCGTTGGTCGGCACACTGATCAGCCGCTCCACATAACGGGCGACCAGATCGATTTCAAGATTGACCGCGCTGCCCACGCCTGCGGCGGAGAAGGCGGTGTTGGCCACCGTGTGCGGGATCAGGGCGACTTCAAAACCTTCATCGTCCACTTCGTTGACGGTGAGGCTGACGCCGTCCACGCAGATCGAGCCCTTCTTGGCGATGTAGCGGCGCAGCGAGGCCGGCGCGGCGAAACGCCAGCGCTGGGCACGCGCGTCTTCGTGGATGGACAGTACCTGGCCGAGGCCGTCGACGTGGCCGCTGACCAGATGGCCGCCAAGGCGGTCGGTCGGGCGCATGGCGCGCTCCAGGTTGATGGCCGCCCCTTCGCCCAGCTGGCCCAGCGTGGTCAGGCCCAGGGTCTCGGTGGAGGCATCGGCCTGGAAGCTGCTGGTGTCGAATGCGATGACGGTGAGGCAGACGCCGTTGATGGCAATGCTCTCGCCCATCTGCACGTTGTCGAACGGCAGATTCCCGACATTGAAGGTGAAGCGGACATCGCCGCCGATGGATTCGCGTGCGGCCAGACGGCCGACGCCTTCGATGATTCCAGTAAACAAGTAACGTTCTCCGCGAAAAGTGAGCGAAAAACGCCGCAAGGCAAACAGGCGCACGCAGGGCATGAGCCCTGTGGCACCGTCTTCTTTCATCCGGACTATGACCGTCGGCTCCGGCATTGGACCGGATCTGCTGACCCCCGGCCGTGGGCCGGGGCGCTCGCGGGCTCGTGCTTGCGCACCTACCGCCGGTGGGGAATTGCACCCCGCCCTGAAGACGTTTGTGTACCGGCGAACCGGCGTGGCTAGTGTACCAGCCCGGGCTGAACGGGGTCGGATGCCACAGCTGTGACGGCCGTCGCTCGCAATTTGTAAAACTTTCATTAAAATTCTGCCCCGGACGACATGAGGTCGCCACGGGCTGCCCGGAGGGCCGGCCCGCCAATGGACTGAAATTCACAGGAATTCCCATGCGCAAGATCCTGATCGTGGCCGCCCTGCTGGCCGCCGCCCCGTTCTCGGCTTCGGCCGACGCCCTGAGCTACACCTACGTTGAAGGCGGCTGGACGCAGGTCAAGACCAACGACGACCTGCTGGATGACCCGAAGGTCGACGGCGGCTATCTGCGTGGCTCGGTCGCCCTGTCCGAACAGGTCCATGTGTTCGGTGGCTGGACCTACGCCAGCAAGTCGTACAACTACGACTACGGCTCCTACAAGCTGAAGCTGAACCAGCCGGAGCTGGGCATCGGCTACCACATGCCGTGGACCGACCGCGTCGACTTCACCGCTGACGCCGCCTGGGTCCGCCAGCAGGCCGAAATCACCGTCAACTCCGATTTCTACGGCCGCCTGCGCAACAAGGACCACACCAACCTGGGCCGCGTCACCGTGGGCCTGCGTGGCAAGCCGTCGCGCATGACCGAAGCCTGGGTCAAGACCGGCTACATGGACGGTGGCAACAACTTCAAGGGCACCTGGGTCGGCACCCTGGGTGGCCAGATCAACTTCACCAAGACCTGGGGTCTGGTGGGCGAGATCTCCGGCTACCGCGATGTCACCCAGTACTCGGCCGGCGTCCGCGCCAGCTTCTGATCCAACGATCGCTCCTCGTCGTGCGATCGAACGGGCCCCGCAAGGGGCCCGTTTTTTTTGTCCACTGCACACCGTCACCTGGCTGCATCGCGCCATCGAAAGTGTGGGCAGATGCGCTAGGCTTGCGCGCCTCTGGAACAGGAAAACACCGTCATGAAGACCCCCACCCGTACCCTTCTGGCCAGCGTGCTGCTGTGCGCCCCGCTGATTGCCAGCGCGGCACCGGCCCAACTGACGCCCGAGCAGGCCTTCGACCTGTATGCACGCGTGCTGCTGGAAGACGACGCGGCCGCCACGCGCACGCTCAACGACGCACTGAAGCCGGCGTTCGAGGGCCAGGATGCCGTGACCCCCAACCCGGGTGCGCTGGCCAAGGCCTTGGCCGAACCCTGGCAGACCGTACTGGCCAGCACCGGCGCCAAGGTCGACGCTGCGGGCACCGAAGCGCTGTATGCCAAGGCGCTGCGTGATTCGAAGTGCCGCGCGACCAAGAGCGTGATCGAAGACAACGAATACGTTGAAGACCAGAAGCTGGCGCGGATCACCTACAGCTGCCAGCTGCCCGACCTGGGCAAGGTGCGCCCGCTGTTCGCTGCCAGCCTGGCCGACAATGCCAGCCCGGCCGCGCGCAAGCAGTTCACCGATGCCTATACCCAGGCACTGCAGAGTGGCGCGCGCGTGCCGGTCAGCAGCACCTTCACCCTGTACCCGGCCAAGGACAACGGCTACTGGTACAGCGGCAACTTCGATGACCTGGTGGGCACCGTAGCCGGTGCACTGGCACCGTTCGAGGACTGGATGCAGGACGCGCAGGCAGCCAACGCGCCGAAAGTGACCGGCGTACCAGGCTGCGACCTGCTGCTGCAGCAGCACCGCGCCTGCGTGGCGAAGATCGCACCCGACCAGATCAGCGGCGTGGACGCGATGGCCGAGGAACTGAAGGCCAAGGCGCAGGTGAAGTCGACCGATGAGATGACGCAGGAGTGCAAGGCACTGCGCCCGATCGCCGAGATGATGTGGACCGACGAATGCGCGTGAGCCGGTAAGCTGTAGCGCCGGGTCATGCCCGGCGACACCAGGCTGCCGTCATCCTTCGTCATCATCGTCCGGATGTTCACCGAACTCCGGACGATTCTGCTGGTACTCGCAGCCGTGCAGGGTCTTGCCGGGCGCCCACGCACGCACGATGCGCGCGCGATCTTCCAGCCAGCCATCGGCCGCCGTGCCGGTATCGTAGAAGCCTACGAAAGCAGCGTCGCTCCAGCCATCGTAGGGTGGCAGAAGCCATTCTTCGGCCAGCGTTTCGGCGATATCCCCGTCCAGCTCTGCGTACAAGGTCTGACCCACCTTGACCAAGCGCGAGACGGGCCTGCCGGCGATCATGATCGGTGCCGGCGGCACCCACCAGCGATTGCCCTCTTCATCTTCTCCATCCTTCCAGCCTTTGAAACGCGTATCAGTGGTGTGCGCCGACATGGTCACCGCCCAATCGGCCGTGTAATTGCGCAGTGCGTCGGCGTTGCAGCTCAGCACGTCATCGAGCTCAGTGGCGATATCCACACCCGGCGCGAACACCACGTCAGGTTCCTTGCCGCGCCTGCGCAACTGCTCCATCCGCGTGTCGTAGCGCTCCTCGCACCCCACCAGCACAGAGTCGGGGTGGGTAGAGACGCGCGACGCCGTAAGTGAACGAACCGAAAAGCCGATTTCGCTGACATTGCGCAAGGACAGGTTCCGCACATGGATGTGAGGGGCGGCGGTTGCATGTAGCGGATTCATTTCCAGCTGCTTGGATATCGTCTCAAAGGAGACATCATCAAGGATGGCCATCGTCCCTTCCGACAGCACTGCGATGCGCTGGGTCGGGTAGCCGAATACAGTGATCGGACTAGGCAGCTCGACCTCATGCAGATACGAATTGGGCTGTTTGACAACGATCCACGCATCGAATGGCGGCTTTGCACGCTTGCCATCACCCAGCACGACATCCCACACATTTCGCGACAGCGGCTCGCGTACCGAGGTGGGAGCCCGGCACTCGATGACGGCGGCCAGGTCCTGCAACGCCTGCGCGCTTGTGATGGCACGCACGGCAGCGGGATCATCGCCATCTGCGAAAGCAATGCGTAATTTTCAGACAAGTTGCATGGACCAATGCATGGAGCGCCCCTGATCGTCAGGGACTTCCGCCGCTTCCGTCCACGTCATGTTGAGACTTCTTTTCGCCCTGCTCCTGTGCGCGCCGCTGGGCGCAGATGCTGCAGCGCTTTCAATGGAAGACACCTTCGCTGCCTATGCGCGCGTCATCACCCAGAATGACGAGGACGCCAGAACTGCGCTGCGAAACAGCCTGCGCACTGCAGACCCGGACAACTATCCCGACATCGGAGACGTCGTTGACGCACTCTACGCATTCGAGAATCTTGCCACTGGTTTCGAAGAGCCCGCGGCCAGTGCGATCAACGCGCGCCGGAAGACCATTCACTGCCGTTCGGTCAGAACCGAGGAGGACAGCTCCTCCCATCGCGGTGTTGTGGACTACCAGTGCACGCTTCCCGATGTTTCTGGCGCCTTTGACGCCTATCGGGAGAATCTGGCGCGCTCACGTGCCGGGGACCCTGATGGCGATGCTTTCAGAACGTTCCTTGGCATCTATGCGGCAACCCTGCGCGACGCGCCTGACACCACGTACGTCGCCGCCTCCCGGGTTCGCCCCCGCCCCCAACTTCTCCGGGTTTGTCAGTGATGACGGCCGTGCCAGCATCCTGGTCGCCGAGCTGCCCTCCGAGGCCAGCAGCACAGTCAGCGGACTGTTCGTGGATGAGCCCGCTGCGCGTCGCCGCTTCGCCAGCCAGGGCGTGCAGGTCGATCATCTGGAGTCGCTCAGCGTCGAGCGGCGGACGATCCCGGTGGTCATCGGGCAGCCAGGTCGCGCACGGTTACACCTTCGAAAAGTGGATGGCGCTTTTCAGCGGCTCCCCCACCGTCATGATTACGGTTCAAGCCCCGCGTGACCATGCACTGACGCACAGGCAGGCGATGCAGGCCTTGGCGACCGTAACACTGCGTCCGCAGGCCACGCTTGAGCAGAGGATCGCCGCGATGCCTTTCAGCGTTGAGCCGGCGTCCCCTTTCCGCCTGCTGGACACCCTGTCCGGATCAGCCGTGGCACTTACGGCCGGTGAACTGGATACTGATCCCGATGGTCTGCAGCCCCTGGTAATTGTCGCGTCGCAGCTTTCTCTCCCCTTTGCCTCTGACGATCCAGAGAAGGTGTCCGATCAGTTGATTGCAGGGACCGTCAGCATTCAGGGCGGAACGATCACCTCAAGGGAGAACGTGCCGTTCGGCGGTATCGCCGGGCACCGGGTTGATGGGGTGACACCCGACGGACGCCACTACCGCAACTATCTCGCCCTGTGGCCGGATGAGCGTTTCGTCCGTTTGGTTGCCATCCTGCCGGCAGACAGTTCCAAAGAAGTGGAAGACGCGGTTGACGCCATGGCCTCCTCGGTCCGGTTCCGCGGGCCATGACACCGACGATGCGGACCGACAGATTCGCGTGAGCCTATGCCACCGGGTCAGGCGCGCGCCTTCCCCAACGCCACACATTTTCAGACAAGTTGCATGGACCCCTGCATGAGGTGCCCCTGATCCTCAGGGCCCTCCCGGACTGCCCCTGTGCCGCCATGCTGAAATCCATCGCCATCCTGCTGCTGGGAGCGCCGCTCACCGCTACCGCCGCGCACCCTGCAGCGCTCTCGCTGGAAGAGACCTTCGAGACCTATGTGCAGGTCATCGTTCACGGCGATACGCCGTCGAAGGAAAAGCTGCGCCACCATCTGCGTGCATTTGCGAACAGCGACAGCGTTGAGGTGACCGTCAACGCCATCGATGCGCTTCAGCTGCCCAAGGTCGCCTTCAACGGTACAGCAATGGAACCGGTTGCCAGTGCTCTGGAGATGCGGCAGAAGGCCATGTCCTGCACCATCACCGACATCACCCGGGAGACGGTGCATTCAACGCCACAGGCGACCGTGGCGTATCGGTGCGCTTTTCCCGACCTCTCGGGCTTCTTTCCGACCTACCGGGACGCGCAGAAGCGACGCGCCGACGTCGGCGATGATCCCGAACCCGCCAGGGCGCTCTTCGCGGCATTCGCCAATGCCCTGCGCGACGCGCCGGATCATTCACATGAGGGCAGCACTGTGTTCCTGCAGTCCGCAGGCAGCGGCCACTGGATGGCTCTCGACCTGCCGTTGCTCGGTACGGCGCTGCTGCAACGGATACTGCCCTTCGACGCATGGAATACGCGGATCGAAGCGGAAGCCGTACCTGTGGTTACCGGCATACCCACCTGCGACCTGATGATGGCCGCCCAGCTGGGGTTCTTTGCCCGGCATCATCCCCAGAGCCCCTTCCTGAGCAACGGCGTACTGCAACGCAATCTGCTCAAGCGTGTGGAGGGAATGAGCGACGCGGAGGCAACGCGCGACTGCCAGATCGTCCATGAGCGCAACCGGGAGCTGTGGAACAGGGAGAAGACCGAATGATGCCGGGATCGTTCATGATCCGGCATCTGGTGGCCCTGCTGCTGGGCTCGCCGTTCTGGGCGGCAGCCGCTGAACCTGCCGCGCTTTCGCTGGAAGCAACCTTCGATGCATATGCTCAGGCCAGGTTCCAGGACGATACGCGCGCCAAGGAGCTGCTTCGCCGCAGCCTGCAGACCGCCTCCACGCCGGTGCCGGCCGACATCGAACTGAAAGTAGAGGGCCGCGCCTTCCAGAACCTGGCGGAGGTACACGGCGAGGCGATTGCCGACGCCCTGCAGGTACGCCGGAAGCGCATTCACTGCCGGGCAACCGGCAGCGATGTTGAAGAGATCGGAACACTCAGCGTTGGCACCGTGACCTATCGGTGCGTGCTGCCAGACATGTCCGGGCACTTCGAGGCCTATCGTGGGAGCCGAGAACGGATGAAGGATGGAGAGGGCGACCCGATGGATGATGCGTCCTTCCGTACGGCGTACGCAACGGCGCTGCGTAGTGCACCCGATGCGCTGCATGAAGGAAGCATGCGCTTCATCAGGAACGGCGACGGACCGTGGGACAGCATTGAGATGCTGTATTTCGACGCCGACATCCGCGGGCTGTTGATGCCGATGCAGGCATGGGACGAGCGCATCGAAGGCGAAGGCGTGCCTGCCGATCTCCCGCCGCAGGCCGAGTACACGCTGCAGGCGCGGGTGCTGCTGCAGAACGATGCCGAAGCGCGGCAGTTGCTGCGGGCACTGGGCGAGAACCTCGACCCTGGCGAAGCCATGGACTGGCGCCCCATCATCGAAGACGTTCCGGCGTGGTTGTCGCGCCAGGACTCCGCAGCGCCCTCGCCCGACGTCACTGCAGCCTTTGCCGAGGCACTGGCGTTGCGGCTGCCGAGGGTCAACTGTGCTGCTCGGGAATTCGTGCCATTGGGCTCGCCGGAGATCGGCATGTACACGCTGGTGTGCCAGCATCCGGACGTAGAGCCGCTGCGTCAGGCCTATCTGGCGATGCGCGCCGCGCCGGAAATCGAGCGCCAAGCGCGTATCGATGCGTTGTTCCAGCGTTGGGCCACACTACTGCGCGAGGCGCCGGCCGTACCGCATTGCACGCCGGTAGTCGGCGGATACCAGGCACGCCATGCGTTCGCGCATGCCGAGCGCATGCAGCAGTTGTACCAGGCCATTCTGTGGCGGCTGCTACCCTTCGACGTCTGGCTGGAAGAACCGGTAGTGCCAGGTCCGGATGAGCTGTGCGATCTCACATAGCATCCTCCCAGTGTGACGGCGCTGGCCGGATGGCGGGCGAAACGTGCAGGTCATCCGTGCTCGGCCCATCTTCGACGACGACAGAGGTGATCGCACTTTCAGAACCGTTGCATGGCCCTGCGCAGCCTACATGGTCAATGCTGTTGCCCTCTTCCACCGGGGCAACCGCATGAAACACCGTATGACATCGATCGCGATCATGTTGCTGGCGCTGATGGTGTGCTGGCAGGCCGAAGCGTCCAGGTTCAAAGCCACCAGGATCTTCGTCGTCAAACCCTCGATTGCCTTTGAGTCAACCCAGCTGAGCGACAGGCACCTGGATGCGTGGATGAGCAATGACGACCACTGCCGCGATTTCCTGATGTACCACGATCAGTGTGCCGTGCTGGTACTGCCGGATGAGTACGACGACGGTTTTACGCGTCGCCAGTTGCGGTTCAAGGCGAGGCAACTGCCGGGCGAGGCGCTCGGCGCGTACTGCCGCGACCTGCATGTGCTGTGGAAGCAGCAGTGGAAGGGCCAGTGCCCGGTCGGCGAAGAAGACGACGAAGCGGCGTGACGCCAAGGGCCCAGCCCCTGCTCTGCGTCATTCCATCATGGGCGCAGCAGCAGTCTGATGTCCCCACCCACCTGGCGCTGGTCAACCACACGCAGGCGGCGCTGCTGGTCCATCGCATTGATGCCGAGGCCGGCCAGCAATGGGCGTCCATTGTCGCCCAGCAGCGTGGGGGCCTGGTAAAGCAGCAGTTCGTCCACCCAGCCACCGCGCAGCAGCGCACCGGCCAGGGTGGCGCCGGCTTCGGTATGCACTTCGTTGATGCCACGCTCGGCCAGCAGCGCCAGCACCGCGCCCAGATCCAACCGGCCCTCTGCGCTGGGCACGCTGGCGAATTCTGCGTCCGCCGCATCCGGCGCACTTACCGCCGCATCGTGCAGGTACAGCGTCGGTGCCCCGCCCTCGCGCACGCGGCCGCACTCGAGCGAACGCAGGCGCGAATCGAGTACCACGCGCAGCGGTGGCATCACTTCGGTATCGGCCAGGCGCACGGTCAGCATCGGGTCATCAGCCAGCACCGTGTCGGCGCCGGTCAGGATCGCACCAGCACGCGCACGCCAGTGCTGCACGTCTCCGCGTGCGGCTGGACCGGTGATCCACTTGGAGCTGCCGTCGGCCATCGCGGTACGGCCATCAAGGCTGGCGGCCAGCTTCACCCGCAGCCAAGGGCGGTTTCGCTCCACGCGTGACAGGAAGCCCTTGTTGATCTCACGTGCCTGCGTCGCCATCAGTCCTTCGGCGACCTCAATGCCGGCATTGCGCAGCAGATCAAAGCCACCGCCATCGACCTTCGGGAACGGATCGCGCATTGCGGCAACCACGCGCGACACGCCCGCTTCGATCAGCGCCAGTGCACACGGCGGCGTGCGTCCGTAGTGCGCGCACGGTTCCAGGGTGACGTAGGCGGTGGCACCACGCGCCTCGCTACCGGCCTCGCGCAGCGCGAACACCTCAGCGTGCGGTCCACCGGCGCGCTGGTGCCAGCCCTGCCCGACCACGCGTTCGCCATGGGCGATCACGCAGCCGACCATCGGGTTGGGGCGGGTGGTATAGGCAGCGCGCTCGGCCAGGCGCAGCGCGTTGGCCATGTGCAGGTGGTCGATGACGGAGAACGGGGTGGTCATGCGGCCATGGTAACGCCGCCGGTGTGGATCCACGTCATCAGTGCCAACCAAGGTTGGCACCCACCAGGTAAAGGTAGATCCACGCCATGCGTGGATGGAGCGCCATCGTGCCAACCGAAGTTGGCACCCACCAAGGCAGAGGCGGTCAGCCCTTCTTCTTCTTGGTCAGGGCGATCACGTCGCCCAGCAGCTGCAGCTGTTCGGTACTGGACGGCAGGTCGCGTTCAAGCTTTTCGATCTCCTCGCGGAAATCGGCCACGTCCTCGAAGCTGCGGTAGACCGAAGCGAAGCGCACATAGCCGACATGGTCGAGCTTGCGCAGTTCGTTCATGACGAACTCGCCGACCTTGATCGAGGGCACTTCGCGCTCACCGCTGATGCGCAGCTGGTGGACCACAGCGCGTACTGCCGCTTCGATCTTGTCTTCGGCCACCGCACGCTTCTGCAGCGCGCGGTCGAAGCCAGCGCGGACCTTGCGCTGGTCGAACGCTTCGCGGGTGCCATCGCTCTTGACGATGGCCGGCAGCTTCAGCTCGACTGTTTCCATGGTGCTGAAGCGCTCGCCGCAGGCTTCGCATTCACGCCGACGGCGGATCGTCGCGCCGTCTTCAGAGACGCGCGAGTCGATGACCCGGGTATCGGCATGTTGGCAGAAGGGGCAATGCATGGAACGCCTGGCTCAGGGAAATACCTATTGCCACGGTCATGGCAGCGTCGCAAAGGTACCTGAGAAGGGGCCCGGCAGCAAATGCTGTCTGCGCGGAAGTGCCTGCATTTCGGTCGAACCGAGCCTTCAGCGCGGTCAGCGCTGCGCGTTCAAGCGGGTGCCGGCGGCGCCGAGGCCGCGCGCGCCCAACGCAACCACACCAGGTGCCCTGCCATCACCAGCAGCGGTGGGCCAAAGCCGAGGAAGGCAAATGTCGAGATCTCCCCATGCTTGAAGGTGAAGTACAGCGTGGCCGCAACGACGCCCAATGCGGCCAGGGCCCCCACCCCCAGCCCTACCCAGGCGACAACCGGGGAGTGGCGCAGGCCGGTGACACCTCGCCACAGGTACAGGCCGCTCAGCCACAACCACGACAGCAGGCCGATGATTCCGGCCGACGACCACAGCAGCAACAGCCAGTGCTCGTCGCCCGTCAGATACTTGCCGTCCCATACGACCATCAACCCCAGCACGGCACCCGTGCCGCCTGCCGCCACGGCGGGCAGGCCCACCAGCAGGCCGGCGATCGCCATCCAGCGTTTGTGCAGACGCTCATCCATGCGTTCGATCTCCTTCCATGGGCCACGTCATCCGCGGCGTTTGATCCACAGCAGCATCGCAGCCGGCACCAGCATCGACGGGCCCAACAGTAACAAGCCGATGCCTTCGGCATGCACGGCGATGCCCCACCACAGCGCCAGCCCCAGCGGGGGCAAGGCGGCGAGACCGCCTGCCAGCAGCATCCACCACCAGAGCCGGTGCACGTGCAGCCCGGCACGCCCCTGCATCAGAAAACCCGCGCTGAGCCACAACCAGGCCAGGCAGCCGGCAATGCCGGTCAGGCCCCACAGCGGCATCAGGGTCACCGCGGCCAGCGTGCCATGGCCGAACTGGCCCAGCCCCGTCAGCAGCAGCATCGTCGCCGCGGCACCACCCGCCACCAGGCTGGGCAGGCCAAACAGCACCGCCAGCCCGGTGTACAGGTACTTGAGGCGGCGCTCATCCACGCGGGCCTACTCCTCTGATCGCGCCGGGCCGGATGGCTCGCCCAGGGCGTCAGCACGCAGCCGCAGGAGGATCAACGTACCGGTGGGCACCAACAGGGACGGCCCGGCGAACAGCCCGCTGAGCACGGACGAACCCAGCTCGGCGAAGTAATACAGCGCCATCGCCACCAAGGGCAGGCCTGCCAGCACGCCCAGGCCCAGCAGCAGCCACCAGCGGCGTGATGCCATGTACAGCCCGCGTGCACCATCGCGCAGCCAGACGATGCTGAGTGCGACCCAGGCCACGAGGCCGGCGATCGCGCACGATCCCCACGCGAACATGCCGGCGGCAAACCACAGTTTGTCCGCGTCCAGCGAGACGAGCCCGATCACGCCCATGACCACGGCGATGCAGGCGCCGGCACCGCCGAAGAACAGGCTGGGCAGGCCGAACAGCACCGCCAGCGCGGTGTACAGGTACTTGAGGCGGCGCTCATCCATGCGCGGGATTCCTGGTGACGGGGTCAGAGCCCTTCCCTGCGGGAAGGGATCCGACCCCTGCGTCGATCCGGAAGGCGGGGGCGGATCCCTTTCCGCCAGGAAAGGGCTCTGACCCCGGCCCTGATCAGCCGTAGACCGGGTACTTGCGGCACTGCGCGCTGACGGCATCGCGCACGCGGGCAATGACGGCGTCATCGTTCGGCGCGTCGAGCACGTCGGCGATCCAGTTGGCCAGGTCCACGCAGTCCTGTTCGACGTAGCCACGGGTGGTCACCGCCGGGGTGCCCAGGCGCAGGCCCGAGGTCACGAACGGCGAACGCGGGTCGTTCGGCACCGAGTTCTTGTTGACGGTGATGTGGGCCTTGCCCAGCGCCGCTTCCGCGTCCTTGCCGGACACGTCCTTGCCGATCATGTCGACCAGCATCAGGTGGTTCTGGGTGCCGCCGGAGACGATCTTGTAGCCACGCTCGATCAGCGTATTGGCCATCGCCTGGGCGTTCTTCACCACCTGCTGCTGGTAGGCCTTGAAGCCCGGTTCCAGCGCTTCCTTGAAGGCCACGGCCTTGCCGGCGATGACGTGCATCAGCGGACCGCCCTGGATGCCCGGGAACACGATCGACTGCAGCTTCTTGACCAGGTCTTCGTCGGCGCCCTTGGCGATGATGATGCCGCCACGCGGGCCGCGCAGGGTCTTGTGGGTGGTGGAGGTGACCACGTGGGCGTGTTCCAGCGGGCTCGGGTAGACGCCTGCAGCCACCAGACCGGCAACGTGGGCCATGTCGACGAACAGGTAGGCACCGACCTTGTCGGCGATGGCGCGGAAGCGCGCCCAGTCGATCACCTGCGAGTAGGCGGAGAAGCCGGCCACGACCATCTTCGGCTTGTGCTCCAGGGCCAGGCGCTCGACTTCGTCGTAATCGATCAGGCCCTGGTCGTTCACACCGTACTGCACGGCGTTGAACAGCTTGCCCGAGGCGTTCACCTTGGCGCCGTGGGTGAGGTGGCCGCCGTGGGCCAGGCTCATGCCGAGGATGGTGTCACCCGGCTGCAGCAGGGCGAAGTACACGGCCTGGTTGGCCTGCGAGCCGCTGTGCGGCTGCACGTTGGCGTAGTCGGCGCCGAACAGCTGCTTCAGGCGATCGATCGCCAGCTGCTCGGCGATGTCCACGTACTCGCAGCCACCGTAGTAGCGCTTGCCCGGGTAGCCTTCGGCGTACTTGTTGGTCAGCTGGCTGCCCTGGGCTTCCATCACCGCCGGGCTGGTGTAGTTCTCGCTGGCGATCAGCTCGACGTGGTCTTCCTGGCGCTGGGTTTCAGCGGCGATGGCCTTGGCCAGTTCGGGATCGTAGGATTCGATGCGGACGTCACGCGGGAACATCGGGTACTCCAGCAGGCAGGGAAAAGGGGTACGGCTCAGCCCCCGATTGTAGCCCCGCACCGGCCCGCTGGGGCCGAAACGGACGGGGCCGGCATTCCCGAAGGAATCCGGCCCCGTATGGTTTCGAGGGATGTTGTGGGGTCAGACCCCTTTCCGATGGAAAGGGGTCCGACCCCGGCCGCGATCCTCAGCGGCTGCTGAGCACGTACTGGGCGATCACACCGGTGGCGATGGCCACCAGCAGCATGTTGCCGCGGTCATCGCGGATCCACTGGTGCCCGTAGGGCGGGCGACGCAGGTTGTAGCGCGGGTAGTCGTTCACCACGTAGATCGGGCCGCGGTAGTAGTCGCGATAGCGGTGGCCGACCTTCCAGCCATAGCCCGGGCCGTAGGCCGGACGATAGACCACGCGCGGCGGTGCCGGGCGGTAGTAGCGGTCATGGTCGCGATGCCAGTCGCGGCGGTCGCGTTCCCAGTCGCGACGGGCCTCGCGGCGGTCGCGCTCCCAGTCGCGGCGGTCCTGGCGCCACTCACGGCGATCCTCGCGCCATTCACGGCGGTCGTGGTCGCGGCGATGGTCGTTGTCGGCGAATGCCGGGGCCACGGCGCCCAGTGCCAGCACAGAGGCCACGGCACTGGCCATTACTCGATTGATGCGCATGTCAGACCTCTGCTTGGTGGGTGGTGAGCCCATATTGCGCAACCGATCTGAACCGTTTCCGGCTGGAAACGCTTCCCGCTGCAGGACTGTGACCGGGTATTCAGGCGATAGCCAGCCCGGCGGCGCCTCCCGGGAGCGGCCCGGAACCGGTTCCGGCTATAATTGGCGGTATTCCATTTCAGTCTGTGCCCGCTGCCGCAACGGGATCTATCCGTGACGGGTCGGGCGCAGGGCCGCGCCTACGGAGACCGCATGTCCTCGCAATACATCTACACCATGAACCGCGTGTCCAAGGTGGTCCCGCCCAAGCGGCAGATCATCAAGGACATCTCGCTGTCCTTCTTCCCGGGCGCGAAGATCGGCCTGCTGGGCCTGAACGGCGCCGGCAAGTCCACCGTGCTGAAGATCATGGCCGGCGTGGACACCGATTTCGAGGGCGAGGCCCGCCCGCAGCCGGGCATCAAGGTCGGTTACCTGGCGCAGGAACCGGAACTGGACCCGACCAAGACCGTGCGTGAAGCGGTCGAGGAAGGCGTGGGCGAAGTGCTGCAGGCCCAGGCCGCGCTGGAAGCGGTGTACGCCGCCTACGCCGAGGAAGGCGCCGACTTCGACGCGCTGGCCAAGGAACAGGAGCGCCTGGAGGCGATCCTGGCCGCTGGCGACGCACACACGCTGGAAAACCAGCTGGACGTGGCCGCCGACGCGCTGCGCCTGCCGCCGTGGGATGCCATCGTCGGCAAGCTGTCAGGTGGTGAAAAGCGCCGCGTGGCCCTGTGCCGCCTGCTGCTGCAGAAGCCGGACATGCTGCTGCTCGACGAACCGACCAACCACCTCGACGCCGAGTCGGTGGAATGGCTGGAACAGTTCCTGGCGCGCTACACCGGCACCGTGGTGGCCGTCACCCACGATCGCTACTTCCTGGACAACGCCGCCGAGTGGATCCTGGAACTGGACCGCGGCCGCGGCATTCCGTGGAAGGGCAACTACACCGACTGGCTGACCCAGAAGGACGAGCGCCTGAAGCAGGAAGACAATCAGGAAAAGGCCCGCCAAAAGGCGATCCAGAAGGAACTGGAGTGGTCGCGCCAGAACGCCAAGGGCGGCCGCACCAAGGGCAAGGCCCGTCTGGCCCGCCTGGAAGAGCTGCAGTCGGTCGATTACCAGAAGCGCAACGAGACCAACGAAATCTTCATCCCGCCGGGCGAGCGCCTGGGCAATGCGGTGATGGAGTTCAAGAACGTCTCCAAGAAGTTCGGCGACCGCCTGCTGTTCGACAACCTGAGCTTCCTGGTGCCGGCCGGTGCCATCGTCGGCATCATCGGCCCGAACGGTGCCGGTAAGTCGACCCTGTTCAAGATGATCACCGGCCAGGAAAAGCCGGATACGGGCGAGATCGTGGTCGGCCCGACCGTGAAGCTGTCCTACGTGGACCAGAGCCGCGACGCGCTGGAAGGCAACCACAACGTCTTCCAGGAAATCGCGGGCGGCCTGGACATCCTCAACATCAACGGCATCGAGATCCAGTCGCGCGCCTACATCGGCCGCTTCAACTTCAAGGGCCAGGACCAGCAGAAGATGGTCGGTTCGCTGTCCGGTGGTGAGCGTGGCCGCCTGCACATGGCCAAGACCCTGCTGCAGGGTGGCAACGTGCTGCTGCTCGACGAACCGTCCAACGACCTGGACATCGAAACCCTGCGTGCGCTGGAAGATGCGCTGCTGGAGTTCCCGGGCAACACCTTCGTCATCTCGCATGACCGCTGGTTCCTGGATCGCATCGCGACCCACATCCTGGCGTTCGAAGGCGACTCGCACGTGGAGTTCTTCCAGGGCAACTACCGCGAGTACGAAGAAGACAAGCGCCGCCGCATGGGTGACGACGCTGCGCCGAAGCGCCTGCGCTTCAAGGCGCTGAAGTAAGCCATACCGCAGAAAACGAAAGGCCGCGCTCGCGCGGCCTTTCGTCTTTCAGGCGTTCCTGTCGCCATGGATGCCCGCTTTCCGGGTGTTTTCGCCGGCCGGGATTCAACCGTTGATGAACGCAGACGCCTCAAGCGGGCTTGAATCCTTGTCGTAATCGGACTTTGCAATTCGTTGTATGTTTTCACTCGCCTGCATCGGTTTTCCTACGTTCCCGCTTCATCCCCCAACGTAGGAAACCGCAATGAAAGCACTGATCATCACCACGGCAGCCCTGCTGCTGTCGGGCACCGCCACGGCCGCGACCACCGACTGGGACGGCTTCTACCTGGGTGCCCAGGCCTCGCATGGCGAGGGGCACAGCAAGGACCGCAGCAATGCCAACGCCTCGGAAAAGAGCGTGCGCGGCTTCACCGGCGGCGTGCAGGGTGGCCGTCGCTGGCAGTTCGACAACAACATCGTGGTCGGCGTTGAAGGCGCGCTGTCGTTCGGCAACGTCAGCCGTGACTGGAAGGATCGCGAGCAGCACCGGTACAGCCCGTACTACGGCAAGGACGCGGTGACCCGTTCGGGCACCTTCGATGTGACGCTGGGCCGTGCGATGGGCCGCTGGCTGCCCTACGTCGGCGCGGGCGTGACCGTGGCCCAGCAGGAATTCACCCTGGGCTGCGACAAGTCGCTGGTGGAAGCCACCAACGGCTGCCGCGTGGCCGAATTCGAGACCCGCGCCTCGCACCTGTCCACCGGCGCCCATGCCACCGCAGGCGTGCTGTACCGCTTCAACGACCGCCTCTCGGCCGGTGCCGAATACCGCTACACCCACCTGGGTTCCAGCCCGGTGACCCTGGAAGACCCCAACTACCCTGCTGCGGCCCGTCGCAGCTTCCATACCGACTACAGCAGCGTTACGCTGAAGTTGAACTACCACTTCTAACCGCCTGGCGACGCACCCGCAGGTCCCCCAGGGCGGCAGGGCGCGCAGGCACGAGAGATCTGCGATGTCCCTGTTCGAGCGCCTGTTCCAGCTGCAGCAGCACGGCACCACCGTGCGCACCGAGCTGCTGGCCGGTGTCACCACCTTCCTGACGATGTCCTACATCGTCTTCGTGAACCCCGAGATCCTCGGCACCACCGGCATGGACGCCGGTGCAGTGTTCGTGGCCACCTGCCTGGCCGCTGCGCTGGGTTCGGCGGTGATGGCGCTGGCCGCCAACTTCCCGGTCGGCATGGCACCGGGCATGGGCCTGAACGCGTTCTTCGCCTTCACCGTGGTCGGCGCCGCCGGCCTGCCGTGGCAGCAGGCACTGGGTGCGGTGTTCATCTCCGGCCTGGTGTTCCTGGTGCTGTCGCTGACCGGTGTACGCGCGTGGCTGGTGTCGGGCATTCCGTCGTCGCTACGCTCGGCCATCGTGGCTGGCATCGGCCTGTTCCTGGCGATCATCGCGCTGCAGAAGTCGGGCGTGATCGTCGGCAATGAGGACACGCTGGTGGCACTGGGCCCGTTGAACACGGCGCCGCCGCTGCTGGCACTGGCCGGCTTCCTGCTGATCGCGGTGCTGGAAGCGCGCCGCATCCGCGGTGCGATCCTGATCGGCATCCTGGCGGTGACCGGCGCTGGCTGGGCATTGGGCGATGTGCAGTACCAGGGCCTGGTCTCGCTGCCGCCGAGCCTGGCACCCACCTTCCTGCAGCTGGACCTGCCGGGCCTGCTGCACCATGACGGCGGCGCACCCATCGCAGTACTGCTGCAGGTGGTGCTGGTGTTCGTGCTGGTGGAAGTGTTCGATGCCACCGGCACGCTGTACGGCGTGGTCGGTCGCGCCGGCCTGCTGAAGCTGCCAGGCGCGCAGAAGCGTTTCGGCCGCGCGCTGCTGGCCGACAGTACCGCCATTGTGGCCGGCTCGATGCTGGGCACCAGCAGCACCACCGCCTTCGCTGAAAGCGCCTCGGGCGTGCAGGTGGGCGGCCGCACCGGCCTGACCGCACTGGTGGTTTCGGCGCTGTTCCTGGCCGCGCTGCTGTTCTCGCCGCTGGCGGCGATGGTGCCCAGCTATGCCACCGCACCCGCGCTGCTGTTCGTGGCCGGCCTGATGCTGCGCGAACTGGTGGAAGTGGACTGGAGCGACCTGACCGAATCGGTGCCCGCCGCGCTGTGTGCGCTGGCGATGCCGTTCACCTACTCGATTGCCAATGGTCTGGCGTTCGGCTTCATCGCCTATGCCGCGCTGAAGGCCGGTACCGGGCGCTGGCGCGAAGTGCATCCGGCCGTGTGGCTGGTGGCGGTGCTGTTCACCCTGCGCTACGCGTTGGAATAAGCGGTAGGCGATGCCGGCCAGCGGCCGGCACTACCAGAGCACGCTACGGCCCGCGGCCGGCACTACCGGACGCGGGGTTCACCCGCCACGCACGGGGCTTTGGGATGATGCGGGCATGGTTTGGCCTGCCCTTCCCGCGGATCCGTCTTCGCCGTTGCGCCGCCGGCTGCTGCGCGCGGCGGTGCTGGCGCCATTGGCCGGTACGCTCGCTACCCTGCCCGGCTGCTCGCTGCCGGTGCAGGTGGATGGCACCTTCCTGCAGCCGTGGCGCAGCCACCTGCAGTGGGGCCTGGCCGACTGGCAGCGATCCTTGAAGCTTGCACGTACGCTGGGCTGCCGGCAGCTGGTGCTGCAATGGACCGGCATCGTCGGTGGCAGCGACGGCGACTGGTCGCTACCCGACGGCAGCCTGCAGCAGCTGTTTACCGCCGCCGGCGAGAACGGCATCCGCATCCGCGTCGGCCTGCCCTTCCAGCAACGCTGGTGGCAGGCCATCGCCGCGGACGACGCCACGCTGAAGGCCTTCCTGGCCGAGAGCCTGGCGTACGCACGCAGCTGGTTGGCACAGGCACCCTGGGCGCAGCAGCCGGCCTTCGGGGGCTGGTACCTGCCCTACGAACTGGAGCAGTACCACTGGGCCGTTCCGGCCCGCCAGCAATGGCTGGCGCAGTGGCTGCACGGGCTGGTGCAGGCCGCCAGCACGCGCGGCGGTGACTGTGCGATCTCCTGCTACTTCAGCCGCCTGCAGACCGATGGCAACCTGGTCACGCTGTGGCAGGCGGTGCTGGCACAGGCCACGCTGCGGCCGATGGTACAGGACGGCGTGGGCGTAGCCGGCGCCGGCAACGTGCAGCAGCTTCAGCCGTTGCTCGATCATTTCCACGCGCAGGGCATCGGCTTCGATGCGATCGTTGAGTTGTTCCGCGAACTGCCCGGCGGCCCTGCCGACGGCAGCGGATTCAAGGGCGAAACGGCCGATGCCGCACGCATCCAGCGGCAGTTGGCATGGGCACGCGACAGCGGCGCACAGCACGTGCTGGTCTATGCACTGGAGCCATGGCTGACCCAGGACACACCGCAGGCCGCAGCGCTTCGGCGACGCTGGGGCCTGCCTCAGTAATAGAGGATGGCGGTGGCGAACAGGCCCTTGGCACGCTGCGTATCACCACCGCCGATCGCGAAGCGGTATTGCACGGTCAGGTCCAGGTAGGAACGCGGCGTGTTGTAGTGGTCCTCGCGGAACCCGTAACGCACGCCCACACCCGGCCCTGCGCCAAGTGACCAGCTGCGCTGCGTATCGTTGAGCGCGAACGACTGCGCCGGGAACGGCGGATAACGGATGTCGCGCGCGCGTGAGCGCTGGTCCAGCCAATCGGCACCCACCACGACATAGGGTGTGACCACCCAATGCGTCTGCCCTGCACCGAAGCGGAAACTGCGCCCGGCGCGCAGTTCACCGGCAGCGAACCACTGTTCGCGATGCAGGCGGCCATTGGCCTCACCGATCCGACGCACCGGCGCGCCATTGGCATCGAGTGCATCGAGGGTGAAGTGCGCGCTGTTGTCATCCCAGGTATAGCCGCCCTGCGCGTAGCCGCTGACCATCCACCACTGGTTGACGTCGGTGCGCAGATCGGTGCCGTGGTAATAGCCATAGGTCAGGTAGGACATCCAGCCACCGGAACCGCTGGCCAAGCGGTAGCGGGCCAGCGTGCTGGCTTCCAGTGGCGGGTTACGGGCCAGCTGCAGGCGGCACTGCACGGCCGCCGAGGCGGGGTAGACCTCGCCCTGGCGGGTTGCGCTGCCGAGGAACTGGCGGCGCTCGATGCCGGCGCTCAGGCCGGTCTGGCCGAAGGCGTAGCGCATGCCGAACGAAGCGATGGTTGACGGCCAGCCGGTGGTGGAACGCGAATGGCTGAGGCGTTCGGCGCGTGCACGCGCATCCGGCGTTGATTCGCCGGTGCACGGGTCCACCGCGCGGATCGATTCGTAAGTGCCACCCTCGTCGTACAGCGTGTTGAGCAGGCGTGCGTAGAGTTCCAGCGTGCCATGCTGGTCGTTGAAGGCCGGGGGCCGCCAGAACGCCTCCAGCGTGCTGAACACCGAATCGCCCGGCGTGCTGATCGCTGCACCGCCGACATTGGTCGCCGCCTGGCGCGCACCACGGAAACCCGCCGAGGCGATCACGCCCCACTCGCGCGAGTAATTGGCGATGGCATTGCGCACGCTGTAGCGTTGGCGCTCATCCAGTGGCAGCTCACCGGCATCGGCGCGATCAATGGCGCTACGCAGCAGCGTCACCGCCTGTGGATGGTCGCCGTTGGCTGCGCTGGCGTAGGCCTGGTCGAGCACTACGCTTTTCGGTGCCCTGCCGGTGGCCTCGGCGGCCCGGAAGTCGGCCAGCGCGCGCGCCGGCTCATGGGCCTTCTGGTTGAGGTAGCCGCGCTGCATCAGCGCCCCCGCGTCATCAGGGTGCTGTGCCAGTGCCGCATCCAGGCGCTGCCGCGCTTCATCCTGCTGGGCACGGTTGCCCGCCGCCAGCGTGGTGGTCAGCAGGCCTTGCAGGTTCGCGTCGTCCGGTGCGAGTTGCACGGCCTGCCGCGCCTCACCGATGGCATCGGCGTAATCCTGGCGCGCGTAGGCAGCGTAGGCACGCTGTGCGGCACCGCCATCCCCCTGCAGATCGGCCGGCACCAGTTCGCAGACGTTGCCGCTGTCACCGGACTGGCAGTGCTGGACCGGTGCCGGGTAGGCCTCGGCGCTGATGCGGGGAAGCGCGCGACTGGAGTGGATCGCCCGGCTGCGTTGCGCGATGCCCTGCTGCAGCAGCTGCTGCGCGCGTGCATCGCCCGCATCCGTTGACAATGCCGACTGCAACGGTGCCAGCAGTGCAGCTGCGCGTACCCGATCACCTGCGGCCAGTGCCGCATCCACCGCCAGCAGGCGCACGTTGCGCTGCTGCGCGGTTGATCCCGACGTGGCGAGCGCGGCATCGAAATCCTCATTGGCCCGCAGCGTACTGCCCTGGCGCTGGCGCAGGTAGCCACGCATCACCCGGGCATTGAGATCGTTGGCGTCCACCTGCAATGCCTGATCAGCACTGTGCTCAGCGTCGGCCAGCTGATCGCCCTGCAGCTGCGCGGTGATCAGCAGCAACCGGTATGAAGCAACGTCGGGTGCCAGTTCCACGGCGGCGTGCGCCTGCTCAATGGCGGCGGCATCCTCGCCTGCGGACAGCAATTGATAGGCCTGCTGTGCCTGCAGCAGCGCGCGTTGGCGGTCCAGTGTCACGCGTCGCGCGCGCAGCGCTTCGACATTCGGTGCGCCCAGCTGCAGCGCGGTGCTGATGGCGGCGTCGGCCTGTTCGGGCTGTTGCTGTGCTTCCAACGCGGCCACCCACAGCAGGGCCCATGCGCCCTGTTTCGGCTGCTGCCGGAACGCCTGCTCGGCCTTGCTGGCGGCGATGCCCATCTGCCCGGCGTCGTAGGCCGCATAGGCTTCGGTTGCCAGCATGTGGGCCTGCCGGTTGTTGCGGTCTGCCGCCGTTGCGGGCGCACGCGGTACCGCTGTGCTGCGCGATGCACCTGTGGTCGTCCTGGGCGCAGCCGCCGCCAGCGGCGGCAAGGCCGGATCCTTCAACCCCGCATCCAGTGCACGACGTGCCTGCTGCTGCGCCTCGGCACCCCGCCCCAGTTTCTGCAGCGCATAGATCTGCAGCAGGCGCAGCCGCACCACGTCCGGGCGCAGCCGGATCGCTTCACTGGACTGCCGGTAGGCCGCAGGGTAATCGCCACGTTCATAGGCGGCAAACGCCTGCTCGGCGATGCGGTAGGCGGCACCGGACAATGGCAGTGGTGCATCGGTCTGTGCCAGCACCGGCGCGGCGGCCGTGGCCAATACCACGGCGATGACGGTGGACAGCAGCGTGGTCTTCATGCCGGCAAGGCTCCGGGCGGCGGCGACTGCAGCGTGGCCGCACGCCGGCGCTGCTCCTGCATGGCCTGGGCCACGGCCTCTTCGGTGGTGATGCCCTGCTTGACCAGGTAATCGCCGATGCGGCCGTCGCGCTGCGGCATGTAGTCGTCCAGTGCGATCTCGAAGCGTGCGTGATCGATCAGGCGCATTTCCACCAGCAGGTCTCCCAGCAGGGGCACGTTGTCCAGGTGCCATTGCCGGTCGCCACCGATCAGGCGCAGACCCGCGTTGATCTCGCTTTCGCGGGCGATGCTCTGTTCGATGTGCTCGCTGCGCGTTTCCTGCTTCAGCAGCGCCACGGCGTCGTCGGGCAGCGGACTGGCCACGGCCAGCCGCAGGGTGCCTTCCTGGCGCGGCGGCAGCGGCAGCATGCGCCATTGCACGCAGGCATCGGCACTGACCGGGAACTGGCAGGCGCGCAGGTAGTCCACATCGATCACCGCGCGTGGCAGGTCACCCTGGAACGCGATGGCCTCGGCCAGGGTCTCGTCATCCAGCCAGCCCTGGGTGAGCAGGATGCGGCCCAGCGGTTGCTGGCGGCCTGCCTGCTGCTGGTCCAGCGCCTGCTGCAGGCGCTCGGGTTCCACCGCCTGCCAGGTGGTCAACAGCTCACCGAGCTGCTTGCGGGTCTGCACCAGCTGCGCCGCATCGGGGAAGTCGTGCATGGTCTTGTCCCAGACCATGCGCTTGCCGAACAGCAGGTAGGCCAGGAAGACCTTCCAGGCACGGGCGGTGGCCATGAAATTGATCATGTTGCCGACCACCATGCGCGGGATCGACATCAGCGCGTGCTCCCAGCCGTACAACCGGTTGACGAAGTAGAAGCGCTGCACGACCCGGGTCGCCAGCGCTGCGGTGGTCAGCAGCGCGACATTCATCTGCCAGGTACCGGCCTGGAACACGCTGGGAAACTGCATCGTCCACAGCCCGGTCATCTTCAACAGCCAGAACAGCAGCAGCTGCAGGAAGATGATGTAGGCGATGATGCTGACGAACGAGGTGATGATGCCCTTGCGGTCGCGCGCCAGCAGGTACTTGGTGGCCAGCGATCCGCGCCAGCCCAGCGACTCCCAGCTCTGCAGGCCGATGCCCAGCACCCAGCGCGCCTTCTGCCGGTACGACGCGCGGAAGTTGTCGGGGAAGTACTCGCGCACGCACAGCGCCATCTGCTGGGTGCGCTCGCGCACCGGCCCCCAGCCGAACCAGGATGGGCGGCGCACGCGGAACTGCACGGGGAAGCGGGCGAAGATCGACTGCATGCCCATGGCTGCCAGCCTCGCACCGACGTCGTAATCCTCGGTGAGGCTGTCGGTGTTGAAAGGCTGGTTGTCGGTCTGCGCGCTCAGCGCCAGCAGCGCGCGCCGCGAGAAGCAGGTACCCACGCCCGCGGAGGGCACCATGCCGGACACGCTCTCGCGCACCACCAGATCCTTTGCGTGCCATTCGGCGAATTCGTCCATGTAGACGCCGGCCACCAGTTCGTACCACTCGCGGTCCAGTGAGGTGACCGGCAGCTGGATCATGTCCTTGCGCGGCAGCAGGTAGTTGTAGAAGCGCAGTTCCATCGGGTGCAGCACGTCCTCGCTGTCGTGCAGGATCACGCCGGCGAATTCGATGTCGTGGCGCTTCTCGTAATCGAAGATGGCCAGGATCAACCAGTTCAGGCAGTCCGCCTTGCTGGTCGGCCCGTCGTGCGGCACTTCAACGCGGCGCAGGCGCTTGTAGCGGCGGCGCATGCGCTCCACTTCGTCGATGGTCTGCTGGTCGTTGGGATAGGTGCCGACGAACACGACGTACTCGCGGTAGTCGAGCACGTTGATCATGTTCTCCACCATCTGCGCGATGACGTCGTATTCCATCCACGCCGGCACCATGATCGCCAGCGGCTGTTGCGGCCGCTGCATCAGGTCTTCCTGGGTCAGCGGCCGGTACGCTTCGCGGCGCTTGATGGTAAGCGCGCGCCAACTCTCGCGCACCCAGTACCAGACATCGATGAACAGGTCATCGAGGCTGGAGATCAGGATCAGCACGGCCACCGCCGCCGCCGCCGCCGTGGTTTCCAGGAAGGCGTAATAGTTGGCCAGCTGGATGTTCCAGAACAGACCGTCCACGGTGGATCAGTGCCCTGTGTTGGCGGACTTGCGGCGGCGCACCTGGGTGACGCGGGCGGCCAGCAGCGCGAACACGATCACGCCGACCAGCAGCAGCAACCAGACCATGTGCCGTTCCCACTTCGATTGTGGATTGCCATCCTGGGCAACGTGGCTCCCGTAAGGATCCTGGCGATCGAACTCGCGCACGGCATCACTGCCGTCGAGCACCGCCAGATCACCGCGCAGCAGCCGGAACGGTGCGCCGAACGACGGTGCCTGAGTGCCCAGGTCGCTGTACAGCACGCCGAGCTGGCCGCCGGAGGTGCCGACCTGCACCACCGCGGCGCGGTCCAGGCCGCTGACATCCAGCAGCGGCTGAGGCTTCCCGCCGATCAGCAGGTGGCCGTCCTTCAGGCCGGCCACATCGACACCCGACGGCGCCACACCGAAAGCCAGCCACGGCGCACCCGGGCTGACCGCCGCACCGGCATCGACCACCTTCAGCTCCGACGCCTCTGGCGAGGCCCCCACTGCACTGGCCACCGCGATCACCTTGCGCAGCGATGCCGGCGCGTCCTGCAGCCACGTGGCGGGCACGAACATCTGGTTGCCGCGTGACAGCTGGCTGCTGGCACCGACGAAGTCACTGCCCAGCGAACGCTTGGCCAGGGTCATGTGGCTGCTGGGCAGGATCGAGACCGGATACGCGGTGGCCGGATCGTGGCAATAGGGACGAGCCGGCTGGCGCAGGAAGCTGACGCGGATCTCGTTGCGTGCCGACAGCGCGTAGGCCGGCACCCTGGCCACCAGCCGCTGCGGCTGGCCGTTGGCCGACAGCACCTTGCCGCCCAGCAGGTAATCGTTGAAATGGATGGTGGCCACCGCGCCCTGCCCGGCCGCATTGGGGGCCGCCGAGACATCGATCACCACCTCCTCGGGCAGGCGCCCGTCGGCCGACAACGCGCCGAGGTCGAAGCTGGCGCTGCGGTCCGCGCGGGTCACGACATCCATCGTGCCGGCGATGTTGCCGAGTCGGCTCAGCAGCACCTGGTCACCGTCCAGCTTCGGCGTGCCCGCTGCGCTGACCTGCAGGCTACGGCCCAGCGCATAGCTGCGCCACTGTTCGGCGAACAGCCCGGCGATCTTGCCCGCCGCCGCCGGGTCGACCACCAGCGTCGGACGGCCGGCAACGGCCACCACGCGGACCGAGGCGGTGGCCGCGGGCTTTTCCAGGCCGCCCATGTCGGTACCGCGCCACGCGGCGAAGGCCGTGACCGCATCGGCGCCGGTGGCGCCGACCTGTGCAGCGAGCGCATCCAGTCCCGCGCGCACGCCGGCCCGCAGCGCATCGCTGCCGATCATCACCTCTGCGGCCAATGGCCCACTGTCACGCAGCGACAGCAGTGCCCCCACTTCAGCCAGATCCTTGATCGCATGCGCGCGCTCGCCAGTGGCCAGCGCGGCATAGGCCGGCACGATCTGCAGGCTGGCCGGGATGCTGATGCCGGTCAGGTCGACGCTGTCACCGACCTTGGGCAGCGCCACCACCTGCACCTGCTTGCCACCGGCCTGCAATGCGGTACCGATGCGCCAGGCCGCATCGTAGGCGGGCGCCTGCAGTGCCTTGCCATCCACCAGCAGGCGCACCTGCGGGGGCAGCGCGCCCCACGCCTTGGCCACGGTGTCCACGGCGCGGCCGTCGAAGCGGTAGCTGAAGCGCGAGTCCGGCGACAGCCGCAGCACGTTGGCCGGCGCGCTCTGGTCGGCACATTGGTAGTCGGACACGATCGACCACCAGCCGACGCCGACCCGCACGAAGCCGTTCTGGCGGGGTTCGCCATCGATGGCCAGCAGCTGGCTGGCGTCACCCTGTGCGTCGGTGATCGAGCGCGCGGCGATCGGATCGCCATCGACCGACCACAGGCCAGAAGTGCGCCCGGCATGGCCGCGCACGTAGCGCCCGTCCAGCTGCAGCTGCGCATCGCGGGTGGCGACACCGGCCGGCACCGGTAGGTAGATCTCGCGCTGGCTCTCCTGCCCGCTGAGCACCAGCGGTTGGCGGAAACCGAGTTCGCGCAGGGTCATCTGCCGGCTGACCGTGCTGTCACCGCTCCACTCGGCGAACTGGCCGGCGACGCTGTCGGCGGCATGGGCACTGCCAACCACGCCCGACAGGACGAACGCGACGGCGGATGCAAACAGGGGAGAGCGGCCGGTCTGGGTCATGGCGTCACTTCGCGTGGGTGGGGGTGGACGGCGCCGCTGCTGCGGAGGCCGGGCGAGAATTCGGGAAGCGGCGTGCCACGCAGGGCGGCGACGATGCGCGCGCTGGCGCGGCCATCGCCGTAGGGGCTGGCATCGGGATCGAAGCGGGTCAGGTGCGGTGGTTGTGCCAGTGCCGCGTTGACCGCCTCGACAATGCGCGAGGGCGTGGTGCCGACCAGCCTCACCACACCGGCCTCGACCGCCTCCGGGCGTTCGGTGACGTCGCGCATGACCAGCACCGGCTTGGCCAGCGCCGGTGCCTCTTCCTGCACGCCACCGGAGTCGGTGAGGATGACGTCGGCGCGCTGCATCAGCCGCACGAAGCGCAGGTAGTCCTGCGGCGGCACCAGGTGCACGTTGTCGAGATGGCCGAGGTGGGCGTTGACCGGGCCCTGCACGTTCGGGTTCAGATGCACCGGGTACAGCACCTGCAGGTCCGGCCGCCGTGCCAGCTCGGCCAGCGCACGGCAGATGTCCTCGAAGCCCTGCCCGAAGCTCTCGCGGCGGTGGCCGGTGACCAGCAGCAGGCGACGATCGGGGTCAAGCATGTGGAAGGGTTCGTCAGCCCGCGCACGCAGCGCCGGGTCGGCATCCAGGCGCTCCACGGTCTGCTGCAGGGCATCGATGACGGTGTTGCCGGTGACCAGGATCTGCCCGCCCAGGTGTTCACCGGCCAGGTTGGCGCGCGAGCTGGGCGTGGGCGCGTACAACTGGTCGCCGACCACATCGATCACCCGCCGGTTCATTTCCTCCGGCCACGGCCGGTTGATGTCACCGGTGCGCAGTCCGGCCTCGACATGACCGATCGGAATCCGGTGGTGGAACGCGGCCAGCGCGGCGGTCATCGCCGTGGTGGTATCACCGTGCACCAGCACCCGGTCGGGACGGACCTGCGTGTAGAGCGCGTCAAGCCGTTCGAACAGTCTGGAACACAGGCCATTGAGGGTCTGGTTGGGCACCATGACATCCAGGTCATGGTCGGCGGTGATCTCGAACAGCGACATCACCTGGTCCAGCATCGCCCGGTGCTGGCCGGTGATGCAGACCACCGATTCGATGTCCGCAGCCTCGGCCAGGGCCCGCACCAGCGGCCCCATCTTGATCGCTTCCGGTCGCGTGCCAAACACCGACAGGACCTTCACCGCAGCGCTCCGGACAGCCGGTGCGGGGAAATGCCAGGAGCTGTAGCCACGTCTGGATCCTTTCGGCGTTCCCGTCCAATACCCGCAGGCAGGAGACGGTCACCTCATGAGGAAACTCCAAAATCGCGACGTACATCACATTCGAATGATGGTACGCGCGTCGTGGCATTGATCTTCATCGTTGGAAGATCAAGACGCAGTCAACGCCGCCCGTGTCACGGGCGACGTTGCGGTGGAACGCAGCAGTGGCTGCGGCCTGGGGCAGCCTTACTCGTACTGGATGGTGAAGGTGGCCTGGCCGTTCGCGACACCGGCACCGACCGTGCCGGCCTGGGTCTGCACATAGCGGGCGCGCAGCGGCAAGGTCATCGTGCTGGTGCCGGGGGTGGTGGTACCGACATTGACGGTCTGGCCGAAGCGCACTTCGCGCTCGGTGGTGCCATCGCGCTGGACCATCTGGATGCCGATGCGGGTGGCGCTGTTGGTGGCCGCACTGAGCTTCAGCACGCCCGGCATGTTCGAGCTGTCCTGATCGGCATCGAGGCGGATGCCGATCTTGCTCTGGTACTGCGCGACATTGCTGCCCTGGCAGTTCAGGCGGATCTCGAAATCGCGGTCAACGGCCTTGGAACCGACACCGGTGAAGGTAGTGTTGGGCACGCTGCCGAAATCGACGGCGATATTGCGGCTGCCGGCCTGCACTTCACAGGTCGGGCTGACCACGGTGGTGCCCGAGCCCTTGAAGGTCGAGGTCAGTTCCGGACGGCCAGGGCCGTCGCCGTCGAGATAATAGGTGGTGAAGCGGCCGTTAGGCGCGATGATGCCCGAGCCCGTCTGCGCGGCGGTCTTGATCAGCTCCACCCGGAAGCGGCCACCGTTGAGGGTCAACGTCCGGCTGCCCCCCAATTGCAGGGTATGCGGGTAGTAAGTCTGGATGGTGCCCGAATCACGATAGACACGAATGCCCACCCCGGCTACATCGGTGGCATAGACGTTGCTGAAACCCGGGACCGCGTTCTGCTGCGCGGCGTTGACGAAACGGCCATTGGCACTACCGCCCCAGCGATCGCAGTAACCGATGCTGTCGCGCTGGTTGATAGGCACGATCAGCTCCTTGATCACACCACCGACGGGCAGACTGGGCAGGATTACGATCTGCCCCATGTCCATCTGCACGTCCTGCGCGACAAAGCCCTGTTGGGTGATGTAGCAGGTCGCCAACGCGGGGCTGGCCACGGCAATACCAGCCAATATGGCCACCGCACTCAGCGCCTTGCGGCCACGGGAAGAGATCATCGGCATGCTGCCTCCAGCGGGATGAAGCCGGTCCTGGACGCATCGGCGCCCGCCGGAACCTGGTAATCGACGGTGCAGCGCTGGTCGGCGCCGGCGCCCCACTCCACCAGCAGGCGGCCCTGGTTCTTTTCACTGCGCACGTACAGGCGGCCACCCTGGCTGACCATGCCCACCGGCTGGCCCTGCTCATCCTTGACCTGCGCACCGAACGGCATGGTGCGGCCATCCGGGTTGCGTACCTGGATCAGCAGCGCGTTGCCCTTGCGGGTATCGAAGCGCAGGTAGCTGATGGCACCGGCGAACGGCGCGATCGACTGGCTGGTGCTTTCCAGCTCGACGTCGTGGGCCATGCCCTGCGGGTCGAGGGTGACGGTGTTGAGGCGGTACGGCGACACGTACGGGACCACCGCGTAGCCGCGGCCATCGACGCGCAGGCCCGGGGCGTTGCTGACGATCGCATCGCGTGCGCCCGGCGCTTCCACCAGCACCATGGTGTCGCCACGCTGCGGGGTGAAGGTGAAGCCGCCCGGATGCACGACCACGCTGCCGTTGGCACCGACCGAAGCCTGGCGGAAATCGCGCGAGTGGCTGTAGGTCGCGTTCAACGCGGAGTAGCGGCTGCGGTACTCGGCGTTGCCGACCGCGGTGGTTCCACCTTCGCGGGAATCGGACAGCGCCACGCCGTAGCTGAAGTTGTTGTCGACACCGGCCGAACCGGTGATGCCGACGCGGCTGTTGTCGTAGCCACCGCGGTCGCGCACGCCGAGATCGGCGCTGAACGACACCGGGTGGGAACCACGACCCAGCGGCACGCTCATCGACAACAGGTACTGGGTGTCGGAACGGCCCAGCACGCCCTCTTCGGTGCGCAGCGCCGAGAAGCCGTAGTTCACCGAGCGCCAGGCATTGTTGTAGCCCACCTGGTACTGCTTGGAGGTGCCGGAACGGTCGTAGAAGTCACGCACCGAACCGGTCACGTACAGCGCGCCGCCGCGACGGCCCAGCGGCTGGTTCAGCGTTACCTGGAACTGGCTGCGCTGGCGGCCACGGGTGGTCGGATCGATGCCGCGCTTGTCCGAATCACGGCCGTACAGCGCGTCCTGCAGGCTGTAGAAGCCTTCGGTCGAATAGCGGTAGGCGGCCAGGGTCAGGTTGGTCCCGGTCTCGCCGATCATGTTGCTGTAGCTCAAGCGCACGCTGGCACCGGTGTGGTTGCCGTAGTGATCGAACGAGGTACGCGCATGGGTGACGTCGGCAGCGAATGCGCCGACCGGCGTGGACAGGCCGACGCCGTACAGCAGCGACAGGTAGCCATCGCTCAGTGCACTGCCACCGTACAGGGTCAGCTGGTTGCCGATACCGCGCTGGTAGGTGCCCTGCACCAGCCACGGCTCATCGGCCAGCAGCTTGTTGCGCACCTGGCCGGCCGTCAGCGAGTAACGCGACACGCCTTCCCGCAGCATCTGCGGCACCGAACCGAACGGCACCTTGAATTCGCGGCGGCGGCCATCGGCCTCGATCACGCTCACTTCCAGATCGCCGCCGTAGCCGGTCGGGTACAGGTCGTCGATGACGAAGCTGCCCGGCGACACGGTGGAGGAGTAGATCAGCTGCTCGTTCTGGCGCACTTCGATGCGCGCGTTGGTCTCGGCGATGCCGCGCACGACCGGCGCGTAACCGCGCAGCGAATCGGGCAGCATGCGGTCGTCGCTGGCCAGACTGGCACCGCGGTAACCGATCGAATCGAACAGTTCACCGGTGGTGTAGGCCTCACCGATGGTGAGCATGCCGCGCACCTGCGGAATGCCGCGCTGCGCATAGGTGGCGATGCTCTGCCAATGGCGGCCGTCGCCCTCGGACCAGGTCAGGTTCGAATCGTGGCGGAACTGCCAGCCACCCAGGTTCATGCCAGCGTTGAGGCCGAGGTAGGCACTGCGGTTGCGCTGGCCACCTTCGACGCGGCTGTCGCTGTCGATGGCATTGAAGCTGTAACCGACGAAACCGGCGTTGATGCCACGGTCCCACAGCGCCGGGTTGACGTAGCCACGCGCCTCGCGGCGCAGGAACACCTGCGGGATGCTCAGGTCGTAGCGCAGGTTGCCGCTGTCATAGACACCATAGGCGTTGGCCATGCGCTGCTGGACCGGCACGCAGCTGGTCTTGTCGGTGGGCACGGACGGATCCTGCTGCAGCAGCACGGCCTCGCTGTCCACGCCCATTTCTTCCAGCATCGGCAGCGGCAGGCAGGCGTCGACACGGCCCTGCGCATCGGCCTTGAACTGCAGATCGCGACGGCCCTGCCAGGCACCGTTGACGTACACGTCGACACGATAGTTGCCGGCCACCATCGGGTTGCCGTTGCTGAAGGCCGCCAGGTCCACCTGCTTGGCCTGGCCAGACAGGAAGCTGGAGTTGAACTGCGCCGATTCGGGTGCACGCGCATTGGCCGCACCACTCTGCGCCATGAGCGCCTGTTCGCCGAGATTGGCCGGGGCAGCCAGCGCCCATCCTGGGCAGGCCACGCCAGCAACCAACAGGCAAAGCGCCTGATGGATCGACAATGTCAATCTGTTTCCGATCACACTGACATTCCTTCAATTCGCCGCACAGCGGCGGTGGCGGGATGCGCAGGCCAGGGGCCGGCGCGGCGCGTTCAGCCCCCGGTGCTGCCGAGGCGGATGGTGTGTTCCACCCGGCCGCCGTAGTCGTTGATGGTGATGAAGCGGACCTGGTCGGTGCCCGCCGGTGCGGCGAACTCCAGGCTCTGCTTCGGCGCGACCATCGCGCCCTTGTCCTCGACGGCCTTTTCACTGCTGCCGCTCACGGCATGTACTTCGGCCAGAGTGACGTGGAAGGGGCTCGGGTTTTCCACCCGCAGGCGGTCGCCATTGCGGGTCCAGCGCAGCGCTGCCGGTGCATCGTTGGCGACGCCCTTCAGGCCCTGCGGCCGGTAGAAAAGTTTCAGGCGCGAACGAAACGCGACCTGCAGGTAATTCTGTTCGCCGCTGTCAGCGTTGTCCGGGGACGGCGGCACATCCAGCACGTTGAGCCAGAACACCGACTCGCGGTCGGTCGGCAACTGCGCGCCGGAGAAGATCAGTCGCAGCGCCTGGCTGCGGCCCGGCTCGACGCGCGCGATCGGCGGCGTCAGTACGAACGGGGCATCGCTGGTATCGGCGGTCTGGTTGGCGTCGCCGCTGTCGATCCAGGCCTGCACCAGCGCCGGCGAATCGCCCACGTTGTCGACCTGCACGGTGACTTCGCGCGCCTGCGCCGGATAGATCACTCGCGTGCCATTGACCACCACGCCGGCCAGAGCGTTCTGGCAGAAGGGCAGCGTGAACGCTGCCAGCAGCAGCGCCCGGGGAAAGAATGCTTTCATCGGAAGTACTACGCTCGAGGTATGTGGCCAGGGGCCGCGATGCACGGGCCGGCGCGTACGCCGGCCAGTGCGGGTACGGCTACGATCAGTTGTAGATGATCGTGTACTTGACGCTGCTGGTGACGTCGCCCGGGGTGGCGGCGGCAGTGGCGTAGTACTCAGCGTAGTAGTTCAGGTCGGCCGAGCCGTCGGTGCCGACGGTGACCCACTGCGAGTTGGTCTGGGCCAGGCCAGCGCCGGCAGCCTTGATCGGCAGGACCTGGTTGTTCGAGCCCAGCAGCTGCAGCTGCACGTTGGTGGCAGCGTTGGCCGAGGCCTGGTTCAGCAGGCGGCCGGTGTTGAAGTCAACGGTCGAACCCGGCTCGAAGTAGGTCGCGACGTTGCCGGCGCTGCACTTGGTCAGGTTGATGGCGAACGGGGTACGACCGGCGACGGCACCGGCGGTGGCCAGGGTGTTCTTGGACACGGTCGGCAGGTTGACGGCGAAGTCCTTGCCGCCCGGGGGGGTCGAGATGGTGCAGGTCTTGTCGGTCACCTTGCCGTTGAAGGTGATGGTGCCGTCGGCGGCGTTGGCGGCCAGCGGAGCGGCGGCCAGCATCAGAGCGGCAATGAGGTTGATCTTGTGCATTCGCTTTTACCTAACCCTACTGAAGAGATGAGAAGTAGAGGAGGAAGCAAGGAGCACTGCCGGGCTATCAAGACCCATCCTTGCGTCTCACCTGTGGCCGGACTCGGACATACCTTCCCCTGAATCCGTGACGCAAGTATAGGCACAACTGTGATGAAAGTCTCATTATTTTTCTGAACGCCAATTC
Source organism: Stenotrophomonas sp. YJH_SMC_40 (assembly GCF_059368615.1). NCBI lineage: Bacteria > Pseudomonadati > Pseudomonadota > Gammaproteobacteria > Lysobacterales > Lysobacteraceae > Stenotrophomonas > Stenotrophomonas sp. YJH_SMC_40. The sequence goes on along the minus strand of NZ_JCAFRX010000009.1, from coordinate 3,994 downwards.
ATTGACGCCTCAAATGTGACGTGTTAGGCGAAATCATGGTTGGGGGAGCGCAAGGAATTTGACGGTGGCCGGATCAGGCCACAAACGACCCTGCATGACGCACCTGGCGGCGCGTTCGGCATGCGCGGAAACAGGCCTTTTTAAGGTGGAAATCACCTTATTTGATGCGCATCACTCTTTGTTGGTGATGGCCCTAGCAGATTCGGAATCGTCCTATTAAAGACGGATCGAACCTGTCGCTAACTAGGACACACCGAACCAGAGAACGTGTCATGAGAACCTCCCTTCTGCTGTGCGTGGCCCTGATGTCCGTCAGTGCGCTGGCCCAGGCCAGTAGCGGCAGCATTCGTTTCAGCGGCCGTATCGCCGAGCCGGGCTGCACGACCAACCTGTCCCAGGGCGAGCTGAGCCTGGCGGCCTGCCCGCCGTCGGCCAAGGGCTCGACGGTGGCCGTGACGGCGCTGGCCGATGGCCAGGCCGCGACGCTGCGCGACGGCAAGCGGCAGGGGCAGAAGCTGTCGGTGTCGGCCAGCGCGATGCGCGCCGGCGATATCGCCTTCTCCGAGCGCTACAGCGTGCAGGCTTCGAAGCAGCAGCCGCTGCAGGGTGCCTACCTGGTGGTGGTCGACTACCTGTAAGCCGACGTGTTTACGCCGGCGGCAGCTCGAAGACCTGGCGCAGGTAGGCCAGGTAGCCGGGGTCGTCGCACATGCTCTTGCCCGGCGAATCGCTGAGCTTGGCCACCGGCTGGCCGTTGCAGCGGACCATCTTGATCACGATGTTCAGCGGCGTCGGACCCAGATCATTGGTCAGGTGGGTGCCGACGCCGAACGCGACCTGGCAGCGACCACGGAAGTAGTCGTACAGGCGCATGACCTTGGCGATGTCGAGCCCATCGCTGAACACCAGCACCTTGCTGCGCGGATCGACGCGGCGCTGCTGGAAGTGCGCCAGCATGCGGTCGCCCCAGTCGAACGGATCGCCCGAATCGTGGCGGACACCGTCGAACAGCTTGCAGAAGTACATATCGAAGTCGCGCAGGAACGCATCCAAGCCGACCACGTCGGACAGCGCGATGCCGAGGTCGCCGCGATACTCGCGTGCCCACGATTCCAGCGCCGCCACCTGCGAGTCACGCAGGCGTGGGCCCAGCGCCTGGAAGGCCTGCAGATACTCATGGGCCATGGTGCCGTGCGGGGTCATGCCATACAGGCGGGCGAAGTGCACGTTGCTGGTGCCGACCAGCTGCGGGCCGAGCGCATCGCGCAGCAGCGGCAGCAGGCGCGCGTGCCAGTCGCGCGAGTAGCGGCGACGGCTGCCGTAGTCGGCGATGCGGCACTGTTCGAAACCGGGGGTATCGCGCAGCAGCGCGGCCTTGGCCTGCAGGCGACGCTCGCCTTCGGCGAAGTCGGCGGTGGTGGTGTTGCGGAACCAGACTTCGTTGATGATCGCCAGCAGCGGCACTTCGAACAGGATAGTGTGCAGCCACGGGCCGGTGATGTCCAGTTCGATCTCGCCGGGCACGGCCTTCGACGCGCGCAGCTGGATGTACTTGCGGTCGAGGTGGAACAGGCCGAGGAAATCGGCGAAGTCGGGCTTCACGAAGCGCAGGCCACGCATGTAATCCAGCTCCGCGTCGCTGAAACGCAGGCTGCACAGGTGGTCGATCTCTTCGTCGATCTGGTCGATGTAATGGGCCAGGTCGATGCCGGGCGTGCGGCACTTGAACCGGTACTGCACCTGGGCACCGGGGTGCTGGTGGAGCACCGCCTGCATCATGGTGAACTTGTACAGGTCGGTGTCGAGCAGGGACTGGATGATAGGCATGGGGCGGATTATGCGCCCAGCAGGGTGAACCGGGGGCGCGGCCAGTGGATCCACACCATGCGTGGATGACCCTATCCATGCAGCCGAGCGTGGGCTCGGCTCTCCGCGGAACGGCATTGGTAGATCCACGCCATGCGTGGATGCCCTTCCGGTTCTACAACGACCTGCGCAGCAGGCGCGGCACCAGCATCAGGGCGTGCGCCCAGATCGCGCCCCACACCGCCACGCGCACCGGCAGCGAACGCTGACTGGCCTCGAACTTCCGGAAATAGCGCCACAGGCCCTTGTGCTTGTGCCATTCGACGAAGAACGGCCGTGAGCGGCTGGAGACACCGCGCACATGGGTGACCTGCAGGTCGTTGGCGATCGCCACCACCGCGCCAGCCTCACGTGCGCGCCGGCACAAGTCCAGGTCTTCGGCGTGCAGGCGATAGCCGGCGTCCCAGCCACCGATGCGGTCGAACAGCGCACGTGGCATCAGCAGCAGCGCGCCAGACAACGCCGGCACCCGCTGCAGCGCCTGCTGCGGATCGCGCGGGACCGACAGCTTCGAGCCTTTGCCGGGCGAACGCAGCATCAACAGGAAATCCGGATCACGACGGCGCACGGCCTCGTCCGCATGGCCATGCTCGTCCAGCTGTTCGACACCCAGCAGGCAATCCCCCAACCGTTCGGCACGGCTGCGCAGCTCGGCCAGAGTATCGGGCTCGACCATAAGGTCCGGGTTGATGAAGGCCAGCCACGGGCTGTGCGAATCGGCCACCCCCTGGTTGTTTGCGGCGGCAAAGCCGGGATTGTCCGGATTGCCGACAAAACGCACGCGCGGGTCGTGGCTGGCATGGCGCTGCACGATATCCAGCGTGCCATCCATCGAGCCGTTGTCGATCACCCGGATTTCGGCCACGTCCTGCGCCTGGCGCAGGCGCGAGAGGCAGGCATCGATGGTGCTGCCGCTCTGGTAGGTGACGACGATGGCGGCAATGGCAACATTCAAGCAGGAGGCTCCGGCGCGGAAGACGGGACGAACAGGTCCCCCTGTTCCTTCGGCATTATCGCCTGCCGCATGCGCTGCTGCAGGTCGGCACGCAGCCCGTGCAGTGGATCATGCATCAGGAAGTCAGCCAGCCGAGGCACCCAGCCCGGCCAGCGCGCGGCCAGGGCCTCGAGATCGCCATCACGGCTGACCGCCTCCCCTGCCCGGCTGACGAAGGCGGTCTCGCACAACACGTTGCGCCATCCCAGGCCGGCCATGCGCAGGCTGAGGTCGACCAGCGCCGCGTTCCAGCCGGCATAGCTGTCCACGTCCAGGCCGCCGGCACGCCGGCGCGCGTTGCCCCGCACCAGCACCGCGTGGGTGACCGCCGACGGCAGCTCCGGGTGCAGCGCTGGCAGGCCGGCACAGGTCTGCGCCAGCAGCGCGGCATCGTCGGGTTCCGGATTGATCTCGCCCAGCCGGGGCCACGCAGCGGTTTCGCCGGCATTGCACCACGGGGTTGCGGTGGCGATGGCGGCATCGCGGGCGAAGGTGTCCTGCAGCTGCTGCAGCCAGCCCGGCGCGGGCACGCTGTCCGGTGCCAGCACCGCCACGTCCATGCCATCGCAGGCGCGCAACATCTCGTCCAGGTGGGCCACCTCGCCCAGCGGCCGCGCGCGGCGGGTGTACTCGGCCTGCAGTGGCGTATGCGCCAACCAATGTTCCACCACCGCCTGCGCGCGCGGCCCGGTCTGCGCATCGTCGGCCAGCCAGACCGCGGTCCCCGGCGCGGTGCCGGCATCCAGTGCGGCCAGGCAGCGGTCGAGCGCGGCATCGTCCACGCACAGCGGCAACAACACGATCGCCCCCATCCCGCCTCCGTGGTTGTCGTTAGCCACAGCCTAGCACTGGGAGGGTATCGGCCGGGTTGCACCCGGCACCGGCAGAGGCCAGAGCCAGAGCCGAAGCAACAGCCGGAGCAAAAGCTGGGTTCCTGGCGGATGGCGGGGTGGGTCCGGTTGCGGGGGACGCTGCAAGTCCCCCTTCCGGGGCCCGGCCCAGCCGCTGGCGGCTGTGCGTTCGGGCGCTTGCGAAGCAGTGCTTCGCAAGCAAAGCGCCCTCACCCATGTAAGCTCGGTCGCCGCTTGCTCGTGTGCGCTGTCCTGCGCACACGGCAAGACCGGGGTTGGGCGT